>NZ_CAXUNP010000014.1:0-94219 GCF_964252635.1 uncultured Jatrophihabitans sp.
GGTCGACGCCCCGGCGCGCGGGCCGCGCGCAGCGGAGGACCGCCCGCTCGACCGGATGGCGGGCCTCTGGGCCTCTCACGGTGGCACCACGAGGGCGTCGGACAGCCGTTCGGTCCTCGTCGTGTTCGACGACGCGGCGGCCGCCCTGTCGGCCGCCGCGCAGGCGCAACGCCTGCTCGGTGCCGACGGCGCCGGTGTGGGCGCGCGGGCGCGGGTCGCCGTGCACACCGGCCGGCCGCGCAGGGGAGGCCACGGCTACTGGGAAACCGACGTCGACTACGTCTCGCGCGTCGCCGCAGCCGCCCGCGGTGGTCAGGTCCTCGTGGCCGACAGCGTGTACGCGGCCGCACCTGCGGGTGATCTCGCGTCCGTCGGCCGGCACGCGCTGGAGGGGTTCCCGACCCCGCACGAGCTGTTCCACCTGGTCGTGGACGGTGTGCGGGCCGGCGCGTTCGCGGCACCCCGCACGCCGGACATCCCACGCACCAACCTGCCGTCGCAGATTGGCGTGCTGGTCGGGCGGGGCTCCGAGCTCGACGACCTGGTCCGTCGCCTGACCGGCGGGCAGCGGCTCGTCACGCTCACCGGTGCCGCCGGTTCGGGAACGACCCGGCTCGCCGTGGAGGCGGCCGACGTGCTCGCCGCGCGCTTCGAGTCCGTGTGCTTCGTCGACCTCGGCTCGGTGACGACCCCCGTGGCGGTGCTCGCGACGGTCGCGCGCACCCTCGGCCTGCCGGACCGGGACGACGTCGACGTGGCCGAGCGGGTTGCTGCGGTGTTGCGCGGTAGGCGGGTGCTGCTCGTGCTCGACGGCGCCGGCGACGTGCCGGACGCCGCGGTGGCCGTGACGCGGTTGGTCTCGGCCGGGGACGGCGTGCACCTGCTCGTCACCGGTGCGGCGCCGTTGCGGGTCGCGGTCGAGCACGTGGTGCCGCTGCCGCCCCTGGGCCTGCCCGCCGAACCGGTGTCCGGCAGCGATGACGGGCGAGCCGTCGCCGAGGTGCGGTCGGCACCGTCGGTGCAGCTGCTGCTCGACCGCGCGGGGGGAACCGAGGTCGCGGACGCCGCGACTCTCGTTCGGGTGTGTCGCCGGCTCGACGGACTCCCGCTGGCGCTCGAGCTGGTCGCGGCCCGGCTGGGCGGCACGTCCGCGTCGGCGGTGGCCGAGGGTCTCGCGTCCGGTAGCGACGGCGGGCTCGACGCGGCCCTCGAGTGGAGCGTGGGCCTGCTCGCTCCGGCGCAACGCCGGTTGCTCGTGCTGCTCGCCGGCTTCCCCGCGTCGTTCTCGCCGATCGTCGCCGAGACCGCGTTCGGCGACGCCGTCGACGAGCTCGACGCTCTCGTCGGGGCCGGCTTGGTGGTCACGGCCGACGACGGCCGCTACGTGCTGCGGCCGCCCGTCCGTCGCTACGCCGGCACGCTGGCCGGCCGGTCCGACGACCCGGCGGCCGGCCCGCGCGGTGTCGCCTCGGCGCTCGCCGCCGTCGCGGAGCGCGTCGAGGTGTTGTGGCCGCTGCGCGAGGGCGAGGGACGGGTCTCGCTGGTCCCGGAACAGCCCATCGTGCTCGCGGCGCTCGACTGGGCCCGCGACCACGACGCCGCGCTGCACCTACGGCTGGCGACGTCCACGGCCTGGCTGTTGCACCGGTCGGGTCTGGGCGGCATCAGCCGGGACCACGTACGGCAGGCGCTCGAGCGGGCGAGGGACGTGCGGGAGACGGCGCGGTGCCTGCAGGCGCTCGCCGTGGTCTCACCGGCCGACGCCGACGACGGCTCGACCGCCGCATCCCGGTGGCGCGAGCTGGGCGACGCCGACCGCGAGGCGACGAGCCTGATGCTGGTGTCGACTCGGCTCGCGGAACGCGGCGACGGTGCCGGCGCCCTGGCCGTCACAGACCGCATCGCCGACCTGGCGGCTGCGACCTCCGAGCCCGACGGCGTCGCGTGGTCGGCGGAGCAGTGCCGGGCGCGTGCCCTCGACGTCGCCGGCCGTCACGACGAGGCCGTCGGGACCGCCGAGCAGCTGCTCGCCCGGGTTGCGCCGGACGACCTGCTCCGGGCCGGGGTGCTGGTCGTCGCCGCCGACCTGGCTCGTGGCGGCGAACAGGCACAGTCGGTCGATCAGGCGCAGTCCCTCGATCAGGCGCAGGCGGCGCTGGCCCGCTACGGCGAGGCGATGCGGGTGCTCGAACGCTACGACGTCGCGCTGGACGAGCTCGACCTCGCCGGCCGCGTCGGCCTCGTCCTGCTCGAGCTCGGGCGCCACCCCGAGGCGGTGGCCGCGTTGACGATCACCGCGAGCGTCCACGACGAGTGGTCGTGGCCGATGCCGGCCGATGCCGCCGACGGCCTCGAACGGGCTCGCACGCTCGCCGGGCCGGTGCGCTCGGCCTCGGCGCGAGCCCGCGCGGCGTCCTACAGCACGGCCGAGGCCCTTGCGTGGGTCGGCCGACTCGCTCGCGGCGAGACCGAGGCACCTGCCGGACGGTCCTGACGCGACGCTGGCCGGACGCGCGGGCCATCGCCCGCGCGTCCGCCCACCGTCAACGGGTCAGAGGGAGCGGGTCCGGCGCCGGCCGGCCGTCAGGCAGCCCGCGCCGGCCACCAGCAACCCGAGCGCCGTCAGCAGCAGGGCCGCCACGTGCCGGGTGCCGGTGTCGGCCAAGGTGCTGCTGTCCGGGCCGCTGCCCGTGCGCGTGTGGGCCGGTGCGCTGCCGACCAGCGTGCCGCCACCGCTGCCCGTGCGCGTGTGGTTCGCCCCGCTGCCGCCCTGGGTGACGGCCTTGGCGGCGGTTACGCGGGCAGCGACGTCGCGTGCGTCACCGCTGTAGGTCACGACCGGGGCGCTCGTCGTCAGGGCCGTGCACGCGGTGACCGTTCCGCCGGCGGGCAACGTGATGCCGGCGGCGCCGTCCACCGACACCGTGCCCGTCAGCGCCGGCAGCGACGACGGAGTGCCACCCGACACCGACCCGCGCGTGACGGTCACGGTGACCACGCGCTGCGCGCAGCTCGACGAGCCGTTGTCGTCGTAGGCCGCCTTGACCGTCACCGGGTACTTGGCCACGGTCAGCGTCGGGTTGTCGGTGCTGTTGCTGGCCGAGAACGCCAGGGCGCTGGTCGGGGTGTACGTCGCCGTCACGGCGCCCGAGCCCACGACCTGGGGCGCAAAGCTGCACGTAACCGTGCCCGCCACCACGGCCTTGCCCAAGCACAACGTCGTGCCCGATCGGGTGAAGGTCACCGTGCCGGTCGCCGCCGACGGTGCGACCGTCGCCGTCGCGGTCACGGACTGGTACGGGTAGGACGTCGCGGTCGACAAGGTCACGGTCGTCGTGGTCGTCACCGGGACCGGGGCGGCCGACGCCGAATCCATCAGCGCAGACGGGACGAGCACCGCACCACACGCAAGAACGGCCATCGCGACAAGGCGCAGCGGACGGCGGGAGGCCACGGTTCGAAGGGCTGGTCGGTGCACGGCGTACTCCCGGTCGTGACGGTCGGCGGGCAAGATCGACCGCACCCTAACGGCTCGACGCCTGGCTGGGTAGTACATCATCGACGCGGCCCGTGGCCGGGCTAGAGTCCTTTCGTGATCGGCCGGCGACGGTGATGGGCTGCCCGCACTGCGGCGCGCTGCTCGCCGCCACCGCCAAGTTCTGCAGCGAGTGCGGCACCCCGGTCGGGTCCGGTCAGGGGCCGGTCCGCCCGCTCACGGAGCGGCGCATCACCTCGGTGCTGTTCGGCGATCTCGTCGGCTTCACCACGCTGTCGGAGAGCCGCGACAGCGAGGACGTGCGCGAGCTGCTGTCGCAGTACTTCGAGACGTGCCGGCAGGTCGTCGAACGCTACGGCGGCCTGATCGAGAAGTTCATCGGCGACGCGGTCATGGCCGTGTGGGGGGTGCCCCTCGCGCGCGAGGACGACGCCGAGCGTGCGGTGCGCGCCGGCCTGGACCTCGTTCAGGCCGTGGCCGCGTTCGGTGCGTCCGTGGGCGCGCCCGGTCTCGCGCTGCGGGCCGGGGTGGTCACGGGCGAGGTCGCGGTCACGGTCGGCGCCCAGCACCAGGGCATGGTGGCCGGCGACGCCGTCAACACCGCCGCCCGCATCCAGGGCGCGGCCGAGCCGGGCACGGTCTGGGTCGACACCCAGACCCGCGACCTGGCGGGGGCGTCGATCGACTTTGCCGACGCGGGCGCGCACGTGCTCAAGGGCAAGGCCGAGCCGATGGCGCTGCACATGGCGACCTCCGTCCGCGGCGGGCGGGGCGGCGAACGCAGCGCGGACCGGGTGCAGGCGCCGCTCGTGGGGCGCACCGGTGAGCTCGGGATCGTCAAGGAGATGTTCCACGTAGCGGTCGAGGAGGACCGCCCGCGGCTCGTCCTGCTCACCGGCGAGGCCGGCATCGGCAAGACCCGCCTGGCCTGGGAACTGCGCTCCTACCTCGACGGGCTCACCGCGCCGGTGCTCTGGCACGCGGGGCGCAGCCCGTCCTACGGCGACGGCGTCGCCTTCGCCGCACTCACCGCCGCCGTGCGGGCCCGCATCGGGTCCGACCCCGACGACCCCGACGACGCGACCCGGCGACTTCTGGCCGAGGCGCTCGCCCGTTACGTGGCCGACCCCGACGAGCGGGGCTGGCTGGGCGGCGCGCTGGAGACGTTGCTGGGGCTGACGGACGGCAGCTCGGTGGCCCGCGACGAGCTGTTCCGCGCCTGGATCACCTGGTTCGAGCGGCTGCACGAGAGCGAGGGCCATCCCGTCGTCTGGGTGGTCGACGATGCGCAGCTGGCCGACGACGGCCTGCTGGACTTCGTCGAGCGGCTGGTGATGGTGGCGCAGGCACCGGTCCTCGTCGTGCTCCTCGCCCGGCCCGAGCTGCTGACCCGGCGCCCGTGGCTCGCCTCGCTGCGCCGGGCCAGCCCGATCACGTTGACGGCGCTGGCGCCCGACGAGTGCGCGGCCCTGCTCCGGGTGCTCGTCGAGGGCGCCGCCGAGGAAGTGCTCGACGAGCTGGTGGCCCGCGTCGAGGGCAACCCCCTGTACGCGGTCGAGACCGTCCGCGCCCTGCACGACCAGGGCCTGGCCGTGTCCGGGCCCACCCGCACCCCCGGCGCCGTGCGTCTGGCCGACGGCGTCGACCGGGAACGGCTCCGGGCGCTCACCGCCCCGGCCAGCCTGCAGATCCTTATCGCCAGCCGGCTCGACCTGCTCGGCCCGACCGAACGCTCCGTGCTCGCGGCCGCGTCGGTGCTGCACCCGTCGGTGACCGCGGCGGCGCTGCACGCGCTGATGGAGCGGGCCGACGGTATCGCCGATGCGTTGGACGAGCTCGTCGCACGTGACCTGCTGACGCCCGTGCAGGCGGCGTGGTCCGGCGTGCAGCGCTACGCGTTCGTGCAGACGGTGGCCCGTCAGGTCGCGTACGGCACGCAGTCCCGTCGGGACCGGCTCGCCCGTCACCTCGCCGCGGCCGAGCACTTCGAACCGCTCGCCGAGACCGACCGCGACCTCAGCGCCGTCATCGCGCAGCACCTGCGCGACGCGCTCGCGCTGACCAGCGCCCACGAGACCGCCGCCGCCGCCGCGCTGCACGACCGGCTGTTCGCCTGGCTCGAGCGCACGGCACGCCGGGCCGAGGCGGTCGGCGCCCCGATGGAGGCGGTACGCGCGTACCTCGAGGCACTCGAGCTCACCGACGACCCCGTCGAGACCGTCCGCCTGCGCCTGGCCGCAGCGGGAGCCGCGGCCGCGGCCGGGGACCACGCCCGGGCGCTCGAGCTGGCTGCGCCCCTGGCGCACGGGAGCGACCCGGCCCTGCCCGCCGATGCCGCCTTCGCCGCCGCCATCGCCTCCATCGCCTCCCGGCGCCGCGGCGACTACACCCAGGCGTGGACGCACCTCGAGGCGTACCTGCCCGACGGGGCGATGGACGCGCTGCCCGTGCTGGCCGCGTCGCGCCTCACCCGAGAGATCGGCGCCTGCTACGCCGAGACGGGCCGCCTCGAGCTCGCCTGGCAGTGGCAGGAGCGCTCGGTGAACCTGGCCGAGGACACCGCCGACCCGCGCGAGATCGTGCGTAGCACGAACAACTTCGCGATCACGGCCGGCAACCGGGGGCACGCCCGCATCGCGATCGCCCTGTTCGGGATGTGCGTCGACGTCGCGCGCGACCACCACCTGGTCGCGGAGTACGCGCTGCCACTGGACAACCTCATCGCCTACCTGATGAACCGCGACCTCGAGCAGGCCCTGACCGCCGGCGAGGAATCGCTGCGCGTGAGCGAGGCGGCCGGTGACAGCACCGCGTGCTGGCACACCGCGGCCAACCGGTTGATGCTGCTGACCCTGGCCGGGCGCTGGCCCGAGCGGGTGGACGTCTTCGACCGGCCGCTGCTGCGCGAGCGCCCGCCCGAGCCCGACCAGGACGCCATCCGGACCCTGTTCGACGCGGTCATCGACGAGGCCACCGAGCAGCCCGTCGACACGGCCGCGCTCGACCGGGTGGGTGACTACGCCGACGTGCTGCCCGAGTCGACGGGCAGCGCCTTCTACCTGGCGAACCGCGCCATGGCCGCGCGGGTGCGCGGTGACGTGCCGGCCATGGCCGAGGCCGCGCTCGCCGCCGTCACGACCAGTGCCCGCTATTGCGGCATCGACGACGACTTCCCGCACCTGTGGGGGCTCGCCGCGGGCTGGCTGCTGGACGCCGCCCGGTACGCCGACGTCCGCACCCTGCTCCGGCCCGTGCTCGACACCCCGGCCACGCGGTGGAGCCCGCTGCTCGCGGCCCAGGTCGCCGGTGTGCGCGGGGCCCTCGAGGCGAATGACCCGGGCTCGCAGGCCGACCCGACGCACGTCGAACGCGACCTGCGCACCGCCGCCGACGCCTTCGCAGCCTTCGGTGCCGTCCCGGCGGCGGCCCGCGCGCACCTCGTGCTGAGCGAGTGGTTGCGCCGGCTCGGACGCGGTGACGAGGCCGATGCCCTGCTCGCCGAGGTCAGCCTGCGCTTCACCGATCTCGGCGCGCGCGGCTGGTTGCGCGAGACCGCGCCCGTCCCGTTGCGACTCGTGGAATGAGCGCTGTCGAATGAGCGCTGTCGGATGAGCGCTGTCGAGTGACCCCGGACGACGGGGTCGACCCCGACTCACCCGACGGACGTCCGGGACGACGGCCGCTGCACCTGCGACCCGGCGCGTGCGCGTTGGTCGTCGCCGGCGGGGTGGCCGGCACCGCAGCGCGCTACGGCCTCGCGCGGGCCTTCCCGACGCGGTCCGGGCACTGGCCCACCGGCACCTTCGTCGCCAACCTCGTCGGCGCCTTCGTGCTCGGTGTCCTGCTCGAGGCGCTGCTCCGCTCCGGGCCGGACACCGGTGTACGCCGTCGGCTGCGACTTCTGCTCGGCACCGGGTTCTGCGGCGGCTTCACGACCTACAGCACCTTTGCCGTCGAGGCCGACCTGCTGGTCCGCGACCACCACACGGGGCTGGCCGTGGGCTACGTCGCGGCGACCCTGGTGGCCGGCGCCGTGTTGTCTGTCGCCGGCATCGCGCTCGCCGCCAGGTACCGGCGGATCGCGTGATCGCGGTGTGGATCGCGCTGGCCGGGGGAGCGGGTGCGCTGGCCCGCTTCGTGCTCGACGGCGCCGTCCGGGCGCGCCTCGCCTCGGACTTCCCCTGGGCCACGGTGCTCATCAACGTCACCGGCTCCTTCGCGCTCGGCGTGCTGACCGGACTCGTGCTGTTCCACGGCCGTCCCGACGACCTGCGCCTGATCCTGGGGACCGGATTCTGCGGCGGGTACACGACGTTCAGCACGGCCAGCGTCGAGACGGTTCGGCTCGCCCAACGCGGCGCGGTCGTCGCCGCCCTGGGCAACGCCCTGGGCACGCTCGTCCTGGCCGTGGGCGCCGGCGCGTTGGGCCTGCTCGTCACGCGGTGACACGGTCACCCCGACCTCCTGGGCCTGTTCACCCGCCGTTCACCGACGGGTCGCCAACCGTCTGCTTCACCTGCCGACACTGCAGCCTGTGGGAAACGACCTCTTGCTGGTGCTCGTCGTAGTCGTGGCCCTCGGGTTCGACTTCACCAACGGCTTCCACGACACCGCGAACGCGATGGCCACGTCCATCGCCACCGGTGCGATGAAGCCACGCCTGGCCGTCGGCCTGTCCGGCGTGCTCAACCTGGTCGGCGCGTTCCTGTCGCTCAGCGTGGCCGCCACCATCGCCAGCGGCCTCGTCGACGTCACCGGTGCCGAGCTCAAGCCGCACCTCGCGTTGGTCGTGTTCGCCGGGCTGTGCGGCGGCATCACCTGGAACCTGCTGACGTGGTACCTCGGCATCCCGTCCAGCTCGTCGCACGCGCTGATCGGCGGTGTCATCGGCGCGGCCCTGGCCGCGGCCGGCTCGCACGCGGTGCAGTGGCACGGCCTGTTCGAGAAGGTCATCATCCCGGCCGGCCTGTCACCGGTCATCGCCATCGGCGTCGCCGCGGCCGGCACCTACCTCGTCTACCGCCTCACGCGCGGCGTCCCGGAACGGACCCGTACCAAGGGTTTCCGCATCGGCCAGATCGGTTCCGCGTCCATGGTCTCGCTGGCACACGGCACGAACGACGCCCAGAAGACGATGGGCATCATCACGCTGGCCCTGATTGCGCACGGCACGCTGCACTCCGGTGCGCAGGCGCCGTTCTGGGTGATCCTGGCCTGCGCGCTGGCCATCAGCATCGGCACCTACAGCGGCGGCTGGCGCGTCATCCGCACTCTGGGCAAGGGCCTGGTCGAGATCGAGGCGCCGCAGGGCATGGCCGCCGAGTCGTCCTCGGCCGCGGTCATCCTGCTCTCCAGCCATTTCGGCTACTCGCTGTCGACCACGCACGTCTCGACCGGTTCCATCCTCGGCACGGGTCTCGGCAAGCGGGGCGCCGAGGTGCGGTGGCGCGTCGCCGGCAGGATGGCCACCGCGTGGCTGGTCACGCTGCCCGCGGCCGGCCTGGTCGGCGCGCTGTCCTACTGGCTGGCCAACGGGGTCGGCGGCGACGCCGGGTTCCTGCTCGTCTTCGCCCTACTGATCGTCATCGGCGCCACGATCTTCACGCGCTCGCGCAAGAACAAGGTCAGCCACGACAACGTCAACGACGACTGGTCCGGGTCGAGCACCCCTGCCAACGCCGAAAAGCAGGAGGTCGCCGCATGACCGGTCTTCGCTTCGCTCCGACCGCCGGAGGCCATGCCGGCCCGTCATTCGCTCACGAGGTTCGCTCATGAACGCCTGGATCGACCTGCACGCGCTGTGGCGCATCGTCGTCATCGGGCTGATCTGCGGTGCGGGCCTGCCCGCCGTGTTCGCGCTCGGGCTCAAGGCCCTCGGCGGCGCGGACGGCGACGAGTCGGCCACCGGTGGCACGGCCACGCTGTCGCGGACGAACCCGCTGCGGGTCGCGGTCGCGGCCGTCTGCTTCGCCGTCGTCCTCGCAGCCATCGGGTGGGGTATCTACCTCATCGTCGACGGCACCTGATCGGAGGATCCCATGCCGCTGCCGCCCCTGCTGTCCTCGATCGTCACCTGGCTGCGCGCCGGCTACCCCGAAGGTGTGCCGCAGCGTGACTACGTGCCGCTGTTCGCGCTGCTGGCCAGCCAGCTCACCGACGTCGAGGTCAAGGAGATCGGCGAGGAGCTCGCGGTCAGCAGCGATCCGTCGTCGCAGCAGGCGATCCGGGACGCCATCGAGATGGTGACGCACGCCGAACCGAACGACGCCGACGTGGCGCGGGTGCGGTCGCACCTGGCCGCCGGCGGCTGGCCGCTGGCCCGGCCCGACCAGGGCTGATGCGCGAGGAACTGCGCGCCCACGTCGCCGAGCTGCAGATCGACGGCCACCACCTCGGGGCCGACCACGACGACGACCCGGAACTGCTGACGGCCGACGGCGTCCCGGTCGACACCTGGCGCGAGAACTACCCCCACGACGCGCGGCTCTCCCGCGAGACCTACGACGACCAGAAGTACCTCCTGCAGGTCGAACTGCTCAAGTTCCAGAACTGGTCGACCGAGACGGGCGGCAAGCACGTCGTCCTGTTCGAGGGGCGCGACGCGGCCGGCAAGGGCGGCACGATCAAGCGCTTCATGGAGCACCTGAACCCGCGCTACGCCCGCGTGGTGGCGCTGGCCAAGCCCTCGGACCGCGAGCAGCACGAGTGGTACTTCCAGCGCTACGTGCGACACCTGCCGACCGCCGGCGAGACGGTGTTGTTCGACCGCAGCTGGTACAACCGCGCCGGCGTCGAGCGGGTCATGGGCTTCGCGACCGAGGAGCAGTACGAGCAGTTCATGCGCCAGGCGCCGCTGTTCGAGCAGATGCTCGTCGAGAGCGGCGTGCACCTGACCAAGTTCTGGTTCTCGGTGACGCGGTCGGAACAGCGGACGCGGTTCATCATCCGACAGGTCGACCCGGTGCGGCAGTGGAAGCTCTCGCCGATCGACCTGGAGTCGCTGGACCAGTGGGACGCCTACACCGCGGCCAAGGAACAGATGTTCCTGCGCACCGACACCGACGTCGCCCCGTGGATCACGATCAAGTCCAATGACAAGAAGCGGGCGCGGCTCAATGCGATGCGGTACTTCCTGAGCCAGTTCGACTACGAGGGCAAGAACCGCGAGGTCGTGGGGACGCCCGACCCGCTGCTGGTCCGCCGCGGGATCGACGCGGTCGGCGACTGACGAGGGTGTGACGGGGACCGCGCGGCCTTCCGCCGGTCTGTTCATCTTCGTCTCGTACTGTCCGGGTCATGCCCGACAACCCCGTGCCCGACAACGACGAGCGCGCCGCAAAACTCGACGCCGCTCTCGCCGAATCGCAACGCCTCGAGCGCGAGGAGCGCGACGCCGACCTCGCCCGCCAGGCGCGGACGGACGAGGCGCTCAGCGAGGTGCTGTCCAAGCGTCCGCAGCAGGACTGAGCGCCCGCGGCAGGGCTGACCGCCGCCTCGGGCCGGGCCGGCGGCCCCTAGGGTGGGCGGTGTGTACGCGGCGCTGATGCGGATCGTCGGCCGCCACGTCGACGCCGAGCTGGCGCACCGTCTGGGGTTCCTCCTCCTCCGGCTCGCCCTAGCGGTCCGGCCGGTGCGCGCGCTGGTCGCACGGCGCTGTGCACCTCCGGCCGGCAGTGCTGTCGAGGTGCTCGGCCTGCGGCTGCCCGGACCCCTCGGTGTGGCTGCCGGGTTCGACAAGAACGCCCGCGGCGTGGTGGCGCTGGCCGCGCTCGGCTTCGGCTTCGTCGAGATCGGCACCGTGACCGCGCGCCCGCAGCCGGGCAACCCGCGGCCGCGGCTGGCCCGGCTCCCCGCTGACCGCGCGATCGTCAACCGGATGGGGTTCAACAACGACGGCGCCGACGTCGTGGCGGCCCGCCTGGCCGCGTTGCGCCGCACGGCCGCCGGCCGGCGGATCGTCATCGGTGTCAACGTCGGGCGCTCCAAGCTCGCCGGGCCGGACGAGGTCGTCGCCGACTACAGCCGCAGCGCGCGAGCCCTGGCCCCGCACGCCGACTACCTGGCGGTCAACATCAGCTCGCCGAACACGCCCGGCCTGCGCGACCTGCATGCGGTGGACGCGCTGCGCCCCCTGCTCGTCGCGTTGCGCGCCGTCTGCGACGACGTCCCCGGCCGCGGTCGGGTGCCGCTGCTCGTCAAGGTGAGCCCGGACGCCGCCGACGCCGATCTGCTCGCCGTGGCCGACCTCGCGCTCGAGGCCGGCGTGGACGGGCTCATCGCCACCAACACCACGACCAGGCGCGACGGGCTCTCCTCGCCGGCGCTGGAGGTCGAGGCGGCCGGGGCCGGCGGGCTGTCCGGCCCGGTGCTGGCGGACCGGGCCGCGGGGGTGCTGCGCCTGCTCCGGTCGCACGTGGGTCGGCGTCTCGTCCTGATCGGCGTCGGCGGGATCGACGGGCCGGCCGACGCGCGTGCGCGCCTGGACGCCGGTGCCGACGCCGTGCAGTCCTACACCGGCTTCGTGTACGGCGGCCCCGCGTGGCCGGCCCGGGTCACCCGTGCGCTGGCCTGAGGTCGACCCTCACTTCACTTCCACCACACCTCTTCACATTTTCTTTACGCTGGGTTACGGTCGTCGCGGGGACACGCAGCGGGGGAACGCCAGCGATCTACCACCTGAAGGGCCCTCCACCATGACCCGCTCCGCCTCGATGCACGCTCACCTGACCCGGCTGCGGCGCCCCACCGCCGCGCTGACCGCCGTCACCGGCCTGGTCGCCGGGCTGGCCACCGCAGTCGTGGTCGGCGCCGCGCCGGCCTCGGCCGCGACTACCGCCTCGCACAACCCGCTCGGTGGCCTCAGCGGGGTCACCGCCACGTCGACCGGCCTCACCCTGCGCGGCTGGGCGGTCGACCCGGACTCCCGGACCAGCAACGCCGTGGCGTTCGCGCTCGTCGACGGGGTCACCCGGGCCGTCGCGACCACGTCCGTCGCCTACCGTTCCGTCACCACCAAGTACCACGCCGGGCCGACGCCCGGCTTCGTCATGCCGGTGCGCGTGCCGTCGGGCAACCACACGGTGTGCGTTGCCTTCCGCAACTCCGGGCCCGGTACGAACGTCGTCGGTAAGTGCATGGCCTACCCGCTCGGCCGCAAGGTGAGCTCGGCGACCATCGCGAAGCACAGCCCCGCCGGAGTCATCAGCCACGCGAGCGCGTCGCGCTCGTCGCTGCACCTGTCCGGTTTCGTCACCGACCAGGACTTCCGCAGCAAGCACCTCACCGTCGTCCTGTACGTCGACGGGAGCTCCGCTGCCACCTTCGGCACGTCACGCACCGGGGCCGGCGCCCCGGCGGGCAGCGGCGGCAACGCCAGCTACTCCGTCACCGAGCCGGTGAGTTCCGGCACCCACCAGGCCTGCCTGTGGGCCGTGAACGTCGGATGGGGCCACAACACCTTCCTGGGCTGCCGGACCCTCGACACCCGGGCCGGTCAGGCTCTCGCCGCCGGCTCACCGTCGACGGCCATCCTGGCCAAGGTCGCGGCCGAGGCGAAGAAGCACATCGGCCAGCCCTACGTCTGGGGCGCCACCGGCCCCAAGAAGTTCGACTGCTCGGGCCTGGTCATGTACAGCTACAAGAAGTTCGGCTTCCAGACGCCGCGCATCTCCGAGGACCAGTCGCGTGCGGCCCGCCTCATCCCGGCCTCGCACGCCCGGCCGGGTGACCTGGTGTTCTACCACGACAGCCAGGGCGACGTGTACCACGTGGGTATCTATCTCAGCCCGGGCAAGACCGTGGCCGCGATCGACGAGGCCGAGGGTGTGAACTACCAGCAGATCTGGGACCCGAGCTCGACGACGTACGGCTCGTTCACGCACCTCTGACCGTCGCAGCTGCGTCGATCCGCGTCGAACCGTCGGCGCCGAACCGTCACCGTCCGACGGTTCGGCGCTGACGATCGCGACAGGCCGGCTTCAGTAACCTCGACCGCGTGATCAGCCGCTCGGTCCGGCGCCGGCTCGCCATCGGGCGGCGGTTGGTGCTGTCGTGGCGACCGACCGGCCTGAACCTGGCCGAGCTGGTGCGGACGATGATCACCTCGTTCATCGCGCTCAGCGTCACGTTCTGGATCCTGCCCGGCCGGCAGACCACCGGGCCGGTGTCGGTACTGCTCCTCGTCGTCACCGTGGTCGGCGTCGGGTTCGTCGTGCGCCCGCTGCTGGCCGGCCTGGCGGTGCTCACCGGGCCGGTGGGCCTTCTCGTGGTGGGTCTGCTCGCGCAGGGGATCATCCTCGACGTCGCCGTCAACATCGCGCCGGACGTGCGTTCGCTCAGCTATCTGCGCACGTTCCTGGTGTCGCTGGCCGCGGCGGCTGTGGCGGCCGTCGTCAACTGGCTGCTCGACGCCGGCAGCGCGGACTCCTACCTGACCCAGGTCCTCGGACGGGCCGTGCGGGTGGCGCACCGGCTCGAGGGCGGGCCCGAGACGGGCCGGCCGGGCCTGCTCGTCGTCCAGCTCGACGGCCTCGGGATCGGGGTGCTGCGCCAGTCCATCGTCGCCGGCGCCGTGCCCACCCTGGCCCGCTGGATGCGCGACGGCAGCCATCGCGGCTACCGGTGGCACACCGGACTGCCCGCGACGACCCCCGCCGGCCAGGCGGTGCTGCTGCACGGGGACACCCGCGCCGTTCCGTCGTTCCGCTGGTTCGAGAAGCAGACCGGCGCGTTGCTCGTCGCCAACCGACCGGCGGACGCCCACGTCGTCGAACAGCGCATCTCGACGGGCCGGGGGCTGCTCGCCGACGGCGGCGTCAGTGTGTCCAACCTGTTCTCCGGCGACGCCCCGACCTGCATCCTGACCATGAGCGACGCGCGGCTGCCCGACCGTCGCACGCGCGGGCTGGCCTCCTTCGCGACCTCGCTGGGCTTCCTGCGCACGCTGGTGGTCTTCGCCGGCCAGGTCGTCATGGAGATCTACCAGGCCCGCCGCCAGCGCCGGCGCGACGTCCGTCCCCGCGTCGCCCGCGGCGGCGTCTTCCCACTGCTGCGTGGGGTGACCACGGCGCTGCTGCACGACCTGAACCTCGCCGTCGTGGCCGAACAGATGGCCCGCGGGGCGCCGGTCGTCTTCGTGGACTTCGTGGACTTCGACGAGATCGCGCACCACGCCGGACCCACCCGGCCCGAGGCGGTGCGCACCCTGGACGGCCTCGACCGCGTGCTGCGCTTTTTCGAGGACGTCGCCGCCGAGACCAATCGGCGCTACGAGATCGTCGTGCTGTCCGACCACGGGCAGGCGCAGGGCGAACCCTTCGCCCAGCTCGCGGGCCGCACCCTCGAAGACGTCGTCGCCGAACTGGCCGACGAGGTGCCGGCCGGTCGACGCGAGGAGCAGGTCGAGCGGTGGGGCCCGGCCAACGTGCTCCTCACCGGTGCCGCGCGCTCCCGCAGGAACGGCATCGGTAGCCTGGCCCGCCGGCGCGCGCGCCGCGACGCCCGCCGTGTCGCCCGGGAGGACGTCACCGTCAGCCTCGGCAGGGATCCCGACGGCATGCCGACCTCGGCGCCCGTCGTCGCCGCCGCGGGCAGCCTCGCGCACATCTACCTGCCGACGGTCGAGGGGCGGGCGACGCGGCAGCAGATCGAGCGGGCCCACCCGCGATTGCTGGACGGTCTCGTCGCGACACCCGGCATCGGGCTGGTGATGGTCCGCTGCGCGGAGGTCCGCGGCCCGGTCGTGATGGGGCCCGGCGGATGGCGCGGGCTGGCCGCGACCGGGGTCGCGTCCGGGGCCGGGGACGACCCGCTCGAGCCGTTCGGCTCGCAGGCCGCCCGTGACCTGCTGGACCTCGACGGGCGCGACCACGTCGGCGACGTGGTCGTGCTCGGTCGCCACGACCCCGACACCGGCGAGGTGGCGGCGTTCGAGAAACTCGTTGGTTCGCACGGCGGCCTCGGCGGCGACCAGACCGAGGCCCTGTTCGTCGTGCCCACGACCTGGCCCGGTGTCCGTGCGCGCTTCCGGACCACCGACGACGTCAACGCCCCGCCAGCCCTGACCGGGCGTGAGGTGCACGACGCGCTGGTCGGCCGGTTGCGCGCGCTCGGCCTGCGCCCCGGTGACGACCCCGGCCCGGGCGGTCGTGCGGACGAGCCGGTCGGCGACCACGTCGGTGGGAACGGCAGGGTGCCGGTGTGAGGATCGACTGGTGGGGGCACGCCAGCCTGACCGTCGAGCTCGGCGGCCTGCGCGTGCTCACCGACCCTGTGCTGACGGCCCACGTCGCCCACCTGGCCCGCGTCGACCACCGGCCGCCGCCGTCGGACGCCGCCCGCGCCGACGTGGTGATCGTCTCGCACCTGCACGCCGATCACCTGCACGTGCCGTCGCTGCGCCGACTGGGTCCTGATGTGCGCCTCGTCGCCCCGCGCGGCGCGGCCGCGCTGCTGCGACGCCCGCTGCCCGAGTTGTCCGTCGACGAGGTCGGGCCCGGTGAGGTGCTCGACCTGGGTGGGGTGACGCTGTCGGTCGTCCCGGCGCGACACGACGGCCGGCGGTTGCCCGGCTCGCGGCACGTCGGCCCGGCACTCGGGTACGTACTCGCGGCCGAGGGTCGGCGGGTGTGGTTCGCCGGCGACACCGGCCTGTTCGACGGGATGCGCGACATCGGGCCGGTCGACATCGCGCTGGTGCCGGTCGGGGGCTGGGGGCCGACGCTCGGCCCGGAGCACCTCGACCCGGTACAGGCGGCCGAGGCGGTGCGCCGGGTGGGCGCAGCGGACGCCGTGCCGATCCACTACGCGACGCTGTGGCCGGTCGGGCTGCGCAGCGTGTCCCCGGCGCTCTACGCGCGCAAGTGCCAGGCCCCCGGGCGCGAGTTCGCCGCGGCGCTCGACGACGGCGTCCGGGCCCACGTCCTGCGACCCGGGCAGGGCATCGAGCTGTGAGCGGGCACCCGTGAGTGGTTCCTTCGGGGTCGGCTACCTGGCCGGCATGTTCGGGGTCGTCGCCTTCGGCGCCGTCGTCCCGGTCGTGCCCACCGGCGCCGCCGTCAGCGTCGGGGCGGTACTGGGCGTGTCCGATCACGTCGTGCTGCTGCCCGTCGTCATCGGCGTCGGGGCCGCAGGTGCCTACCTCGGCGATCTCGTCGTCTACGCCGTCCTGCGCTTCTTCGGCGAGCGGCTGTCGGCGCGCATCGCCTGGCTGCACGCCGATGCCCGCGCGGCCGCGCTCGCCCGCTTCCAGGACGAGATCGCCCGGCACGAGCTCCGGACCCTGCTGCTGTCCCGGCTCGTCCCCGGCGGCCGCATCCCGGTGCTGCTCGCCGCCGCGCTCGGTGGCTACCCGTTCCGGCGTTACGTCAGCGCCGACCTCGCTGCCTCGGCGCTGTGGGCGGTGGTCTACGCGGCGATCGGGGTGGCCGGCCGGTCGGTGTTCCCCGAACCGTGGCAGGGGGTCGTCGCGGCGATCGTGCTGATCGTGGTCATCAGCGTGGTGGGTTCGTTGCTCCGTCGTCGTCGCTCGGAGGTAGCGGCGGATCCGCGTCGATCCACGTCGTGACCCGCACGAGCGACGGCGACGGGGGAGTCGAGGCGAACCCGAAACGCACGGGCGGCGTGACGCGGCGGAGGCCACCGAGGTCGACGCCGTCGAGCGTGGCCTGCACCTGGACGACGCGGTGCTCGTCGAGCGCGCAGTACCACTCGCGACGACCGCCACCCGCGGTACCGGCGGTCCGGACGCCGCGCCGGACCAGTCGCGCGACCGGGTCGATGGCCCGCACCCACCAGCGGGCGCGGGCCAGGCGGCGGGGGACCAGGGCGAGCAGCCGGCCGGCGGGCGTGCGCCGGCCCACGACGAAGCGCAGGACCAGCGAGTCGGCGACGACGGTGCGGGTGTCCCCGTCCAGGTCGAGGCGCACGTTCTCGGACCGCACGTCGTCGAAGCGGTAGGTGCCGGCGATGAACGCGCCCACGTCGGGGTGCGGGGCGAGCAGCGTCCGGCCGCCGTTCGGGCGTTCGATCATGACGTCGGCGATCGGCCCGAACGGGCTCTCGGTCCACATCCCGACGACGAGCCGGACACCCGACGACGTGCCGATCCCGGCGATCGACCCGTCGAAACGCAGCACGGGGCCATGCTGCCCGGCCGGCCGGGGCGCATCCCATGATCTCGGTGAGAGCCCTGTCGCGGCGTCCGAAGCGGGCTAGAGTCGGAGCCCCCGCCGCGTCGTCGAAGGAGTCCGTATGGCCGTCGTCCGAGCCGCCGTCACCCAGGTCGCCTGGACGGGCGACAAAGAATCGATGATCGTGCGGCACGAGGAGCTGGCGCGTGAGGCCGCGGCAGACGGCGTGCAGGTCATCGGCTTCCAGGAGCTGTTCTACGGCCCGTACTTCGGTGCGGTGCAGGACCAGAAGTACTACGACTACGTCGAGTCGATCCCGGGCCCGACGACGGAGCGGTTCCAGGCGCTGGCCCGCGAGCTGCACCTGGTGATCATCCTGCCGATCTACGAGGTCGCCAACGCCGGCGAGTACTACAACACCGCTGCGGTGATCGACGCCGACGGCACCCTGCTCGGCTCGTACCGCAAGCACCACATCCCCAACCTGCCGGCGTTCTGGGAGAAGTTCTACTTCCGCCCCGGCAACCTCGGTTACCCGGTGTTCGAGACGGCGGTCGGTCGCGTCGGCGTCTACATCTGTTACGACCGGCACTTCCCGGAGGGCTGGCGCGAGCTCGGCCTGAACAACGCCCAGCTCGTCTTCAACCCCTCGGCCACCAAGCCCGGCCTGTCGAACCGGCTGTGGGAGCTGGAGCAGCCGGCGGCCGCGGCCGCCAACCAGTACTTCATCGCGGCCAACAACCGCATCGGCCAGGAGGTCGGCGAGTTCGGCGCCGACGCCCCCCACTTCTACGGCTCGTCCTACTTCGTCGACCCGCGCGGCAACTACGTCGGCGAGGTCGCCTCGCAGGACAAGGAGGAGATCGTCACGCGGGACCTCGACCTCGACGTCATCACCGCGGTGCGCAACGACTGGCAGTTCTACCGCGACCGTCGCCCCGACTCCTACGAGAAGACGACCCGCCCGTGAGCACCGCCCTCCGCTGCGCTCCGGGCGCCGAAGGCTATTTCAAATTGTCCTGCTCCGACTGCGTCGTCGCATGACGACCCTGATTACCGGCGGGACGGTCGTTTCATCGACCGGATCCTCCCGGCAGGACGTGTTGGTCGACGGGGAGCGGATCGTCGCGCTGCTGGAGCCGGGCACGCAGACCCTCGGTCCGATCACCGCCGACACCACCATCGATGCGACCGGCAAGTACGTCATCCCGGGTGGCATCGACGCACACACGCACATGGAGATGCCGTTCGGCGGCACCAACGCGAGCGACACCTTCGAGACCGGGTCACGAGCGGCCGCGTGGGGCGGCACCACGACCATCGTCGACTTCGTCGTGCAGGCGCACGGCCAGCGGGTGCAGGACCAGGTCGCGCTGTGGCACGAGAAGGCGGCCGGCAACTGCGCGGTCGACTACGCCTTCCACCAGATCATCGGCGAGGTCGACGACGAGTCGCTCAAGGCCATGGACGAGCTCATCGGCGAGGGCATCACCAGCTTCAAGCTGTTCATGGCCTACCCCGGCGTGTTCCTGTCCAGCGACGGCCAGATCGTGCGCGCCATGCAGACCGCGGCCGGCAACGGCGGCCTGATCATGATGCACGCCGAGAACGGCAGCGCCATCGACGTGCTCGTACAGCAGGCGATCGAGCGTGGCGACACGACGCCGTACTTCCACGGCGTCACTCGCCCGTGGCAGACCGAGCAGGAGGCGACGCACCGCGCCGTCATGCTCGCCGAGCTGACCGGTGCACCGCTCTACGTCGTGCACGTGTCTGCCAAGCAGGCCCTGGCCCGCATCGCCGAGGCCCGCGACGCCGGCCAGAACGCGTTCGCCGAGACCTGCCCGCAGTACCTGTACCTGTCGCTCGAGGACAACCTGGGGGCCCGCAGCGAGCAGTGGGGTGACTTCGAGGGCGCCAAGTGGGTGTGCTCGACCCCGCTGCGTTCGCGCGCGGAGGGTCACCAGGACGAGCTCTGGAAGTACCTGCGCACGGGCGACGTCACCACGGTCTCGACCGACCACTGCCCGTTCTGCATGAAGGACCAGAAGGAGCTGGGCGTCGGCAACTTCGCCAAGATCCCCAACGGCATCGGCTCGGTGGAGCACCGCCTCGACCTGCTGTTCCAGGGCGTCAAGGACGGCCGGATCTCGCTGGAGAAGTGGGTGGACGTGTGCTGCACGACGCCCGCACGGATGTTCGGGCTCTACGGCCGCAAGGGCGTCATCGCCCCCGGGGCCGACGCCGACCTCGTCGTCTACGACCCGAACGGGCACACGTCGATCGGCGTCGGCGAAGGACGCACGCACCACATGAACATGGACTACTCGGCCTGGGAGGGTTACGAGATCGACGGGCACGTCGACGTCGTGCTCTCGCGCGGCACCGTCGTCAAGGATACTTCGGGGTATGTCGGGTCGAAGGCGCACGGCCGCTTCGTCAAGCGCGAGCTCTCGCAGAACCTGATCTGAGGGTCTGGATCCAATGAGCTCGGGCAGCATGCAGTTCGGCGTCGTCCTGCAGAACGACCCGCCGGCGTGGCGGGTCGTCGACCTCGCGGTGCGCGCCGAGGCCTACGGCTTCACGCACGCGTGGACCTTCGACTCGCACCTGCTGTGGCAGGAGCCGTACGTCGTCTACTCCCAGATCCTCTCGGCGACGCACCGGATGACGGTCGGGCCGATGGTGACGAACCCGGCGACGCGGGACTGGACGGTCACCGCGTCGCTGTTCGCCACCCTGAACGACATGTTCGGCAACCGCACGGTCTGCGGCATCGGCCGTGGCGACTCGGCCGTCCGTGTGATCAACGGCGCGCCGGTGACCCTGAAGAACCTGCGCGAGTCCATCGCCGTCATCCGTGGCCTCGCGAACGGTGAGTCCGTCGACTACCGCGGCAGCACCCTGCGCCTGGCGTGGTCGCAGGGTTCGCAACTGCCCGTGTGGGTGGCGGCCTACGGGCCCAAGGCGCTCGCGCTGACCGGCGAGGTCGCCGACGGGTTCATCCTGCAGCTGGCCGACCCGGCGATCGTTGAATGGTCGATCGCCGCCGTGCGCCGGGCCGCCGCCGACGCCGGCCGTGACCCCGACTCGATCACGATCTGCGTCGCCGCTCCGGCCTACGTCACCGACGGCACCGACGCCGGGCTCGCCCACGGCCGCGACCAGTGCCGGTGGTTCGGCGGCATGGTCGGCAACCACGTCGCCGACATCGTCGCGCGCTACGGCACCGAGGGTGCGGCGGTGCCGAAGGCGCTGAGCGACTACATCGCCGGGCGCGAGGGTTACGACTACAACTCGCACGGCAAGGCCGGCAACACCCACACCGACTTCGTCCCCGACGAGGTCATCGACCGCTTCTGCCTCATCGGCCCACCCGCCACCCAGGTGGACCGGCTGCAGGAGTTGCGCGCGCTGGGCGTCGACCAGTTCGCGGTCTACCTGCAGCACGACGCCAAGGACGCGACGCTCGCGGCCTACGGCGAGAAGGTCGTGCCCGCGGTCAACGTCCGCGGCGACGCCAAGCTCTGACGCCGTCGCTCAGAACGGCGCGACGCCGTGCCGGTCGCGGTAGGCGCCGGTCGGGCCGTCCGGCCCGGTGGTCGCCATCTCGACAATGGCGTCCGTGCCCTCGGTGACGGTCTGCGTGCCGGTGTTGCCGTTGAAGTCCGTGGCGGTGTAGCCGGGGTCGACCACGTTGACCCGGATCCCGTGGAAGCCACGGGCCCAGATGGTGCTCAACATGGTCAGCGCCGCCTTCGACGCGGAGTAGATCGGCGTCAGGACGGTGTGCTCGACGCGGTCCGGGTCCTGCGTGGCCGCGAAGGAGCCCAACCCGCTCGTGACGTTCACGATCTGCGGCGCGTCGGAGGCGTGCAGGAGGGGCAGGAACGCCTGGGTCACCCGCACCACGCCGACGACGTTGACGTCGAGCACCTCCGCCGCGTCCTGCGCGGTGTAGGTCTCCACGTCGTCGCGGTAGGTACCGGCGACGCCGGCGTTGTTGATGAGCACGTCGACGTGTCCCTCGTGGGCGGCGACGTCGGCCGCGGCCGATGCGACCGATGCGTCGTCGGTGACGTCGATCTGCACGAAGCGGCCGCCGAGCTCGTCGGCCGCCTTCGTGCCCCGTTCGGGGTCGCGGGCGCCGATCAGGACGGTGTGGCCGTGCTCGATGAGGCGGCGGGCGGTCTCGTGGCCGAGGCTCTTGTTGGCCCCGGTGATGAAGGTGACGGTCATGGGTCCATGGTGCGTCGGTCCGTGGGCCGCGGGGAGGGAGCGCTGCTCCCCCTCGGGCGGCATGATCGGGCCATGACCCTTCCCCTGTCACCCGACGAGCTGCTCACGACCACCCGCACCGTCCGCAAGCGCCTCGACCTCACCCGGCCCGTCCCCATGGAGCTGATCCGCGAGTCGATCGAGGTCGCGCTGCAGGCACCGTCCGGGTCGAACCGGCAGGGCTGGCACTGGCTGGTCGTCACCGACGCCGGGCAGCGGGCCGCCATCGGGCGGCTGTATGCCGAGGTGGGCGAGGCCTACTTCGCCTCCGCCTCCTCGGCGGCGGGCCAGTACCAGGACGACCCGGCGCGGGCCCGGGTGCAGCAGCGGGTCGGTGACAGCGCGGCCTGGCTGGCCGAGCACATCGCCGAGGTGCCGGCGTTCGTCATCCCGTGCATCGAGGCGTCGAAGCTGCCGTCAGGCACCCAGGCGGGGCTGTGGGGCTCGCTGCTGCCGGCCGCGTGGAGCTTCTGCCTCGCGGCGCGGGCCAGGGGGTTGGGCACCGCGTGGACGTCGTTCACGCTCGCCCGCGAGGCCGAGATGGCGCAGATCCTGGGGCTGCCGGACGGGGTGCGGCACGGGGTGCTGCTGCCGACCGCCTACTACACCGGTGACACGTTCAAGCCGGCCGCGCGTCAGCCGCTCGACGACGTGCTGCACGTCGACCGCTGGTAAGTGCCCGGACGGCATGATGACCCCGTGACGTCGCCCTCCGTGGATCCGGTCGACGTCATCCCCCGCGAGGTGCTGGACGAGGTGGCCGCCGGCGCCGCCACGGATTCCGGTGGGGTCCCCGTCGAGCTGCTGGGTGATTTCCTGCCCGTGCTCGTTGCGGCCGTGGTCGCGGGGGAGGCGCTGGGGCCGGGCGAGGTCCGCCGCTACCGCGGTCTCGGCGACCGGGCGGCACGGCAGGGCGTGGCGCTGCGGGCGCTGCTCGACCTCTACCTCTCGGCGGCGTGGCGGCTGTGGCCGCACCTGCCGCCGGTGCGCGACGCCGCCGCCCGCCCGCAGGGCGTCGTGCGAGCCGGCGAGGTCATGCTGCACGCCGTCGACGACGTGGTCGCCGTCCTCGCCGAGGGTTACCAGCTGGCCCGGCGGGCGCTGGTGCGGACGCAGGAGTCGGCGCGCCGGGAGTTCATCGACGACCTGCTGGCCGGCACGGCGGACGTCGTCGGCCTGCTGCACCGGGCCGAGGGTTTCGGCCTCGACCTGGCTGGCCCGCACGCCGTGGTCACCGTCGACGCCGAGCGGGCCTTCGACGACGGGCTGCCGCTGATCGGGACGTTGGAACGGGCGATCTCCGGCGTGAAGGGCGACGCGCAGGCGCTGCTCGCCAGCAAGGAAGGGCGCCTCGTCGTGGTGTTCGCCGCGCCCGACCGCCGCGCCGTCACGCACGTCGTCGACCGGCTCGGTGAGGTGCTCGACCGCCAGCGCGGGTCCCGCGCGGCGGTGGGGACGTGGCGGATCGGCGTCGGCCGCCCCGGACCCGGATCCGACGGGGTGGTGACGTCCTACCGCGAAGCGCTGGACGCGCTGGACCTCGGCGCCCGGCTGGCCCTGTCCGCCCGCGTCGTCGACGCCCGCGACCTGCTCGCCTATCGCGTTCTGCTGCGCGACCGCGACGTGCTGGCCGATCTCGTCGAGAGCACGTTCGGGCCGCTGCGGACGGTGCGCGGCGGCCCGCAACCACTGATCGACACCCTCGTCGCGTACCACGCGGCCGGTGGCAACAACGCCGCGACGGCCCGCGCGCTGCACCTGTCCGTACGCGCGGTCACCTACCGGCTCGACCGGATCCGTGACCTGACCGGGCTCGACCCGAACCTGCCCGGTGACCGTTTCCCCCTGCAACTGGCGACGCTCGCGGCGCAACTGCTCGACTGGCCGTCCGGGTGACGCGCGCCTCTATGCTCCACGCATGAGCAAGGTCTTGACCTGCACCCCCGGCGACGGCGACTACGCCTGGACCTTCGGCGGCGCCGCCCCGGTGGCGCGCATCCGGCCGGGCACGGTCCTGGCCGTCTTCACCGAGGACTGTCTCGCCGGACGGGTCCGGTCGGTCGACGACCTCGTGAGCCAGGTCTGTGAGTTCCCGTTCCCGGCGATCGATCCGCGTTGCACGTGGCGACCCTGGGCGCCCAGTTGCTCGCCTGGCCCTGATCCGACCACGTGCCTGCTCAGAAGTCGCCGCCGTTCGCAGTGATGGACAGCTCCGCCCCTTGCCAGGAGTATTCGATGCTGCCGTTCCCGTGGTCGGGCGGAACCACGTTGACGTCGCCCGTGGCCGCCGAGGCGTAGTCCGACCAGTCGCTCGACTCGACCGGTTCCACGGCGCCCGTACGAAGGTTGGCGAGGCGGTACCCGTGCGCGGCGAGCAGGCTGCGCACGTCCGCGCCCGGAGTCGCCGACTGCAGCCGGTAGCGCCGGTCGACGTGGGCGGTGCGGTCACCCTTCGCGCTGATCCTGGTCTCGTCGACCAGAACCGATCCGGGCGGCAGCGGAGCACGGTCCACGATGCGTTCGAGTTCGGCGAGCGACGGGCCGCTGCTGGCGGAGGACGAGAGATTCATGG
The DNA here is from genome assembly GCF_964252635.1 of uncultured Jatrophihabitans sp. Classification (GTDB taxonomy): domain Bacteria; phylum Actinomycetota; class Actinomycetes; order Mycobacteriales; family Jatrophihabitantaceae; genus Jatrophihabitans. The sequence continues at coordinate 24,476 of NZ_CAXUNP010000014.1, forward strand.
CGACGACCACTCCGATGACGATGACAACAACCGTGAGGACGGCGGCGGCCGTCCATCCCGCCACGGTTCGGCGTGGCGGGCGGGCGGAGCCGAGGTGCGGTGGCGGCGAGCCGGTGGGGGGTGGCCCCAGCGCCGGGCTGCTCATCGCGTGTCGCTCATAGCGCGTCCCAGACCTTCTTCAGCCCGGTGCCCGCCGCGTGGACCCCGTCCTCGCCGAGGTGGAGGACGTCCTTACCCTCGTTCACGGCGCCGTGGTAATAAGCCGACCCGGCCTCGAGCGGGTGGCCGGTCACCAGGTCCTTGACGGTGTCGTAGTCCGTGGCGAACGGATTGACGGCACTCGCGACCCAGTCGCCGGGCAGTTCCCGCAGCCCGCGGTAGTCGGGCGCGTGAACGGTGTGCACAGCCGGGTAGTCGCCGTCGGCGATGTGGGCCATGTTCCGCAGCGACGAGCTGCCCGCCTTGTAATACTCGGAGTGACCGTGCGAGCCGGAGACGTCGAAGTGCAGCGCGCCGAAGTCGCCGTCTTCGGGGTTGTTGCCGGTGAGCGGGTCGGGCGTGAAGCGCTTCTCGGTCAACAGGATCGGGTCGTCGCCGGCCTCGCCGTCCCAGACGTGGTGCGGGTCGATACCCAGATCCTTCGCATGATCGACCCCGACACCCGGCGAGCCGACGAACACGACGTCGTCGACCTTCGCGCCCTGGGTCATCGCCTTGCCCGCGATGTAGCTGCCGTAGCTGTGGCCGATCATGGTGAGGTGCCCGCCGCTGCCGATGGCTGCGTCATGGGAGGCGCGCAGGCCGGCGATGTCACCCACGAGGTGCGGCGCCGAGTCGTTGGCGTAGGAATCCAGGGCGGCATGCGGGAGGTCCTGCGGTTCAGGGCCGTTCAACCAGGCGACGACCGCGCGATTGCCGGACATCGTGCGGTACAGATTGCTGGCGTTGCCCGCGACCGAGGAGAGGTTGCTCGCGTTGTTCCCCGTACCGGGAACGACGACGGCGGTGTTGTCGGCGGTGTCCGGGTTCCCGTAACTGATTGCCACCCCCGTCTGCCCCTGCTTGCCGTCCGGGTCGAACGCGAGGACGTAGATGGGGGCGGGCACCCCGGCGGGTTTGGCGTGGAGGGTCCGCAGGATGCCGTCGTCGTTGGCGATCAGCCGACGAACTCCGGCGCGGACAACACCCGTGGGGTCGTTGTGGTTGTCGAGTGCGGCGAGTCGCTGGTCCAGCGACGACCTGTCGTCGTGGATGCGATGCCGGTTCGCGGTGTCGAGGACAGGCGCGGGCAAGCCTTTAAGCTGACCGAGGGTCTGGTAGCGGTGGTCGATCAGGTACTCCCGCTGCGCCGGTGTCAGCCGCGACCACCAATCCGCGACCTTCGTCGGGCTGCTCCCGACGGGCAGGGGAGCGGTCTCGACCTCACCCGCCTCCCGCAGCGAGTCCGGGGTCACGTAGCCCAGGTCGGCCATCGACTTCGACGCCCTGGCCAGGGTGTGTTCGTAGCTGGTCACCACGCGGTTCGCCGACGCTCCGGCGCTGGCGACGGCAGCCACGGCCTGCGCGACATAGCCGTTGCGCGCGGCCTCCTGGTCGTCCGAGGGCAGGTGATGTCCGACGCCCTGCATGAACGTGGTCCATGCGCCCTCGATGCGGTCGAGCGTGGCATCCAGCGCGTGCACCTCGGTGGTGACGGTGCCCGTCGAGGTCTGCAGGTCGTCGGCGACGGCGGTCAGCACCTTCGCGATCTTGGGCAGTGCGTCGGCGGCGTCGTGCAGCGACGCCGCAGTGCGACGGGCGTCCGCGCTGTAATCAAGCGGCGACGTCCCGTTCACGGTGTAACCGGCGCGAACGTACCGCTTGGCCTGCGCGTCCGCCGACAAGGCGGCTCGGGTATGACCGCTCGCCCGGTAGAACGCGGACGCGAGTTCCTCGATCTGCGCCGGGTCCCCGGCTTCGAGCTGCGCGAGCATCGCCCATGGATCGACCTGGGCCGCCGCCACCAGCGAGGCACGGGTCAAGAGCGTCACTGCCTGCTCCCTTCCGCCGGTCGTGCCCAGTGTGTCGGGTGATCGAGGCCCACTCAACTCGGACGTGACATTGTCCGCAGCCAACGCCCCGAGGCGATGGCGCCGATCCGGCTGGCTATGGTCCTCGAGGTATGAGCGAGGTCCTGACCTACACCCCCGGCGACGGCGACTACGCCTGGACCTTCGGCGGCGCCGCCCCGGTGGCGCGCATCCGGCCGGGCACGGTCCTGGCCGTCTACACCGAGGACTGCTTCGCCGGACGGGTCCGGTCGGTCAACGACCTCGTGAGCGAGGTCTGTGAGTTCCCGTTCCTGAATCCACAGACCGGCCCGTTCTACGTCGAGGGCGCCGAGCCCGGCGACACCCTGGCCGTGCACTTCGTCGACATCGAGCCGGCCCGCGACTGGGCCGCCTCGACCACGGTGCCGCTGTTCGGGGCGCTGACCTCGACGCACCAGACCGCCACGCTGCAGCCGCCGCTGCCCGAGGTCGTGTGGATCTGGGACCTCGACCGCGTCGCCCGCACCTGCACCTTCCGGGCCCGCGACAGCGACGTCGCGGTCGAGCTGCCGCTCGACCCGATGCACGGCACCGTCGGCGTCGCGCCGGCCAACCTGGAAGTGCGTTCGGCGCTCGTGCCCGACGCGCACGGCGGCAACATGGACACCCCGGAGATGCGCGTCGGCGCCACCTGCTACCTCGGCGTCAACGTCGAGGGCGCGCTGGTCAGCCTGGGTGACGGCCACGCCCGTCAGGGTGAGGGTGAGACGTGCGGGGTGGCCGTCGAGGCGGCCATGAACTCCGTCGTCATCGTCGAGCTGATCAAGGGCCGGCCGACCCCGTGGCCCCGCATAGAGACCGACACGCACCTGATGTCGCTGGGGTCGGCGCGGCCGCTCGAGGACGCGTTCCGGGTCGCCCAGCTCGACCTGGTGCAGTGGGTGTCGGCCGAGTGCGGGCTGTCCGAGCTCGACGCCTACCAGCTGCTCTCGCAGGCCGTCGAGTCGCCGCTGGCCAACGTCGTCGACACCAATTACACCGCGGTCGCCAAGGTCCGGAAGGCGCACCTGCCGCCGCGGGCCGACGCCTACGGGGTGCACGCTGCGCTCCGTGCCCAGGCAGCTGCCCATCGCGGATAGCTCCTGCACAGCTTCAGCCCCGTATTGCCGAAGTCCGGCAACGGGATCGGCCTGTAACGGCCTCAGAGCGACGGGACCTGCGTACTTCCGGCAGGGAGACTGGTAGCAACAGCGACGAACATGCGTCGCACCGTCTCCTCCGAGGAGTTCCGATGAACGTCCCACTCTGGGCCTGGGCCGCGTTCGGCGCGGTCGTCGTGATCATGCTGGCGATCGACCTGCTGGCCCACCGCGGCGCGCACGTGATCAAGTTCAAGGAAGCCGCCTGGTGGAGCGCCCTCTGGGTCGGCATGTCTCTCGTCTTCGCTCTCGTCGTCGGGCTGACCCTCGGCAGTGACGCCGGCGTCGAGTTCACCACGGCCTGGCTGCTCGAGAAGAGCCTGTCGGTCGACAACCTGTTCGTCTTCGCGCTGATCTTCGGCTACTTCAAGGTGCCCCGCGAGTACCAGCACCGGGTGCTGTTCTTCGGCGTCATCGGCGCCCTGGTCTTCCGCGGCATCTTCCTGGCCGCCGGCGTCGCGGTCGTCAACCAGTTCACGGCGGTGCTGTTCGTCTTCGCCGCGATCCTGCTCTACAGCGCCTACAAGCTCATGAAGGACGATGCCTCCAGCGACGAGTCCTACGACCCCGGCAAGAGCGTCGCCATCCGGCTCCTGCGCAAGGTCGTCCCGGTGCGCGACGAGTACGACGGCACCAAGTTCTTCGTCAAGGAGGTCGGCAAGCGCGTCGCCACCCCGCTGCTCGCGGTGGTCGTGGCCATCGAGGCCGCCGACCTGGTCTTCGCCGTCGACAGCGTGCCGGCCGTGCTCGCAGTCAGCGACGACGCGTTCATCGTCTACTCCTCGAACGCCTTCGCGATCCTGGGCCTGCGTGCGCTGTACTTCCTGCTCTCCGGCCTGCTCGAGAAGTTCCACTACCTGTCCAAGGGCCTGGCGATCATCCTCGCCTTCATCGGCGTGAAGCTCGTGCTGCAGGCCTCGCACAAGGTCATCGACACCGCCATCCCGGAGATCCCGTCGCTGGTCAGCCTCGGCGTGATCGTGGTTCTCCTCGGTGGCTCGATCGTCCTGAGCCTGCTGCGACCGCGGGCCGACGAGCCCGACGGTGACGAGCCGGCCCGCGATGAGCCCGCTGTGCAACACGTGACGGCGGAGACCCCGTCACAGGCCTGAGCGTTCCACCTACATCACCCACGACATCCACTGCAGAGGACCACGACCATGGCACTGTTCGACCAGCTCAAGAACCGGGCCCAGGACCTGGGGGAGCAGCTCAAGACCAAGAAGGACCAGTACCGCAGCCGCGAGTTCGCCGACGCCAGCATGGCCGTCTGCGCCCTGGTGGCCGCGGCCGACGGCGCGATCGACCCGGCGGAACGGCAGCGCACCGCGAGCCTGATCGTCAGCAACGACACCCTCGCCGTCTTCCCGCCCGACGAGCTCCGCGCGAAGTTCGACGGTTACTGCGACAAGCTGAACCGCGACTTCGACTTCGGGAAGGTCGACGCGGTGGCGGCCATCGGCAAGCTGCGCGACAAGCCCGACCAGGCCCGCGCGGTGATCTCCATCGGGCTGGTCATCGGACACGCCGACGGCTCGTTCGACGCCGCCGAGCGCAAGGTCGTAAGCGACGCCTGCCACGCGGTGGGTATCGCGCCGTCGGAGTTCGACCTGTAGACCAGACACCAGAACCCTGAACGTCAGCAACCCACGAACGTCAGCCGAAAGGAATCACCATGTCAGTCAGCCTCGCCAAGGGTGGCAACGTCTCCCTCTCCAAGGAGGCTCCGGGCATGACCAACGTGCTCGTCGGCCTCGGGTGGGACGCCCGCACGACCACGGGCACCGACTTCGACCTCGACGCCTCGGCGATCATGCTCAAGCAGGACGGCAAGGTCGTCTCGGACAAGCACTTCATCTTCTTCAACAACCTGACCAGCCCGGACGGGTCGGTCGAGCACACCGGTGACAACCTCACCGGCGAGGGCGAGGGCGACGACGAGGCGATCAGGGTCGACCTCACCAAGGTGCCCGCCGAGGTCGACAAGATCGTTTTCCCGGTGAGCATCTACGAGGGCCAGGCGCGCCAGCAGGGCTTCGGCCAGGTGCGCAATGCGTTCATCCGCATCGTCGACCAGGGCAGCAACAACGAGGTCGCCCGCTACGACCTCACCGAGGACGCCTCCACCGAGACCGCGATGGTCTTCGGCGAGCTGTACCGGAACAACAACGAGTGGAAGTTCCGGGCCGTCGGGCAGGGCTACTCGTCCGGGCTCGTGGGCATCGCCCAGGACTTCGGCGTCAACGTCTGACGTCGCCGCACCGCGGGTGAACGCCCCCTCCAGCCGGGTCCGACCGGCCGGAGGGGGCGTTTCACGTGTGGGGCCCCGGCCGAACGGACGGGACGGAGCTGTCCCTCCGGCCACATCGCCCCCGGCCTTGTCGCCAATTTCTTGCAACAAGTTGTCGTGGCGGTTAGCGTCGGGGCGGTGACCAGCACCGCGGCGCGACCCGAGTCCACCTCGCGACTGGCCACCTTCCGGGACGGGCTGAGCCACACCGATCGGCGCTCGCTGTGGGGCATGGCCGGGTTCATCGTCTTCCTGCACGTCCTCGGCTTCGGCATCCTGTTCGCGCTCGTGATCCCGAACCACTACCACCTCGGCGGCGAGCACCCGGTGTTCAACGTCGGGGTCGCCGTGCTGGCCTACACCTTCGGCATGCGGCACGCCTTCGACGCCGACCACATCGCCGCCGTCGACAACACGACCCGCAAGCTGCTGTCCGACAACGCCGAGCGCGAGGCGCAGGGGTACCGCGACAACCGCCGGCCGCTGTCGGTGGGCTTCTGGTTCTCCCTCGGCCACTCGACGATCGTGTTCCTGCTGGCCTTCCTGCTCTCGGCCGGCGTCAAGGCCCTGGCCGGCGAGGTCAAGGACGGCGGCTCCGAGCTGCACTCGGTCACCGGGGTCGTCGGGGCGTCGGTGTCCGGGGTGTTCCTGTGGGTGCTGGGCATCCTCAACCTGGTCGCGCTGTCCGGCATCATCGGCGTCTTCCGCCGGATGCGGCACGGGGAGTTCGACGAGGCCGAGCTCGAGGAGCACCTGAACAAGCGCGGCTTCATGAACCGCTTCCTCAACGGGCTCACCAGGTCGGTGCGCAAGCCGTGGCACATCTACCCCGTCGGGGTGCTGTTCGGGCTCGGCTTCGACACGGCCACCGAGGTGGGCCTGCTCGTCATCGCCGGAGGCGCGGCCGCCCTGAACCTGCCGTTCTACGTCATCCTCGTGCTGCCGGTGCTGTTCGCCGCGGGCATGTGCCTGCTCGACACCATCGACGGCGTGTTCATGAACGCCGCCTACGGCTGGGCGTTCCTCAAGCCGGTGCGCAAGGTCTTCTACAACATCACCATCACCGCGGTGTCGGTCGCCGTCGCGCTGATCATCGGCACCATCGAGTTGATCAGCGTGCTCGCCGACCAGGCGCACATCACGTCGGGGCCGATCGCGGCCGTCGGCGCGATCCCGCTGGACTACGCCGGCTACGGCATCGTCGGGTTGTTCTTCGCGGCCTGGGCGACGGCCCTGCTCGTCTGGCGCTACGGCCACATCGAGCAGCGCTGGTCCGCCGACCTCGCCCCGGCCGCCCCGCTCGAGTAGACCGCACGGGCGTCGGAACGCTTCCCGCAAAGCCGTTGACGGCTCTGCTGAGCTGACCCGGTGATCGCACCCAGCACCGGACTGTCCGACCAGGCGCTCGCCGAGATCGCCGACCTCGAACGGCGGGTCGTGGCCGCGGACGGTGGTCGCCTCAAGCTGGAGTGGGGCACGCTGCGCGCGCGCCACGAGGACGCCGTCAACGACGTCCTGGTCCACGAGGACGGCCGCCTCGTCGGGTTCGCCGGCGTCTACCGCCACGGTGGCGACCCGGAGATCACCGGGATGGTCGACCCGGCCCACCGGCGCCGGGGGCTCGGGCGGGAGACGCTGGCCGCGGTGCTGGGTCTGGTGCACGAGCCGACGGCCCTGCTGGTGGTGCCACGGTCGTCGGCGGGCGGGCGCGCCCTGGCCCGCGCCCGCGGCGCGACGTTCGACCACGCCGAGCACGCGATGGTGCAGCGCACCGCGGTCGCCGTGCCGCCCGCCGACGTGGTCGTCCGACCGGCCGTCGACGCCGACCGGGTGGCGGTCGACGAGCTGCTACGGGCCGGGTTCGGCGACGTCGGCGGCACGGGGGACCGTCTCGACCGCACGACGATCGCCGAGCGCGACGGCCGGGTGGTGGCGTCCCTGGTGGTCGAACGCGACGCCGCACGCGCCGGGGTCTACGGCTTCGTCGTCACGCCCGAGCTGCGCGGCCGGGGCATCGGCCGTGCCGTGCTGGGCGAGGTCTGCCGCGAGCTGCGCACCGACGGGGTCGACGAGGTGCGTCTCGAGGTCGAGGTCCGCAACGAACGAGCCCTCGGCCTCTACACCTCCCTCGGGTTCGAGCCGGTGATCACCGAGGACTACTACCGGGTGAGGGTCGCGGGCTGAGAGTCGTCGCGTCCTCCGCGGCCGTCCGGGCCCGGGGCGCCCGAGACGCGGACCGCGGGCAGGGTCAGCCGGAAGCGGCCGCCGGCGCCGTCCGGCCCGACGCAGGCGAGCTCCCCACCGTGCGCTCGGGCCAGGGCTCGTGCGATCGGCAGCCCGAGCCCGAACCCACCCCGTTCACGCGAGCGGGAGGCATCGAGGCGCACGAGCCGTTCGAAGATCCGCTCGCGGTCCTCGGCCGGCACCCCAGGGCCGGAGTCGACCACGTCGACGTGCCAGTCGTCGCCCACCCGCTCGACCTCGACCCGCACCGATCCCTGCGGGCCCGCGGCGGTGCGCGCGTTGTCCAGCAGGTTCGCCAGGATCTGGCCGAGGCGGACGGGGTCGCCGTCGACGACGGCCGGGCCGTCGGTGTGCAGTTCGGTGTGCAGCTGCGGCGCCAGCAGCGTCGACCGGGCCAGCTCCTGCGTCGCGATCTCGACGACGTCGACGGGTTCGGTGGCCAGCGACATCCCGGTGTCCAGCCGGGTGACCATGAGCAGGTCGTCGACGAGCCGGCCGGCGCGTCGGGTCTCGCGCACGAGCGTCACGTACGCCTGCTCCCGCTCCGCGGCGGCCGGCTCGTCGCGCAGCAGCGTCTCGGTGGTGGCCGCGAGACCGGTCAGCGGGGTGCGCAGCTCGTGCGACACGTCGTTGAGGAAGCCGCGCAGCCGGGCTTCAGCCGCCGCCGCCTCCGCGAGCGCCGACTCGAGCGCGTCGAGCATGTCGTCGAAGGCGGTGGCCGTCCGGCCCAGCTCGGTGTCTGGTCGGCCGGTGCCCAGGCGCCGCCCTCGGTCGCCGGCACCGATGCGCCGCGCCAGGCCCGTCATGTGGTCGAGCGGGCGCAGGGCCGTGCCGACGAGCCGGACGAGCAGCAGGACCGCGAGCACGAGCGCGACGAGGCCGCCGACGATCTCGAGCACGAGCAACCGGTTCAGGGTCGCGCCCACCTGGGAGCTGTCGACCGACAGGGTCAGGGTCTGCCCGGTCGACGGCAGCACCGTGCGGACGAACAGCGTCGAGTCCGCGGACTCGACGGACGTCTTGGCGACCGTCGCCTTGGCGCCGGGCTGCGGCTTCGCCGGGGCCCCGGGCGGGCGGCCCTGGCTCCGGCCGGACGACGCGTCGCCGGGGGCGGGCGGCCCGGAGTCGGCGGTGACGCACTGCGGGCGGCCGCCGCCGCTCGTGGTGCTGGTCGAACGAGCCGCGCACAGCAGCGCCGAGACCCCGTCGCCGCGCAGGCGGTTGACGAGGTCCTGCGAGGACAGGGCGCCGTCGAGCTGGGTGGCGAGCGCCACCCGGTCGGTGAGCCGGGTGCGCAGGTCGCTCTGCAGCCGTTCGCGCAGCAGCAGGTCGACGGTGGTGAACAGCGCCGTCAGCAGGACGAGCAGCAGGACGAGCACCCCGATGACCACCCGGCCGCGCAGCGAGGCCGGACGGAACAGCGACGCCGGGCGGGGCCGGTGCCGCCGACCGGGTGCCGCGTCAGTTTCTGACGACATACCCGAGCCCACGCACGGTGTGGATGAGGCGCGGCCCGTAGGCCTCGGTCTTGCGGCGCAGGGCGCTCACGTGCACCTCGACCAGGTTCGGGTCGTAGTCGTCGTAGCCCCACACCTGGGTCAGTATCTGCGTCTTGGACAGCGTGCGCCCGCGATTCGTGGCCAGGTAGAGCAGGAGCCGCCACTCGGTGGCCGTCAGGTCCAGCACGCCGTCGCCGCGGCTGGCCACGCTGGCGGCCTCGTCGAGGACCAGGTCGCCGACCGACATGGTGGCGGCGACCCGCCCGAGCCGGCGCAGCGCGGCGCCCGAACGCGCCAGCAGCTCCGAGACCGCGAAGGGTTTCGCGACGTAGTCGTCGGCGCCGGCGGCGAAACCACGGAGCCGGTCGTCGAGGTCGTCGCGCGCGGTCAGGAACAGCACCGCGGCGTCGGTGCGCGAGCGCAGCGCGTCCGCGAGCTCGAAGCCGTCCCGGCCCGGCAGCATCACGTCGAGGACCACGAGGTCCGGGCGGAACGCGTCGACCTGCTGCTCGAAGGTGCCGCCGTCCGCGAGCGCCAGCACCTCGTGACCGGACTGCTCGTACGCGGTGCGCAGCGCGTCGCGGATGGGCGTCTCGTCCTCGACGACGAGGACCCGCGCCCGTGGCGCGCTGCTTCGCTGGGCTGTCACGCCACCAATCCTCCCGTCGTCGTCTGAAGCGATCCTGAAGCTTGCCCACCGGCCCGTGCACTTCAGGCCCACTTCAGACTGGGCGGCCAGAGTCGGTCCCGTGATCGACCTCGTCCTCCTCGCCGTCCTGGTACTCGCCGGCCTCACCGGCTGGCGCACCGGTGGCACCGCTCGCGCCGTCCGGCTCGTCGGGCTGATCCTGGGTCTGCTCGTCGGCCTCACGTCGGCCGGACTGCTGAGCGCGCACCTGTCGCCAGTAGCCCACCTGCTGCTGGGTGTCGTCTGTGCGCTCGGTGGGGCGCTGCTGGGTTCGGGCGTGGGACGCAGGCTGGGGGGCGCGGTCGGCCGCGCGCTGCCGGCACCGCTCGACCGGGCGCTGGGCGCGGCGGCCCGCGTCGTCGTGGCCACCGCCCTGTTCGTCGGCGCCCTCGGGGTGGCCGTGGCGGCGGGCGTCCTGCCCGGATCCTCGGCGCCGACCGGCACACGGGCCTTCACCGAACTCACCGGAGCATTCGGCCGGGCCGCACCCGATGACGTCCAGGCGCTGGTGCCGGCCGTCGGCACCGCCCTGCCGTCGGACGGCACGATCCAGTCGGTGTCCCGCGGCGTGGGGTCACGGGTGCTGCTCGTCAGCACCGGCGGGGTCGTGGGGTCCGGCTTCGTCGCCGGTTCCGCACGCGGCGCTGCGCTCGTGGTGACCAACGCCCATGTCGTGCATCGCGCCACGCACGTCACCGTCTCGTCCGGCGGCACGGAGCTCGAGGCGACGCCGGTGGTCTTCGACGCCCGCGCCGACCTCGCCGTGCTGCGGGTGTCCGGGTTGGACGCGACACCGCTGACGCTGGCCGGATCGGACGCCGCCAACGGCACGGCCGCGGTCGGCGTCGGCTACCCGGCCGGCGGTTCGCGCACCGCGATCGGCGCCGTCGTAGAGCAGCGGCTGCCCGTGACCAGCCCGGACTTCGCCCACGGCCTCGCCCTGCACCGGGCCTACCGGCTGCGCGCCGACATCAAGCACGGCGACAGCGGCAGCCCGTTGCTCGACACGTCCGGTCGCGTCGTCGGCGTGGTCAACGCCCTGCTCGGCCACGACGGGTCGCAGGGCTACGCGATCACGCTCGACGAGCTGCGGCCCGTGCTGGCCGCGGCCGCCCACAGCACCGGCACCGCCGACACCGGCGCAGCCGATGCGACCTCCTGCGCCGTCACGCCCTGATCGCGACCTGTCGCGTCTCCCAGTCCGCACCACCGCAGTCCGCACCACCGCAGTCCATACGACCCAACCCAACGCACCACCCAACCGAGAGGAAGCATCATGTCCGCACCATCCCTGCCCCGCCGTTACGTCGTCGCGGGTATCGCCACCGTCGGGCTCGTCGGCGGCGGAGTGGCCCTGGCCACCGCCGCCAGCAGCGACGCGTCGGGGCCCGGCACGCCGTCCGGGTCCACCTCGTCACCGAGCACGTCGTCGAGCACGGCCCGGCCGGCCACCCCGCCCAAGCCCAAGCCGCACCTCGACGGGACGGCCACGTCGGTCTCGAGCGACACCATCACCGTGAAGGACCCCGACGGGTTCACCCGCGAGATCCAGGTCAGCTCGTCGACGAAGTACACCTACAACGGCAAGAGCTCGTCGCTGAGCGCCGCCACCACCGGGCGCTTCGTCCACGCCGACGGGACGGTCGACAGCAACGGCACCAGCCTCGACGCGACCACCGTGGCCATCATGACCTCCATGCCGGAGCCGGGCGCCGGGCCTGCGGGTGGCCCTGCGGGACGCGGCCCGGGTGGTCCGGCCGCCCTGCCCAAGCCGGGCTCGAACGTCAAGCTGCCCGCGGGCAAGGCCCCGTCAGGCAAGGCACCGTCGGGCAAGGCCCCGTCCGGCGACAAGCCGCCGTCGGGTGCCAAGCCGCCGGCCGGTGGCAAGGCGCCGTCGGGTGCTCCCTCGGCCCCCAAGCCGAGCGCGACGAGCACGGCGCATGGCTCGTGACGGCGGCCGGCGGGGACACGGGTCGTCCGACCCCGAACCGAACCCTGTCGACCAGCTCGAGACCTGGCGCACCTGGCGGCACGACACGGTCGAGTTCCCGGCCGTGCCGGCCGAGGGTCAGGACCGGGACGGGTGGGACGCGGCCGGTGAGCCGCTCGACCACGGCCGGCGACCACGCCGGCGCCGCCCCGGCACGGGGTTCCTGGTCGGGGCCGGTCTGCTGGTCGCCGCCCTGGCCGTGAGCGGGCTCGCCGCCGCCGGGGTGCAGCCGGTGGCCCACCTGCTCGGCTCCGGTGGCGACCACCCGTCGACGACGGGCACGACCACCCCGAGTCGGGGGAGCAGCCCGGCGCCCAGCACCACGACACCCAGCAGCACCACGCCCAGCAGCTCGGCCTCGGACGGTTCGTCCTCGCAGGGGACGACGCCGGACGACAGCTCGACGGACGGGGCGGCGCCGAGTGACGCGGCGCCACCGGCGGCCCCCGAGCCCGGCGGGTCGGCACCGAACGGGCCCGGGAACGGGCCCGGGAAGGGACCCGGCGGCCAGCACGGCACCCCGCCGCAGCCCGGCGCCGGGGGACCGGGCGCCTGACCGGCGCCGAACCTCCTCGCCTGTCACCCGCGGATCGCGGTCGGCGCACCCCGCCGGCCGCGACCGCAGGGTGACAAGCGGGCCGGTCGGCCGGGCTCAGCCCTGCGTGGGCCGAGCTGTGGGCAGCCTGTGACCGTTTCGTTCGGTGCCGCGAGAGCACCGATCCCCGCGGGTATCACTGAGCCGATCTCGCGACCGGGGCGTCGGTCCGCGGCGGACAGAAGGGCTACGCGATGACCTATCCGCCCCAGGGTGCCGGTCCGGGCGACGTGCCCGCCGACGGTTCGGACTCCTACCGTTACGGCCCGCCGGCACCTCAGAACGGACAGTGGCAGCAGCCCGGTCAGTGGCAGCAGCCCGGTCTGTCGGCCCCGACCGGCAGGCAGATCCTGTCGTCGTCGTGGCGTCTGCTCAAGCAGGACCGCAGCCTGATCGTGCTGCCCGTGCTCGGCACCTTCTTCGGCGCCGTCGCCTACCTGGCCTTCTTCGTGCCCGGACTCGTGCTGCAGATCGTCGGGCACCGCAACCACTACTTCGTGTACCCGTTCGCGATCGTCGGCGGCTTCTTCGCCAGCGTGATCGGGATCTTCTTCCAGGCCGCGCTGATCGTCGGGGCCTACCAACGCGCGGACGGCCACAACCCGACGGTGGGGCAATGCCTGGCCGTCGCCTGGCGGATGAAGCGCCAGATCCTGGGGTGGGCGGTGTTCACCTCCAGCGTGGGCGCTGTCGTACGCGTCGTGGAACAGCGCCTGGGCATCCTCGGCCGGGTGCTCGGCTTCCTGGGCGGCATCGCCTGGGCCGTCGCCACCTTCTTCGCGGTGCCGGCGATCGTCGCCGAGGGGTTGGGGCCGATCGAGGCCCTGAAGCGCTCCGCGAACACCATCCGACAGACCTGGGGGACGAGCGTGCGCACGACGTTGCGCTTCGGTGCGCTCGGTTTCGTGCTGACCATCGTCCCGATCGTGGTCTCGATCGCGGGGTTCGTCGTGCTGGTCAGCTCCGCGGAGTCGTCGAACGCCGGTGGCCTGGTCGCCGGCATCCTGCTGGCCCTCCTCGGTTTCCTGACCCTCCTCGGGCTGGGCGCCGTCCTCGGGGCGGTCGGCACCTACGCCCGCGCCCTGATCTACCGCTGGACCACCGGGCGCCCGGTGCCGGGGATCGACCCGGCGTTGTTCGCCGGCGCGTTCGCCGCCCGTCGTGGGCGCGGCCGCCGACGCTGACAGCTGTCGGACCCCGGGTCCAGACTGTGGTCATGAGCGACGAGGCCACGAACAGCGACGACCGGTCCACCGAGCCCTCAGCCGGATCCCCGTCCGAGTTCACGCCCGGGTCGGCGTCCGAATCTACGTCCGGGTCGGCGCCCGCCGTCCTGTCGGGGACCGACGCCGCGGCCGCGGTCGACGGTCTCGGCTGGCGGGTCGTGCTGAGCACGCTGCTGGCCAGCGTCCCGGTCGACTCGCTGGCCCGGGCCGCCGACGTCGCCCGGCTGGCGGTCGAGGCCTGCGGTGCGGACGCCGACGGTCACCTGCGGGTCGACCTGCGTCCCGACCGGGTCGAGCTCGCCGTCCACGACCGCACCCTGGCCACCCACACCGCGCGCGACGTCGAGCTGGTCCGGGCCGTCGACGCGGCCCTGCGCAACGCCGGGTACTCGCTGGCCCCGCCGACCGGGCGACGCCCCGTGCAGATGCTCGAGGTCGCCATCGACGCGCTCGACATCCCGGCCATCCGCCCGTTCTGGGCCGCGGTGCTCGGCTACGACGACGAACCGGGCACCGACGCCCTCGTCGACCCGTTGCGGCAGGGGCCGTCGTTCTGGTTCCAGCAGATGGACGAGCCGCGCCCGCAGCGCAACCGCATCCACTTCGACGTCGTCGTCGCGCACGACGAGGCCGAGCGTCGGATCCAGGCCGCCCTCGACGCCGGTGGCGCGATGCTCAGCAACGCCGCCGCCCGGGCGTTCTGGATCCTCGCCGACGCCGAGGGCAACGAGGTCTGCGTGTGCACCTGGCAGGACCGCGACTGACGCACGCAGTTCGACGGCTCAACCCGACGGTCACACCCGACGGTGTCGGCCGGACGACCTCAGCCCGACGACCTCAGCCCGGCTGGCCCTCCTCGGGCTTGCGCAGCAGCCGGTCCCGCTCGGCCTGCTGCTCGGCGCGGCGCCGCTGGTCGTACGCGGCGCGCTGCGCGTCGGCCCGGGCCTTCACCTGACGCAGGAAGGCCTCGTCGTCATCGGGGTTCGTCGCCGCGAAACGGCCCGGGCGGTCGTACTCGGGGAACCGGGCGCCGGCCGGCGTGTGCGGGCGCGCCGGCCCGGTGGCCCAGGGACGCCCCGCGACGAGCCACGCGATCGAGCCGACGTCGGCCAGCAGCAGCACGATGAGCAGCCAGGCCACCTTCGGCAGGTTGCGCTGCACGCCGTCGGGCGTGGTGATGACGTCGATGATGCAGAACAGCCACAGGCCGAGCAGCAGCAGCCCGAACGCCCCGTCCGCCAGAATCATGGCGACATGGTGGCACAGCTCGCACCCAGTCGACACCTGGCGCGGACAGGCCTAGGTCCCGGCTTCGAGCCGGCGACGGAGGCGCGTCGCGGTGCGCCTCCGGCCCGGGATCTCGCGGGGTGCCGATTCGCGTAGTTCGTCCAGCAGTCGCTGCGCGAAGGCGGTCGGCGACTCGTCCGGGCGCAGCCCGCCACCGCGGGGCCGGAAGAACTCGACCCGGATCGCAGGCCGGTGCGGCACCCGGACGACGTCGACCGTGCCGATCGAGCGCACGCAGACGACGGTCGCCTCCGGCACGGCCTCGGCCAGCCGCCCGACCCCACTGCGCGCCCGGAGCACCCGCCCGAGCGAGCGGGTGCCCTCGGGGAACATGCCGATGCACGCCCCGGCCCGCAGCTCGGCGACCGCCGTGGCCAGTGCCTCGTCGTTGTTCACTCCGCGGGTCACGGGGATGTGCCCCATGCCCGTCATGAACGCCGCGGTGACCCGGGTCTTCCACAAGGTCGCCTTGGCCAGCGCGCGCACCTGACGCAGCTCACGGGCCGCGACGCCGATGGCGATCGGGTCCCAGTAGCTGTCGTGATCGGCCACCAGCAGCGTGGGGCCGTCGGCGGGCAGCGCGTCCAGGCCGGTGACGTGCAACCGACCCCAGGCCATGACCGGGCCGCCCAGGGCGAGCACGACGCGGTAGGCGGGGGTGAACGCCGGCCGGACACTCGCGTGGGAGGACATGCGCTCATCATGACCGTCGCCATGACCCAGGTCACGTTGCGGCGTGCCTGCCGTGCGAGTGGCTCGGAGGCCCCGAAATCCCGGCTAGACTTGTCGCTGAAGCCAGCGGGCATAAGCCCGCACCGACTCGTGCTTCATCTGCGACGCGAGTACCCGCGTCGGGCTCGTGCCAGAACCGCGGTTCAGGTTCCAGCGTCCTGCGGACGCCGCCGAACACGCGATTGCCGGGACGTGCCATTCGTTCCCGAAGGATTTTTGTGACCACCTCTGCCCCGCGCGGCACTGCCGCGCGCCATTCGTCTGCGCGCCGTTCCGGCAGCCGCCCGCAGCGTCGCCCCACCGCCAACCACACCCCGAGCCGCGGCGGCCAGCAGGGCCGCTCCGGCGGCCGCCCGGCATCCCGCTCGTTGTGGGACACGCTGCCCGTCAGTGTCGTCCCCACCGACAACCTGCCGAGCTTCGCCGAGCTCGGCCTGCCCCGGCCCATGGTCGCCGCGCTGGCCGCACGCGGGATGTCCGCGCCGTTCCCCATCCAGGCGGCCACCATCCCCGACATCCTCACCGGCCGCGACCTGCTGGGCCGCGCTGCCACCGGCTCCGGCAAGACCCTGGCCTTCGGCCTGCCGATGATCGCCCGCCTGGCCGGCGGCACCAGCGTCCCGCGGCGCCCCCGCGGGCTCGTCCTGGTCCCGACGCGTGAGCTCGCGATGCAGGTCGTCGACGCGATGACCCCGCACGCCTCGGCGTCCGGCGTCTCCGTGCGCCTGGTCGCCGGCGGCCTGCCGATTACCAAGCAGATCCAGGCCCTGCAGCGCGGCGTCGACATCCTCGTCGCCACGCCGGGCCGGCTGGAGGACCTCATCCAGCGGCGCAGCGCCGACCTCGGCGGCGTCGAGGTCACGGTGCTCGACGAGGCCGACCACATGGCCGATCTCGGCTTCCTGCCCGTCATGCGCCGCCTGCTCAACCAGACCCCGCCCGACGGCCAGCGGCTGTTGTTCTCGGCGACCCTCGACGGCGACGTCGCGACCCTGGTCGAGAACTACCTGACCGACCCTGCCGTCCACGCCCTCAGCACCGCCGAGGCGTCGGTCGACACCATGACCCACCACCTGTTCCGCGTGAGCCCGGACGCGAAGTTCGACCTCGCCGCGTCCATCGTGGCCCGTGAGGGCCGCACCATCGGTTTCGTGCGCACCAAGCACGGCGCCGACCGCATGGTGAAGAACCTGGCCCGGGTCGGCGTCCGCGCCGGCGTGCTGCACGGCGGTCGCAGCCAGTCCCAGCGCAACCGCGCCCTGGACGCCTTCAAGGACGGGTCCGTGCCGGTGCTGATCGCGACCGACGTTGCGGCCCGCGGCATCCACGTCGACGACGTGTCCCTCGTGCTGCACGTGGACCCGCCGGCGGACCCGAAGGACTACCTGCACCGTTCGGGGCGCACCGCGCGCGCCGGCGAGAGTGGCACCGTCGTCGTGCTCAGCACGCCGCAGGACGACCGCGACGTGCAGAAGATGCTGCGCGCCGCCGGCGTCCGCGCCGAGGAGCGCAGCACCACGGCGGGCGACCCCGCCCTGACCGGGCTCGTCGGCGCCCGGCAGCCCAGTGGCACCTCGGTGCTCGAGCCGCGTGCGCCGCGACCGACCCCGCGCGCCGACGGCAGCCCGCGCCGCCCCCGTACCGGGTCCGGTCACCGTTCCGGCGGCGCGGCCGCCTTCAGTGCGCGTCGCGGATCGGGTGCGGGTCGTCCCCGCGGGTCCCGATGACCGACATCGCGGAGCAGACAGACCAGCCCACCAGCGAGAGGATCGTGGACATGGGACAGCGTGAATCGCGCGCGGACCTGCGCAACGTCGCCATCGTCGCCCACGTCGACCACGGCAAGACCACCCTCGTGGACGCGATGTTGTGGCAGATGGGCGCGTTCACCGCGCACCAGGCCGACACCGGTGACGTCAACGAGCGGGTCATGGACTCCAATGACCTGGAGCGTGAGAAGGGCATCACGATCCTGGCCAAGAACACCGCGGTCGACTACCTCTCGCCGGACGGCGGGAAGGTCACGATCAACATCATCGACACCCCCGGCCACGCCGACTTCGGCGGCGAGGTCGAGCGCGGGCTGTCGATGGTCGACGGCGTCGTGCTGCTCGTCGACGCGTCCGAGGGGCCGCTGCCGCAGACGCGCTTCGTCCTGCGCAAGGCGCTCGAGGCCAAGATGCCGGTCATCCTCGTCATCAACAAGGTCGACCGTCCCGACGCCCGCATCGCCGAGGTCGTCGACGAGGTCTACGAGTTGTTCCTCGACCTCGACGCCGACGAGCACCAGATCGAGTTCCCGATCGTGTACGCGTCCGGCAAGGCCGGTCGCGCCTCGATGAAGCGCCCCGAGGACGGCACCATGCCGCAGGAGGAGAACCTGCAGCCGTTCTTCGAGGCCATCCTCGAGCACATCCCGGCCCCCGAGTTCGAGGTCGACGCACCGCTGCAGGCGCACGTCACCAACCTCGACGCGTCGCCCTACCTCGGCCGTCTCGCCCTGTGCCGCGTGCACAACGGGACGATCACCAAGGGTCAGCAGGCCGCCTGGTGCCGCGCCGACGGCACCATCGAACGGGTCAAGATCACCGAGCTGCTGATCACCCGAGCGCTGGACCGGTTCCCGGCCGAGAGCGCCGGGCCGGGCGACATCATCGCCATCGCGGGCATCCCCGAGATCACCATCGGCGAGACCCTGGCCGACCCCAACGACCCCAGGCCGCTGCCGGTCATCACCATCGACGAGCCGTCGATCTCGATGACCATCGGCATCAACACCTCGCCGCTGGCCGGGCAGTCGGGCAAGAAGCTGACCGCCCGCCAGGTGATCAACCGGCTCGACGCCGAGCTGGTCGGTAACGTCTCGATCCGCGTGCTGCCCACCGAGCGACCCGACACCTGGGAGGTGCAGGGACGCGGTGAGCTGCAGCTGGCCATCCTGGTCGAGATCATGCGCCGCGAGGGCTTCGAGATCACGGTCGGCAAGCCGCAGGTCGTCACCCGCACCGTCGACGGCAAGGTGCACGAGCCGATGGAGCGGATGACCATCGACATCCCGTCCGAGTACCAGGGCGTGATCATCCAGCTGCTCGCCCTGCGCAAGGGTCGCCTCGAGCAGATGGTCGACCACGGCACCGGCTGGATCCGGATGGAGTACATCGTCCCGGCTCGCGGGTTGATCGGGTTCCGTACGGAGTTCCTCACCGAGACCCGCGGCACCGGACTGCTGCACCACATCCACGAGGGCTACCAGCCGTGGACCGGCGACATCCGGACCCGCGCCAGCGGCTCGCTCGTCGCCGACCGCAAGGGGGCCACCACCGGCTTCGCGCTGGCCAACCTGCAGGAGCGCGGGACGATGTTCGTCGGCCCGAGCACGGACGTGTACGAGGGCATGATCGTCGGCGAGAACTCGCGCGCCGACGACATGGACGTCAACCCCACCAAGGAGAAGAAGCTGACCAACATGCGTCAGTCCTCCGGGGACGTGCTCGTGCCGCTGATCCCGCACCGCATGCTGTCCCTCGAGCAGGCGCTCGAGTTCTGCCGTGACGACGAGTGCGTCGAGGTCACGCCCGGCATGGTGCGCATCCGCAAGGTGTTGCTCCTGGCCCAGGAGCGGGCCCGCGCGCGCAACAAGGGCCCCAAGTAGCCGCAGCTCCGTGATTGCCCCGTCCGACCGGTCACCACCGGCCGGACGGGGCTTCGTCGTTAGGGTGGACGGGTGGCTGAACCGGACCGTCTCGTCCCGCGCATGCACGGCTTCGGGACCACGGTGTTCGCCGAGATGTCGGCGCTCGCCGTGGCCACGGGGTCGGTGAACCTCGGCCAGGGCTTCCCCGACACGGACGGCCCGCCCCTGATCCTGGACGCGGCGGTCGAGGCGATCCGGTCGGGGCACAACCAGTACCCGCCCGGCGTCGGGATCCCGGCGCTGCGCCACGCGATCGCCGACCACCAGCGCCGGCTCTACGACCTCGACCTCGACCCGGACGGCGAGGTGCTGGTGACCGCGGGCGCCACCGAGGCCATCGCCGCCGCCGTCACCGCGCTCGCCGGCAACGGCGACGAGGTGGTGCTCTTCGAGCCGTACTTCGACTCCTACGCGGCCACGGTCGCCCTGTCCGGCGCCACCCGCCGCAGCGTCACCCTCGAGCGCAACGGGCAGCACTGGGGCTTCGACCACGACGCGTTGCGGGCCGCGATCACGCCACGCACCAAGGTCATCCTGCTCAACACGCCGCACAACCCGACGGGCACAGTGTTCGGCGTCGAGGACCTCGCCGTCGTCGCCGAGCTGGCGATCGAGCACGACCTGGTCGTGGTGTCGGACGAGGTGTACGAACACCTGATCTTCGACGAGCGGGTGCACGTGCCGATCGCCACCCTGCCCGGCATGCGCGAGCGGACCATCACGATCGGCAGTGCCGGCAAGACGTTCAGCGTGACGGGCTGGAAGATCGGCTGGGCGTGCGGCCCCGCGGACCTGCTCCGCGCCGTCAGGACGGTCAAGCAGTTCCTGACCTTCGTCAACGGTGCGCCGTTCCAGCCCGCCGTGGCCGTGGCCCTCGACCAGGCCGAGAAGCTGGCGCCCACCGCCGCGCTGCAGGACCAGCGCGACCTGTTCTGCGCCGGCCTGACCGACCTCGGCTTCGACGTCGTCGTGCCGCAGGCCACCTACTTCGCCACGGTCGCCGTGGACGGGGACGCCGTCGACTACTGCCGCGAGCTGCCCACCCGGGCCGGGGTCGTCGCCATTCCCAGCAGCGTGTTCTACGACAGCCACGCCGGCGACCACTTCGTCCGCTTCGCGTTCTGCAAACGACCCGAGGTGCTGCGCGACGCCCTGACCCGGCTGGCAGCGGTGGCCCGATGAGGGTCGCCGCCGTCCAGCACGACATCACGTGGGAGCAGCCCGAGGCGACACGGGCCCACGTGCGGCCGATGATCGCCGCCGCCGCAGCAGGCGGGGCACAGCTCGTCGTACTGCCCGAGATGTTCGCGACCGGGTTCTCGATGCGCCCTGAACGGGTCGCCGAGGACGAGGGTGGCCCGACCGAACAGTTCCTGCTCGCGCGGGCCGCCGAGCACGGAACGCACCTGCTGGCCTCGATCGCGCAGCGCGGCTCCGACGGCGCGTACCGCAACAACGCGGTGCTGGCCCGGCCGGACGGTTCGGTCGAGCGCTACGCCAAGATCCATCCGTTCGGGTACGCCGGCGAGCACGAGCACTACGCGGCCGGCGACCGGTTCCTGACGGTCGACGTGCACGGCGTCCGGGTGAGCGTGTTCGTCTGCTACGACCTGCGCTTCGCCGACGAGTTCTGGGCGCTGGCCCGCGACACCGACCTCTACGTGGTCCCCGCCAACTGGCCCGCCCCGCGGCACGAGCACTGGCGCGCGCTGCTGCAGGCCCGCGCCATCGAGAACCAGGCCTACGTCCTCGGTGTCAACCGGGTGGGCCTCGCCAAGGACCTGCCGCACCTCGGGGGTTCCACGGTCCTCGATCCGCTCGGGGTCCGGCTCGTCGAGGGCGGCCCTGCGGAGACGGTGGTGTGCGCGGACGTCGACCCCGAGGTCGTGGCCGCCGTCCGGCGCGACCTGCCCTTCCTGCCGGACCGTCGCTGAGGCCTGCGAGCGGGGGATTCCCCCACCTGAAGGCGCTACGTCGCTTCTGTCCGCTTTGGACGATTCCTGCGGAACGAAACGGTCTGTGGCCCGACAAGCACGGCCAATTGCGAAAGGGTCACGATCGGAACTCGATGACGCACCGGCCTACCCCGTTCGGAGGGCAGGCATTAACGTGCCTGTCGGCCACAAGCCACATCGCAGTACCGAGAACGGCCTGTCCCATCCCGGCGGGCCCGGCGAACGGAGCCCTGGCGCCATGACCGTGCCCACCGGGTCAGCCCTGTCCACTTGCGCCCGCGCAGGTGTCGACGGCGCCCGCCGTCGGGCACCTCGGCCGGCGGCTCCCGCCGGGCCGCGCCGCCCTGGAGCGCCGCGCGCCGCCGGCGGCCGACGTCGGCCGCAGTCTCGGAACAGTCACGATCCCGCGTTCCGTGCGGGCGGACCTACCGGTGGTTGACCGCGCGTAATACCGTGCAAACCGACCGTCCCAGCCGACGCAACCGATTAATCTCACGTCTGAGCCCCTCGAAGGAGTAAGTACCCCACATGACCCTGTCCCCGGGTGAACTCGAGGTCGCTGTCGAGGCGATGGCCGGCGAGGACCTCGGCCGCGACGGCGGCGAGATCGAGGGCCGTTCGCTCGGCCAGCTGGCCTGGCGCCGGTTGAAGCACGACAAGCTGGCCCTGGCCGGGGGCGTCGTCGCGCTGCTGTTGATCCTCATCGGCCTGTTCGCGCCGCTGCTCACCAGGGCCTACGGGCAGACGACCAGCGCGCCGCACTACAACCTCGTGGACTCCAGCACCCAGCTGCCCCTCGGCAGCAACGGCGGCATGTCGGGCACGCACTGGCTCGGTGTGACGCCGGTGCTCGGGCAGGACATCCTCGCCCAGCTCATGTTCGGGGCCCGGACGTCGCTGGTCATCGCGATCTCGGCGACGTTCCTGTCGCTGTTCTTCGGCGTGATCCTGGGGGTCGTGTCGGGGTTCTACCGCGGCGTCGCCGACTCGATCATCTCGCGCATCATGGACCTGCTCCTCGCGTTCCCGGTGACGCTGTTCTCCATCGCGCTGCTCGCCGTGTTCGCGATCGTGCCGTCGTTCCTCGGCCTCAGCGGGGTGCACCTGCGGTTCGCGGTCCTGATCTTCGTGCTGGGCTTCTTCGGGTTCCCCTACATCGGGCGCATCGTCCGCGGCCAGGTGCTGTCGCTGCGCGAGAAGGAGTTCGTGGACGCCGCGCGCAGCCTCGGCGCCTCGAACTACCGCATCATGACGCGGGAGATCTTCCCGAACCTCGTCGGCCCGATCCTCGTCTACACGACGCTGACGATCCCCAACTACATCCTGGGCGAGGCCGGCCTGTCCTACATCGGCGTCGGCGTGCAGTCACCCACCGTGTCGTGGGGCGGCATGCTCAGCGACGCCGGCAGCTTCTTCCAGGTCGACGCGACCTTTCTGCTTGCCCCCGGCCTGGCGCTGTTCCTGGCCGTCCTGTCGTTCAACCTGTTCGGCGACGGCCTGCGCGACGCCTTCGACCCACGCTCGTCCCGATGAGCGCCCACCGACCCCCAACGACCGCAGGGCCCGGTACCCCGGACCCGTCCGTGTCACCCCAACAGGAGAGGTAAGAACACACCGATGAGACGCAATCCGAAGGCCGTGATCGCGGCCAGTCTGCTGACAGCAGCCGCGATCACCCTCGCCGCCTGCTCAGGCTCGAGCGGCGGTGGCGGCAACAGCAACGGCGGTGGCAAGTCCAACACCACCAGCCCGAACTCGACCAAGGGCTACAACGCAGCCGCCAACAACGTGCTGAACGCCTCGAGCAAGACCGGCGGCACGCTGAACCTGCTCTCGACCGGCGACTGCGACTCGTGGGACCCGGGACGCACCTACTACGGCTGGTGCTTCAACATGCAGCGGCTGTTCACCCGCACCCTCGTCGGCTACACGAAGGTCAACGGCACCAAGTACGAGATCGGCGGCGACCTTGCCACCGGTCTCGGTACCCACAACGCCAACTTCACCAAGTGGACCTACACGCTGCGTCCGGGCGTGAAGTTCTCGACCGGCAAGGCCATCACGCCTGCCGACATCAAGTACGGCATCGAGCGGCTGTTCGCCACCGACGTCATCAACGGTGGTCCGTCGTCGTACTTCATCGACACGATCCAGCACCCGAAGAACTACAAGGGCCCCTACAAGGGCGGCGACCTGAGCTCGATCCAGACCACGAGCAACACGATCACCTTCAACCTGTCGACCTCGTACGCGGACTTCAACTACCTCATGGCCCTGCCGGCGTCCGCGCCGGTGCCGGCCAAGGTCGAGGGCGGGACCGGCTTCGTCGGCTCCACCTACACCAAGCACCCGGTGTCGTCCGGCCCGTTCGAGATCAAGTCCTACACGCAGAACAAGCAGATCACGTTCGTGCGCAACCCCTACTGGTCGCAGAGCACCGACACGATCCGCAAGCCCAAGGCCACCAGCGTGGTCCTGACCGTCGACACCAACCCCGACGACCTGGACAGCAAGCTCAAGGCCGGTACGGCCGACGCCCGCGCCGACAACGGTGTGCAGCCGACGTTCCAATCGCAGATCCTGACGCAGCCGAGCCTGAAGGCCAACGCTGACGACCCGATCGTGGCCGCCACCCGTTACATGGCGGTCATCCCGTCGGTGATCCCGAACATCCACTGCCGCAAGGCGATCTTCTACGCCTGGGACAAGGCCGGCTCGCTGCGTGCCTTCGGTGGTTCCACCGCGGGTGTCGTCGCCAACTCGATGACCCCTCCGGGCATCGTCGGTCACGACGACACCTACGACCCGTACCCCACGGGCTCGGGCAGCAGCGGCAACCTGGCCAAGGCCAAGGCCGAGC
Organism: uncultured Jatrophihabitans sp.; assembly: GCF_964252635.1. GTDB lineage: Bacteria > Actinomycetota > Actinomycetes > Mycobacteriales > Jatrophihabitantaceae > Jatrophihabitans. The sequence continues at coordinate 48,765 of NZ_CAXUNP010000014.1, forward strand.
TCCAGGCCTGTGGCAAGCCCAACGGTTTCTCGACCAAGTTCGCGTACAGCACGCCCAGCAGCACCGGGCCGAACGTGTTCAAGGCCGAGCAGTCGGCGCTCGCCAAGGTCGGCATCAAGATCACGGCCGCGCCGCAGGACCAGTCGAACTACTACTCGACCTACATCGGTTCCCCGGCGAACGTGAAGAACCAGGGCATCGGCCTGGCCGTCGCCGGCTGGGGCGCCGACTTCCCGACGCCGTACGGCTTCTTCAACTCCATCACCAACGGAGCGAACATCCTGCCCACCGGTAACTCGAACTACTCGAGCCTGAACGACCCCACGGTGAACAAGGTGCTCGACGCCGGCCCGAAGGGCACGAACACCACCGCTGACTGGCAGTCGCTCGACAAGGCCGTCATGAACAGCGCGACGTACCTGCCCTTCATCTGGGAGAAGACCCTGTACTACCGCAACCCGCGGATGACCAACGTGACGTCGGACAACGCTCTGGCGTTCGGCATCTACGACTTCGTCAACATCGGCGTCGTCAAGTAGCAGGTCGTCCCCAGGACAACGCCTCATAGGAAGGTCGAGCAGGTGGTGACCGGTCCGCGCGAGCGGACCGGTCACCGCCTGTCACATCCCAGATGATCCAATACGTCATTCGGCGAATCCTCGGCGCGATCATCGTCGTGTTCGCGGTCAGCGTCGTCACGTTCCTGATCTTTCAGCTGGCCCCGGCGCTGGCGCACCGCTCGCCGGTGTACTACTACGTCGGCAAGATCCCGCCGCAACCGGCACAGCTGAAACTGCTCGAGCATCGCTACGGGTTCGACCTGCCCATCTGGCGGCAGTACCTGCACTACGTCAAGGGCATCCTGTTCGGCCAGACCGTGTCCGACGGCAACTCGACGCTGCACTGCAGTGCCCCGTGCCTCGGGTACTCGTTCCGCCTCAACTCCTCGGTCAACTCGCTGATCGGTCAGGCGCTGCCGGTGGACCTCAGCCTGGCCATCGGCGCGTCCGTGCTGTGGCTGGTCGGCGGCGTCACGGTCGGCACCATCTCCGGCCTCAAGCCCGGTTCGATCTTCGACCGCGTCGGCATGACGGCAGCGCTGACCGCGGTGTCGCTGCCCATCTTCTTCACCGGCCCGCTGCTGCTGCTGATCTTCGAGTACAAGCTGAAGTGGCTGCCCAACCTGGCCTACGCGTCCCTCACCGACGATCCGGTGCAGTGGTTCAAGAGCCTTCTTCTCCCGTGGATCGCCCTCGCGTTCCTGTTCGCCGCCCTCTACGCACGGCTGACCCGCGCGAACATGATGGAGACGATGGGCGAGGACTACATCCGCACGGCCCGGGCGAAGGGCCTGCCCCGGCGCACGGTCGTCGTGCGGCACGGGCTGCGCGCGGCGCTGACGCCGATCGTCACCATCTTCGGCATCGACATCGGCACCCTGATCGGTACCGCGGTCATCACCGAGACCGTCTTCAACCTGCACGGGCTCGGCTTCCTGCTCATCACCGCCATCCGCCAGTCCGACCTGCCCATCATCCTCGGCGTTACCCTGATCGCATCGATCGCGTTGGTCGTGGCCAACCTGATCGTCGACATCCTGTACGGGATCGTCGACCCGCGCGTGAGCTACACGTGATCAGACCGACACTGCACACTGTGCTCAGAGGGGAGTGGTCAGCGTGAGTGCCGAGGCGGTCAGCGTCGAGACGGTCAACGAGGACGCACCCAAGTCCTTCTTGTCCGTGCGCGACCTCAGAGTGCACTTCCCGACCGGTGACGGGCTCGTCAAGAGTGTCGACGGCCTGACCTTCGACGTCGAGCGGGGCAAGGTCCTCGGCATCGTCGGCGAGTCCGGCTCCGGAAAGTCGGTCACCAGCCAGGCCATCATGGGCCTGCACAAGGGTTCCAAGGCGCAGATCAGCGGTGAGATCTGGTTCGACGGGCACGAGCTCGTCGCCGCCCGCGAGGAGGAGATTCGCCAGCTGCGCGGCTCCCAGATGGCGATGATCTTCCAGGACCCGCTGTCGTCGCTGCACCCGTTCTACAAGGTGGGCGTGCAGATCACCGAGGCTTACCGGGTGCACAACGACGTCTCGAAGGCGGTCGCGAAGCGGCGCACCCTGGAGATGCTCAGCCTGGTCGGCATCCCCAGCCCCGACCGCCGCTACGACGACTACCCGCACCAGTTCTCGGGTGGCATGCGGCAACGCGCCATGATCGCCATGGCGCTGGTGTGCAACCCCAGCCTGCTCATCGCCGACGAGCCCACCACGGCGCTCGACGTCACCGTGCAGGCGCAGATCCTGGAACTGCTCAAGCAGATGCAGCGGGAGTTCAACTCGGCCATCATCCTGATCACCCACGACCTGGGTGTGGTCGCCGAGACTTGCGACGACGTGGTCGTCATGTACGGCGGGCAGTGCGTCGAGAAGGGCCCGGTGGGCGACTTGTTCTACCGCCCCGAGATGCCCTACGCCTGGGGCCTGCTCGGGTCGATGCCGCGCATGGACCGCGACCGGCAGGACCGGCTGCGCCCCATCGCCGGCCAGCCGCCGTCGTTGATCCGCGTCCCGTCCGGGTGCGTGTTCAACCCGCGCTGCGTCTACAAGGACCGCGTCGAGGGCGACCGGTGCACCACCGAGCACCCCGACCTGCTGCCGACCAGCTCCGACCACCTCGTGCGTTGCCACATCGAGCCCGACGAGCGACGCACGATCTTCCGCGACGAGGTGTTTCCGACCCTATGAGCTCCATCGATCTGAGCAAGACCGACGACAAACGGTCGGTGGAGTCCTCCTCGGCGTCCGACGACTCCCTGCTCGTCGTCGAGCAGCTGCGCAAGCACTTCCCGATCAAGAAGGGCCTGGTGCTGTCCAGGCAGGTCGGTGCGGTGAAGGCGGTCGACGGCATCAGCCTGTCCGTCGACTCCGGCCAGACCCTCGGGCTGGTCGGGGAGTCCGGTTGTGGCAAGTCCACCGCCGGACGCACCATCGCCAAGCTGCTCGAGCCGACCGGCGGTTCGATCCGTTTCGACGGCCGCGACATCAGCAAGTTGCCGCGTGGGCAGATGCGGCCGCTGCGCCGTGACGTGCAGATGATCTTCCAGGACCCGTACTCGTCGCTGAACCCGCGGCACACGATCGGCACGATCGTCGGCGCCCCGTTCCGGATCCAGGACGTGAAGACCGAGCACGGCGTCAAGACCGCGGTGCAGGGCCTGATGGAGCGCGTGGGTCTCAACCCGGAGCACTACAACCGCTACCCGCACGAGTTCTCCGGCGGTCAGCGCCAGCGCATCGGCATCGCCCGCGCGATCGCCCTGCAGCCCAAGCTGATCATCTGCGACGAGCCGGTGTCGGCACTCGACGTGTCGATCCAGGCCCAGGTCGTCAACCTGCTCGAGGACCTGCAGAGCGACTTCAACCTGGCCTACATCTTCGTTGCCCACGACCTGTCGGTGGTGCGGCACATCTCCGACCGCGTCGCGGTCATGTACCTCGGCAAGATCATGGAGCTCGCCGACCGCGACCAGCTGTATTCGGCGCCGCTGCACCCGTACACGCACGCGCTGATGTCGGCGGTCCCAGTGCCGGACCCGACCAAGGAGCAGGCGCGCCAGCGCATCCTGCTCAAGGGCGACCTGCCCAGCCCGATCAACCCGCCGTCCGGCTGCGTGTTCCACACCCGGTGCCCCCTGTACCGGGAGACGCTGAACGAGTCGCAGCAGGAGAAGTGCCGGACCGTCGAGCCGACCCTGGAGGAGCACAACCCGGGTCACTCGGTCTACTGCCACTTCCCGATCGCCCGCGCCGACGTCGCCGCGGCCGAGGACGAGGGCCTGCTCGAGACCGTCGAGAGCCCGGCCGGCGACGCCGACCTCCCCGGGGGCAAGCACGAGCTGTAACCCGGACGACTAGCGTGTCGGACGTGTCCGGCCGTCGGCTCCTCCTGGTGCACGCTCACCCCGACGACGAGTCCATCACCACGGGTGCGGTCATGGCGCACTACGCGCAGCGCGGCGTGCGGGTCGTCCTGCTCACCTGCACCCTGGGTGAGGAGGGCGAGGTCCTGGTTCCGGCCCTGCAGGGTCTGGCCGCCGATCGCGCCGATCAGCTGGGCGGGTACCGCATCGCCGAACTGGGTGCGGCGATGGGGGCGCTGGGCGTGACCGACCATCGTTTCCTCGGCGGGGCCGGGCACTTCCGCGACAGCGGCATGGCGGGCTCGTCGGCCAACGCGCACCCCCGGGCGTTCTGCCGGGCCGACGGCGACGCGACGGTCTTCACCGAGGCCGTGGAGGCGGCCGCCGACGTCGTGCGCGAGGTGCGCCCGGACGCGGTCGTCACCTACGACCCGGACGGCGGTTACGGCCACCCCGACCACGTCATGGCTCATCGGGTGACGATGGCCGCGGTCGTCGCGGCGGCCGAGGGCGGGGCCGACGCGTGGTCGGTACCGCGGGTGTTCTGGACCGCCGACCCCGACTCGGTGCTCGACCGGGACGTCGCCGCGCTCGCGGACCGTCCCGACGCGCCGTTCTCGGCCGATCGTGCCGCGCTGTCCTTCGGGGTTCCCGACCGGCTGGTGACCACCGTCGTCGACGCCGCGGACGGGCGGGACGCCAAGCGGTCGGCGCTGCTCGCCCACGCGACCCAGGTCAGCGTGTGGAGCGACTTCTACGCGCTCTCCAACGGCCTGGGCCGGCTGGTGTCGGGGACGGAGTACTTCCGGGCTGCGCCGGGCTACCCGGCGCCCCCGTCCGACCTGTTCGGCGACGTCGCGTGACGGCCCCCACGAGCGCCCGGTCGGTCGGCCTGGTCGGCTGGCTCACCCTGCTGCTGTTGTGCGCCTCGGCGGCGCTGGCCGCCCTGCTGGAGTCGTTGTTCGTGCCGCTCTACGCAGGCGGCACGCTGGTGCCCGTCACCGTCCTCGCGACGATCGTGACCAACGTGGCCCTGCCGCTGCTGGCCCGCGCAGTGGTGCCCACCATGGGCGGTACCGTCGCACCATTCGTGGTGTGGCTCGTCGTGGTGATCGGGTTCGGGGTATTGACCCGGCCGGAGGGGGACGTGATCCTGCCCGGTGGCGACCCGCAGTGGGTGTCCTACGCGGTCCTGCTCGGCGGCGCGCTGGTCGGCACGATCACCGTGATCTCCAGCGTGCCGCGCGCGCCCGAGATGACCCGGCGCCAGCAGCACTACCGGCGGCCGCCTAGCCGGTGAACGGCTCGCGGTTGGCCTCGCGCAGCGCCTCCTGGACAGCGTTCACGGCCGCCGGCGGCAGGTCGGACTCGACCAGTTCCGCCTGCGGGAAGCGGGTGAGCTCGCGCTGCAGGTCGGCGACGGAGACGTGGCTGACGAGCAACGCGACCGCCGTGCGGCCCGGGGGCACCGCGTTGCGCAGCTCGTCGACGGTGGCGTCCCGGATGCCGGTGTCGCGCAGCTTCGCGAACAGGGCGCCGCCGCCCGCCGTCGCCGCGCCGACGACCAGGCCGCCTATCGGGCCGCCGAACAGCGTCCCGAGCAGCAGGCCCCACACGCCGGCGCCCAGCCCGGCCTGCGCCGGGGTGATGTCGGTGGGTCTCCCGCACGTGCGAGGTGCCGTCGGTGTCCCGCGTGACGATGACCGCGTCGTGGACCTGGAGGTCCTGGTCACGGCCCAACCGGGCGGTGGCGAGCATGAACTCCTGCGCCCGGATCGGGTCGGCGAAGGAGATGACGAGCAGCCTGCTGTTGTCCGGGACCTCGGCCATGGCTGAAGTCTAGGGGGCGGGCGACTCGGCTTCGCCGGACGGTTCGATGCGGTAGCGGTAGTCGTGGTGCACCCGGTAGCCCTGCCGGGCGTACAGGGCGAGCGCCGACTCGTTGTCGGCCTCGACCTGCAGGTAGCTGCGGGTGGCGCCCTGGTCGCGACCCCACGCCCACAGCGCCGCGGTCACTGCCGTGGCCAGCCCGCGCCGTCGGGCGTCCGGGGCCACCTCGACGCCGGCGACACCCAGCCAGCCGTCGTCGACGGACCCGCGCCCGATCGCGACCGTGTGGCCGCCCTCGCGCACCGACGCGAACACCGCACGGTCGTGGCGGGTCAGCAACGCCCGGCCGGCCTCCCCGCCGCTGTCGCCGTCGCGGTAGAGCGCGAACCAGGCGTCATCGGGGGCGGCCTCCACTGCGACGTCCGTCACCTCCGCCGCCGGCGCCACGAGATGGTCGAGACGGCCGGTCATCAGGTGCGCCGGGGTCTCGATCGGCCACCACCGCTCGCCCAGTTCGGCGTCGAGCAGCCTGCGTGCCTCGGTGGGCACCGCGATGCGCAGCGGCAGGCCCCGGGCCGCGTACCAGTCGTGGGCCCGGGCCAGCGCCTCGTCGAGCGGCATGCCCGGTTGGCCGAGCGGCAGGACCGAGTTGGCCCGGCGCAGGAATCCGTGGTCGGCGCGCAGCACCCAGCCGCCGAGCTGCTCGGTCTCGGCGGCGCGGATGCCGCGCGCGGCGAGCCGTTCGAGCTCGAGCTCCTCGGCGGTCGACGCCACGACCGGCTTCGCCAGCGCGATGAGCTCCAGCGGGATCTCGACTAGGCCGCGGCGGGACTCGACCACCGCGGTCTGGGCGTCCAGCCCGACCAGGTCGCCGACCACATCGCCGAACAGCAGCCGGCCGTCAGGGGCACGTTCGACGACACGGCGCACGCTGACCCGACGCCCCACCCAGCTAGGCTCCACCACGGTCGGCATACTAGATCCCGTCCGACGACGCCTGGCCCGACCCAGCCCGACCCGCATGCCTTTCGGAGGAACGCAGTGACGTACGTAATCGCCGAGCCCTGTGTGGATCTGCTCGACAAGGCCTGCATCGAGGAGTGCCCCGTCGACTGCATCTACGAGGGCGGTCGGATGCTCTACATCCACCCCGACGAGTGCGTCGACTGCGGTGCGTGCGAGCCGGTGTGCCCCGTCGAGGCGATCTTCTACGAGGACGACCTGCCGGAGAAGTGGCGCGACTACACCAAGGCGAACGTCGACTTCTTCGACGACCTGGGTTCGCCCGGCGGCGCGTCCAAGGTCGGCGCGACCGCGCACGACCCGCAGTGGATCAAGGATCTGCCGCCCGTCGAGCACGACGAGTAGGCACAGCGGGCACGACGAATTGGCACAGCGCGTGGGAGCGTTACTTCTTCAGCTCGTGCATCGTCGCGACGACCGCCGCGGACCCCGCTGACGACGTCTTCCAGCCCTTCGAGCGCTTCCAGGTACGGCCGGCGTAGTCGACCTGGTCGATCCCGAGCCGGTCACTGTTCGCCACGAACCACGCCGCCGTCTGCCAGTGCGCGCCGGGCACGGTGACCGTCCGTCCGCGCGCCACCGGGGTGGTGATGCCCAGCTGCTTGCCGACCTGCTGCGCCACGGTGGTGGCAGCCGCGACCTTCGTCGGGGCGTCGAAGCTGCAGGTGATGTCGGCGGCGCGACGGCCCTGCAGCGCCGTGGCCAGGGCCGTGGCCTCGCTCTCGTGCTGGGCGTAGGCACTGCCGTCGGCCGAGATCTGCACGGCCTGGATCGCGTCGGCAGGGGCCATCGTCTGCCAGTCCTGAACCTTGACCAGTGCGGCCAGGAACTCGCGCGTCGCCTCACCGACGTCGGTGAGCGCCGCCGCCTTGCCGCCGCCCCAACCCTGCGAGGGCCGCTGCTGCAGCACGCCGACAGAGTCACGGTCGCCGTCGCCGGGCGCGAGGTTGCGCAGCTTGCTCTCCTGCAGGCCCGCCATGAGCACCAGCACCGACGCGCGGAACGGCAGCGGGCTGCGGAAGTCGGTCACCGAGCCGATCATGGTGGACGCGACGGCGGCCTGGTCGGGGTCGAGGTCGTAGCCCTGCACGGTGCAGACGTCGGCGGTGAAGTGCGACTTGGCCGTGCGCACGAGCCGCGGGACCCACACCACGGCGAGCACGACCACGACCACCGCGACGAAGACGGTGACGGTCAGCCGGGTACGTCTGCTCGCCATCGGTCAGTCGTTGGCGTGCAGGGCCGCGTTGAGCGTGAACGCCCCGGCGCGCGGACGTGCCTCCAGCACGCCAGAGGCGGAGTTGGTCCAGAACTGCAGCCCGGACTGACCCGACAGCTCCAGAGCCTTGACGACCCGGCCGTCGGGCAGCGTCACCTTCGAGCCGGCCGTGACATAGGTGCCCGCCGCGACCACGCAGTCGTCGCCGAGGGAGATGCCGATGCCGGCGTTCGCGCCGATGAGGCAGCGCTTGCCGACCGAGATCACCTGCGTGCCACCACCGGACAGCGTGCCCATGATCGAGGCGCCACCGCCGACGTCGGAACCGTCGTCGACGACCACGCCGGCCGAGATGCGTCCCTCGACCATCGAGGCGCCCAGCGTGCCGGCGTTGTAGTTGCAGAAGCCCTCGTGCATGACGGTGGTGCCCTCGGCGAGGTGGGCACCGAGCCGGACGCGGTCGGCGTCGGCGATGCGCACGCCGGTGGGCAGCACGTAGTCGGTCATGCGGGGGAACTTGTCGACGCCGAGCACCTGCACCGGCCCCTTGCGTCGCAGGCTGATGCGCGTCTGCTCGAAACCCTCGGGCGGGCACGGGCCGAGCGTGGTCCACACGTTGTTGGGCAGCACCCCGAACACCCCGTCCAGGTTCACCTCGCGGGGCCGGACGAGGCGGTGCGACAGCAGGTGCAGGCGCAGGTAGGCGTCCGAGGTGTCCGCCGGGGCGGCGTCGAGGTCGATCTCGCACACGGTGATGTCGAGGCGCACCTGGCGCTCGGAGGCGGCCTCCTGCGTGCCGGTCAACGCCGCCAGGTCGTGGGGTGCGGCGGCATCGGCGGGCTGGGCGCCCAGCGCCGGCTCGGGGTACCAGGTGTCCAGGACGCGCCCGGTGGCCGGCCCCCCGGTCACGGTCGTGGCCAGGCCGTAGCCCCAGGCCCTGCGCTCAGTCATCCGGCCAGAGTAGACAAGCCTCCACGGCGGGCACCGGTAGCGTTCAGCGTCGTGCTGGATCTCGCCGCCGACCCCGTCTCGCTCACCGCCGCGCTCGTCGACGTCGAGTCGGTCTCCGGCGACGAGGACCACCTCGCCGGCCTGGTGCACGAGGCCCTCCGGGTCCTGCCGGGCCTGGCCGTCGAACGCGACGGCAACGTCGTACTGGCCCGCACCGACCTCGGCCGCCCGCAGCGCGTGGTGCTCGCCGGCCACCTCGACACCGTGCCGATCGCCGGCAACCTGCCCTCCCGGGTCGAGGGTGACACCCTGTTCGGCTGCGGCACGTCGGACATGAAGTCGGGGCTGGCCGTGATGCTCCGCGCCGCGCACCTGGTCGGCTCGGGGGCCCTCAATCCGCGCGTCGACCTGACCTTAGTCGCCTACGACTGCGAGGAGGTCGAGGCGGCGCGCAACGGGCTCGGTCGCATCGCGCGCACCCGACCTGAGGCGCTGGCCGGTGACCTCGCCGTGCTGTTGGAGGGCACCGAGGGTGCGGTCGAGGGCGGCTGCCAGGGGACGCTGCGCGTGCAGGTGCGCACCACCGGCACCCGGGCCCACAGCGCGCGGGCCTGGCTGGGGGTCAACGCGATCCACGCCGCGGCGCCGGTGCTCGAGCGGCTGGCGGGCTACGAGGCGCGGGTGGTGAACGTCGACGGCCTGACCTACCGGGAGGGCCTGCAGGCAGTGGGCATCAGCGGTGGGGTGGCGGGCAACGTCGTGCCCGACCAGTGCGTGGTCACGGTCAACTTCCGCTTCGCCCCGGACCGCTCCGAGAACGCGGCGCTCGACCACGTCCGCGAGGTGTTCGACGGGTTCGACGTCGTGCTCACCGACAGCGCGCCCGGGGCGCGGCCCGGTCTGGACCGGCCGGTGGCCGCCGAGTTCGTGGCCGCGGTGGGCGGCGAGGTACGGGCCAAGCTGGGCTGGACGGACGTCGCGCGGTTCGGGCCGCTGGGGGTGCCCGCCGTGAACTTCGGCCCGGGGGACCCGAAGCTGGCGCACACCCGGGACGAGTCGGTGTCGATGTCGCTCATCCGCTCGGGCGAGCAGGCCCTGCTGCGCTTCCTGTCGTCGTCCTGACGTGCGATCGAACCGGCCCACTGCGCAGCAGTGAGGCCCGGTGAACGGGACCGTCCCTCCCCGGTACGGTCCCGTTCACCGGGCCTGCGCCCTGGCGGGCGATCTCCCCTGCGGTGTCTCGGATCCCTCAGGGGCGTCCGAAGTCGACCGTCAGCCAGACCTTGTGGTGGGTCTTGTCGACGTAGACGTCGACACCCACGTTGGTGAAGTGCGTGTTGAGGATGTTGAGCCGGTGGCCGTCGTTCGGAGCGACCTCGTTGTACATCATCTTCTGCAGCATGAGGACTCCGGCGCCCGTCACCTGACTGTTCCAGCCGATGTTTTCGCCGGCCCAGCTCCACTTGTAGCCGGCGGCCGTGACGCGGGAACCCAGCGCGGGCTCGCCCTTCTCCTGGTGCGACATGAGGTTGGCGCGGGCCATCGCGAGGTTGTGGCCGCGGGCCGAGTTGAGCAGCTTGGCGTTCGACGTGACGGCGTGCAGGTGGTGCGCGGCGCGCTCCTGGTTGAGCAGGGTCAGCACCGACTTGCCCCAGGACGCCTCGGTCGCGGTGCGGGCCGGCAGCGCGGTCTTCGCATCCGCGCGGCCCGGCTGCAGCAGCGTGACCAGCAGGGCGACGGTCAGCGCGAGGGCGGTGAGCAGCAGGCCGTGGCGGGAGCGGGACTGCGAGGCGGTGGTGGCGTCCATGATGACCGTCCAGGGGAGGCGGGGTATGGGATGTCGTGCTGCCAGCTGCGTCCGATCGGCTCGGTGCAGCACAGTCGGTATGCCCGGGACCTTGGTCCTCCTAACACGGATCTCACATTGCCCGCGACGGGCAGCGACGGACATCTCGCTACGGTGCCTTCATGAGCGAAAGTGCCGAGCGCCCCGGCCCGCCCCCCGGCCAGCGCAGCCGTGGCCCCGTGGTCCTGCGCCGCGCCCAGGTGCAGTCCGGGACCACCGACCAGCGCCTGCTGGACTCCCGCGGGCCGTCGGACTGGGTGCACACCGACCCGTGGCGCGTTCTGCGGATCCAGAGCGAGTTCGTGGAGGGCTTCGGCCTGCTCGCCGAGCTGCCCAAGGCGGTCTCGGTGTTCGGCTCGGCCCGGACCGGTCCGGACCACCCCGAGTACGAGATCGCACGCCGGCTCGGGTCCGCGCTGGCCGTGGCCGGCTTCGCGGTCATCACCGGGGGCGGCCCGGGAGCCATGGAGGCGGCCAACCGTGGCGCCTGCGAGGCCGGCGGGGTGTCGGTGGGCCTCGGCATCGAGCTGCCGTTCGAGCAGAGCCTCAACCACTGGGTCGACATCGGCATCAACTTCCGGTACTTCTTCGCCCGCAAGACGATGTTCGTCAAGTACGCCCAGGCCTTCGTCATCCTCCCAGGCGGGTTCGGGACGCTGGACGAGACGTTCGAGGCGCTGACCCTCGTGCAGACCCAGAAGGTCACCCGGTTCCCGGTGATCCTGTTCGGCAGCGCGTACTGGGGCGGCCTGATCGACTGGTTGCGCTCGACGGTGCGGGAGGCCGGCAAGATCGGCGAGCACGACCTCGACCTGCTGCACGTCACCGACGACGTCGACGACGCCGTCGGCCACATCCTCGCGGCCGAGTCCGAGCGGTCGGCGCAGGCCCAGGCCGAGCGCGCCGCGGTCGCCGACCGACCCAGTCCGTGACCACGGCGTCGATCTGCGTCTACTGCTCGTCCTCGGAGACCATCGACCGCCGCTACGTCGAGCTGGCGGCGGCCGTCGGGTCCCGGCTGGCCACCGAGGGGTACGCGTTGGTCTCGGGCGGCGGCCGGGTGTCGATGATGGGTGCGGTCGCCCGCGCGGCACGGGCCGGCGGGGCGCACACCGCCGGCATCATCCCGCAGCACCTCGTGCCCTACGAGGTCGCCGACACGGACGCGGACGAGCTCGTGGTCGTCGACACGATGCGCGAACGCAAGCGCGTGATGGACGAACGGTCCGATGCGTTCATCGCGCTGCCCGGAGGCATCGGCACGCTCGAGGAGTTATTCGAGGTGTGGACGGCGGGCTCGCTGAGCATGCACGCGAAGCCCGTGCTCGTGCTCGACGACGACGGCTTCTACGACCCGCTCTGGGCGTTCCTCGACTCCCTGCAGGCGCGCGGCTTCGTGCGGGCGGCGGCGTTGGCGCAGCTGCACCGGGTGTCCGGCGTCGACGAGGCGTTCACGCTGCTGGCGCAGCTGCTCTAGCCGTCGAGCGCTCTAGCCGTCGTGCGTTCTAGCCGTCGAGCGCGCGCAGGTAGCGTCTCGTGACCAGGTCCTGGACGCCCGTGCCGATGGGGCCGCCCAGGCGCGCCAGCCGGGTGGCGGGCCGGGAGAAGGCGGTGATCGTGAAGTCGACCGAGCCGTCGTCGTGGCGCTCGAGGACGAATGCCTCCTCGCCGCGCTCGGGGTGCCCGGGCAGGGTGCCGTAGGCGAAGCCACGACGGTTCGAGGCGTCGACGACGGCGACCACGCGGCACGGGATGGTTAGCGCGAGCGGGCCGACGCCGACGCTCAGCACCACCACGGCATCCTGCTCGACCTCAATGCTGGACGCGGCCACGCGCAGGCCCGAGCGGGCCTGCACCTGCCACTGCAGCAAGGCACGGGACGCCTCGTCGAAGCCGGTGCCCTCGGGCAGTCGTCGGGTGCGTCGCAGGTGCCGGTAACCGGTGGGCAGCTCGCCGAACACGCGGCCCACCTCCGGATAGGTCAGCGATTGGGCGCGCAGCCGCTCGACGGTTGCCGCGTCGAGCAGCCGCACTGCCGTCACTGCTCGAGCACCCGCTTTAGGTTCTGCAGGTCGCGCGAGACGGCCGCCGCGTCGCGCTCGAACTCCTCGGCGCTGACCCCGGGCCGGCGACGCAGGGTGAAGACGACGTCGCACTCCGTACCGTTGGGTATGGCGCGCATGGGGTTCAGGACGACCTCGCCGCTCGGCAGGGTGACCTCGTGGTCGAGGACGCCGAAGTCGTTGGGCGGTGCGAAGGCGAACGCCACCCGGCCCATGGGTGAGTCGGCGATCCAGCGGCCGTCTTCGAGCGTGACCGCCGAGCTCAGCCCGGGTGCCCAGGACGGCAGGTTGGTCGGGTTGCCCGCGAAGGCGTAGACGGCTGCGGCGGGCCGGTCGATGCGGACGCCGAGATGGCGGGTGTGCTCGTCGGTCATGGGTTCAGTGTGTCCCTCCGGCGGGGTGAAGGGTCGTAGCCTCCTGCCGTGACTCGGATGTACCACGTGACGGCATCGCGAAACCGGGAGTCCGTCGCCGAACTGCAGGATGCGGGCTCAGGTCTTCGTTACAACGCGGGCCTCGTCGAGCCCGGTCGTCTGATGCTGATTGATCGACACGTCCCCGCGGCTCCTCCTGTCGAAGTCCGCGCGCTCTGATCGTCGGCGTACACGTCGACCCTCGTTCTGACGCTCGATGACGGAACCGCGCTAAACGACGAGGCGACACGGAACTACCTCGGCAAAAAGCAAGCACTGGGCGCCGGCGAGAAGTGCCGAGATTCTTTCGGCAGAGCTGCGGCTGACACCCATTTCTGTCAGACCCCGTTGCGAGAATCATGTCGTGATCGAGTCGTCCGCACGTGACCTGCAGGCAGCATTCACCGCTGTCGTGGACGGGTTCCTGGCGACCGACTACGAAGCGTTGAACCCTGCGGAGCTCGCCGAACTCGTCACCGCCCGCGAGGCAGAACGCCGTCGCCTGGAGGCGGACGACGCAAGGCTCGTCTCCGCTCTCGCCGCGCAAGCGCCGCCTGCTCGGTTCGGGGCGACGTCGCTGCCCGACCTCATCGGCGGCCTGACCCGGGTGACCCGCACGGAAGCGCGCGCACGGGCGCAGCGCTCGGTCGACATCGGGCCCCGGCGTGCGCTGTCGGGCGAAGCGCTGCCGCCCATTCACCCCCGCACCGCCGGCGCCCTGCGCGACGGGCTCATCTCGGGGGCGCACGTCGACGTGATCACCCGCTACCTGGGTCGCCTGCCGGCGACGGTCGCCCTCGAGTCGGTGACGACGCCGCAGGGGCCGCGCACGGTGTTCGATGCCGCCGAGGACTTCCTCGTCACGGCGGCGCAGCACGAGGATCCGGGTGCGTTGCGTCGCTCAGGAGACCTGCTGCTGGCCCGTCTGGACCCGGACGGCGCCGAGCCTCGCGACAAGGAGCTCGAGCGGCGGCGCTGGTTCACCATCGGGGGGCGCGGCGGCGACGAGGTGCACGGCACGCTGACACCGGAGACCAAGGCGGTCTGGCAGGCCATCCTTGACTCTCTCGGCGCCCCGCAACCGGTGGAGGACGGCACCAGCGACGAGCGCACCGCAGGGCAGCGACGCCACGACGCGATGCTCGAGGCCGGGCTGCGGTTGCTGCGCTCCGGGACGCTGCCCGAATGCGGGGGCGTCCCCGTCACGGTGGTCGTGCGCGTCGATGCCGACGACCTGGCGGGTGCCGCGGCAGGCGCATCCGGTGGGGTGGCGCAGACCGCACACGGCGACGTCGTGAGCGTGGAACGGTTCCTGCGCCTGGCCGACGAGGCCGACGTCGTCACCGTCGCCCTCACCGCCCACGGCGAGATCCTCGACTACGGCCGCACGCGTCGCTGCGCGTCGGCGGCCCAGCGCCGTGCGCTTACTGCCCGGGACGGCGGGTGCTGCTTTCCCCGCTGCGATCGCCCCGGCGCGTGGACGGAGGTGCACCACATCCGCGCCTGGATCCGTGGCGGGAGGACGGATCTGGACAACCTCTGCCTGCTGTGCGCGCACCACCACCGCACGTTCGAGGCGGCAGGGTGGGTGGTCGAGATGGTCGACGGGGTGCCGCAGTGGACACCGCCGGCCTGGCTCGACCCCCAGCAGCGCCGACGAACCAACACCGCCCACCACCTGCCGGAGATGACGTTCGCCGTCGCCTGAAGGGTGTAGGGCCTGGGTGACGATCGGCAGTGACGATCAGGAACGAGCGGTCAGGACGTGCCGCGGGGCAGGCCGGGGCCGTGCTCCTGGAAGTAGAGCAGCCGCTCGTTCTCCTGGGCGATGCGTTCCGGGGTGCCGTCGAGGTCGCGGAACAGCTGCTTGAGGACCCGGACGCCGCCGGGGGACTGGGCGGCGACCTGTTCCGCGAGCTCGATCGCCGCCGCCTCGGCGTCGGCGGCGGCCGCGACCCGCTGCATCAGGCCCAGCTCGCGTGCCTCGTCGATGCCGATCGAGCGCCCGGTGAACACCAGGTCCTTGGCCCGCGCCAGCCCGATCAGCGGGGCGAGTCGCGCGGGGCCCACCGGCACGCCCAGCCGGGCGCCGGCCCACGCCAGCTTCAGGTTGTCGCCGCCGACCCGCAGGTCCGCGCCGGCGACGATCTCGGCGCCCGCCCCGACGCAGTTGCCCACGCACACCGCGATCACCGGCACCGGCAGCGCATCGATCCCGCTGTACATGCGGGTGAACGCGGCCATCCGGGCGTACCCCGCGGCGTCGTCCAGCTGCTCGCCGACGTCGGCGCCCGCGCACAGCGCCCAGGAATCGGTCGTCGAGAACACCAGCGCGCGCAGGTCGTCGTCGGCGGACAGCTCGTCCAGCGCGGCGATGACGAGGGCCAGGCTCTCGGTGTCGAGGGCGTTGCGCTTGTCGGGACGGTTCAGGCGCAGGATCTCGATGCCGTCGGGCCGGCGCTCGCGCAGGACGGGGGACTCGGTCGTCATGCGCAGAGTCCACCACGGACCGGCGACCACGCCGAACGCCGCCCACGCCGAGGCCCACCACCTACCCTGTGGTCATGGCAACCCGGATGACCGACGACGAACGCCGCACCTTCCTGACCGAGGGCACCCGTACCGGCGTGCTGTCGACCGTGCGCAAGGACGGCACCCCGCACGCCGCGCCGATCTGGTTCGTGCTCGACGGCGACGACATCGTGTTCACGACGGGGCGCGACACCGTCAAGGGCCGGAACCTGGTGCGTACCGGCGTCGCCACCCTGACCGTCGACGAGGCGGCGCCGCCGTTCTCCTTCGTCACCGTCACCGGCCGGGTCGAGATCAGCGGCGACCTGGGCGAGATGCTGGTCTGGACCACCCGGCTCGGTGGGCGCTACATGGGTGCGGAGAACGCCGAGGCGTTCGGCCGCCGCAACGCCGTGCCCGAGGAGATGCTGGTCCGCCTGACGCCGGAGCGGACCACGGCCTTGGCGGGCATCGCCGACTGAGTCGGCAGCCGCCTGAGCGGATGATCCACGTCGTCGTGGCCGCGTGACAGGATCCTCGAATGCTCCACCTGCTCCTCTACGTGCTGCTGGCGATCGTCGTCGCCGTCGGGCTGTTCCTGCTCGCCACCCGTTTCCTGCCCGCGGGCGAGCAGATCGCGCCCGTGACGCGGGACGAGCCGGTCTGGACGTTGCCGCACGAACGCCGCCTGCAGGCCGAGGACGTCGACACGGTGCGCCTGCCCGTCGCGCTGCGCGGCTACCGGTTCGCCGAGACCGACATCCTGCTCGATCGGTTGGCGGGCGAGCTGCGCGAGCGCGACGCCGAGATCGCGCGGCTGCGAGGCGAGGCGCTGACGGCGGACGAGCCCGAGAGCCAGGTCGAGCCCGAGAACCGCGTCGAGCCCGAGAACCGCGTCGAGCTCGAAGATCGCGAGCAGCCGGCAGAAGTACCGATCACCGATGACGAGCGCTGACCCGTCCGGCGACCTGCCCCGCTGCGCCTGGGCGGTGTCGACACCGGACTACGTGGCCTACCACGACGACGAGTGGGGTACCGAGCTGCACGGTGACGTCGCCCTGTTCGAACGGCTGACGCTCGAGGGCTTCCAGTCCGGGCTGTCGTGGCTGACCATCCTGCGCAAGCGGCCGGCCTTCCGCGAGGCGTTCCGCGGCTTCGACCTGTCGGCGATCGCGGCGTTCGACGAGAGCGACCGTGAACGGTTGCTCGCCGATGCCGGCATCGTCCGCAACCGGGCCAAGATCGACGCAACGATCGGCAATGCCCGCGCTGCGCTCGACGCGGTGCCCGAGGGTCTCGACGCCCTGCTGTGGTCGTTCGCGCCCGCCACCCATGTGCGGCCGGAAACGTTGTCCGACGTACCCGCGACGTCGGCCGAGTCGACGGCCATGTCGAAAGAACTGAAACGGCGTGGGTTGCGCTTCGTCGGCCCGACGACGGCGTACGCGCTGATGCAGGCCACCGGCATGGTCGACGACCACGTCGCGACCTGTTGGCGGGCCGCAGAGGCCTGACCCGACGTCCTGACCTGCTCCGAACGTTGCTCGAATCGAGGACGCACAGCCGATCCCTACAACTGATCCGACCGTCAACTCGGGCGGTCCGGTTGAAAGGTGACGTGCATGAAACGAAGTCTCAAGGTGGCGACCGCCGCAGCCGCGGCGGCCCTCGGGTGCGCGGGTCTCGGCGTGCTCGCGGTACCCGCCACGGCGGCGACACCGGCGCCCAGCGCCAAGGCGGCGGCCTGCGACAGGGCGCCGTGGGAGGGCGCCGTCCAGGGCACCCCGAAGTCCTTCTCCGCGGGGGACCGCGGCGGGGACTACCTGTGGCACGACACGCACGGCTTCCGGCTGCGTGTCACCCACGGGAAGAACCACGACCAGCGGACGTACAGCGGGGTGATCACCGCGTCCTCGGCGATGCGGCTCGACCCGGTGAAGCTGGAGCGGGGTGACGTCGTGAAGCTGTCGGCCAACCGGCGCAGCCTGGTGTTCGTCTTCGCCAACCACGGTTACGTCGACGGGGTGAACTTCCACACCGACTGCGCAACCCGACTCGAGGTCTCCCGGCTGCACGTGGGCAACTCGAACCTGAGTGCGTCGCAGGTCTACCTGGGGGCGAAGCGGGCCCACCCGAAGGCCGTTCCGTTCGCCGTGCACCGCAAGCCCGGGGTGCACGCCTGAGTCGTGCCGTTGCGGCCGCCGGCAGGATCCACCGGCGGCCGCACCGGTGCCCGACCCGGACCCACCCACCGCGGGTCAGTCGGGCAGCAGGGGCACCTCCGCGCCCGTGTCGTGCCCGACGAGGACGCCGCGGGTGATCGCAGCCTTGCCGAAGCGGTCGCGGATGCCGTCGACGGCGGTGTCCAGCACCCGCGCCTCATGCCCGGCGAAGGGAAGTTCCAGCTGGACGGTGTCGACGTCCTCGAGGTTGGCCAGGGTGACGCCGAGCAGCGTCAGGCCCTCGCGGTCGATGGTGGGCATCGCGACGACGACGAGACGGCGCAGCGCATCGAGGAACGCGTCGGTGTCGCAGGTGGGGCGGGGCAGGGTGTGGCTGCGGGTGACGCGGGTGAAGTCGCCGAACCGCAGGCGCAGGACGACGGTGCGGGCGAGCCGGTCGGCGCGACGCAGCCGGCCGGCGGTGCGCTCGACGAGGGTGATCAGGGTGGCGTCGATGTCGGCGACGGTCATGGACCGGCGGCCCAGCGCGCGCTGTGCGCCGATCGAGCGCCGGCGCCGGCCGACCACCACCGGGCGCGGGTCGCGGTTGTGGGCCAGCGCGTGCAGGTGCCGGCCGGACGCCGGGCCGAGCATGGCGACGAGGGCATGCTCGTCCAGGGCGGCGACCTCGCCGACGGTCGTGATGCCGCGCTCGGCGAGCCGCGCCGCGGTCTTGGCGCCCACCCCCCACAGCTTCTGCACGCCTAGCGGGTGCAGGAAGCGCAGCTCGCCGTCGCACGGAACGAGGCGCAGGCCGTCGGGCTTGGCGACCCCGCTCGCGACCTTGGCCAGGAACTTCGTCCGCGCGATGCCCACGGTGATGGGCAGCCCGACCTCGTCGCGGACGCGGGCACGCAGCCGCACCGCGATTTCGACGGGCGACCCCGACACCCGACCCAGGCCGCCGACGTCGAGGAACGCCTCGTCGATCGAGATGCCCTCGACCAGCGGCGTGACGTCGTGGAACACCTCGAACACGGCCCGGCTGGCCTCGGAGTAGGCCTCGAACCGGGGGGTGACGACGACGGCGTCCGGGCACAGGTCGCGGGCCTCGCGGCCGTTCATGGCCGACCTGACCCCGAACGCCTTGGCCTCGTAGCTGGCGGCGAGCACGACACCACCCCCGACCAGGACGGGCCGGCCCCGCAGTGCGGGGTCGTCGCGCTGCTCGACCGAGGCGTAGAAGGAGTCGAGATCGGCGTGCAGGATCGGCTCGCGGGGCCGCCCGTCGTCCACGAACGTATGTTCGCATTCGGCACCGACGTCGCGCCAGCGCCCCCACCCGACCCGCGCCGGTCGGGGGGTCACGTCACCCCGGAGTTGGGGGAACCCGTCGTCATCAGGGAGAATGGGCGGCGAAGCCGGTGCGGGGGTTCTCTGGACCTCCCGAGCCGGACACGTCTGTGTCGGGAACGTGAGCCGTGCGGCTCACCTGGATGGAGGTTCGCATGGCGGCCATGAAGCCGCGGACGGGCGACGGCCCGCTCGAAGTCACCAAGGAAGGCCGCGGCATCGTCATGCGCGTCCCGCTCGAGGGCGGCGGCCGTCTGGTCGTCGAGATGACGCCCGACGAGGCCGACGCGCTCGGCGACGCGCTCAAGGCCGTCGGCAGCTAGACCCACCTTCTCGACCACCGGCCCCGGTGACGTGCTGCACGCACGTACCCGGGGCTGCGTGCTGTCCGGCGCACGGCCGCCTGCCACCCAGCGGACGCGGGGCGTGACGCATCGGGGAGGATCGGCACATGCTCGACGTCCACGCCGTCCCGGCCGGGGCCGCCCCGGCCGACAGCTCGCCGCTCGACCTGCCCGCCGACCCGGCCGCCGTCCGCGAGGCCGGCGGCAAGCGCGCGCGGGACCTCGCGGCGGGCAGCACCGTCCTCGACGCCGAGGGCCTGTCCGGTGCGCGACTGACCGCGTTCGTCGAGGGGCTCGTTCTCGGCACCTACCGCTTCACCGAGGCCCGCGACCCCAAGCCGGGTGCCACCGACGTGGGCCTGGCCGGCGTCGACGACACCGGCGACGCCATCGCGCGCGGCCTGCGCACCGCGGCGGCGGTGGCGTGGGCGCGGGACCTTGCGAACACCCCGGCCGCGACCAAGACGCCGGTCTGGCTGGCCCGGCAGGCCACCGCGGAACTCGGCCCGCTCGGCGTCGACGTCGTCGAGCACGACGTCGACTGGCTGCGGGCGCAGGGCATGAACGGGGTGCTCGCCGTCGGCGGCGCGTCGTCGGCGCCGCCCCGGCTCATCGAGGCGTCCTGGCGCCCCCGCGGCGCCAAGGCGGCCGGCCACGTGGTCCTCGTCGGCAAGGGCATCACCTTCGACACCGGTGGGCTGAACCGCAAGGTCGGCGACAGGATGCGCACGATGCACACCGACATGTCCGGCGGCGCGGCGGTGCTGGCCGCACTGCGCAGCGTCGCGGCCGAGCAGGTGCCGGTGCGGGTGACGGCCCTCGTGCCGGCCGCCGAGAACTCCTTCGGCGCCGCGTCGTACCGCCCCAGCGACGTCGTCCGGCACCACGGCGGGCGGACCAGCGAGATCCTCAACACCGACGCCGAGGGACGCATCGTGCTCGCCGACGCGCTGGCGTACGCGGCGGCCCGGCTGCGCCCGTCGGCCCTGGTCGACGTCGCCACGCTGACCGGTGCCATGAAGCTCGCGCTCGGGATGCGCCTCGGCGGCCTGTTCGCCACCGACGAGGCACTCGCGCGGGAGTTGCTGGCCGCCGGCGAGACCACCGGCGAGCGGCTGTGGCGGATGCCGTTGCAGGACGAGTACGTGCCCCGCCTGGACTCCGACGTCGCCGACGCGAACAACTCGCCGGGCACCCCCGGCGCGATCACGGCGGCCTTGTTCCTCCGCCCGTTCGCGGGCGAGGTTCCGTGGGCCCACCTGGACATCGCCGGCCCGGCCCGGGCGGGTGGCAACGACGGGATGATCTCGCGGGGCGCGACCGGCTTCGGTGCGCGGTTGCTGGCCGACTGGGTGCGCGCCAGGGCATGAGCGACGTGCCCGAACTCCGTGGGGGCATGAGCGAACTGGCGTTGCCGTTCGTCATCCGCATCGAACGGGCCGACCCGCCCACCCGCACCGACGCGCTCGAGGCCGCGGCGCGGGCGGTGCTGCTGATCCTCACCGACGGCCGCCCCGAGTGGGCCGACGCGCTCGCCGCGTGGGACGGCCAGCGGATCCGCAAGGTCGTGCGCCGGGCCCGGGGCGCGGCCTGGACGCGGGCTCGTGAGGTCGACGGGCTCGACGTCGTCCGGGGCAGCGCCGAGCTGCGCGTCTACCCGCCCGTCCCCGTCGACGACTGGCCGCCGGACCTGGCCCGCCTGCAGGTCGGCGGCACCACCCTGGAGGATCCGGAGCCGCCCGCACCGCCCCCGCCCGGCGTCCCGCTCGTCCTGCTGTCCCCGCACGCCGAGATGACGACGGGCAAGGCGATGGCCCAGGCCGCGCACGCCGCCCAGCTGGGGTGGCGCAGCGCGACGCCGGCACAGCGGAGCAGCTGGCAGCAGGCCGGCTTCCCGTTGGCCGTGCGCGACGCGACGCCCCGGCAGTGGGACGACGCCGCCGCGACCGATGCTCCCGTCGTTCATGACGGCGGCTTCACCGAGGTCGAGCCGGGCACCGCCACCGCACTCGTGCTCCTGCCCTGACGGACGCGGCTGCTCCCATCGGATGACGACCCCACGCAGCCGCCGGTGGCCGGCCCGAAGGGGCGTTCACGGTGACGGTCTGCGCTGAGCGTCAGACCAGCGACTCGTAGAGCTCCACCGTGCGGCGCGCGATCGCGTCCCAGCCGAACTCGTGGACGGCCCGGTCGCGGCCGGCCAGCCCCATAGCCGTGGCGCGCACCGGGTCGGAGCACACGGCGTTCACCGCCGTCGCGAGACCCGCCTCGAACTCCTCGGCCGGTACCGCGTGGTACGGCACGAGCAGCCCGGTGAGGCCGTCGGCGACCACCTCGGGGATGCCGCCGACCGCGCTGGCGACCACGGCCGTCTCGCAGGCCATGGCCTCGAGGTTGACGATGCCGAGCGGTTCGTAGACCGACGGGCACACGAACACGGCCGCGTGGGTGAGCAACTGCGCCAGCTCGGGGCGGGGCAGCATCTCGCGGATCCACACGACACCCCGGCGGGACGACGCCAGCTTCTCGACGGCGGACGCGGTCTCGGCGGCGATCTCGGGGGTGTCCGGTGCGCCGGCACAGAGCACGAGCTGGACGTCGGGGTCGAACTGCTCGGCTGCACGCAGCAGGTGCGCCAGGCCCTTCTGCCGGGTGATGCGCCCGACGAAGATCGCGAACGGGCGGTCGGGGTCGACCCCGTGACGCGTCAACGCGTCGTCGGAGGGCGCGGGCCGGTAGAGCTCGGTGTCGATGCCGTTGTGGATGACGTGCACCTTCGCCGGGTCGACGAACGGATAGGCGTCGAGGACGTCGGCGCGCATGCCGTAGGACACCGCCACGATCGCGTCCGCGGTCTCGTAGGCCTGCCGCTCGGCCCAGGACGAGATCCGGTAACCGCCGCCGAGCTGCTCGGCCTTCCAGGGCCGCTGCGGTTCGAGGGAGTGTGCGCTGAGCACGTGCGGCACGTCGTGCAGCTGTGCGCCGAGGACGCCGGCCAGGTTCGCGTACCAGGTGTGCGAGTGCAGGATGTCGGCCCCGGACACGCCCTGCGCGATCTCCAGGTCCGTGCCCAGCGTCCGCAGCGCGCTGTTGGCCTCGCCGAGCCCGGCCGGGGTGCCGTAGGCCCGCACGCCGGGTTCGTCCCTGGGGGAGCCGAAGCAGTGCACGTCGACGTCGACGAGCCGCCGCAGCTCGCGGACGAGGAACTCGACGTGCACCCCGGCGCCGCCGTAGACCTCGGGCGGATATTCACGTGACAGGACGGCGACGCGCATGGGGATGACCGTAGTAGGCCTCGGGGCCAGGGCGGCGGAACGCCCGGAAGGCTAGGGTGACGGACATGGCGCGTGAGCCGCGAGTCCTGGGCATCGTCCTCGCCGGCGGCGAGGGCAAGCGCCTCTGGCCGCTGACGGCCGACCGCGCGAAGCCGGCGGTGCCCTTCGGCGGCAACTACCGGCTCATCGACTTCGTCCTGTCGAACCTGGTCAACGCCAACTACCTGCGCATCTGCGTGCTCACGCAGTACAAGTCCCACTCCCTGGACCGTCACATCACCACGACCTGGCGGATGTCGACGGCCCTGGGCGACTACATCACGCCCGTCCCGGCGCAGCAGCGGCTCGGCCCGCGGTGGTACACGGGCAGCGCCGACGCCATCCTGCAGTCGGCCAACCTGATCTACGACGACAAGCCGGACTACATCATCGTCTTCGGCGCCGACCACGTGTACCGGATGGATCCGCGGCAGATGGTCGAGCAGCACATCGCCTCCGGTGCCGGCGCCACCGTGGCCGGCATCCGCGTGCCCCGCGCCGAGGCCACCGCGTTCGGCGTCATCGACGCCGACCCGGACCGCCGCGTCATCGAGTTCCTGGAGAAGCCGGCGAATCCGCCGGGGCTGCCGGACAGTCCGGACGAGAGCTACGCGTCGATGGGCAACTACGTCTTCACCACCGAGGCGCTGCTCGAGGCGCTCAAGGAGGACGCGGGCGACGAGCAGTCGGTGCACGACATGGGCACCAACATCATGCCGATGATGGTGAAGAAGGGTGACGCGTACGTCTACGACTTCGCCGACAACGACGTGCCCGGCACCGAGCGGCGCGACCACGGGTACTGGCGCGACGTCGGGTCGATCGACGCCTACTACGACGCGCACATGGACCTGATCGCCGTCCACCCGATCTTCAACCTCTACAACCAGCAGTGGCCGATCTACACCCACCACCCGCAGCTGCCGCCCGCCAAGTTCGTGGAGGGCGGCATCGCCCAGGAGTCGATGGTGGGCTCGGGCGCGATCGTGGCCGGCGCGACGGTGCGACACAGCGTCATAGCTTCCAACGTGCGTTTGGCGGCGGGTGCCTACGTCGAGGGCTCGGTGCTGATGGAGGGCGTCCAGATCGGCCGCGGCGCCGTCGTGCGCCGCGCGATCCTGGACAAGGACGTCGTCGTGCCCGAGGGCGCGCACATCGGCCTGGACGCGGACCTCGACCGCTCGCGCTACCACGTGTCCGAGGGCGGCGTCATCGTGCTGGGCAAGACGCAGCGCGCCATCCCGTAGCGCGAGACGGTAACGCTTTCGTCGCGGAGCGGCGTCGGTGGGACGGGCACGGTCCCGAGCACAGCGTGTGGTGGCTAGGGTGTCGCCATCCCTTAGCTGCCTGGAGGAACCCTTGTCGCCGCGTACCCGTCCCGTCCTGGCCGGACTCTCCATCCTGACGGCCGCCGCTCTCGCCCTCACCGGGTGCGGCAGCGGCAAGAAGGTCAACGACACGGCGTCGTCGGCCAAGGTGTCGGTCTCCAAGAACACCAGCCTGAACTCGCAGCTGCCGGCCAGCGTGCGGTCCCGCGGCTCGCTGACCATGGCCACCGACCCCAGCTACGCGCCGATCGAGTTCACGAAGTCGGGCGGCGGGTTCCAGGGTTTCGACGTCGACCTCGCCAACGCCCTCGGCAAGACCATGGGTGTGAAGATCAACATCAAGAAGGCGCAGTTCGACGGGATCCTGTCCGGCATCAACGCCGGGCGCTACGACTTCTCGATGTCGGCGTTCACGGACAACACCGCCCGCGAGAAGGGCAATGACTTCGTCACCTACTTCACGGCCGGCACGTCGATCGGCGTGAAGAAGGGCAACCCCAAGAAGATCGCCAGCCAGGCCGACCTCTGCGGCCTGCGCGTGGCGGCCGAGAAGGGCACCATCCAGGCGACCGCGCTCACCGCGACGAAGGCCGAGGGCGCGATCACGCTCAAGGGTCAGTGCCTGAAGGACGGCAAGAAGGCGCCGACCCCGGTGCTGTTGCCCGACCAGGCCGGCGTCAACTCCGCGCTCGTCGCCGGCCGCGCGGACGCCTTCACGGGTGACACGCCGGTCGTGGCCTACCAGGGCAAGCTCGAAGGCGGCCAGATCCAGCTGGCCGGCAAGACCACCGACTCCGCGCCGTACGGCATCGCCTTCAAGAAGGGCAGCCCGCTCGCCTCGGTGTTCCAGAAGGCCCTGACCCAGCTCATCGCGAACGGCACCTACACCAAGATCATCAACACCTGGGGCCTCACGTCGGGCGCGGTTACCTCGACGAAGATCAACGGCGCCACTTCCTGATGACCCAGGACGTCGACCAGCGCGCCGGGGCGCGGCCGGGCGACCAGGCGTCGCCTGACGACCTCGTCGTCGTCCCGGTGCGTCACCCGCTGCGCTGGGTCGCCGTCGTCGTGCTGGGCGTGCTCGTCGCCATGCTCGTCCACTCGCTGGTCGTCAACCCGGCCTGGCGCTGGAGCTACGTCCAGGGCTACTTCACCGACGGCCAGATCACCGACGGCATCGTGGTGACGCTCGAGCTCACCGGCCTGGCGATGGCGATCGGGATCGTGTTCGGCGTCGTGCTGGCCGTCATGCGCATGTCGCCGAACCCGGTGCTGTCGTCGGCCGCGTGGTTCTACACCTGGTTCTTCCGCGGCACCCCGGTGCTGGTCCAGCTGCTGTTCTGGTTCTCGTTCGCGTACCTGTTCTCCAACCTGTCCATCGGCGTGCCGTTCGGCCCGCGGTTCCACACGTGGGACACGAACTCGATCATCACGCCGTTCGTGGCGGGCGTGCTCGGCCTCGGCCTGAACGAGGCCGCGTACATGTCCGAGATCGCCCGCGCGGGACTGCTCTCGGTCAACGAGGGTCAGTCCGAGGCGGCGGCAGCGCTGGGGATGAGCCGCACGCTGGCCCTGCGCCGGATCGTCCTTCCGCAGGCCATGCGGGTCATCATCCCGCCGACGGGCAACGAGACCATCTCCATGCTCAAGACGACCTCGCTGGTGATCGTCATCAGCCTGAACGACCTCACCGGCGCGGCGCAGAACATCTACAACCAGGCCACGTTCCTGCAGATCCCGCTGCTCGTCGTGGCCAGCATCTGGTACCTGATCATGACGTCCATCCTGTCCGTCGGGCAGTACTTCCTCGAACGTCGCTTCGGGCGCGGCACCAGCCGCACCCAGGCCCCGCGCCCGTGGCAGCGACTGCTCGCCCAGTACCGCGCGCAGCGTGCGCCGCAGTCGGCAGCGTCGTCGTGAGCGAGCCGCTCGTCCGCGCCGACGAGGTCCGTAAGTCCTTCGGCTCGCTCGAGGTGCTCAAAGGCATCACGCTGCACGTCAACCCGGGTCAGGTGTTGTGCATCATCGGGCCGTCGGGGTCGGGCAAGTCGACGTTCATCCGGTGCATCAACCACCTCGAGAAGATCAACGGTGGCCGGCTGCTCGTCGACGGTCATCTGGTCGGCTACCGGCGCGCGGGCAACAAGCTGCACGAGATGCGCGAGGGCGAGATCGCCAAGCGGCGTGAGGACGTCGGCATGGTCTTCCAGCACTTCAATCTCTTCCCGCACATGACCGTGCTGCAGAACCTCATCGAGGCGCCCACGAAGGTGCGCAAGGTGTCGAAGGCGCAGGCCGTCGCCGACGCGCGGGCGCTGCTGAAGCAGGTGGGCCTGGCCGACAAGGAGAAGTCCTACCCGGCGCAGCTGTCGGGCGGCCAGCAGCAGCGCGTCGCCATCGCCCGGGCGCTGGCCATGAAACCGAAGCTGATGCTGTTCGACGAGCCGACCTCGGCACTGGACCCGGAGCTGGTCGGCGAGGTCCTCGACGTCATGAAGCAGCTCGCGCGCGACGGCATGACCATGATCGTCGTGACGCACGAGATGGGCTTCGCGCGTGAGGTCGCCGACGAGTTGATCTTCATGGACGAAGGGGTCGTGGTCGAGTCCGGTGCGCCCCGCGACGTGCTGGCCAACCCGCGGCACGAGCGCACCAAGGCGTTCCTGTCCAAGGTGCTCTGAGCCGGCACGGTGACGGTTGGCTGGGACGCCGACGCGATGGTGCAGGCCTGGCCCGGGCTGCCGCCGCTGGCCGGTGACGCGTCGGCCGACGCGTGCGTCGTCGGCCTGGGTGCGTCCGGCCTGGCGGCCGTCGAGGCGTTGCTGTCCCGCGGGCTGTCGGTCATCGGCGTGGACGCCGGTCGGGTCGCGGCCGGCGCGGCCGGGCGCAACGGCGGGTTCCTGCTCGGCGGGCCCGAACTGCCGCTGCACCAGGCGATCGCGGCGTGGGGCCCGGCCGTGGTCGACCTGTACCGCGAGACCCTCGCCGAGATCGACACCCTCGAGGCCGTCCTGCCGCCCGGCGTCCTGCGACGCACCGGGTCCATCCGTCTCGCCGGCCTGCCGGGTCCGGCGCGCGACGCCGACGAGCAGCACGACCGCGAGCAGGAGGCGCAGGACTGCCGCGCGCACGCGGCGGCCCTGCGCGAGCACGGGATCGCCGTCGAGGACTACGACGGGCCGCTGGGGGTAGGGTTCTTCGTGCCCGACGACGCGGCCGTGAACCCGGCGGTGCGCGCCCTGACGCTGGCCCGCGGGCTCGAGCACCGGGCCGCGCTGCGCGAGCACACCCCGGTGTCCCGGGTGCAGGCGGGCTCGGTCACTACGGCCCACGGCGTGGTCACCGCGCCCGTCGTCATCGTGGCCGTGGACGGCCGGCTCGACCGGCTCGTCCCGCAGCTGGCCGGGCGGGTGCGGACCGCACGCCTGCAGATGCTCGCCACCGCGCCGGTGGCGCCGCGTCTCGACTGCCCGGTCTACGGGCGCTGGGGCTACGACTACGCGCAGCAGGGCGTCGACGGCCGGCTCTACGTGGGCGGGGGCCGCGACCGCCACGCCGAGGCGGAGTGGACCTACGCGGCCGAGCCGACGCCCGGCGTGCAGGGCTGGATCGAGGACGTCGCCGCGCGGATGGCCGGCGGCCCGGTGACCGTGCAGGACCGGTGGGCGGCGTCGGCCGGGTTCTCGGCCGAGGGACGCCCGCTGTGCGTGCGCGTCGCCGACGGCGTGGTGGCGGTCGGTGGCTACGACGGCACCGGCAACCTCGTCGGCCCCGTAGCAGCACGGGCCGCGGTGGCGTACGCGCTGGACGGCACGGAGCCGCCGCCGTACCTCGCCGCCTGACGCTGCCCCGCGTCGCGACGGTATGCAGACACGCGGGCCGGGGCCGGCGCGTCTGCATACCGTCCGCCCGTGACCACGCTGTCGCGCGTGCGGGACAATGACCGGGTGACCCTGACGACGACCGATCTCGCGGCCGCGCTGCGGCAGGCGGGTGTCGCCGAGGTCGACGACAGCGTGCGGCGGCGAGCCGAGTACTCCACCGACGCGTCAAACTATCGCGTCGTGCCTACGGCGGTCGCGTTCCCGCGCCACGTCGACGAGGTCGCGGCCGCGCTGGGGGTGGCCCGCGAGCTCGGCGTGCCGCTGACCAGCCGCGGCGGCGGCACCTCGACGGCCGGCAACGCGGTCGGGGCCGGGTTGGTCCTGGACTTCTCCCGTCACCTGAACCGGGTGCTGGACGTCGACCCCGACGCGCGGACGGCGCGGGTCGAGCCGGGAGCGATCCTGGACGCCGTCACGCTGGCCGCGGCGCCGCACGGGTTGCGGTACGGGCCCGACCCGTCCACCCACGCCCGGGCCACCGTCGGTGGCTCGATCGCCAACAACGCGTGCGGGTCGCGGGCGCTGAAGTACGGCCGTACCGCCGACAACGTGCTCGGGCTCGAGCTGCTGACGGCCGACGGGACGCCGGTCACGGCGGGCCGCGGCCCGCTGCCCGGATCGCTGGCCGCGCTGGACGGTGTCGTCCGCGAGCACCTGGCGACCATCCGCACCGAGTTCGGCCGCTTCCGCCGGCAGGTGTCCGGCTACTCGCTCGAGCACCTGCTGCCCGAGAACGGCGTCGACCTCGCGCGCTTCCTCGTCGGAACCGAGGGGACGCTGGGCATCACGACCGAGGCCACCGTCCGGCTCGTCGAGTCGCCGAAGGCGGTCGTGCTCACCGTGCTCGGCTACCCGGACATGCCGAGCGCCGCCGACGCCGTACCCGGGCTGCTGTCGCACGACATGGTCGCGCTCGAGGGCATGGACGCCCGGCTGGTCGACGTCGTGCGGCGGCGCCGCGGGCCGTCCGCGGTCCCGGACCTGCCGCGCGGCGACGGCTGGCTGTTCGTCGAGACGGCCGGCGACACCGAGGCCGAGGCGCGGGACCGCGCCGAGAAGCTCATCGCCGACGCCGGGGCGCTGGACTCCGCGATCGTCACCGGTCGCGACGCCGTCGCCCTGTGGCGCATCCGCGAGGACGGTGCCGGCCTGGGCGGCCGCACCCCGGCGGGCGCGCCGGCCTGGCCCGGCTGGGAGGACGCCGCCGTCCCTCCGGAGCGGCTCGGCGCCTACCTGCGTGAGTTCGAGGCGCTCATGCGGGAGCACCGCGTCGACGGCCTGGCCTACGGGCACTTCGGCGACGGTTGCATCCACGTGCGGCTCGACTTCCCGTTGACGTCCGACCCGCCGCGCTTCCGGCAGTTCGTCGAGGCCGCGGCGACGCTCGTCGGCGCGCACGGCGGTTCGTTGAGCGGCGAGCACGGTGACGGCCGTGCGCGCGGCGAGCTGCTGCCGCGGATGTATTCGGCCGAGGCCATCCGCGCGTTCGGTCAGGTGAAGCGCGTCTTCGACCCCGGCAACCTGCTCAACCCGGGTGTGCTCGTCGACCCCGCGCCGGTGGACGCCGACCTGCGTGTTCCGGCAGCGCGGCCGTTACGCCGCAACCTCGCGTTCGCCTACCCGCACGACGGCGGCGACCTGTCGACCGCGGTGCACCGCTGCGTCGGCGTCGGCAAGTGCCGCGCCGACACCACCGCGACCGGCGGCGTCATGTGCCCGTCTTACCTCGCCACCCGCGACGAGAAGGACTCGACCCGCGGCCGCGCGCGCGTGCTGCAGGAGCTCGCCAACGGCTCGCTGATCGGCGGGTACGACGCACCGGAGCTCGCCGAGTCGCTCGACCTGTGCCTGTCGTGCAAGGGCTGCTCGTCGGACTGCCCGGCGGGCGTCGACATGGCCACCTACAAGGCCGAGGTGCTGCACCAGAAGTACCGCCGCAAGCTGCGCCCGGCCGCGCACTACGCGCTGGGCTGGCTGCCGCGGCACGCGCGGCTCGCCGGGCTGGCGCCACGGCTGGCCAACGCGACGCTGGCCAACGAGCGGCTGGCGCGCAGGGCCAAGCGCCTGGGCGGCATCGACCAGCGCCGCCCGTTGCCGGCCTTCGCGCGGCGCACGTTCCGCAGCTGGTTCCGCCGGCAGCCCACCCGTACCGCCCCGCCCGTGCTGCTGTGGGTCGACACGTTCACGAACGCGTTCTCGCCCGAGGTCGGGCAGGCGGCGGTTCGGGTGCTCGAGGACGCTGGGTACGCGGTGCAGCTCACCGGCCGGCAGGTCTGCTGCGGGCTGACGTGGATCTCGACCGGCCAGCTCGACGGGGCACGCCGGCAGCTGCTGCGCACCCTCGACGCGCTCGAGGACGCCGTCCGCGCCGGTATCCCCGTTGTCGGGCTCGAGCCGTCGTGCACCGCGGTGCTGCGTCAGGACGTCGTGGAGCTGCTGCCCGACGACGAGCGGGCGGCCCTCGTGGCCGCGCAGACGCGCACCCTGGCCGAGCTGCTCGCGGAGACGCCGGGCTGGACGCCGCCGTCGCTGGCCGGGGTCGAGGCCGTCGCGCAGCCGCACTGCCACCAGCACGCGGTCATGGGCTGGGACACCGACGCGGCGCTGCTGCGCGACGCCGGTGCGTCCGTCACCGCGGTCGGCGGGTGTTGCGGGCTGGCGGGCAACTTCGGCGTCGAGCAGGGCCACTACGACGTGTCGGTGCAGGTCGCCGAGACGGCGTTGCTGCCGGCGGTGCGCGCGGCCGGCGACGGCGCCACGGTGCTGGCCGACGGGTTCTCCTGCCGCACCCAGCTCGAGCAGCTGGCCGACCGCCGCGGTGTCCACCTGGCGCAGCTGCTCGACGACCATCGAGTGGACACTTCGGCGTCCGGTGGTCAGCCACAAACGACCACTCGACGTACAGATGACCACTCGCGAGAGGAACGTCCGTGACCGCCCAGCCGTTCGTCCCGCCGCCGTACCCCTACGACCGGCTCGACGAGATCGCGGCCCTGGCCGACGAGCACCCCGGCGGGCGGGTCGACCTGTCCATCGGCACGCCGTGCGACCCGACCCCGCCCGCGGTGCTCGCCGCCCTGGCCGAGGGCGACGCCGCGCGCGGCTACCCGCCGAGCATCGGCACCCTGGCCTTCCGGCAGGCCGCCGCACGCTGGGTCGAGCGTCGTCTCGGTGCGACAGTCGATGCCCGCAGCGAGGTCGCCGCGTGCGTCGGCACCAAGGAGTTCGTGGCCACGGTGCCGCAGTACCTGCAGCTGCGCGATCCGTCGCGCGACACGGTCCTGTACCCGTCGATCAGCTACCCGACCTACGCCATGGGAGCGACGCTCGCCGGCGCGCGGGCCGTGCCGTACACCAAGCTCGGCGACATCTCACCGGACGATGCGGCACGGGCCCTGTGCGTATGGGTCAACTCGCCGGCCAACCCGAGCGGTGAACTGCACGACCTCGTCGAGGCCGCCGAGTGGGGCCGTGACCACGGCGTGCCGGTGCTGTCCGACGAGTGCTACGCCGAGTTCACCTGGCACCCGTCCGGGCCCACCACGATCCTGCGCGAGGGCGTGCAGGGCGTGCTCGCCGTGCACTCGCTGTCCAAGCGCGACAACTTCGCCGGGGCCCGCATCGGCTTCTACGCCGGCGATCCCGAGCTGGTGCACTACCTGCGCGAGACCCGCAAGCACGTCGGGCTGATGCCACCCGGGCCGGTGCAGCAGGCGGCCATCGTCGCCCTCGACGACGACGCCCACGTCGAGGTGCAGCGGCAGCGCTACCTGGGCCGGCTCCGTGTACTCGCCGACTTGCTCGGCCGCGCCGGCTACCCCGCCGAGCTGCCCGACGGTGCTTTCTACCTCTGGGTGCCCGCGCCGGGCGGCGATGCCTGGGAGGCCGCGCGCGACCTCGCCCGCCGGGCCGGCATCGTCGTGTCGCCGGGGGAGTTCTACGGCCCCGACGGTGACGGGTTCTTCCGCGTCGCCGCGGTCGCACCGGACGACCGCATCGCGCTGGCGGCGTCGCGCGTCACGTCCTGACCTTCGGTGCCGTCCGAGCCGGTAGCGTCGCCGGGCATGGCCGACGACCAGCACGACGCCCCGCCCCTGCGTCCCCAGAAACGCGGTCGCAAGATCGCAATGACCGACGCCGAACGCGACGATTTCCTCGCGGGCGAGCGCACCTGCCGGGTCGCGACGCTGGGTCTCGACGGCCCGCACGCGACGCCGCTGTGGTTCGCGTGGGACGGTTCGTGCCTGTGGTTGTACTCGATCCAGCGCAGCCAGCGCTGGGCCGACCTCGAATGCGACCCGCGGATCAGTGCGGTTGTCGACGCGGGCACCGAGTACTTCGAGCTACGCGGGGTCGAGATCACGGGCCGCGCCGAGCCGGTCGGTGAGCTGCCACGCACCGGCGCGCCCGACGCCGCCCTCGTCGAGGTCGAGCGCATCTTCGGCGGCAAGTACCTGGCCGAGAACAACGGCGAGATGTTCCACGACCTGCGTCACGGCTGGCTGCGGATCACGCCCACCAAGATCACCAGCTGGGACTTCCGCAAGCTCGGCAAGTGATCCGTTCGCGTCTTCCCGCCCGTTGTGGTCACGATGCAGCGTCGCTCAGCGACCCCTACGGGCGGGAAGCCGGCGTACGACGACCCGCCCGTCGTCGACGTCAGGTACACGGCGGCCACACCGCGAACGCTCGGGTAACCCACCGAGTTGTCCGCGCCCGGGCGCGTCAGGACGCAGGGAAGCGCGGACAACTCCCGAAGGCCGGCGGGTCGGTCAGCCGAACTCGACGCCCTGCGCGAGCGGCAGCTCGGTCGAGTAGTTGACCGTGTTCGTCGCGCGGCGCATGTAGGCGCGCCACGCGTCCGAGCCGGACTCGCGGCCGCCGCCGGTCTCCTTCTCGCCGCCGAACGCGCCGCCGATCTCGGCACCCGACGGGCCGATGTTGACGTTGGCGATGCCGCAGTCGGACCCGTCGGCGCTGACGAACCGTTCGGCCTCGCGCACGTTCAGGGTGAAGATCGACGACGACAGGCCCTGCGGCACCTCGTTGTGCATGGCGAGCGCGTCGTCGAAGTCGGAGTAGGTCATGACGTAGAGGATCGGGGCGAAGGTCTCCGAGCGCACGATCTCGCTCTGCGTCGGCATCCGGACGATCGTCGGGCGCACGTAGTAGGCATCGGGTGCGTCGTCGATGAGGACCCGCTCGTTGCCCACCAGCACGGTGCCGCCGTTGGCGACGGCCTTCTCGATGGCCTCGACGTAGCCGCGGTAGGACGCCTCGTCGATCAGCGGCCCGACCAGCGTGCCGTCGGCCAGCGGCGAGCCGATGGGCAGCGTCTCGTAGGCCGCGCTCAGGCGTCGGCACAGCTCGTCGGCGACGGACTCGTGCACGATGACGCGACGCAGGCTGGTGCAGCGCTGACCGGCGGTGCCGGCGGCCGAGAACACGAGCCCGCGGACGGTGAGGGCGAGGTCGGCCGACGGGGCGACCACGGCGGCGTTGTTGCCGCCGAGCTCCAGCAGCAGCTTGCCGAAGCGGGCGGCCACGCGCGGGGCCACGGTGCGGCCCATCCGCGTCGAGCCGGTGGCGCTGACCAGGGCGACGCGCGGGTCGTCGACCAGTGCCTCGCCAACCTCGGCCCCGCCCAGGACCACGGAGGACACGGCCTCGGGGGCGCCGACCCGGCGGGCGGCCTCGGCGAGCAGGGCCTGGCAGGCCAGCGCCGTCAGCAGCGTCTTCTCCGACGGCTTCCACACCACCGCGTCGCCGCAGACCAGCGCGAGCGCGGTGTTCCAGGACCACACGGCGACGGGGAAGTTGAACGCGCTGATGACGCCGACGACCCCGAGCGGGTGCCACTGCTCCATCATCCGGTGCCCGGGCCGCTCGGAGGCGATGGTCAGGCCGGTGAGCTGGCGCGACAACCCGACCGCGAGGTCGCAGATGTCGATCATCTCCTGGACCTCGCCCAGGCCCTCGGAGCGGATCTTGCCGGCCTCGATGGACACCAGCGCACCGAGGTCGTCCTTGTGCTCGCGCAGCAGCTCGCCGAGCTCGCGGACGAGCTGGCCGCGCACCGGGGCGGGCACCGTGCGCCAGGCGAGGAACGCCTGCTGGGCCGCGGCGACGGTGTCGGCGACGTCGCCCGCGGTGTGCCCGGCGACCCGGCCGAGCTCGCTGCCGGTGATCGGGCTGCGGGCGGGCAGCTCGCCCTCCGAGCCGACGGCGGTGACGCCGAGCCGGCCGAGGACGGCGCGCGTCTCGTCGGCCAGGGCGTCCGGCGTGGGCAGGGTGTCGGCGGTGGGCAGGCTCATCGGATACTCCCTCGAAAGCTTACGTCTGCTCAGACTATGTCGTAAGTTGTGCTTATGACCAGCAGGGTCGGCTCGGACGTGCCGCTCGACGTGGGACGGCTGCGGCTGCTGCGCGAGGTGGGCCTGCGCGGCTCGATCGCCGGCGCGGCCCGGGCGATGGGGCTGACCCCCTCGGCGGTGTCGCAGCAGCTCGCGCTGCTCGAACGGGAGACCGCGACGGCCCTGGTCGACCGGTCGCCGCGGGGCGTCGCGCTCACCGGCGCCGGGCAGGCCCTGTCCGACCGTGCGGCTGAGGTGCTGGACCTGCTCGGCGTCGCCCGTGCCGACCTCGACCGCCTCGCCGGCTCGGTGTCCGGCTCGGTGACGATGGCCGCGGTCGCCAGCGCGGCCGCCACCGTGGTGTCGACGGCGGTCACCGAGCTGCGCGCGTCCCGGCCGGGCATCGAGGTCCGGGTGCGGTCGGCCGAGCCCGGGCGCGGTCTGGGCCTGCTGCTCGCCGACGACGTCGACCTCGCCGTCGTCGACGAGTACGACTACGTGCCGCTGGCGCTGCCCGAGCACGCCGTGGTGCGCGAACTGTGCACCGAGCCGCTCGTCGTGGTGCGCCCCGCCGGCGCCCGACGGCGGGGCCGGCTGTCGTTGACCGACCTCGCCGACGCCGCCTGGGTGATGCCGCCCGAGGATGCCGCCTGCGGCCGGGCCGTGCGGGCCGCGTGCCGCACGGCCGGGTTCGAGCCGCGGGTCCGGTGGGAGACCGACGACATGCTGCTGCTCGTCCGGGCCGTCGCGGACGGTCACGGCGTGGCCGTGCTGCCGCGGCGTTCGGTCGCCGAGGACGCGGCCCCGGTCCAGGTGCTGCCTCTTGCGGAACCCCGTCTGAACCGCCGTCTGCTGGCGGTGGCGCGGGCCAGCGTGGCCGAGCGACCGGTCGTCGCGGAAGTGCTCGACGCGTGCGAGCGCGCGGCCGGGCCCGGCATTGGCCACAGAACGGACACGAAATAACGCAGATCGGCGTGTCGCGGCGGATTTAGCAGCTGACCGGCTTGACGAACGCGAACGACACGCGTGTAATTTGGCCACTGTCATTCGACATCGCACTCACCCCCAGGAGGACGTCGTGACGGAACTGACCGGCACCGTTGACGGCGAGTTGCTCGCCGACATCTTCGGCCTCCCGGAGGAGGCCAGCTGGCAGGAGCGCTCGCTCTGCGCGCAGACCGACCCCGAGGCCTTCTTCCCCGAGAAGGGCGGCTCGACGCGCGAGGCCAAGAAGATCTGCACCGGCTGCGAGGTCCGCAGCGAGTGCCTCGAGTACGCCCTCGAGCACGACGAGCGGTTCGGCATCTGGGGCGGCATGTCCGAGCGCGAGCGTCGCCGGCTCAAGCGCCGCGCCGTCTGACCTAGCGATTCGACCAGGCCGTCTGACCCAGCCGCTCGACCCGAGCCGGCTCAGTCGGCGTCGTCGAAGTCGTCGAGGTCCCTGCCGAGGAACTCCGCGGCCAGGTCGACGACCACCATGAACACCAGGTCGGCGCGGTCGTCCTCGTCCACGGCCCGGGCCTCGATCGGCCGGCGGTAGACGACGATCACCGGCTGAGCGATGTCGGCCAGCCCGTCCCGGAACAGCCGCCCCAGGGGAACGCCGCGGTCGAGCACCACCCCAGGGGCGAACTCCAGATCGGGTTCGTTGCCCGGCACGTCCTCGACCGCGAACTCCAGCCGGCCCAGCGCCTCGACGCTCTCGCCCCAGTGCTCCTCGATCTCGTCCACCGCGTCCAGCACGAGGTCGTCGAAGGCCTCACCGCGCGTGCGGTGCAGCGGGACGCCGACGGGTGCGAGCGCCCCGCGCACGCCGCGCCCGCGCCGGTCGCGGCGACGCGGCGGCCGGGTCGAGCGCCGCACGGGTCGGCTCTCGTGACGCATGCGCTCACTCTAGACACGGCCACCGACGCGTCCCGGCCGTCGCGCGGGAGCGACACGACCGCCGGCACGTCGAATGAACCGGCGACGTGCCGCGGGCGGGGATACAGTCCGACAGTTGTGAAGGGGGCGAAGGGGGCCGCATGATGCACGTCCGGCGCTGCACCAGGACCGGGTGTGCGCGAGCCGCAGTGGCGACGCTGACGTACGCCTACGCCGACCTCACCGCCGTGGTCGGCCCGCTCGCCTCCTACGCCGAGCCGCATTCCTACGACCTGTGCGAGGAGCACGCGGTGCGCCTCACCGTGCCGCGCGGGTGGGAGGTCATGCGCCACGTCGGGGAGTTCCCGTCGCCCATCCCGCACGCCGACGACCTCGAGGCCCTGGCCGACGCGGTGCGCGAGGCCGGCCGGGCCGACACCGCCGTGCGCAGCACCGAGGCCGGCGACGCGCTGACCGGCCGCCGCGGCCACCTGCGCGTGGTCCCGCCGGCACACTGACCCCAGGGGTCCGCTCGGTAGGCTCCGTCCGTGGATCTCTCGGCACTGGTCAAGGCCTACGACGTCCGAGGCGTCGTCCCGGACCAGCTCGACGAATCGATCGCCCGCGCGATCGGCGCCGCCTTCGTCGACGTGGTCTTCGGCGGACAGACCGGTGCCGGCACCGCGGGAGGGATGCGCATCGTCATCGCCCACGACATGCGCGAGACCGGGCCGGGGCTCGCGCGGGCCTTCGCCGAGGGCGCCATGATGCGCGGTGCCTCGGTGGTCGAGGCCGGGCTGGGCTCCACCGACCTGCTGTATTTCGCGTCCGGCCACCTCGGCCTGCCCGGGGCGATGTTCACGGCCAGCCACAACCCGGCGCAGTACAACGGCATCAAGATGTGCCGCGCGAACGCAGTGGCCATCGGCGTCGACACCGGACTGCGTGACATCCGGGAACGCGCCGGCGCCTACCTGGACACGGGCATCCCCGCCGGGAGCGCGTCCGGTGACGTCGAGCAGGTCGACCTGCTGACCGCCTACGCCGAGTACCTGCGGGGCCTCGTCGACCTGGCCGGCATCCGGCCGCTGAAGGTCGTCGTGGACGCCGGCAACGGCATGGGCGGCTACACGGTGCCGGCGGTGCTCGGCGACACGGTGCTGCCGGCGTTGCCGCTCGACATCGTGCCGCTGTACTTCGAGCTCGACGGCACGTTCCCGAACCACGAGGCGAACCCGCTGGAGCCCGCGAACCTCGTCGACCTGCAGCGCAGGGTGGTCGAGGTCGGCGCCGACCTCGGCCTGGCCTTCGACGGCGACGCCGACCGGTGCTTCGTGGTCGACGCCGACGGCGCCCCGGTGTCGCCGAGCGCCATCACGGCCCTGGTCGCGGTGCGGGAGCTGGCCAAGGCGCCGGGCTCGGTGATCATTCACAACCTCATCACTTCACACGCCGTCCCGGAGATCGTCGCGGAGCACGGCGGGCGCCCCGTCCGCACCCGCGTGGGGCACTCCTTCATCAAGGCGCAGATGGCCGAGGTCGACGCCGTCTTCGGCGGCGAGCACTCGGCGCACTACTACTTCCGCGACTTCTGGTTCGCCGACACCGGCATGCTCGCGGCCATGCACGTGCTGGCCGCACTCGGCGAGCAGCCACGCACCCTCACCGAGATCACCGCCGAGTTCGCGCGCTACGCCGCGTCCGGCGAGATCAACTCCACCGTGCGCGACCAGCCCGGCCGCATCGACGCCGTGCGTTCGGCCTTCGCGCCACGGACGTCGTCGCTCGACGAGCTCGACGGGCTGACGGTCGAGCTGTCCGACGGGTCGTGGCTGAACGTACGAGCGTCCAACACCGAGCCGCTGTTGCGGCTCAACGTCGAGGGCCCCACCGACGAGGTGATGGCGGCGACCCGGGACGAGGCGCTGGCCGTCATCCGCGGCTGACAGGCGGTCGACGATGAGCATCGACCCCGAGCTGCTCGCGGTGCTGGCCTGCCCGAGCGACGACCACGCCCCGCTGCGTGAGCAGTCGAACGCCGGTGTCCGCACGCTCGTCTGCACGTTCTGCGCCACCACCTACCCCATCGAGGACGGCATCCCGGTGCTGCTGCTCGACGACGCGACACCCGGCCCGAACGGCATCGGGGTCGCGGCGGCCGGCGGTGACCGGTCATGACCTTCGACGAGGGCCTGCTCGACGAGCCGGCGCAGCTGGAGCAGCGCGACCGCACCCGGCTGCTGTGGTCCCTGGCGACCGCCGGCGCCCAGGTGCGGCGCGCGATCGAGACCGCGGGCGACTTCGGCGTCGAGCGCCTGCGCGGCGGCGAGCTGCCGCGCGCCATGCTCGTGGTCACCGACGCCCCGCCGTCGGCGGCCTCGCGGTTGATCACCCGGTTGAGCGTCGACCGGACGCCCGCGCTCACGTGGCACGGCGTGGAGCTGCCCCGCTGGGCCGGCCCGGCCGATGCGTTGCTCGTCGGCTCCGTCGACGGCCGGCACCCGCGGCTGGCGCAGCTGGCGGCACAGGGCGCGCAGCGCGGGCTGACCATGGCCGTCGTAGCGCCGGCCGGCAGCCAGGTGGCGGCGGCCGCCGCCGGGCGCGCGCCGCTCCACGAGCTCCCGCGCGACCTGCACCCGCGTGCGGCGCGGTGGTCGGTGCTCGCCCCGCTGCTCCAGGCCCTGGACGCCCTCGGCGTGCACCGGGTGCCCCCGAGCCTGCTCGTCGAGATCGCCGACGCCCTCGACGAGCAGGCCGAGCTGAACCGCCCGAACGGCGAGGCGTTCACGAGCCCGGCGAAGGCACTGGCCGTCGAGTTCGCCGAGTCCACCCCGCTCGTCGCCGGGGCCGGTGTGCTCGCGGGCGTCGCGGCGCGCGCGATGTCCGACGGGCTGCAGCATTTCGCGGGCGCCGGCTCGGTGTCGGTGAGCCTGCCCGACGGTGTCGGGCGGGCCGCGGCGCTGCTGCGCGGGTCCGACGCGCCGCCGGCCGAGGACGACTTCTTCCGCGACCGGGTCGAGGACGTGGGGCCCGCACGTCCGCGGCTGCTCGTCGTCGGCGACGACGGGTCGCCCGACGACCCGCTGCTGGGCGACCGGTCCGACGCCGAGATCCAGCTCGACGAGATGGCGGCCCGACGCGCGGCTGCGGCCCTGCTCGACCTGGCGTCCGGCCTCGGGCTGCGGTCGTCCAGCGTCGACGTGCCGGCCGGTGACCCGCTGGCCCGCTTCGCCGCGGCCACCGCGTTCGGTGACTTCACCGCGTCCTACCTGGCACTTGGCCTCGGGGTCGACCCAGGCCTGGATCGGAGCACGGACGCATGAGCACCGGGGGAGGGTCCAAGGCCATCGTCGCCGCGCTGTCGGCGAACCTCGGCATCGCGCTGATCAAGTTCATCGCGTTCGCCGTCACCGGGTCGTCGTCGATGCTCGCCGAGGGCGTGCACTCGGTGGTCGACTCCGGCAACCAGGGCCTGCTCCTGCGAGGTGGCGCCAAGGCCAGGCAGGCGGCGGACAAGGACCATCCCTTCGGGTACGGACGCGAACGCTTCGTGTACGCGTTCCTCGTCGCGTTGATGCTGTTCTCCCTGGGCGGGCTGTTCGCGCTCTACGAGGGCGTGGAGAAGATCCGCGAACCGCACCACCTCGACAGCCCGATCGTGGCCGTCGTCGTCCTGCTCGTCGCCATCTGCCTCGAGGGGTACTCGTTGCGCACGGCGGTGCACGAGTCCCGGCCGCACAAGGGCGACGACAGCTGGGTCGGTTTCATCCGGCACGCCAAGGTGCCCGAGCTGCCCGCCGTGCTGCTCGAGGACGTCGCGGCGCTGACCGGCCTGGTGCTCGCCCTGCTGGGCGTCGGGCTGGCCGAGGTCACCGGCGACCCCGTCTGGGACGGCGTCGGCACGTGCGCGATCGGCGTCCTGCTGCTGGCCGTCGCCGTCGTGCTCATGGTCGAGACGAAGAGCCTGCTCGTCGGCGAGTCCGCAGCACCGGTGCAGGTGTCGGCGATCGAGCGGGCGCTGGTCGGGGACGGCGTCGACCGTGTCATCCACCTGCGGACCATGCACCTCGGCCCGGAGGAACTGCTCGTGGGCGCCAAGCTGGCCATGCCGGCCGGCACCCCGCTCGCCGAGGTGGCAGGGGCGATCGACGCGGCCGAGGCGCGCGTGCGCGACGCGGTGCCGACGGCCCGCGTCATCTACCTCGAGCCCGACCTGGACCGGCCCTCGTGAGCGACGCTTGCGAGCGAACCATGGATGTGGCGCCTTCGGCGCGGCGAACGAAGTGAGGCGGCCATGAGCGTCGTCCGCCTCGAGGGTGCGATCCGTCGCTACGACTGGGGATCGCCCACCGCCATCCCGGAGTTGCTGGGCGTGGAGCCCGACGGCCGGCCGGTGGCCGAGCTGTGGTTCGGCGCGCACCCGGACGATCCGTCGCCGGCACCGGACCACGGGAGCACCCTGGACGCGATCATCGCCGCCGACCCGGTCGGGGCGCTCGGGCCGGCGGTCATCTCCCGGTTCGGCGAACGCCTGCCCTTCCTGCTCAAGGTGCTGGCGGCCGACAGGGCGCTGTCCATCCAGGTGCACCCGGCCCTCGAGCAGGCCCGGGACGGCTTCGCCGCCGAGGACCGCGCCGGCGTGCCCCGCGACGCCCCGAACCGCAACTACCGCGACCCGAACCACAAGCCCGAGCTGCTGTGCGCGCTGACGCCGTTCGAGGCGTTGTGCGGGTTCCGCCCGGTC
Organism: uncultured Jatrophihabitans sp.; assembly: GCF_964252635.1. GTDB lineage: Bacteria > Actinomycetota > Actinomycetes > Mycobacteriales > Jatrophihabitantaceae > Jatrophihabitans. The sequence continues at coordinate 89,891 of NZ_CAXUNP010000014.1, forward strand.
GCCGAGACGCGCGACCTGCTCGCCGAGCTGGCCCTGCCCGAGCTCGACTTCCTGACCACGGCGCTGGGCGCGGCGGACCCCTTGCGTGCCGCGTTCACGGCCGTGCTCGAGCACCCCGACCCGGCGACCCTGGTCGGCGCGCTGGTCCGTGCGGCGACCCGCCTCGGCCGGCACAGCGACCTCGCCCGCGTCGTCGAGCTCACCTCCGACGACTACCCGGGCGACATCGGCGTGGTGCTGGCACTGCTGCTCAACCACGTCCGCCTCGAGCCGGGGGAGGCCATCTACCTCGGCGCCGGCAACGTGCACGCCTACCTGCACGGCACCGGCGTCGAGATCATGGCCAACAGCGACAACGTCCTGCGGTGCGGTCTGACGAGCAAGCACGTCGACGTGCCCGAACTGCTGCGGATCACCGACTTCCGGGAGCTGCGCGAGCCGCGCTGGCCGGCCACCAACGGGGTCTTCGCGGTGCCCGTCCCGGACTTCCGGCTGCTGCCCTTCGACGTCTCCGCCGTCGAGGGCCAGGTGACGCTCGGCCACGACGAACCGTGGATCGTGCTGTGCACCGAGGGGACGGTGGCGGTCGGGGGCGAGGTCCTCACCCCGGGGAGTGCCGCGTTCGTGCCCGCCGGGGACGAGGCGGTGCCGGTCGAGGGCAGGGGCACCGTGTTCGCCGCGGCCGCCGGCGTCATGGATCCGGTCGCGGACGCCTGATCGTTTCGGCCTCGGCGCACCGCTCCGGCGGCGGTGGCGTCAGGTCAGCGCCTGCACCCCGCTCGGCAGGCTGTCGGTGTCCGCGGCTCGCTGCAGGAAGTCGACGATGCTCTCGTGCAGGGCGCGGGCGGCGCGCGGTGCCTCGACGTCGGCGCGCTCGGCCAGCAGCACGGTGCGCCGGATGCCCGGCGGGGTGAACGGCGTGACCCAGAACCGGGGTGTGGCGACCGTGCTCGGCACGACGGCGAGCCCGAGGCCCGCGTGTACGAACTCGAGCACCGCGTCCATCTCGCCGCCCTCGACCGAGAACGTGGGGTCGAACCCGGCGGCGACGCAGGCGGCGACCGTCCGCTCGCGCAGGTCGTACCCGCTGCGGAACATCACCAGCGGTCGCCCCTCGAGGTCGCCCACCGCCATCGACGAGCGCCGGGTCGGGCGCGGCCCGGATCGCGACGAGATGACCACCAGCTGCTCGTCGAGCAGCGCGACGGTGCGCAGCGCCGGGTCGTCCGGCACCCGCGGGTCGATGATCAAGGCGAGGTCCAACGCCCCCTCGGCCAGCTCGTTCTGCAGGTCGCGCGACCCGCTCTCGTGCACGACGATCTGGACGTTCGGTGCCTCGCTGCGGAACCGCGCCAGCATCATCGGCAGCAACCCGGTGCACAGGCTCGGCGTCGCGCCGAGCCGGACCCGTCCGCGGCCCAGGTCGTGGACGTCGCGAATCTCACGTCGGGCCGCATCGACGTCGGCGAGGATGCGCCGGGCGACGGGCAGCAGGGCCTCACCAGCGTCGGTCAGCGTCACGTTGCCCCGTGTGCGGTGCAGCAGCGGCGCGTCCAGATCGGCCTCGAGCGCCCGGATCTGCTGGGACAGCGACGGCTGGGCCACCCCCATGCGGTGCGCCGCCCGGGTGAACTGCCCCGTGTCGGCCACGGCCACGAAGTAGGCGAGCTGCTGCAGTTGCATAGTCACATCCTATCGAGAGTGCGACCAACCTCTCTTTGACCAATGATCAGCGCGGGCATAGCTTTTTCCTGTGGCTCTCGACCTGCAGACGCGCGGCGTGGCGCGCACGCTCTGGGACTCCTCGATCGGCAAGAAGACGATCATGGCTGTCACCGGAATGATCATGATCGCCTTCCTGCTCCTGCACATGCTGGGCAACCTGAAGATCTTCTTCGGGCGCAAGGACTACGACCACTACTCGGAGTGGCTGCGCACCATCGGCAACCCGGTGCTGCACAACGTCTGGTTCCTTTGGATCCTGCGCGCGGTGCTGGTCGTGTCGCTGGTCCTGCACGTGACCTCGGCGGCGCAGCTGGCGCAGCGGGCCCGTCAGTCCCGGCCGGTGTCCTACGACCACGGCCAGCGGCTCAAGGCGCGCTACGCGCCCAACACCATGCGCTGGGGCGGCGCGTTCCTGCTCGTGTTCCTGGTCTGGCACCTGCTCGACCTGTCCGCGGGCGTGGTCAACCCCGATTTCCACCAGGGCGCGCCGTACCACAACGTCACGAAGGACTTCCAGACGTGGTGGATGAACCTGATCTACATCGTGGCCATGGTGCTGCTCGGGATGCACATCAACCACGGCTTCCGTAGCGCGACCGAGACCCTGGGTTTCGGGCAGAACGCGGCGCGACGGCGCACCATCGAACGTACGGGCACCGCCCTGGCGCTGATCATCAGCCTGGGCTTCATCGTGGTTCCCGCCGCAGTCATGGGAGGTCTCGTCCGATGAGCGAAGTGAACGACGACGCACCGGAGCGCGTGGTCAACGCGCACACCGACCTCTACGACGTGGGCGACCCGCTTGCCGACGGCAAGGCGCCGGACATCGACATCGAGCGCCGCTGGACGCAGCGCAAGTTCGACGCCAAGCTCGTGAACCCGGCCAACCGGCGCAAGCACAAGATCATCGTGGTGGGCACCGGGCTGGCCGGTGGCTCGGCCGGCGCCACGCTGGCCGAGCAGGGCTACCACGTCATCCAGTTCTGCTTCCAGGACTCGCCGCGGCGCGCGCACTCGGTGGCCGCGCAGGGCGGCATCAACGCAGCGAAGAATTACCGCAACGACGGCGACTCCACCTACCGGCTGTTCTACGACACCGTGAAGGGCGGCGACTTCCGCTCGCGCGAGTCGAACGTCTACCGGCTCGCCGAGGTCTCGGCCAACATCATCGACCAGTGCGTCGCGCAGGGCGTGCCGTTTGCCCGCGAGTACGGCGGCCTGCTCGACACCCGCTCGTTCGGCGGCGTGCAGGTGCAGCGCACGTTCTACGCGCGCGGCCAGACCGGGCAGCAGCTGCTCGTCGGCGCCTACCAGGCCCTCGAGCGGCAGATCTCGCTGGGCAACATCGACATGCACGCCCGCACCGAGCTGCTCGACATCGTGGTCACCGACGGGCGCGCTCGCGGCATCGTCGCCCGTGACCTGGTCAGCGGCGAGATCACGACCTACCTCGCCGACGCGGTCGTGCTGGCCACCGGCGGTTACGGCAACGTCTTCTACCTCTCGACGAACGCGAAGGGCTCGAACGCGAGCGCCATCTGGCGGGCGCACAAGCGCGGCGCATACCTCGCGAACCCCTGCTACACCCAGATCCACCCCACGTGCATCCCGCGCTCCGGCGAGCACCAGAGCAAGCTGACGCTGATGAGCGAGTCGCTGCGCAACGACGGCCGCATCTGGGTGCCGAAGAAGGGCGGCGACCCCCGTCCACCGAACGAGATCCCGGAGGACGGGCGCGACTACTACCTGGAGCGGATCTACCCGGCGTTCGGCAACCTCGTGCCCCGCGACATCGCGTCCCGCGCCGCGAAGAACCAGTGCGACGCCGGCAACGGCGTCGGCCCCGGCGGGCAGGGCGTGTACCTCGATTTCGCCGACGCCATCAAGCGCATGGGCCGCGACGCGGTGGCTGCCAAGTACGGCAACCTCTTCGACATGTACCAGCGCATCACGGCGGAGAACCCGTACGAGGTGCCGATGCGCATCTACCCGGCCGTGCACTACACGATGGGCGGGCTGTGGGTCGACTACGACCTGCAGAGCACCATCCCCGGCCTGTTCGTCATCGGTGAGGCGAACTTCTCGGACCACGGCGCGAACCGCCTCGGTGCGTCGGCGTTGATGCAGGGGCTGTCGGACGGTTACTTCGTCCTGCCGCCGGTGCTCAACAATTACATCGCGCAGGGCGGCTTCAAGGACGTCGACCTGAGCTCGCCGGCGGTCGCCGAGGTCGAGGCCGAGGTGCGCCGTCGCATCGACACGCTGCTGTCGATCGACGGGAACCGTACCGTCGACTCCTTCCACAAGGAGCTCGGCCTGCTGCTGTGGGACTACTGCGGCATGGCCCGCAACGAGGGCGGCCTGCGCAAGGCGCTGGACCGCGTCCGCGAGCTGCGCACCGAGTTCTGGAAGTCGGTCAAGGTCACCGGCACCGGCGAGGAGCTCAACCAGCAGCTCGAGAAGGCCAACCGCGTCGCCGACTTCCTCGAGTTCGGCGAGCTCATGTGCCTCGACGCGCTGCACCGCGAGGAGTCCTGCGGCGGTCACTTCCGCGAGGAGCACCAGACCGCCGACGGCGAGGCCGAACGCGACGACGAGCACTTC
>NZ_CAXUNP010000015.1:0-94019 GCF_964252635.1 uncultured Jatrophihabitans sp.
TCGGACGCTACGACTCACGCCGTGTGCCCACCGTCGAGTCTCAATCAGACGGCTCTGGCGCTATCGAGCTTGGCATCGGAGCGCGGTTGCGGGCTCCGCGGCTGGGTCCGGCACCGTAATGAGTGGGCTGGGTTCACGCCCGATGGCGCGGTCAGGGTTGGGTGGCGCGCAGTTCGCGCGGGGTGAGCCCAAAGGTCGTTTTGAATGCACGGTTGAAGCCGCTGAGGTCGCTGAAGCCGCAATGGTGCGCGATGGCGGCGATGCTGTGTCTGGCGGAGCGGGGGTCGAGTAATTCGTTTCGGGCACAGTGCAGTCGACGTCGGCGGAGGTAGAGGGCCACGGTCTCGTGCTCGTCTTCGAAGAGCTTGTGCAGGTAGCGGGTGGAGATGTTCGCGGCTGCTGCAATCTGGTCGGGTGTGAGTGCTGGGTCGCGAAGGTGCGTGTCGATGTAGCTTTTGATGCGATCCCGCAGGATGCGGTGGCGCGCGTCACCGCGTTGGGGGTTCGTTGGGGTGGCCAGCAGCGACACGACGAGGTCGGTTGCGTGCGCCAGTATGTGCTCAGCGTTGGCTTCGGCGATTTGAGACGCGTGCTGGGTGATGTCTAGAACGAAGCGAGACACGACGCCGGTCAGGCCGCTACCACCGGACAGCCGCTGAGCGCTCATACGGCGACGTTCGACCTCGGTGAGTCGGACCGCGTCAACGGGGATGCATAGGGCGGTTGCCGCCCACGGTTCCGGGGGCGTCCAGGTAAATGGGCGAGAATTCTCATACAGGACGGCATCGCCTGGGCCCAGAGTGGCGACGCGGTCGTCTTGCTGAAGAGAGGCGCTGCCGGCGGTGAGAATTGCGACCTGGAAGTAGGCGGCGTCCGACTGTTTGATCAGTGCTGGCGTACGGCGATGGATATGCGCTGTTGCCTCGTGCTCCAGGAATAATAATCGCCCGCGGGCAGTGCTACGCAACACTGCTGTGGGCTCACTCGGCTCGGCCCACCCATCGAGCTGGATAGGCGCCAGAGTGTCGCTCAGGACGCTACGCCACAGCGCCTCGCGATCACGACTGTCCACGCTGTCTGTGGTAACGACGACGTCCGGCATGGCACCTCCTAGCGGTCTTCGAAGTACAGCATCAGCGCTCAGGGCGGTCAACGCCGTTCTTAGCGTCGTGCACTGACGTCCCGGGGTTGTGCGCGCGCGTCCGAGAACAAAGCTGTCCACGGCGCGCAGGCTCTTTGGCGCAGGTCGACAGTGCGCGTTCCGCGCATGCCTGCCCCAAGGAGGTCCCTCACATGAGCAGTCCCACTGTTGTGCTCGTCCACGGCGGATTCGTCGACGGATCCGGGTGGAAGGGGGTCTATGACGAACTCAAGTCCACCGGTCTCGAGGCCCGGATCGTGCAGAACCCCACCAAATCCCTCGCCGACGATGCAGTCGTGACCCGCAACGTCCTCGACACAGTCGACGGTCCTGTCGTGCTCGTCGGACACTCTTATGGCGGCGCCGTCATCAGCGAAGCCGGCACCCATCCCAACGTCGCTGCCCTCGTCTATGTCACCGCGTTCGCGCCCGACACCGGTGAATCCGTCGGCTCCATCATCGACACCTTCCCGAAGGACGGACCGCAGCCACCGATCCTGCCCCCGGTCAACGGCTTCCTGTTCCTCGACCGAGCCAAGTTCGCCGACTCCTTCGCCGGCGACGTGTCCACGGAGGACGCTGAGTTCATGGCCAACTCGCAAGTGCCCTGGGGCCTGGACGCAATCAGCGGGACAGTTACCGACGCAGCGTGGCGATCCAAGCCCAGCTGGTACCTCCACGTCACCGACGACCGCATGATCCCGCCCGCGCAACAGCTCGCGATGGCCGAACGAAGCGGCGCGGCCATCACCGACACCCCCGGCAGCCACGCCATCTACGTCTCACAGCCCACGATCGTCGCCGACCTCATCCGCAGCGCCGCACACAGCGCGACCGACTAGCCACGACGGAGACCCGCAATGACCAAAGAAGTCTCTCGTCGTCACGTGCTGGCAGCTGGCGCGACGCTCGCCGCGTCGGCCGCTGTAGTGGCCGGCTCGACGGGAGCGGCCGCAGCGACCGGGCGCAAGCAGAACACGCCGAAGCCGACCATCGTCCTAGTCCACGGCGGCTACGCCGACTCGTCGTCCTGGAACGGCGTCATCACGCACCTGCAGCGGCGGGGGTACCCCACAATCGCCGGATCGAACCCACTGCGCGGCATCCCCACTGACGCCCCATACATCGCCAGCTTGCTTGACTCCATCAACGGACCCGTCGTGTTGGTGGCGCACTCCATGGGTGGAACCGTCATCACCAACGCGGCCGCAGGAAAAAGCAACGTGAAGGCGCTGGTGTACGTGGCCGCCTTCGTTCCCGACATCGGGGAAACGCAGGGCGAACTCATCACCAAGTACCCCGGCAGCGAAGTCGGGCCGGTAAGCGTGCCAGTGCCCTACACAAAGGCTGACGGCACCACGGGCACCGACCTGTACCTCAGCAAGAGCGGCCAAGCCGCGTTCGCCGCCGACCTGACTGAAGCGCACTTCAAGGTCCTGCAGGCAACGCAACGGCCGTTCGACGCCGACTCGTTTACCTTCCCGACGACGGCCGCGGCGTGGAAGACAATCCCGTCGTGGTGTCTGATTGCGGGCAGCGACAAAGCGATTCCACCCCGAACTGAACGCTGGATGTATGAACGCGCGAGAGCCCGCCAGATCGTCGAGATCCCGCACTCCTCGCATGTAGCGTTGATCAGCCACCCAACGACCGTCGCCAAGCTGATCGAGCGCGCCGCCCGGTCGGTTCAGTAACACAAGGCGACCCACTCCTACGCGCTAAAACGGGAGTGGGTCGCGCCGGGTTACTCAGAAGTACGAATCGCTGATTCAAACACCTACGCGAGGAGCTTATTCAACAACCGCCACATCGATTCATCTGAGCGTCAAGTGTGTATTGCACTCGACCCACTTTGGTGGACACCTGATCCTGGCCGTCCGTCGAGGTACCCGGATGAGTTTCGGCATAGCAGTGCAGATGGCGTTGGCCACTGAGGAGTCCAGAGCGTCAGTGGCCCGGGCGGCTGGGGGTGAATGAGACAACGCTGCGCAACTGAGTTGCCAATAAGCTGGCAGAACCAGCATGGCGGGCGAACCCGTTGTCGGCGAGCCCGTCGGAGTTTGAGGAGCTGCGCCGGCTGCGACGCCAGAATGAAGAGCTGCGGATGGAGAAAGAAATCCTCTACTAGGCAGCCGCCTATTTGCCCAGGAGACTATCCGGTCTGCCGCTCCCAACTGACCATAGGTGATCGAGGTGACTCGTGAGTGCGCGTCCGTTTGCCCTGGAACGGTTGGCGTCGGATGCGGGTTTGCTCCGGCCGTTAGACCGGGTGACGGACCCTCTTCCGTTTAAGGTCGGGGTCACGCTCGTTTACAACGTCCCGCAGGATTCGCAGAGCGTCTTCGAGTTGACGTCGCTGGGACGGGGACAGGGCCGAGAAGGTGACGGTTAGGTCGTCGATGTGACTGGGCAGCGCTCCGAGGACGGCTTGTCGCCCGGCCGGCGTCAGTTTTGCGTACACCGCTCTGCGGTCATCGCCCTCGCGGCTGCGTTCCACTAAACCCTGCTCTTCGAGCCGGTCGATCAGGCGAGTCACCCCACCTGTGGTGAGCGCGAGTTCGCGGACCAGATCACTTGACCGCACGCTGGCACCCGGCGAACGGATCAGCCGGATGAGAACCTCGAAGGTGGATACGGGCAGATCTGAGTCCCTGCGGAGGCCTTCGTCCATCCGTAACCCGAGCCCGTTGGCCGTTTCGACCAGCAGCCCAGCCAGGGTGACGTTCTCGCTACGAATCAGCGAATCTTCGTTGTTGACCTCGCGGCGGGATCGACCGGTTGCCATTCAGTTCGCTCCTTCAGTGCCTAGGCAGTAGCTGACCAGTCAGGAGCTTACTAGAATCGGGACGGTGTTTAGTCGAGGCCGTTCGGGGTGTCACTGACGACGCGCACAGCGGGGGTAGGGCCTGCCTTTCGTGCTCGGCTGATGTTCAACCCGGAATGCACGACGAGTGCGCCCACACAGGCCAGGAGCCACGTCGGTGTTTTGAGGCCGTGGCCGAAGAGCAGGAGGGCCACCAGTCCGGACATGAGTACTGCTCGGGGCGTGGCCAAGGATCGTGACCGAGGGACGCGTAAGACCCACCCCATGGCGTTGAGCGTAAGTAGGTACGCCCCGATTCCTCCGGCAATCATCGCGGCCGCACTTCCCGGCGCATAACCGTCGGCGTGCTCGGCGGCGAGTTGGGTGCCGGCCCCGACGAAAATCACGCCGAGTACCAACGGGAAGTGCAGGTAGGCGCAGATGATGAAAGCGATGCGACCGCTGTTGTCCTGGTCGGCCAGCATCCGGTACCGGAGCCGCCAGGCATGGCGGTCGAAGAACCCCCACCACAAGAGCGCCGCGATGACGAAGCCTTCGGCCAGCACGACCGATGTCGACGGCTGCAAAGGCCTGTCTACGACACTGACCGTGTTGACGGCCGCTTCTCCGAGCACGATGATCGCGAAGGCGGCGAAGCGGTCGGGTAGATGGCGCTCGTCAACAGGCAGCATCCTCTGCAGCCGGTCAGCCACAGCCGGGATCAAGATGTCGACGATCATGGCCATGATCCAAACGATCATCTTGATCGACTCCGGCAGGAAGATGGACACGAACCACGCCGCCGCGGTCAGCGTAAATCCGGTGGCGTAGAACGCGGTGAGGCGCTGGTCTTCTTCGCGGACGCGTACGTAGATGACGGCAATGACGAGGCGCACGGTGAGATAACCGGCCGCGAACCAGGTGTCGGAAGCTCCGGGCACCTCCGGTACGGCCAGCGCCATCAAGCCTGACGCACCGGCCGCGAGGAGCAGCAGGACGGTCGTGATGTTGTCGTCGCTGGGGAACCGGTTGAGCGCGAAGGTCACGCCGGTCCAGGTCCACCACACGGGGACGAACAGCAGCACCACGCGGGCGGCGGTGCGCCAACTCGGGCCCTCATGCAACACGTCCGCGAGCTGCGCGACGCAGAGCACGAACACGAGGTCGAAGAACAACTCGAGACCGGGGTTGCGTTGCTCGGGCCGGGAAACACGCGCCATCATGTTCACGCGTCGAGATCAGCCCTGCAGGCGTGCGGCGATCGCGGCCAGCCTCTTGCATTGATAGTGGGCGGCGGACACCGTCGCCTCGTCGGGGAGCGCGCCGGCACCTGAGGCCCAGGAGGTGCCGTACGGGTTCCCGCCGGCTTCGGAGACCAGCGGGTCTGTGTATCCGGTCGGCACGATGATGCATCCCCAGTGGTACAGGACGTTGTTCAGGGCCAGAATTGTCGACTCCTGCCCGCCGTGGTTGTTGGCGGAGGAGGTGAAGGTGGTGGCGGGCTTGTCGACGAAACCGCCCGCCTGCCACAAGCCGCCGGTTGAGTCGATGAACTGTTTGAGCTGAGCGGCCGGCGTCCCGAAGCGGGTGGGCGTACCGAGCGCCAGCGCGTTGCACCACTCGAGATCTTCGAGCACGGCAGTACGCACGCTGTCCTTCGTCGCGTCGACGTGGGCCTGCCAGACCGGATTGGCAGCGATCGCCGCATCGGGGGCCAGCTCGGGTGTACGACGCAGTCTGACCTCGGCGCCCGCGGCGCGAGCGCCGTCGGCGACACTCTCGGCCAAGCGGTGCACGCTGCCGGTTGCGCTGTAGTAGATGACCGTGACTCGCACGGACATGACATCCTCCTTCGCCGGACGGCCGGTCGAACGGTGAAGGTTTCGTGCCGGCACTCGGTCCCCACCCTGACGGCGGAACCCGCCTATTACCTGACGATAGGCAAGCGAAGTGACCGCCCAGTGCGTCGCCGGGACCGCCGACCGCGGAGCCGAAAAATTTTCCTCCGGTGTGTTGCGGAGCGACCTGGCACGGGTACAAACTTGCTGACAGATCAGTAACTGATTACTCAGTCAGATCGCAAGGAGGTCGTCATGGGACTGCAGCTGAACAGCATTGCCGTTGCCACGAGTCACCGTTCGGTCTGTGGACCGGCGCCGGCGCTGACTCCGACGTCGGAAATGGACCGAGAGCAGGATCGGACCGGCCGGGCGGCCGAGGTGCAGTTCGTCCTCTTCGGCGGGGTGCGCATCGTCCGGGCCGGCGTCGAGATCGAAGTGACCCAACCGAAACAACGCGGTCTGCTCGCGCTGCTTCTGGCCAATGTCGGCGAGGTGGTCTCTGTGGGTTCGATTGTCGACGCTCTCTGGGCCGGCGAACCTGCCGCCACGGCCGTCAACCAGCTGCACCGACACGTCGGCGCTCTGCGACGTGCCTGCGAGCCCGGGCTCGGGCGACGGCAGTCCGGCCAATTCATTCTCGGCAGCGGTCACGGCTACCGGATCGCGGTCGACCCCGATACGAGCGACCTTGTACGGTTCCGTCAGCTCGCCACCCAGGCACGCGAACTCGGCGACGTGGGGGACCAGGCGAACGCCCTCAGGCTGTCACTGCGGGCGCTCGCGGTCGCTGCTTCGCCGGCTGCTGACGAGGACTTCCAGGACCTGCCGGAGTTCGCGTCCGTCGAGGACGAGCGGATCGCCGCCATCGTGACGGCGGTGAAGCAGTGCAGATACGCAGCGGACTACGCAGCACTCCTACCGGCCCTGCGGTCGGCGAGCGAACGTCATCCCTACGACGAGTCACTGGCGGCGAACCTGGTCGACGTGTTGTCCCGCACGGGACGAAGCGCCGAGGCGGTGCGCCTGTACCGCGCCGTACGTCAGAGGCTGCATGACGAGCTTGGCTGCGAGCCCGGCTCCGGGCTCAAGCGGGCGCTGGCGGCAGCTCTGCGTGCGGATTCGACGCCGCCGGAGGAGGCCCGGGTCGACAGCACCGGGACGGTGCCACCGCGCGGCCGCCTGCCCGTGCCGCTGCCCGGCTTCGTGGGCCGCCGCCATATGCTGGCCACGCTTGCGGAGTCTGCGGAGCAACGGGAAATCCTGCTGCTGGCGGGCGCCGGCGGGGTCGGGAAGACGGCTCTGGCGGTCAGACACGCAACCCAGATCGCCGGTCGGTACCCCGACGGGCAACTGTATGTTGATCTTGGCGGTCACGACCCGGGCCGCGAGCCGATCTCCACGCTTGACGCCCTTGCGGACATGCTCGCGGGTTTGAACGTCCCCGCCCATGCCACGCCGCGGGGCGCCAACGAGCGATCGAGGTTGCTGCGCAGCATCTTGTCCTCGCAGCGGCTCCTCGTGCTTCTCGACGACGCGCACGATTTCGCGCAGATCGAGAAGTTGCTGCCCGGCTCGGGCCCGGCCGGCGTCATTGTCACCAGCCGGCACCCTCTGCCCGAGCTCGTCGCGCGCCACGGCGTCGAACTCGTCGAGGTCCGGTCCGTGGATGACGAGCTTCTCGACCTTCTGGCGCGTCGTTCCGCGTCGTCACGTGACAGTCGCGACCTGGCCGACACGGCGCCCTGACGCGGAATCTGTCTATCCGAGCAGTTCGTCGAGCATGGGGTCGACGAGCCGCGTCAGCACCGACAGGTGCCCTTCTCCCGGCGCGCGGTGAAGTGACGCGTCGGGCAGGTGTTCGGCGACCCACTGACTGTGCGCGAGGGGAACGTTGCGGTCGTCGCTGCCGTGCCACATCGAGACTGGCACGTCGACGGTGCCCAGGTCGAAACCCCAGGGCTTGACGAAAGCCAGCTCGTCGTCGACCCAGCCGTCGACGCCCGTGCTGAGGGCGACCCGGTTCGCCGCGGCCAGGTCCTCGGCGAACTCCCCGGTGAGCACCGCCGCGTCTGCGGCAACCAACGTGTCGCCTGTTTCGTCGAAGGCCCGTGGGTCGGCGTGCGGATGCAACATCGCGGCCGCCGCGTGTGACACGACCTCGCGAAGATGCGACTCGCCCTGCAGCGCGGCCTCCCACTCATCGACCTCGACACGAGCCATCCCCTGCAGGAAATCGAGTCCCTCTCCGTCGTACGGGGCAAGACCCGAAACGACAAGTGTGCCGATGACGCCCGGTAGGCGTGCCGCACAGGCGAGCGCGTGCGGCCCACCGCCGGACCATCCGGCCACGAAGTACCGGTCGACACCAAGTGCACGAAAAACCGCGTCGGAGTCGGCGACGACGTCGACTACCGCCCGCCCCGGCGACCGTGTGGACGTGGCGTAACCGGCTCGCGAGATGATGACGAGGCGCGCGCCGCGTCGGTGCACCGCAGCCTCGAGCTGCCGGGTCAGCAACCCACCCCCCGTGCCGTGATGGAACAGCAGAGGTAACCCGTCTTCTGGTCCGCTGATCCGGACCCTGAGGTCCCGGCCATCGTCGAGTTTCAGCGTGGTCATTTGATTCGTTGCCTTCCAGGCATCGTGTCGGACGGTTGAAGGAGGGCGCGGCTCGGTCGCCGCGCTTCGCTGGGCCGGCTCAGCTCGCGCGGCCGTCGAGAGCAGCGAGTCGGCGACTCTGGTAACGGAAAAAACCGATCAGGAACGCCGCCCCGAACGCGAGTCCGCTGACCAGCGCCGAAACCCTGCTCAGAGTCAGGGGCGCGCGGAGCAGCACGTAGACCCCGGTGCCCCCGACGACCGCGTCCACGAAGGCGACCATCGTCGCCAACGTAAACACGCTGAGCAACCGGCTTCGGCGCAGACCCATTCCGCCGAATGCATCGTCGGCCGAGGCCGTAGACGTAAACGAGAAGAACCTGGACGCATCGGGGTGCAGACCCACGTAGTACGAACGGATGCGCGCCATTTCCGCGAGGTGGAGCAGATTCTCCCCGCTCGTGTCGACGAGGCGGACCACGGTGAACAGTCCCAGCAGGAAGATCGTCGGAACCAGGACGGCGAGGGCCCCCAGCAGAAGCGGCTGACGGTCGGCCGCGAACCCCAGAGCGATCAGGGAGCTCGACAGCACACCCAGGAAGATGGACGCCCTCCCAACGGCCTCGCTGACTGTCGTGCTCGCCGCCGACTGCAGTGCGAACTGTTGCGTCGTCAGGGTTGTGAGCAGCGCCGACGACTGCTCGGCGGTCGGCGAACCAATTGATGACTGGGTGTCCGGTGGGGCCACAGCCCTCAACTCATGTTGGTTGTCACCGGTCTGCTGGTCGGTCATTGCGCGTCGCTTGGGGTGACCTGGGCAAGTACGCTCTCGACCATCTCCGCGCCGCCGGCGTCCGAGATCACGGCGAGATAGCCGTCGGGTCGGATCAGCGCCAGCGTATGGTCCTGAGCGCCGTAGGCGACGCGAAGATGGCCACGTGTGTCCATCACACGGCCGGGCCCTGGCGCCTCGGCTACCCGGACGGTCTGCAGGTCGAGGCCCCTGTTGCCCACTGGTGGCATGTCGCCGAAGGCCAGCAGAGTGAAGCGTCCGCCTCGTGTGAGGTCGAACAGCCGGTATTCGCCGTCGGGTGTCTCGAGGTGGGTCGCATCCGGTGCCCGGTCGCCGGCGCGAAGGTCGGCGTCGACGTCACGATCGTCGAAGGCCAGGGCGGAGCCGCGGTAGTTCAGGTCGAGTTGCAGGGTGCTGGCGTCGCGGCGAGTGGCCATGCCCTCTTGCATGGTCTGCGACAGGCGGGCGTTCGACAGACCTAGCACGTGGGCCGCAATCGACCGCCGCTCAGCCTCGTAACTGTCCAGGAGCGACTCCGGGGCGCCGTGCACGACCGCCGCGAGCTTCCATCCCAGGTTGTGGGCGTCCTGGATCCCGGTGTTCATGCCCTGGCCGCCGGCGGGCGAGTGCACGTGCGCGGCGTCCCCGGCGAGGAAGACCTGGCCCTGGCGGTACTGCTGGGCGAGGCGGACGTTGGCACGCCACAACGACGGCCACGTGGGCTCGCCCAGCTGCAAATCAGCTTGACCGGTCCGGCGCTCGAGGACGGCCTGCAGGTTGGCGAGGTCCAGCCCAGGGTTTTGTCCCGGGGCGATGCTGGCCTGGTACTGGAACACCTGGGTCGACGGCAGTGGGCACAGGCTGAGGAAACCATCCTCGTGGCGCCACATGCGCCACGCATCCCGGCCGAGACCGCCGACGTTCACGTCGGCGACGATCATCCGCACGTCCTCGAGCGTCTCGCCCTCGAACACGATCCCTACTGCCTCGCGGACGGTGCTATGGCCGCCGTCGCAGCCGACCAGCCACCGCGCCTCGAGAGTCTCGGTCCGATTCCCGGTCTTGATTACGGCCGAGACTCCCTGGTCGGACTCTGAGAAACCCACGAGCCGGGCGCCGAACTCCACCGCAACGCCGAGTTGGTCCAGCCGGAGCCGCAACGCTTCCTCGACGCGCCACTGCGGTGTCACCAGGCTTGTCGTGTACGGCACGTCCGGGCGGTTCTTCAACGACTCCGGCTCGGCCCCGCCGAGGATCACCCGGCCGTCCAAAGCGGTGGAGCGGATCGGCATCGCCAGCTCGCCGTTGGCCAGTACCTGGTCGACGATGCCGAGATCGTCGAGCACCTCCAGGGTGCGCGGTTGGACACCCTTACCGCGCGAGCCGGGCTGCGGGCCCGGCGCAGCCTCGAGCAGGCGACAGGTGATGCCACGGCGAGCGAGCTCCACGGCCAGGGTCAGACCGGTGGGTCCGGCACCGACGACGAGCACTGCGCAGGCGTCGGTTGTCTGCGGCACGCGTGTCATCTCCTTTGGGTTGATCGTTCGCGTTGTCATCCGGCTGCGTCCGGGAGGTGCGCGGCGATGAAGGCCAACGTCGGTGCGATGACATCCTGGAGATAACCCTCGGCGTGTCGCGACCCCGGCAACAACAGGGTCTGCACGGCCACACCTGAGGCGGCCAATGCCGCGGCCATGACGGACACCTCGGTCGCTGGGACGAGCTCATGGATGGAGTTGACCAGGAACATGGGCCGGCAGCGGCTTGTGACCCGGTGGGACACGGTCGCGACACACGCATCTGCGAGATCGTTCGAGCCCACGAGGTTCATGACCAGCCACTTGTAGTAGGACGCGTCGGCGCCGGTTTGGTCTATCGACGCGCTGGGCGCGGTCGGGTCCACGTCGAGCTTGCGAGCTGTCGTGGTCTGGTGGCGTTGCATGAAGTCGTCGAGCACCATCAGGCCCGACCATGACACCGCGGGCAAGCGGTGCCGGATTGCGATTTCAACGGCAAGGTTGCCTCCGGAGGACCCGCCGACGGCGACGACACGGTCGCGATCAAACACCGCATCGGACTCCTTGAACGAGGTCAACGCCGAGGAGACGTCGTCCACCTGCGTCGGGTAGAGGTTGGACCGCGTCTGCGCGTCGGCCAGCCGGTAATTCGGCGCCGCGACCACGTACCCGGCGTCCGTGAACAGCTGCGCCGTCACGGTCTCCTTGTTCTTGTCTCCCTGCCACCAGCCCCCGCCGTGGATGAGTAGGACTGCGGCCCCGTTCGCCACGGCGGGTTGATGGATGTCCATGCGCTGGCGGACGTCCCTGCCGTAAGCGACGTCACGAATCGATTGCACGGTGGGTGCCTCCAAGAGGAGTGATGGCCGAGGGCCGAGGTGTTCTGCGGGCCGATGACTCAGGCGGAGGCTGCCGGCAGCGGCCAGCGGCGGAATATGCCGACGTGGATGATGACAGCCGCGGCGACGGTGTTCAGGGCATAGGTCGCCCACCCTGTCGCGGCACCACCGGTGAAGCCGAGGACGCGTGCTGACGCTGTGCCTGCGACCAGAGCGAGGCCGCCGAGAGCGAACATAGCCAGGCCTGCGAACAGGTTCGCCGAACGTGTTCCGAGCAGTCCCGTCGGCCAGCCCTCGAACAGCATGCCCAGGACCAGACCTGCGGTGGTGACTGCCGCGCCCAGGGCGCCGATCAACAGCTCGTCGTGGATCCACCCGGAAAGGATCGCGTGCACCCCGAGCCCCAGGACGACGGTGGCAAGGTTTCCGGTAACCAGGCGCGCGGGGCGTGAGTGCACTCTCGCTACCGGGACACCGCGAAGTACAACCCACCCCAGTACCTGAAACACCGACACGCAGGCCAGAGCGGCCAGGAACGTATTAGGGGTGATGAGTCCGGTGCCCACGAACAGCCGTTCCAGCACCAGCCCGACCAACCAGGTGGCGATGAGCGCGATGGCGCCTCCGCCGAGACGACCGCGGGAACGCAGCGGCCAGCCCTCGGTGACCAACGTGAACTGGAGGAAGACCGTGAAGGCGGCGGCACCGAGCGGCAGCAGTGCTGGGAACGGTGCGTCGTGCCCAGCGACGTCGTCAGCGGTGAACAGCGCAGCGAGGTCGGGATGCTGCACGATGGTTTGCCCGAGCGCGGCGAAGGCGGTGCCGCCGACGGCGACGATTGCGATGTCCGCCCACCCCGACCAGAACGGTCGAAGTCTGGCGCCAGGCCAATCCTCCCACCACAAGGCAATCAGCGCAGTGACAGGCAGGGCGTAGAGGACGAGGATTCCGAAAACCGGCAGCGTGTCGCGCGCTCCGCCCCGGACGAATAGGAGCGTCACGGTCACCAGCGCCACGACGGCCAGACCCAGAAGTCCGTTCCGCGGCTGGGGTGCGCGCTCGACCTTCGTTACCGCGGTGACCTGCTCGGGGTGATGTCCGCTCCGGCTGCTGATGGGCGGTCTTGTCGACAGCGGTTGACGCGGTAGGTAGCGCCGCTTCAACCACTGCCGTTCACGTGACGTACTCATCTCGGATCTCCAGGTAGGGCCGGCCGGGTCGACGACGGCCCGCACGTTCCGGGTCAGCGCGACTAGCTGTTGCTGCTAGCCGATGCCGAGCGCCGCGTAAAAGCTGTGGTCGTCGTAGAACAGCCACTCCTCGTCCATCGTGCCGTCGCTGTTCCAGACGCCGACGGTGGCCATGTTGTACGACCACGCTCTGTTCGTCGGCTGTATCTGGCCGCCTTTGCCGTCAGGCGTCGGCCTAGTGAAGGTGCCGGCCATCACCCCGGTGACACAGGTCAAATTGCCCTTGGCAATGCGTAGCGGGTGGTGGTGAATGTGTGCGTCAGGGGAGGACACGAAAATGGCCTGCATGTCCTCGAGGTGCTTGTCCAACCCGTCGGTGTAGTGACCGTCCGGAAAGTGCACCCGGATGTTCTTGGCGTGGCTCTCTTGAAATCGGTCCCACAGCGCCCCGCTGAAGATCGTGAAATCCAGTTCGTCGAATGTTGTGAGGTGCTGCAGCTCCTCCGCGGTCAGCCCCGACGGGAACGGCGGGTTGGCCAGGTCCGTCGACGCGGGGTCGGGCAACACGTCCGGGGTGATCGGACCGAGGTCCGTCTTGCCCGCACGTCCGCTCGCGGTCATGCGCAGGCTGACGCCGGCCAGCACCGAGGAAATAGCCGCGACTCCCAACACCGTCGACGCTCCATGCAACCCATGCGGGTCGACGCGTTCCCCACCAGCGGCGTTTGGCGAGCCCGGGCCGTGCTCGAGATGACGTGCCATGCTTCCTCCAACGGTGTAGTGAGCAGCCGAATGCTGAACAGTTCGCTCGGGACTGATCACTGCATTCGCGAAATCACGTCCTGCGAGCCAGACCTCACGCTAGGAACTCGAAGTGACTGCCGAGTGCGCCTGCCGAGCCGCATCACCTGGTTGCCCGGTCGTTCTACGGGGGTTCAGCCGTGAGCTGGAATTGCTAGCTCTAGTGTCGGGCTGGCGCGGCAGCGAGATACGCGCGTGGACATGGTCGTCGCGGCGCACCCACTTCCGGATGGCGAGACGGAACGGTCTGCACGACCCCGGCCTCGTTGCCTACCAGTAAGATCATTCTGGCCGCCGACCAGGCGCGCCCGGACTCGAGAAGGCGCTCGGATATGACGCCCGCGTAGGTGCGAACCGTCTACTCCAAGGGGTGGGCAGCAATACCCCGGCGGAGCAGTCCGAAGTGTTCGAGATCATCTAGAAGATGACCCACGTCCTACGGCCCGCCCACAATCGTGTTGACCCCGTTGGCAGGGCAAACAAGCTCCTCGCGGCGCTCACGAAGTAGAGTGCGTACATCAGCAGAGTTCGTCACCTGTCATCGACCGACTATTGGATGACAGATGGTCTGACAATGGCTGACTTAGCACCTATCGATCTATCTGCGGATCTCTCGTACTCCAAACTGCCGCGCAAATCGACGGCTATGGCGCAGCTCGACCTACCTGGTATTGCGTCAGCTGACAGGCGATCGAAGGTTCGAGCGTGGTTGCTATGCGCCAACGACAGGTGTGAGGTGTTCGGTGCGACCTCACCTCATGTCGAGAGGGCGCAGGATGTGTACTGGGGCCGTCAGGTGGAGGCAACGTCGATGAGCACTTTCCCGACTGATCCTTCCTGCACGGCTCGGTGGGCGTCGGCGGCATGTTCGACCGGGTAGTGGTGAATGGGTAGTCCGTGCTCCTCGCCAACGGCGAGATTGCCGGATTCGACAGCGGCAGCTACGTCCCTGACGGCGGCGGCAAGTGTCGCGGGCGCAAAGTTGTAGAGAAGCTCGAAGTGCAGGCGGAGGCCGTGCTGCATGCTCGCCATGATCGGCACGTCGACGAGCTCGCCGCCGTCGGTCGCGTAGGCCGAGATCGTGCCGCCGCCGCGGATTACCGCGAGATCCAGCGCGAGATTCTCGGCAGGCGACACCTCGACAACGGTGTCAACTCCTCCCGGGATGAAGTCGCGAACCTCGGCCGCGACGTCGGCATCGCGGTAGTTCGGGACGTGGTGCGCTCGGGCCAGCTCGGCCTTCCGGGGCCCGCTGACTGTCGAGATGACCGTCGCGCCGGCCCATCGCGCGAGTTGGATGGCTGCGTTGCCCACTGCGCCTGCGCCTCCGGCGACGAGGACCGCGCTGCCGTCCAGCGCGCCGGGATGCAACCTGTGGGGACCGTCCTCGGACGTAGTCAGCGCTCGATGCGCAGTCAGCGCCGGCACACCGAGAGAGGCTCCGACGTCGGAGGAGGCACTATCGGGAAGTCGCACCACACGTTCGACGGGAAGCACTGTGTACTCCTGAGCGGTACCGGTCGGTCGGCCATGCTGCGCGAGGAACACCCACACGCGATCACCCACCGTGAGACCACTGACGTCCGCGCCGACCGCGTCGATCACGCCGGCGCCGTCGTGGTTGGGCACGATCTCCACGAAATCGAGGCCGGGTCCGGTTGCACTCCGGCGACGCTTCCAATCGGTCGGATTGATGCCGGATCGAACGACCCGGACGCGCACCTCGCCTGGTGCTGGTTCGACTGTCGGACGGTCGACAAGCTGCAAAACATCGACGCCGCCGGACGTGGCGTAGATGACCGCTCGCATTGATTCTCCTCGCGTTGGACGTGTGATCCGGATTGCCGCTGACCCATCGACGGGTCACCTCGATCGCACGGGTCGATCGGCCGTTACCGAGGTGGCGCCGGCCGGTACGGACGGGCGGCGACGAGCGTCATTGCTTGCGCACGGGGTGGACCTCGAAGCTGTAGCACTGGGGCCACCCGATCGTGAACGGCACCGCCGTGCGGGTGTCCGGCGGCGTCACGAGGATGCGCGGGTACTTTGGTGCGTCACACCCGGCCTGCGCGGCGCCCGATGTCTTGGTGCTGTGCCCCTCGAGGTAGGAGAACACCGAACCACCGGGATGCACGGTGAGGGTGGCGACCCGTTCGATCGTGCCCGCCACTGGGCCGCCGATGACGCGCTTGGCCTGTCGCACTTGCGTGCCGCTGGAGTCGACGATGGCCGCACCCGGGAAGCCGGTCAGCGTGCACGCGGTCGAGGACGTGTTGGCGAGGGTTATGCGCAGGACGTGTGCGTCGGGGACGTTCTGCGACGCGACGCCGGCGCGTAGTTGTGACTCGGCGCAGGCAGCCGTTCCGGCTGATGATTCGGGTGATGTTGTTGGGTGCCCAGTGGCGCTGGCGTCGCTCGTA
Source organism: uncultured Jatrophihabitans sp. (assembly GCF_964252635.1). Taxonomy (GTDB): domain Bacteria; phylum Actinomycetota; class Actinomycetes; order Mycobacteriales; family Jatrophihabitantaceae; genus Jatrophihabitans. The sequence continues at coordinate 15,944 of NZ_CAXUNP010000015.1, forward strand.
GGCGGCGGAGCTGAGGTGGAGGTCGTTGTGCTCGGCGTGTGCGGCGGCGAGGACGACGCCGTCGAGGGCGTGGAAGTCGTGCCGGAGGCGCCCGTGGAGCTGGAGCAGGCTGCGATCCCCGTCAGGGCGATGATTGCGCCCAGCGCGAGGGTGATTCGGTGCAGTCGTGTCACGGGGTTCCTTTCCTTCGGCAGTGCCCTCTTGGGTGCGAGTGAATCAGCTGATCTTCGCCAGGTAGCCCGCGACGGCTGTCTGGTCGCCGGCATCGGATATCAGTCCGATGTAGCCGTCCGGTCGGATCAGCGCGAGCGTTCCGTCTACGGCGTCGTAGGACTGCGTGAGGAAGCCGGCCGTGTCTGCGATCTCTGTCGCGGCGGCCGGCTCGGTGACCACGCGCAGCGTGTGGACGTCGGAGCCATGGTCTGCGGGCGCGGTCGCGGATCCGAACGCCAGCAGCGTGAAATGTGGGCCGCGAAGGAGATCGAACAATCGGTGTGTGCTGTCGTCCGCGGCGCCGACGGCGATCTCGGTGGCGTCCGGTGCCCGATCGCCTGCTCGCAGACGGGCGTCCTCGGCCCGGTCGTCCTGGGCGAGGACGGAGCCGCGGTACCCGACGTCGAGCTGCATGGTGGTCGCGTCCCGCCGGGTCGGGATGGCGTTGGTCCGGAGGGTCTGGCGCAACCGATCGTTGGACAGCGCGAGGACACCGGCCGCGATGGGCCGTCGTTCAGCGTCGTAGGTGTCGAGCAGCGTCTGCGGGGCGCCGTTGACGACGGCGGCGAGCTTCCACGCGAGGTTGTAGGCGTCCTGGATGCCGGTGTTCATCCCCTGCCCACCGGCGGGGGAATGGACGTGCGCGGCGTCGCCGGCGAGGAACACGCGCCCGACGCGGTAGCGGTCGACAAGACGGACATTGGCGCGCCACAGCGTGCGCCAGAGTGGTTGGCGCAGCCTGATGTCGGACCGGCCGGAGCGTTGTTCGAGGATCGCCTGCAGATTCGCGAGGTCGAGGTCGGGGTTCTGCCCGTCGGCGATGCCGGCCTGGTACTGGAACAGGTCCGTCGAGGGCAGCGGACAGAGGTTGACCATGCCCTCGCGGTGGATCCACATGTGCCAGGCGTCGCGGTCCAGGCCGGTCGCCTCCACATCGGCGACGATCATCCGCACGTCCTCGAGGGTCTCGCCGTCGAAAGTGATCCCGGCCTGTTTCCGGACGGTGCTGCGTCCGCCGTCGCAACCCACCAGCCAGTCGACGGTGACGGTCTCCGTCCGGCCGTCGCGGGCGAGGATCGCTGACACGGTCCCGGGTGCCTGCTCGATCCTGATGAGGGTGGTCCCGAACTCGACGACGCCGCCGAGCGAGGTCAGCAGGTCGCGCAGCGTCTCCTCAATGCGCCACTGCGGTGTGATCAGGCGGGTCTGGTACGGGACATCTGTGCGTGCCGGGGGGATATCGATCCCGCGCAGGACCGACGCCCCGTCCGGACCGGTCACCCGCATGGGCATCGCGAGCTGTCCGTGGGCCAGGACGGTGTCGATGATGCCGAGGTCTTCGAACACCTCCAGCGTCCGGGGCTGGATGCCTTTGCCGCGCGAGCCCGGCTGCGGCCCGGGGGCGGCGTCGATCACCCGTACCGGCACGCCGCGGACTGCGAGCTGGCACGCCAGCGTCAACCCGGTGGGCCCGGCTCCCACGACGAGCACGGTGGGGTGGGACACGGCGCCAAGGGCATTCACATCAGTCACGGTGTGGTCTTTCTCGATAGGGTTTGCGTCGCTCATGGGGCGCCTGGTGCGGGTCGCGGCTCACGGCCCTGGGGATTCGAGTCACCGGGATCAGGTGGTCAGGAGTGACCGCTTGGCCAGCTTGCCGACAGCAGTGCGAGGCAGCGTCTGGACGACGTCGATCTCGCGCGGCACCTTGAAGTGGGCGACGCGCTCGCGCAGGTACTCGGTGAGTTCACCGGCAAGGCCTACGGTGGCGGTCTCCGCCGGCTGGACGAATGCCTTGACCCGTTGGCCCATCTCCTCGTCGGGCACACCGACGACGGCGACATCGCGCACCTTCGGGTGCATGGTCAGGGCATTCTCGATCTCCTGCGGGTAGATGTTCACCCCACCCGAGATGATCGTGAACGCGGCCCGGTCGGTGAGGTAGAGGTAGCCGTCCGGGTCGAGTCGACCGACATCGCCCATCGTGGTCCAGGTCGGGTGGCGCGGGTGTTGCGCCTGCCTCGTGCTTTTCGGGTCGCGGTGATACCAGAACGGCAACTCCTCACGCTCGAAGTACACGAGCCCGATCCGACCCGTCGGCAGCTCTGCGCCGTCCTCGCCGCAGATGTGGGGCACTCCGAGGATCGCGGTGCCGACGGAACCCGGGTGTTCGAGCCACTCGGCCGAGTTGATCAACGTCATGCCGTTGGCTTCGGTGCCCGCGTAGTACTCGAACAGGATCGGACCCCACCAGTCGATCATCGCGTGTTTGACCGTGGGCGGGCATGGTGCGGCGGCGTGGATCGCCACCTGCAGGCTCGAGAGATCGTGACCCGACCGCTCGGCCTCAGGAAGCTTGAGCAGCCGCACGAACATCGTCGGCACGGCCTGGAGGTGAATCACCCGGTATCGCTCGACAGTCGAAAGCATGGACGACGCGTCGAAATGCTCCATCATGACGACGGTGCCACCGACTGACTGCATCGAGGCGCAGTAGCGCAGCGGAGCAGCGTGATAGATCGGCGCCGGGGACAGGTACACGGACTCGGTCCCGAATCCGAAAGCCGCTGTGTGCAAGGCGACGTCGGGGTGGCCGGGATCATCGATCTGCCGCTCGGGAAGCGGCGGTCGAACGCCTTTGGGTCGACCAGTGGTGCCGGAGGAATAGAGCATCGGCGCTCCACGTGGCTGGTTGCCCAGCGGCTCCTCCGAGGAACGGGCCAGGGCCTGTTCGTAGTCGCCGAAGCCGGGAACGGGGCCTCCGAACGCCAGCTGCACCAGCAACCCATCCGCTTCGAGCGCCTCGGCGAGATCATGCTGGGCGGCCGACACGATGAGCCCGGCGGCGCCGCTGTCGGAGAGGATGTAGCTGACCTCGTCAGGAGCAAGGTGGTGGTTGACGGCAGTCAGGTACAGCCCGGACCGCATCGCCGCCCAGTACACCTCGAACGCTTCGAGGCGGTTGTCGGTAATCAGCGCTACAGCGTCACCATGTCGTAGTCCTGCGCGGCGCAGGTGATGCGCCAACCGCGTGGACCGACGGTCCAGATCGGCGTAGGTCAACGTCCGGCCTGTCTCAGCGATGATCGCAGCGCGCTTGTCGGGTGCGGAAACGGCGAACAAGCCCGGGAACACGGCTACCTCGTCTCATCGCTGAACCGGCAATCTGGATACGTCTCGTCTCTTGGCTATCGCGACGCTAGCCAGAATCGCTAAGATACGCAACGTATCTACAGTCGGTTGGGGTCGGCCGCTACCCGCGCACGAGAACTCACGCCGCGAGGCGCGCGCGGCTCCGCGCATCGCTCGCCTGGACCGCACCCGGCTGGCTATCGAAGAGGAAGGGACAGCATGACCAGTGATCCGAGCGGACCCACGCCGCTACTTGATCGCAAGGTAATCTCCATCGTCGGAGCCAGCTCCGGGATCGGCGCCGAAGCCGCTCGCCTGTTCAGCCGCGAGGGCGCCACGGTCGTACTCGGTGCGTGGTCGGAGCGACCGCTGGCCGAGCTGTGCGATGAGCTCAACGCTGCCGGCGGCCGGGCAACGTATCGCGTGTGTGACATCGGCAAGGCCACCGACAACGTCGAGCTCGTCGAGCACGCGGTCTCGGAGTACGGGCGTCTCGATGGAGCCTTCAACAACGCCGGTATGGGCGGTAGTGGCTACGGACGCCTGGCCGATCTCGAGGGAGACGTTCGATGACATGGCGCAGACGAACGTCAAGGGCATCTGGCTGGCCATGCGCGCGCAGATCCCCGCGTTCCTCGCGGGCGGCGCCGGCGGAGCGATCGTCAACACCAGCAGTGTCGGCGGTCTGCGTGGCGGGCCTGGCTTGAGCGCCTATCCGGCTACGAAGCGGGCTGTCATCGGTCTGACCACCACCGCCGCTCACGACTAGGTAGCGGACAACATCCGGGTCAACGCGATCGCGCCTGGTACCGCCGACACGGTCATGATGGCGGCGTGGAAGGAGCGCGAACCCGAGATCGCCGCGCGCCTGGACGCCATGACTCCGTTGCGCCGCGGCTCCCAGCCGGCCGAGGTTGCCCAGGCGGCCGCGTGGTTGCTGTCTGATCGTGCGTCCTACGTCAGTGGCGCAGTCCTCGCGGTCGACGGCGGACTGACCGCGTGAGGGGTGAACCGTTCCGTGTCATGACCCTGCGCGGCGACCGGCGCCGTACAGCGGCAGCGCCACCTGATCCACGATCTCGTCGAGGTCGACATCGTCCAAAGGCTGCTTGGTCATCACGAGCTGGTACCGAGCAGCGTCGAGCGGCGCCGTGAGAGTGGCGGCGGCCAGCTCGGCTGTCGGAAGTTCACCGCGTGCGGCCGCGCGGTCGATGAGCTCTTGCACGATGGCCGTGGGCGAACCGAATACCTCGGCCCGCACGGTCTCGAGCAGCGCCGGGTTGCCGGGGAACTCGGACAGCAGCCCAGGCGCTGCGGCCAGCAAGTCGCTGAGCCGATCGCTCATGTGGGTCAGCACCGCTCGCAGGTCGCCGCGCAGCGTTCCGGTATCCGGGGCGACGGTTGCCGACGCCGGCGCATGGTGGACCACGGCGGCGAGCACGAGATCAGGCACGGTCGGCCAACGGCGGTAGAGCACGGTCCGGCTCGTCGCTGCTTCGGCTGCGACGGCCTCGAAGGTCACCGCGGGATACCCGACCCGTTCGAGCACGCTCCACGCCGCTTCCAGCAGGGCGTCCTCAAGCACCTGTCCCCGGCGACGCGTCTCGGGCGGCATCGCGTCCTCCTCGTCGTGGCACATTGCCAGGTTCACAGTAGGGCCGGCAGACGGGTCCACGGCGTTCGTTCACGCGCCGTAGAGGGGCAGCGCGACATCGTCGACGAACGCGTCAAGCTGTAAGTCATCAAGCGGTCGCGCAGACATGATCAGCTGGAATCTCGCTACGTCGAGCGGTGCGGTGAGCGTGCGTGCGGGTAGCGACGCGGTCGGGATCTCTCCGCGGGCGGCGGCGCGGTCGACGATGGGCTGCAGGATGTCGGCCACGATGTCGATCGGGGTGCCGAACGCCGAGCGACGAACGGTGTCGAGAAGCTGCGGGTTGCCGGGGAAGTCCGCGAGCAGGCTGGATGCGGCGTCCACCACGTCGGCGAGCCGGTCGCTCATAAACGCCAGGTACGCCCGCAGGTCGCCGCGAAGCGAGCCGGTGTCGGGTGGGTCCGACGGTGATGGTGGCGCTCGGTGATAGACGGCGGCGAGCACCAGCTCGGGCCGTGACGGCCACCGACGGTAGAGCACGTTCTTGCTCGTCGCGGCCTCAGCTGCGACTGCCTCCATCGACAGCGCCTGATACCCGACTCGCTGCAGGACGACCCAGGCGGCGTCGAGCAGCGCGTCGTCCAAGGCCTGCCCCCGCCTACGTGCCACCGCGGGTCCTGCACCGCGAGCGAAGGACAAACATTTCCTGCTCGCTTCTCGTAGTGCCGCGATCGATGTGCATGAAACCTATGCGCGGCGCGGTCGTGGACCCAAGAGGCGCATCCGGCGTGTCATGCACCTTGAATAAGATACGCGACGTGTCCTATCTTGAAGCGGAGGGGTCAAGACGCTTCCCGGCCGCCGCAACGAAGGGCCGGTGCTGCACCAGCGTCGGAACCCGTTCTTGACGTCAGGAGGACACGTGCGAGCCGTCATAAACATGGAGCTTCGGCTTAGCGACACGCCTCAGACACCCGAGCGTCGGGTGGCCGGCACGGGCACAAGCTGATGCCCTACGTACGAGACACGAACGCCGGACTCGCGGCGCCGCTCCCCGTGGCCGCTGCCGAGGCAGTGGGGTTCGCCGGCGAGCGGCTCGACCGTCTCGACGTTGCGTTGCAGGGTGAGATCGATGCCGGCCATTACGCGGGCATCAGCGTGATGGTGGCCCGTCACGGTCGACTTGTGAAGTTCGGGCGTTACGGCTACCAGGTTCTGGGCGAGAGCGCTCCGTTGCGCCAGGACGCGATCTATCGGATCGCCTCGATGACAAAGCCGGTCATCGCCGTGGCCATGCTGACTCTCTACGAGCAGGGCGCGTGGCAGCTCGACGACCCGGTGACGAAGTTCGTGCCCGAGTTCGCCGACCTTCGCGTCCTGCAGCACGGTGAACTCGTCCCGCCCGACCGGCCGATGACCATGCGCCATCTGATGGCGAGCGCCGCAGGATTCGCCACTGGGTCGCCCGTCGGCAGCACCAATCCGGCGGTCGACGAGCTGTACGCGGCCGCAGGACTGTTCGATGGCACCAACGACGACATCATCGCCAAACTGGCGACACTGCCTCTGGAGTCCCACCCCGGCACCGAGTTCCGGTACGCCATCCAGCAGGAGGTACAGGGCGCGATCCTGCGACGGCTCACGGGCGAGCAGCTCGACACCCTGCTGGAGCGGCTGATTTTCACACCGCTCGGCATGACCGACACCGGTTTCGACGTCGCACCTGACCAACGTGAGCGCATCCCGCCTCGTTACTGCCTCGACGACGACCTGCAGCTCGTCGTGGCCGCCGATCAATCACCGTTCCCGGCTGTCGCGGGCACCCCGCCCGGTGTCAAACCGTCCTATCTGCTCTCGATCGCCGGGCTGTACTCGACCGCCCAGGACTACCTGCGTTTCGCGCAGATGTTGGCCAATGGCGGCGCCCTGGACGGTGTCCGGGTTCTCGCGCCCCCGTCGGTGACGCTGATGACCACCAACCTGCTACCGGCTGGCGTGCCGATCCACTTCCTGGAGCCCTTCGCAGGCCTCGGCTACGGGATGAACGTCGCAATCGTCCTCGACCCGTCGCACGCGAGCTTCACCGGCGGCCCGGTCGGAGCCGGTACCTACTTCTGGGGTGGAGTGCACGGCACCTGGTTCTCGGTGGACCCGCTCCACGGTGTCGTCATCGTCGGGATGGTCCAGCAACAAGACGGCGGCAATCCGATGACCGGGCGGCCGTACCCGGTGCCGGACATCGCCGGCATCACCCGCTCCATCACCTACGGCGCACTCGTCGCGCCCGAAAAGTATCCGGACATGACTGAACGACTCGACAGAGAGGACCGAACGTGACCACCACCGACACACAACCCGCATTCCGAGCCGAAACGAGCACCTTCCTGTCGACGGCTGGCATGCCCGGACGTTTCGCTTCCAATTTCGACTTCCAGTTGGTCAACATCTTGGGTGCGGCCGACTCAGGCGGCTCTGCCCCCGGTGAGTGCTACGCGACAGCAGCCCACATCGTCGACGGCGACCTTGCCAGTTGGAGCACCGCCTGGGCGGACACCGCGCGCAGGGTGCAGGACCTCGCAACCGACTGCCAGAAGAGCGGACACGACGTCAGCGCCGGCGAGGCGTACCTGCGAGCCTCTACCTATTGGCGAGGTGCCGGGTTCTTCCTCGAACGTAACGACGAGCACCGCATCCCGTTCTGGAACAACAACCGCGAGTGCTTCCGGGCCGGTCTGAGGCTTTGCAACATCGCCGGTGAAACCATCGCCGTGCCCTACGAGAACGGCAAAAGCCTGCCCGGCTACTTCGTCAGCAGCGGCCCCGGTACGGCGCCGAAGCCCACGGCCATCATCATCGGTGGGGGCGACATGACGGCCGAAGAGCTGTACTTCTTCACTGGCGCCGCCGCGGTACGCCGCGGCTACAACGCCCTGATCGTCGAACTCCCCGGCCAGCGCGGCGCGTATTACTCCGACCCCGAACTTGTGTTCCGCCCCGACAACGACGTCCAGCTCCGCTACGTGGTCGACTGGGCACTGAACCGTGCCGACGTTGACCCTGAACGGCTGTCACTGACCGGCTAAAGCATGGGTGGTCTGTTCGTCCCCCGCGCCATCGCCACCGAGAAACGGATCAAGGCCGCAGTCGTCAGCCGACCTTTGTCTTCACTTCACGGCAGTTGCCCGTCCCGACTAGAGCCGACGTCCGGTTCCGTCACGGCGAGGTCGCCGACCACCTAGCGGAGATTCAGGCTGCGGCCGACGGAGCCAGCGTGTGGGTCGTTGGCGGAGGTGACCTGGCAGGCCAGTTCCTGGACGTTGATGCGCTCGACGAGCTCGTGTTGACAGTCGCGCCCGTGGCTCTAGCGGCGGGTGCTCCGCTGTTCCCGCGCCGGGTCGATTCAGACCAGGTCCAGCTCGTCTCCGTCCGTCACCAGGGTCAGTTCGCCGAACTCACGTACACCCTTCGACCGCGGCACCGGGCGAGATGATCTGAAACGGTCCTCGGAACCTTCTGCGCGCGGCGCTACCGTAGCCGAAGACGCGCAGATCGACGGCATTGGCGCTCAACACGGCATGACAGTGCGGTAGCGCTCAACGCAGTATGACTGCGTGGTGGCCCCCAAGGCCATTCGTCCTGGATTGGTGAGCATCCCATCGATGACGAGGTAGCACGTGTCGCTCATAGTTCTTCGGCCGCGTCACCAAGTCGGTCGAGGCCGGTCAGGATGGCGTCGAGCACGGCCCCGTAGACGAGGTGGGATCCGGGCTCCCAGATCCACCAGGCGCGGGGCAGTCGGTAGGGCGGGTGTTGCAGGTGGGCTGCGGGCAGGGCGATCCCATGTGCGGCCACGAACAATCCCGCACCAGCACCGGTGCCGCGACCGATCCGCACGGCCGGTCTGGAGGTCGCGACGACTGCGTACGCGACGCCGAACCCCACCCCCATGGCCCAGTGCAGCGGCGCCGCGGCCTTGAGGCGCTGCTCGTCGGTGAGCTCCGCGCCGGTGACCGAGTGCTGCAGCCGGTCGGCGAGCTCGCTCGGCGGCATATTCTCCGGGTGTCCAGAACCGTCGGCCCCGATCTGGATCTTGGCGGCCGGCGACGGTGGCAGCAGATTCTCGGCGCGCGGCTGCAGGAAACCTTCGGCCTTGGTCTTGGCGTAGGTGGCGGCGGCGCCCGCCATCGTGCCGATCAGTGCAGCGCGCACGACGGACGTTCTCGACGGCATGTCGGTCTCTCCTCGGTTCCGGGGTGGTCGGGTGATGGGACGGTCGGTCAACCGTCAGGTGGACGCCACCAGCTCGGGGAGCGGTCGCTCGCTGCCGGTGGTGTCGGTGAGGCGTTGGGTCAGCGTGGCCAGCGGTTCGGAGGACATGGCCTTGCTGGCCAGTCGGCTCAGGGCAACGCCGACCCTGCTGCGGGGGTAGGCGAGGTGGTCGATGCCGGGCGGCAGTTTCTGCACCTCGTCCACCAGCGGCCGCATCCAGGTTTCGTAAGCATCGAGGGCCGTGCCGATGTCCGCTTCGGTGGACAGGTACGCGGCGAGTGCGTATCCCGCTGTCAGAGCTAGCGAGGCACCGCCGCCGCCGATGGGCGTGACGCACCATCCGGCATCACCGGCCAGACAGACCCGCGCGCGGTGCCAATGCGGGGCCCGGATCTGGGTGAGCCGATCGATGTAGAGGTCATCGGTAGTGGCGAACCCGTCGAGCACTCGCGGGGCCTGCCATCCTGCGTCACGGAAGATGGTGCGCAGCTGCGCGACGGCGTCGTGCGGCGGGGTGTCGAGCACAGTGTGGTCGCCGGCGAACGCCAGGATCGCGCGGGTGGTGCCGTGGTTGTCCGGCCGCAGGTGCACTTGCCGTCCGCCGGTGGTGGTGTACCAACGCCAGAACGAGTCGTCGTCCTCCGTGCGCGCAATGGTCCCGAACGCCATCGTGATGCCGAGGTCGTCCTCGAGGATGGTCCCGTCGTCGAAGACGAGATCCCGGGTTGTGGACCGTACGCCTTCCGCGACGACGAGCAGGTCCGCCCGGAGCTCCTGACCGGAGCGGGTCAACACGGTCACCGGCCCATGACCGTTCTCGACGGCGGTGATGTCGTCGCCGTAGACGAACCGGACCTCGGCAGGCAGCGCGTCGAGGATGCACCGGGCGAAGTCGCCCCGCAACACCTCCAGCTCGGCGGTGGCGCCGTCGTCACCCGTGGAGGGCAGTTCCGCGATCACGGCACCGTCCCGATCGACGATGACCGTGCCGGTCTCGGTCGTGTTCCGAGCCTTTACCGCGGCGGTGAGGCCCATGCGGTCAAGAACCTCGTGTGCGACGCCTCGGACGTCGACGTTCTGACCGCCGTCGCGGAAGCTCTCGGCTTGTTCGATGACCGTGACCTGCCACCCGATCCGGTTCAGCCAGAACGCGGCTGACAAGCCGGCAATACTTGCACCGGAGACCACAGCGCGCACCAAAGACCCCCTCGGAGTGGAGACAACAATCTGAGCATTCCCACGCCCGCCTCGCACCGCTCGAGGCAATCACGACCTCCGCACCATTGTGCTCACTGCGGCACGACAGCGCGGTAGCGCTGAACCCGGCAGGACAGCGGGGCACGACACCGATAACACTGCCGGCGACGGGGCAACGGACGGACCGGCAGCGTCGACCCGCAGGCGCGGCCTGCACCGGCCGTCCGGCCGTCCATGGCTGCGATGTTCGACACCTCTACACCTGGCCCCGGTTGCAGGCCACGCTCTGCTGGCTGACCCGCAGATCCAGCCGGCCGAACATCCTGCAAGCGACGGCCGGCGCGAGCTGAACATTTCCCACGCCACCTTCGAGACCGTGCCCGCGACCCGCGCGGTCGACTACCTGCGTGACCTGCTCGCCGCGCTCGACGTCATCTCAGCGGTGCGGCGGCCATAGTGTTGAGTATGACTGTTCGCGAGCGATTGCTGGGTGCGTGGACGTTGCGTGACTTCGTTGAGGCGCCGGTCGACGGCAGCCCGGACGCCCGTCCCTTGGGCGCCCATCCTCGAGGCACCATTCTGTACAGCTCTGACGGGTTTGTGTCCGCGCAGGCGGCCCAACCTGCTTCGGACTTGGCGACGGACGCGTCTTCGGGTTTGTACCTCGCCTATTCCGGCCCGTTCGATGTGGACGAGGACACTGCGATCGTGCGGCATCACCTTGAGGTTTCACTGGATCCTGAGCTGGTCGGCACGATCCAGCGGCGCCAGGTTTCCTTCAGAGATGACGGCTCTCTGAACTTGGATTCGCTGGAGGCTATTAGCCTCGCCGGAAGACTCGTGGTGGTGCGTGTGGTCTGGTCGCGTCGCGAGCAGTGAAGCTCAATCATCGAGGGTGGCGTAGATCGCGTTCCCGAGCAGGGGTCTCGACCCGAACAGGTCGTGCGCGGTCTGCATCAGATCGGTCATCGGTCAGGTGATCTGCACCAGCACCCTGCCGGGGGCGCCCGCCTCGACCGCTTCCTGCGCCGCGGCGATGTGCTCAAGCGGGAACCGCTCGACGATGACTGACCGCAGCGCGCCTTCGACCAGCGCCGCGGTGAGCTCAGCCGCAGCGTGCGCCTTCACCTCCGGGGCGAAATCGTCGCTACCGAGCAGCCGCAGGCATGTATCGGCGAAGCCAAGTGTCCAATACGGAATGGCCGGTCGGTCGACCGATGTGGCAAACGAGGCGATGGTCGCGCCGATTGCGACGACCTGGGAGTTCACTTCGACGTTGGCGGCGAAGTCGACATCGGCGATCCGGTTGACCCCGTTCGGGGCCAGCGCGCGAACGGCCTCAGCCAGATCGGGGCGAGCAGAGTCGAGCACGTGTGACGCGCCGAGGGCGCGGGCGCGTTCGTCCTGCCCCTCGCGGACAACGGCGATGACCGTCGCCCCATCACGGCGGGCCATCTGGGTGGCGATTGCGCCGACCCCACCCACCGCTCCGTGGATCAGCACGTGTAGCCCGGTGACCGGGCCGTCGGCGAACACCGACCGGTAGCCGGTAATCCCGGCGATGCCCAGGCACGCGGCCTGTTCGCTCAGCCACCTGTCGTCCTGATCCGGCGAGTGCGGCAGGTCGACCGCGAGGTCCGTCGGTACGACGACATATTCAGCCGCCGTTCCGAAGGGACGGTAGGACTGCGCTCCGTAGCACCAGACACGCGTGCCGATTCGCGACTCCGGCACGTCGGCACCGACCGCATCGATGACGCCGGCCCCGTCACTGTGGGGAATGACCCGCGGGAACGCCATCTCCGAACCCTGCCAATTGGAGCGCTTCTTCACATCGCCCGGGCTGAGCCCCGACACCTCGACCGCGATGCGAACCTCACCCGGGCCCGGCGCAGGGTCAGGCAGCTCGCCGACAACCAGAACGTCCCGAGCCGGTCCTCGCCGGTCGAACCACGCTGCCCGCATCCAGCTCCATCCTTCCGGCCTCCGAGCTACGGTCTACGCAACGTACTCTCGATGCTCGCCGCGCTGATGATCGCGCGTTCGTTCTCTGCCAGTGCCCAGAGCCATTCATCAGCGCGAGCCGAGCAGTTCGGATGACGTCGCTGCCGCGCGAGTGTTCGCCCACGGCAAGACCGATGTGTCCCTGCGCGGTATCGCCCGGGAGGCCAACGTCGGTATCGCGACCCTCTATCGACGGTTCCCAACCGCGAGCTGGGGGCCGAAGCCATGGGGGCGCGCGAGCGTGGATACGGGGTGGACTAAACCGCGCTCGTCGGTGATGGCGCTGTATCGCGCAGGACCCACCTCTGCTGCGGCCGCCCCCGTCCGGGTCGGAACGAGAACGAGGGCGATCGCCCGGTCGAGACCGCCCTCTATCTTGGGCTGCATGGCGCTAGGACTGACCCACGAGCAGATCGCGCAACTGCGCGACGATGTGGCTGCCGGCAAGTCGCCGCGCGTCCGGATCGCCGGCTCGCAGTTCGGCGTCGGCGCGGTACGCAAGGTCGGTGACCCTGCAGCCGACGGCAACGACTACGTGACCGTGCGGGTCAAGGTCGACGGTGTCACGGACGACCTGCGCTTCGCGCCACGTGAACTGTCGCGTGGCAAGAACGCGCCCGCGAAGCGGCCGACCCGCACGTCGCCCGCGAAGCGGGCGCCCCGTGAGTCGCCCGAGCCGCTACGCGCCGATGCGGCTCGGGCTGGGCGGCGCGCGGCGACGCCGGCCACGCGCACCACCGTGGATCCAGCTCGAGAGACGCGTCCGGTCAGGACGAGGCGCAAGCCGGCATCGTCCTCTGCCGCCGCCGAGTCCGCCGCCGAGTCCGCCGCCGCGTCCGCCGCCGTGTCCGCCGCCGCCGAGTCCGCAGCTTGTGACTCCGCGGGCCCTGCGTCCGCGGCCCGCCGGCCAGCCGCGGCCACGACGCCTCCCAGGCGGGGTGGGCGCAAGGCCACCTCCGGCGCCCCGGTGACGATCACGCTGAAGTCGACCGGCACCTCGTGGACGGTGAGCGCTCAACGCGGCGCGAAGTCGGTGGCCAGGAACGTCGCCGTGAACCCCGGCGTCGTCTCGGCCGTCGCCGGCCTGCTGCAGGTGTCCTCGCTCGAGGAAGCCGTCGCCGCCGTCAATGACACCGCGCGCGTCGAGGCCGAGGTCCGAGCCGAGGAGCTGCGAGCCGAGCTGACGCGCATCCAGGCCGTCCTCGACAGCCACCGTCTGCCCTGACCACCGGGCGGTCGAACCCCGCCGGGCGGTGTCGTGAACGGTAATCAGGTTGTCGTATCGACCGTGATGTCAGACGTCGTGCCTTGGGGAGGCAAGAAGTAGGACAGGTCGAACGTCTGGGAGCCTGCAGCCGCACGAGCGGTAGACCCCACCTACAAGCCCAGGAGCTGACCATGCGCGCTTTGGTGTACCACGGCCCGAAGAACGTCTCCGTCGATGACGTTGCGGACGCCAGAATCGAGCGTCCGACCGACGCCCTGATCAAGATCACCACGACGAACATCTGCGGCAGCGACCTGCACATGTACGAAGGCCGCACCGACGTCGAGGAGGGCAAGGTCCTCGGTCACGAGAACATGGGTGAGGTCATCGAGGTCGGCGACGGAGTCGACCGCGTCAAGGTCGGCGACATGGTGTGTCTGCCGTTCAACATTGGGTGCGGGTTCTGCAAGAACTGCGAGTCCGGGCTGACCGGATTCTGTCTCACCGCGAATCCGGGCAACGCCGGTGCGGCGTACGGCTACGCCGACATGGGGCCCTACAACGGTGGACAGGCCGAGCTGCTGCGAGTTCCCTACGCGGATTGGAACGCTCTCGTATTGCCCGAGGATGCCCGCGAGAAGGAGAAGGACTATGTGATGTTGTCCGACATCCTGCCGACCGGCTATCACGGTACGGAGCTCGCGCAGGTGGGCATCGGTGACTCGGTGGTCATCTGGGGCGCCGGCCCAGTGGGGCTGATGGCCGCCATGAGCGCCCGCTTGCGAGGCGCGGACCAGATCTTCGTTGTCGACCGTCAGCCCGACCGTCTCAAGCTGGTCGAGACCATCGGCGCCACCCCGGTCGACGACAGCTCGGGCGGTGCGGTGGACGAGATCCTGCAGGCCACCCGCGGCGAGGGCGCGGACCGGGGCGTCGAGGCGGTCGGCTACCAGGCGCACGACCACCATGGCCACGAGGCGCCTGGCCTGACCATCAACAGCCTCATCGCCGCTGTTCGGCCCACCGGCCGCATCGGCGTCGTCGGCGTGTTCGTGCCGCAGGACCCGAACGCTGAGGACGACCTGGCCAAGAAAGGTAAATTCGGGTTCGACTTCGGCACGTTCTTCTTCAAGGGCCAATCCATGGGCACCGGGCAGTGCAACACCAAGCAGTACAACCGGCAGCTGCGCAACCTGATCCACCGCGACAAGCTCAACCCGGGCCTGATCGTCAGCCACGAACTGAACCTCGACCAGGCCGCCGAGGGCTACCGGAACTTCGACGACCGCCTCGACGGCTGGACCAAGGTTCTGCTTCACCCCTGACGCGTCGTCGACGCAACCGCCCCGACCCCTTGAAGGAGTGTCCGACACATGTTCGACAAGAAGACCAACATCAGCGCACAGCAGGCGTTCGGCGAGGCCGTCAACACCGGCAACCTCAACGCGTTCGACGACCTCGTCGCGACCGACTGCGTCGATCACGATCCTGCACCGGGACAGGTAGCCGGCCCGGACGGGTACAAGGCCCTCTTCACCGAGATGCGCACGGCGTTCCCCGACCTGCACGTCGAGGTGGAGACGCTGGTGGCCGACGACGAGCAGGTCGCGTTCGCCTACACCCTCACCGGCACCCACCAGGGGCCTTTCCAGGGTCATGACGCGACCGGGAAGTCGATCGAGGTCCGTGGCATGCAGATCAGCACGTTCGCCGACGGCAAGATGACCGAGCGCTGGGGCAGCTCAGACGAGCTCGGCATCATGACCCAGCTCGGTCTGGCCTAGCCGACGGTCGATGCAGGGGGCACGCCAGGCCGGTCAGTCAGGTGAGCAGCGAATGCCGTCCAGTGCGGCGTCGAGGATGGGGTCGACGTAGCTCGCGTCACCGGGAACCGTGGCTGCGGCCAGCACGAGGTCAAGAACCTGGTCGATGGTGAGATCGGCGCGGACCAGACGCGCGTCCTGCGCGGCGATCAGGAGCGGCCGCCCGGCGGCGATCACCCGGTCACGGCTGCCGCCGAAGAACGGGTCGCCCCGGTCCGTGTGCCGCAGCAGCTCCGCGGCGATCGGGTGCTTGTTGCGATGGAAGACGGAGAAGCGCAGCAGCCACGTCCGCAGGGCCTCGTCCGGCCGGCCGGCGGCCTGGTCGGCGGCGCGGCAGAGGTCGTCGACTTCACCCGTGTACAGACCCTCGAGCAGCTCGCGGCGCCCCGGGAAGTTCCGGTACAGCGTCGCCATGCCGACGCCCGCTCGCCGTGCGACCTCCGCCATCGAGACATCGCCGGAAGAGCTGGTCAGCAAGGCGCGGGCCGCCGTGAGAATACGCTCGCGGTTGCGTTCGGCGTCGGCTCGGCGAGCGGGCGACGGTGGCGTCGAGGCCAAAATGGACAACCTATCCGAATAGGCGGTACGGTTCGAACGGACAGGTTGTCCGTTTATCTGAGAACGAGCGTACCGCCGCCGACGGCGGGCGAGGAGGCTGTCATGGAATACCGACCGCTGGGCCGCACCGGGATCACCGTCAGCCACCTGAGCCTCGGCGCGATGATGCTCGGCGCTATGGGCAACACCGATCGCGACGAGTGCGTCCGCATCGTCCACGGCGCCCTTGATGCCGGCATCAACACGATCAACACCGCCGACGGCTACTCGGCGGGGGAGTCGGAGGAGATCCTGGGCGAGGCCCTCGCCGACGGTCGGCGCGACGAGGTCGTCCTGACCGTCAAGACCGGGTTGAAGGTCGACGGACACCCGAACCACGGCGGCGGATCCCGGCGCTGGCTGACCCAGGCGATCGAGGGATCCCTGCGTCGCCTGCGGACCGACTGGATCGACGTGTACGAGTTGGGCGTCCCCGATCCGGACACCGACATCGACGAGACCCTCGGCGCGCTCACCGACCTCGTCACCGCGGGCAAGATCCGAACGTTCGGTGCGTCGAAGATGCCGCCGTCGCAGATCGCCGAAGCGCGTGCCGTGGCCGAGCGACGCGGGTTGGGCGTGTTCCGTGTCGAGGAGTCGCCGTACTCGATGCTCAACCGTGCCGTCGAGTACGACTTGCTGCCCACCTGCTCGCGACTCGGGATCGGGGTTCTGGCCTTCGGGCCGCTCGCCCGCGGCTGGCTGTCCGGGCGCTACCGCCTGGGTTCGGACGTCGGCGCGCCCGGTTCCAGCAACCGCGCACGCGGCGGCCGGATGGACGCCACCGCGCCGGCCAACGCGGCGAAGCTGCACGCCGCCGACGCTCTCGGTGCTCTCGCCGACGACGCCGGGCTCACCCTGCCGCAGTTGGCCACGGCGTTCGTCGCCCGTCACCCGGCCGTCAGCACCGTGCTGATCGGGCCGCGAACCTTCGAGCAGCTCGAGAGCTCGCTCACGGCCGACGGCGTCGACCTGTCCGAGGACGTGCTCGACCGCATCGATGCCATCGTCCCGCCCGGATCGACCGTCGACATCACCGACGCGATGTGGGAGCACGGCACCCGCGCCCTGGACGCGGGCGCACGCCGACGCTGACGGCACCGCCCGAGTGCGGACCCGCTTGCGCGGCAGTAGACGGTCGCGTCAGCAACTCGGCCGCGGGGTCGGTTCGGTGGCGTAGCTGCGGATCAGCTCGATGGTGGCGTCGAGCGCGGTCTCGAGCGGCACGGTGGTGCGGCGGGTCTGGGTGAGGACCAGCCCGCCCTGCAGCGCGGCGAGCAGGGCCAGGGCCAACCGGTCGGTGTCGGTGCCGTCGCGCAGCAGCCCACGGTCGCGCATGGTCGCGAGGCCTGACCGGATCGGCGCCTCCCACTGCTCGAAGCCGTCGACGAGGTCGGCTCGGGCGTCGGGGTCGTCGTCGGCGATCTCGGCGGCGATCGAGCCGATCGGGCAGCCGCCGGCGCAGTGCCGCGAGCGCTGCAGGGTCACCAGGTTGTCGCGCCACCGACCGAGCGCTTCGAAGGTGTCGAGCGCGTCGAGCTCGGGCTGCTGCACGGCAAGGATCGCGGCGGTCTGGTGGGCGATCACGGCGCGCATCAGGGTCTGTTTGTCGCCGAAGTAGTGGTAGAGCTGCGACGCACTGACCCCGGCCTCGCGCTGCACGTCCTCGACACCGGTGCGGGTGACCCCGTGCGCGAACACCAGGGCGGACGCGGCGTCGAGGATCCGGGCGCGCGTCGCCTCGCCCTTCGCCGTGAGCCGACGTTCTGAAGCCGGGCGGGTCCGGGTCGATGCGGTCATGGGACCAGCCTACTGCGTTCTGGAGTGGCGTCTCCAAAAACGACTGGGCAGTCTGGAGCAATCACTCCACTCCAGGAAGAGGAACGGCCATGACCACCGAGCTCTCCGGCACGACCGCGCTGATCACCGGCGCCACCAGCGGCATCGGCCGCGCCACGGCCCTCGCGCTCGCCGCGCGCGGCGCCCATGTCGTCGTCTCCGGCCGCGACGCCGGACGTGGTGACCAGACCGTCGACGCCATCCGGGCGGCCGGCGGCACCGCCGATTTCGTGCGTGCCGACCTGACCGACGCCGCCAGCGCCCGCGAGCTCGCGTCCCGGTCCACGGAGCTCGGCGGCGGGCACGTCGACATCCTGGTCAACAGTGCCGGCATCTTCCCGTTCGGCCCGACGGCCGACACCACCCAGGCCGACGTCGACGCCGTGCTCGCCGTCAACGTCACCGCGCCCTATTTCCTCGTCGGGGCACTGGCCCCGGACATGGCCGCCCGCGGCCACGGCGCGATCGTCAACGTGACCACCATGGTCGCCGAGTTCGGAGCCGCCGGAATGGGCCTCTGCGGCGCGAGCAAGGCCGCGCTGGTGTTACTGACCAAGTCCTGGGCGGCCGAGTACGGGCCTGCGGGCGTGCGCGTCAACGCCGTCAGCCCCGGCCCGACACGGACGGAAGGCACCGCAGGCATGGGCGCGGCGCTCGACCAGCTCGCCGCCGCCGGACCGGCCGGACGCCCCGGGCAGCCGGAGGAGATCGCCGAAGCCATCGTCTTCCTGGCCACCGACGCCGCCAGCTTCGTCCACGGCGCCATCCTGCCCGCCGACGGCGGGCGGATCGCCGTCTGAGGCCACGCGGGCGCCCGGATGCACGCCCGACGCCGAGCACGGTGCGTCCGGTGGGTGAAGATGGAGGGGTGACGCTGGATCCCGAAGAGCTGTTCGACCTCGACGCCGACCGACCCGACCTGTCGGGCACGGTGCTGCTGCACATGCTCGACGGCTTCGTCGACGCAGGAGGTGCGGTGCGGCTCGCGCGAGCCTCGCTGCTCGCCGACGACGCGCCGGTCGTCGCGCGCTTCGACGTCGACCAGCTCTACGACTACCGGGCCCGGCGGCCGATCATGCACTTCGACGTCGACCACTGGAGCGACTACGCCACGCCCCAGCTGGCGCTGCACCTGCTGCACGACAGCGACGACACCCCGTACCTGCTGCTGGCGGGCCCTGAACCGGACGTCCAGTGGGAGCGTTACGCGGCGGCCGTCGAGCTGCTCGTGCAGCGCCTCGGCGTGCGGCTCGTCATCGGGCTCGACGCCTTCCCGATGTCGGTGCCGCACACGCGGCCGACGCCGATCATCGTGCACGGCTCGCGGCGCGAGCTGTTCGCGGACTACCGCGCGTGGCTCGGCCAGATCATCGTCCCGGCCAGCGCCGGCCACCTGGTCGAGTACCGCCTCGGCCAGGCCGGGGTCGACGCGCTCGGCATCGCCGCTCCGGTCCCGCCGTACCTGGCCCAGGCCGAGTTCCCGGCCGCGTCGATCGCGCTGCTGCGCGAGGTCGGCGCGCGCGCCGGGTTGCGCTTCGACACCGAGGTCCTCGAGGAGGCCGAACGGTTGAACCGCGCGGCCATCGGGCACGAGGTCAGCGGATCCGAGGAGCTGCAGACCATGGTCGCCGCGCTCGAGCAGCAGTACGACGCGGCGGCGGCCGCGGCGCAGACCGCCCTGGCCGAGGGCGACCTGCCGTCGGCCGACGAGCTGGGCGCCGAGCTCGAACGCTTCCTGGCCGACGAGGCCCGCGGCGACTAGGTGGGCCTCAACATTCGCGACATCGCGGCTGCGGCGGGCGTGTCGCCGGCCACGGTGTCACGGGCGCTGCGCGGGATGGACAACGTCGACGTCAGCACGCGGGAACACGTCATCGCGGTGGCGCGCGCGCTGGACTACGCGGTCTCGCCGGTGGCCTCGCGGCTCGCCACGGGCCGTTCGGGGACCCTGGGGATCGTCACGCCCTACGTCGGCGGTTGGTACTTCGCGGAGCTGTTCGCCGGGATCGAGGCCGCGCTCAAGCCCTTCGACCTCGACGTGCTCATCCACACCACCGAGGAGCCGACCGGCGCCCGGCCGAGCACGGAGGCACACGTCCGCCTGCGTCGACGGGTCGACGCCGCGCTGGTCATCGGGCTGGCGCCGGACAGCAAGGAGATCGCCGGGCTGGCCGGGCTCGGCATCCCGCTGGTGCTGATCGGGTCGCAGGTCGACGGCGTCGCCAGCGTGTCGATCGACGATCGGGCCGACGCGTGTCGTGCCGTCCAGCACCTCCTCGACCTGGGGCACCGCCGCGTCGGGCTGATCAGCGGACGACGGCTGCCGACCGGGTTCGTGCCGGAGAACGACCGGCTCGCCGGCTACCTGGATGCGCTGTCCGCCGCGCACCTCGCCCACCCGACGTCGCTGCGCGAGGTCGGCGAGTTCACCACCGCCGGTGGCGAACGGGCCATGAGCGTGCTGCTGGCGCGTCAGCCCCGGCCTACCGCCGTCTTCTGCATGTCCGACCAGATGGCGTACGGCGCGCTGCGGGCGATGTCGCGCGCCGGCGTCGGGACGGGCACCGGCGACGGCGCCATCGCCGTGATGGGCTTCGACGACCACGAGCTCGCGACGACCTTCGATCTGAGCACGGTGGCCCAGCCGGTACGCGCCATCGGCGCACTCGGTGTCGACCTGGTGATGGAACAGCTCGACGGTCGTCAGCCACGGGTCATCGTGCTGCCGACCGAGCTCAGGGTGCGCGCTTCGACGCAAGGGTCGGTCACAAACCGGTAACGGTGCCGGCGACGTGCTGGTCGCTCCGAAACCTCTCTGTCACAGTCATGAAACCGGTTTCATAGGACGTCTCGGAGGAGATCGAATGACTAGTCGACGGTGGGCCGCCGTTGGGGTGGCAGCGGCCACGCTGACGCTCGTGGCCGCGTGTTCCAGCAGTGGCGGATCGGGGTCCAAGAGCTCGAAGGCCAAGGCGCTGACGGGATCGTGCGCGCAGTACCAGGCCTACGCCGGCCACAGCGGGTCGACGGTGACCATGTTCGGCTCGGTCCTCAGCCCCGAGTCGAACTCGCTGAACACGTCATGGGCCCAGTTCAGCAAGTGCACCGGCATCAAGATCAAGTACACCGGCTCGAACACCTTCGAGTCCGACCTGCCCGTCAAGGTCAACGGAGGCAACGCTCCCGACCTCGCCATCATCCCGCAGCCCGGCCTGCTGCAGCAGATGGTCAAGACCGGGGCGGTGAAGAAGCCCCCGGCGCAGACCGTGGCGAACGAGAAGAACTGGCCCGCGGTCTGGAAGAGCTACGGCTCGGTCGACGGGACGTTCTACGCCGCGCCGATGAGCGCCAACATGAAGTCCCTCGTGTGGTACTCGCCGAAGTTCTTCGCCGCGCACAAGCTGAGCGTGCCTACGACCTGGTCCGGGCTGATGCAGCTGTCGAGCCAGATCGCCGGCATCAACGGCACGAAGCCGTGGTGCGGTGGCATCAACTCGGGCACGGCCAGCGGTTGGCCCGCGACCGACTGGCTCGAGGAGGCCGTGCTGAGCACCTACGGCGGACAGGTGTACGACGACTGGATCAGCCACAAGGTGAAATTCAGCAGCCCGCAGATCCAGGCCGCGATGCGCACCGTCGCCGGGTACATGCAGAACCCCGCCTGGGTGAACGGTGGCTACGGCAATGTGAAGACCATCGCCACCACGACGTTCCAGAACGCGGGGTTCCCCATCCTGAAGAACAAGTGCGCGATGTTGCAGCAGGCGTCGTTCTACGAGGCGCAGTGGCCCAAGGGCACGACGGTCTCCTCGACCGGTGACGCCTTCGCGTTCTACCTCCCGCCGGTGAGCAGCTCGGTGCGCACGCCGGTCGAGGGTGGCGGCGAGTTCGTCACCGCTTTCTCGAACAAGCCCGCCGTGCAGGCCGTGCAGAGCTACCTGTCGACGCCGCAGTGGGCGGACAGCCGCATCAAGGTCGCGCCGGGCTGGGTGTCGGCGAACGAGAAGGTCGACCAGTCGCTGTACACCGACCCGATCGACAAGCTGTCCGCGAAGTACCTCGCCGACCCGAACGCGACGTTCCGGTTCGACGCCTCCGACGCCATGCCCGCCGCGGTGGGCTCGGGTGCGGAGTGGAAGGCCATGGTCGACTGGTTCGGCAGTGGCAAGTCGATCAGTGCCGTCGCCCAGGAGATCGACGCCGCCTGGCCGAAGTAGGCCCGGCCCGCCGCCCGTCCCCGCACGATCCGCGACGAACGGTGTGGGCCCGACCTCCGGGTCGGGCCCACACCGCCGTCGCGTCGAGATCAAGGAGCGCTCATGCCGATGGAGCACAGCCTGCTGCTGGCCAGCACCGCGTCCGAGGCCGGGTCGCGGTTACTCGGCGTCGTCGAGGTCGTCGCCGCCTTTCTCGCGATCCTCGCCGTCATCTTCCTCGTCGTGGGGCGGGTGAGCGGCCGCGCGCAACGCCCGATCGCGCTGGCCGTCTGCCTCCTGCCGGCGCTCGTGCTCGTCGCGGTCGGGCTCGTCATCCCGGCGATCGACACCATCGTGAACAGCTTCAAGAACCAGCAGTACCTCGGGCAGCAGCACACGTCGTTCATCGGCTTCGACAACTACCGCTTCGACTTCACCGACTCCGACACCCAGCGCACCCTGCTGAACACCCTGCAGTGGCTGGTGATCGTGCCCGTTGCCTCGGTCGCGGTGGGCCTGACCGCCGCGCTGCTGCTCGGCCGCATGCGTCACACGGGGATCTGGAAGACGCTGATCTTCCTGCCCACCGCGATCTCGTTCGTCGGCGCCGCGGTCATCTGGAACTACGTGTACGACGCACCGGTGCAGGGTGGCCCGCAGACGGGGCTGCTCAGCCGGATCGCCCTCGCCTTCGGCTGGCACAACCCGCCGAATTGGCTCATCAGCAGTCCGCTGAACCTGTACCTCGAGATGATCATCATGATCTGGATCCAGGCCGGTTTCGCGATGGTCGTGCTGTCGGCGGCGCTGAACGCCATCCCCGACGACATCATCGAGGCGGCCCGGATGGACGGCGCCAGCGGGCTGACCCTGTTCCGCACGGTGCAGGTCCCGATGATCCGCAACACACTGGTGGTGGTCGGGACGACGATCATGATCGCGACGCTGAAGGTCTTCGACATCGTCTTCAGCCTCAACAACGGCAACTTCAACACCGACGTGCTCGCCCGGCAGATGTACGGCGACCTGTTCGTCACGAATCAGGTCAGCCGCGGCAGCTCGCTCGCCGTCATCCTGTTCGTCGTCGTGCTGCCACTCGTGCTCTACAACATCCGGCAGCTGCGCCGGGAGAGGGCGACCCGATGACGACCTCCACGCCCCCCGTCCTCGACGCCCCCACCTCCGACGCCCTGGCCACCTCCGACCGGGAGGCGGCCCGCACGGTGGTCCGGCGCAGGCTCAGCAGCCCGATCGCGACCGCGGTCATCGTGCTGATCTCGGTGCTGTGGACGATCCCGACGCTGGGTCTGCTCGTGAACTCCGTCCGCTCGAAGCAGGACGCGGCGACCACCGGTTGGTGGCAGATGTTCACTGACCCCAGCTTCAGCCTGTCCGGCTACCACAGCGTCCTCGTCGACAACGGCGGCTTCGTCCTGCCGCTCGCGAACTCGCTGGCCATCACCATCCCGGGCACGATCATCCCCATCTTCATCGCGTCCATGGCCGCCTACGCCCTGGCCTGGATGCGCTTCCGCGGCAGCGACATCATCTTCTTCTTCCTCTTCGCCCTGCAGGTCGTGCCCCTGC
Organism: uncultured Jatrophihabitans sp.; assembly: GCF_964252635.1. Taxonomy (GTDB): domain Bacteria; phylum Actinomycetota; class Actinomycetes; order Mycobacteriales; family Jatrophihabitantaceae; genus Jatrophihabitans. The sequence goes on from NZ_CAXUNP010000015.1 coordinate 39,602, forward strand.
AGATGGCGCTGGTGCCGCTGCAGCGGTTCTACGCCCACGGAGCGCACATCGGCACGGTGACGATCTTCCCGTCGCTGGGCATCAACGGCACCATCGCCCAGATCTGGCTGTCGCACACGATGTTCTCGCTGCCGCTGGCCGTGTTCCTGCTGCACAACTTCATCGCGTCCCTGCCGTCGTCGGTCATCGAGGCGGCACGCGTAGACGGTGCGAGTCACCTGCGGATCTACCGCAGCATCGTGTTGCCGCTCGCGCTGCCGGCCATCGCGTCGTTCGCGATCTTCCAGTTCCTGTGGGTGTGGAACGACCTGCTCGTCGCCAAGACCTTCGGTGGCCTGGACTCCTCGACGCAGCCGGTGACCGCACACACGTCGTCCATCCTCGGCAACTTCGGTTCGCACCAGGAGCTGCTCGGCCCGGCCGGCTTCCTGACCATCGTCGTGCCGGTCGTCGTCTTCCTGGCCCTGCAACGCTTCTTCGTCCGCGGCCTGCTCGCCGGCAGCGTGAAGGGATGAGCCGGACCAGCTCCGGACGTTTCCCGGACGGTTTCCGCTGGGGCGCGGCCACGGCGGCGTACCAGATCGAGGGTGCGGTCGCCGAGGGCGGACGCACCGCCTCGATCTGGGACACCTTCGCGCACACCCCAGGTCGCGTGCACGCCGGTGACACCGGCGACGTGGCCTGCGACCATTACCACCGGCTCGACGAGGACCTCGACCTGATGAGCCACCTCGGGCTGCAGGACTACCGGTTCTCGGTGTCCTGGCCGCGGGTCGTGCCCGGGGGCAGCGGTGCACCGAATCCGGCCGGGCTGGACTTCTACGCACGTCTGGTCGACCGCCTGCTCGAACGGGGCATCCGGCCCGTCGCCACGCTCTACCACTGGGACCTGCCCCAGGAACTCGACGACGCCGGTGGCTGGTTGAACCGGGACACCGCGGAACGGTTCGCCGAGTACACCGCCGTCGTGGCTGCGCACCTGGGTGATCGAGTGGCGTCGTTCACGACCCTGAACGAGCCGTGGTGCTCAGCCTTCCTCGGCTACGCCAGCGGTGAGCACGCACCGGGTCACCGCGACCGCGCGTCGGCGTTCCTGGCGGCCTACCACCTGCTGACGGCCCACGGCCTTGGGACGGAGGTGTTGCGGTCGGTCCTGCCCGGCGGTGGCGACGTGTCGGTGACGGTGAACCCGGCCGTCGTCCGGGCGGCGTCCGAGGCCGACGAGGACGTCGCCGCGGCCGACCACGTCGACCTCATCGCCAACCGGGTGTTCCTGGAGCCGCTCATGCACGGGCGGTTGCCCGCCGGTCTGGTCGAGGCCACGGCCGACGTCACCGACTGGGCCTTCGTGCGCAGCGAGGACCTCGCGCGGGCCGGTGAGCGGGTGGACCGCCTGGGCGTCAACTACTACTCGTCCAGCGTGGTGTCGGCGAAGCCCGGTCCCGGCGGGGCGACGGTGTTCCCGGGCTCGGCCGACGTGTACGTGTTGCCGTCGCGCGGCCGGACCACCGCGATGGGCTGGCAGATCGACCCGGACGCGTTCGTGGCGCTGCTCGTCGACCTGGACCGCGCGTACCCCGGGATGCCGATCGCCGTCACCGAGAACGGCGCCGCCTACCCGGACACCACGTCCGCGGACGGAGCCGTCCGGGACGAGGCGCGGGCCGAGTACCTCGTCGAGCACGTGGGTGCGGTGCGGCGTGCGATCGAGGCCGGCGTCGACGTGCAGGCCTATTACGTGTGGTCGCTGCTCGACAACTTCGAGTGGGCGTGGGGCTACTCGCAACGGTTCGGCATCGTGCACGTCGATTTCGAGACCCAACGACGTCGCATCAAGCACAGCGGCGAGGTGTTCCGCCGGATCGTCAGGGACGGCGGGGTCTGACGGCTCATCCGTACGGCGCGGGTCGTCAGGCAGTAGGTTCGCACCATGCAGGGTGACCAGTTGACATGGCATTGGGAGATCCCGAACGCGAACCCGTTCGCGCACGGCATCGACCTGGGGTTCAAGGCCGGGTTCGCCGGCGACAAGGCGCCGAAGAAGGCCGAGTCCGACGCCGAGACGAGCGCCTACGAGGCCGGAGTCGCGGCGCGCAGGGAACTGCGCGACGAGTCGCGCCGGTTCTCCGAGCTGCGGGTCTACTTCACCGACGACGACCACGTCGCCTACGAGCTCACCGAGCGCACCGACTGATTCGTGTCGTTCGCCGGGTTGGTCCGGCCGGCGCGCGGGTAGGGGAGGGGCAGAGCGCACAGCCGGTGCCGCTCACGCGGCGTCAGCCGCAGCGAAGGGAGCCCGCCATGCCGGGAATGGACGACCTCAAGAAGATGGCCGACGACCACGACGATCAGGTCGACAAGGGCCTGGAGAAGGCCGGGGACGCGGCGGGCGACAAGTTCGGCCACGAGGACCAGATCGACAAGGGCGTCGACAAGGCCCAGGAGCGCACCGGCGACGACAGCTGACGCACTGCGCAGCACGAGGCGGGTGGACCCTCTGGGTCCGCCCGCCTTGTGCGTTCCCGGGTCAGCCCTCCAGGATGCTCAACCGCACCGTCCGCACCGGGTTGTCGACGTTGGTGTCCACCAGGCAGATCGACTGCCACGTACCGAGCGTCAGCCGGCCCGACACGACCGGCACCGTGATCGACGGCGCCACCAGCGCGGGCAGCACGTGGTCGCGGCCGTGACCCGGGCTGCCGTGGTGGTGGCGCCAGCGGCCGTCGCGCGGCAGCAGCTCCTCCAGGGCGGCGAGCAGGTCGTCGTCGCTGCCCGCCCCGGTCTCGAGGATCGCGACCCCCGCGGTGGCGTGCGGGACGAACACACTGAGCAGGCCGTCGGCGGAGTCGGCCACGAAGGCCGCGCAGTCGCGCGTGAGGTCGTGCACCTGGGGCCGTCCGCCGGTACGGACCTCGATCGTTGTCGTGTGCATGTCACGATCCTGCCCGCCCCACCGTGTCGCGATCACGTGGGACAGTGGACGCCGTGCAGATCGCGTTGCTCGGGCCGCTGCAGGTCCACGACTCGTCCGGCCGGGCGGTCGAGATCGCCGGGACGCGCCTGCGCACCCTGCTGATCCGGCTCGCGCTCGACGCCGGGCGTCCCGTCAGCACCCGCGCGCTCGTCGACGCGGTCTGGGGTGACCGACCTCCCGCCGACGAGGCCAATGCCTTGCAGACCCTGGTGTCGCGGCTGCGGCGCTCGCTCGGTGACCCGTCGGCGATCGCGGCCTCGCCGGCCGGCTACCGCCTCGTCGCCGACCCCGAGGACGTCGACGCCTTGCGCTTCGAACGGCAGGCCGTCGAGGGCGCCGCGGCCCTGCGGCGGGGCGACCACGGTTCAGCCACGCCGTTGCTCGCGGCCGCGCTCGACCTCTGGCGCAGCCCGAGCCTGGTCGAGGTGGTCGGCGACTGCGGGGAGGCCGTGCTGGGCCGGGCTGCGCGTCTCGACGACCTGCGCCTCGAGGCCGAGGTCGACTACGCCGAGACGACGGGTGCCACCGACGTCGCCGGGCTCACCGCCCTCGCGGCCGCGCATCCGCTCAACGAGCGGCTCACCGGGCTGCTGATGCGGGCCCTCGGCGCGTCCGGTCAGCAGGCCGAGGCGCTGCGCATCTACGACCAGCTGCGGACCAGGTTGGCCGATGAGTTGGGTGTCGACCCGTCTGCGGAGGTGCAGCAGGTGCACCTCGCCCTCGTCCGCGGCGAGCTCGAACCGGCGCCCGCTCCGGCCGTGCGACGCACCAACCTCAAGGCGCAACTGACGAGCTTCATCGGCCGCGAGGACGAGGTCGCGCGGATCGCGAAATCGCTCGAGCAGAACCGTCTCGTGACGCTGGTGGGGCCGGGCGGAGCCGGCAAGACGCGGCTGGCCGCCGAGACCGCGGCGAGCATCGTCGACCGCGCCCCCGACGGGGTCTGGCTGGCCGAGCTGGCCGGCGTCACCTCGGGTGCGGACGTGCCGCAGGCCGTGCTGTCGGGTGTCGGGCTGCGCGAGATCCACCTGATGGACCGCGGCGCCACCGTCACCGCCCGCGACGCCATGAGCCGGTTGCGTGAGGGCCTCGCCGAGCGCAACGCGATCCTGATCCTCGACAACTGCGAGCACGTCATCGAGGCGGCGGCGCAGCTCGCCGAACAGCTGCTCGGCGACTGCCCTTCGCTGCGGGTCATCGCCACCAGCCGCGAGCCGCTGGGCATCATCGGCGAGACCCTGCTCGCCGTCCCGGCGCTGGGCCAACCCGCCGCGACTGCAGGTGCCGCGGAGGCGCTGGAGTACCCGGCGGTGCGGCTGTTCGCCGATCGGGCCGCGGCGGTCGCGCCCGATTTCGCGGTCGACGACACCACGGTCGCCGCCGTCATCGAGGTCGTACGCCGCCTCGACGGCCTGCCGCTGGCCATCGAGCTGGCCGCGGCCCGCCTGCGCACCCTGCCCATCGACGAGATCTTCGGTCGGCTCTCCGACCGCTTCCGCCTGCTCACCGGGGGCAGCCGCACGGCCCTGCCGCGGCACCGCACCCTGCGCGCGGTCGTCGAGTGGAGCTGGGAGCTGCTGACCCTGCCCGAGCGGCACCTCGCCGAGTTGCTGGCCGTCTTCCCGGCCGGGATCACCACGGCGTCGGCCACCGCCGTCCGCCCCGACGACGTCGACGCCGAAGAGGTGCCCGATCTCATCGCGTCGCTGGTCGACAAGTCGCTGCTGCAGCCCGTCGGCGACGGTCGACGCACCCGCATGCTGGAGACGCTCCGCGAGTACGGCGTCGAGCGCCTCGTCGAGCGCGGCGAGCTCGCTGCCGCTCGTGAGCGGCACAGCGAGTATTTCGCGGCCCTGCTCGACGAGGCCTCGCCGCACCTGACGACGGCCGGGCAGCTGCCCTGGTTCGCGACCCTCGGCCTCGAGCGCGAGAACATCCTGGCCGCCATGCGCCTGCGCTGCGATCTGGGGGACGCCGACGTCGCCCGCCGGATGGCCGTCCAGCTGTCGCTGTTCGCCATGATGCTCGGCGACCACGGTGACGTGCCGAGCCTGGTCGACGAGGCGCTGGCCGTACCCGGAGGTACGGACCGAGGTCTCGAGCTGATGGCCCGCACGTTGCGGACCATGAACGCCACCGCCGCGGGCTCGAGCGCGCAGGAGGTGGGGGAGATCGAGCGGGAGCTGCAGGCCATCGCGCGCGAGTTCGACGACGTCGACACGTCCACCATGACGGCCATGGCCGTGCTGCGACCAGCCGTCGCGTTCTTCGCCCAGGACCGCGAGCGAATGGCGCGGTTCGCGGCGGAGTCCCTCGCCGACGGGGACGTCTGGGCCCAGGCCGCCACACACATGTTCCTGGCCAACATGGCCGAGAACGACGGTGACGTCGACCTGATGCGTGAGCAGACCCTGGCGGCGCTCGTCCAGTTCCGCGAGGTGGGGGAGCGCTGGGGCCTGGCGAGCACGTTGCGCACGCTGGGGGCGGTGCACGTGCTCGACGGCGACCTCGACGCGGCGGTCGAGGCCTACGAGGAGAGTTTGGAGCTCGTCAGCGAGCTGAACTCCAACGACGACAAGCTCTTCTCCTACGCGCGTCTGGCCGACATCGCCCTGCGCCGTGGTGAGCTCCAGGCGGCCCGACGTTACGTCGAGCTGGCCCAGAACTGCGCCGAGGCCAGCGGCGGGATCGAGGCGGTGTTCATCTCCGCGATGTTGGGCGACATCGAGTGGCGCGTCGGCAACGAGCAGCACGGCCGCGAGCTGCACGCGGACGGGATGCGGAAGCTCGACGAGCTGCCGCGTGAGCACCCGATGCGCGGCCACATCCGCACCTTCCTCCTGGTGCTGGCAACCCGCATCGCCCTGCGCGACCAGGACCTCACCGCGGCCGGCCGTACCGCCCACGAGGCGTACACCGCGGCCCGCGGCGCCAGGGACCTGCCCCTGCTCGCCACCGCAGGTGTGGTCGCGGCCGAAGTGGAGGTCGCGCGCGGCCACCACGAGTCCGCGGCCGAGGTCCTCGGGGCGTCGGCGCGGCTGCGCGGTGCCGACGACGAGACCGCGCTCGACGTCAGCGCGCTGACGACGGTGCTGCGCGACGAGCTCGGGGACGATCCGTTCGAGCGCCTCTACGAACGAGGCCGGGCGCTCACCTCCGAGGAGGCGAGCGCCCGGCTCGAGGTGCCGGTGGAGTGAGTCGTCCTACGCCTTCCGGCGCTGAGTTGTCCTACGCCTTCCGGCGCTGAGTTGTCCTACGCCTTCCGGCGCTGAGTCGTCCTACGCCTTCCGGCGGTAGGCCCGCAGCGCCAGCGGCACGAACACCACCACCAGCCCGACCATCCAGCCGGCCGTCCAGGCCAGGTTGTGCGCCACCGGGCCACCGACCAGCAGACCGCGGACGCTGCCGACCAGGTGCGAGATCGGGTTGACCTTGACGAAGGCCTGCAGCCAGCCGGGCATCGTCGACGTGGCGACGAAGGTGTTGCTGCCGAAGGACAGCGGCAGGACGAGCAGGAACATGATGCCCTGCACCGAGCCCGACGTCCGCACGATCATGCCCACGAAGACCGAGACCCAGCAGAAGCAGAGGGCAAAGGCCAGTACCAGGCCCAGCGCGGCGAGCGCGGCCAACGGGTCGGTGGTGATGCGGAACCCGATCACGTAACCGAAGCCGATGAAGATCGCGCACAGCAGGACGTAACGCAGCAGGTCGGCGAGCACCGCGCCGACCAGGGGCGCCGACCGGGCGATGGGCAGCGAGCGGAACCGGTCGAAGATGCCCTTCTCGATGTCGGCGTTGAGGTTCTGCCCGAGCGAGATGCTGCCGAGCGCGACCTGCTGGCCGAGCAACCCGGGAAGCAGGAACTGCAGGTAGTGGTGGGTCGAGCCGCCGGCGATCGCACCACCGAAGACGTAGGTGAACAGCAGCAGGAAGATGATCGGCTGCAGGGTCACATCGATGAGCTGTTCCGGCGTGCGCATGGTCTTGATCAGGTTGCGCTTCGCGAGCACGAGGGAGTGCCTCAGGTCGCGGAAGCGCGGTGGCGCCGAGCTCGATGTGGCCGCCGTGGGCAGGGACGGTGCCGGGGGAGCGCTCAGGGTGGTCGTCATGGTCACGCGACCTCGCTTTCGGTGGTGTCGGTCGTGCCGGTGAGGGTGAAGAAGACCTCGTCCAGCGTCGGTAGGTGCAGGGACAGCTCGGTGACCGCGATGCCGGCCGCGTGCAGCCCGGCGACGACACCGGGGAGCGCGTCGCCGTCGGTGACGGGCACGGACAACGTGTCGCGACCCTCGCTCTCCGCCGGTGTGCCGACGACCGCCTCGAGCAGCCGGCCGACCTCGGGCAACGTGTCGGGGTCCGTGGGGCGGACGGTGAGCCGCTGGCCGCCGACCACCCGCTTCAGGCCCAGAGGGGTGTCGTGCGCGATGACCCGTCCGTGGTCGATCACCGAGATCTCGTCGGCGAGGGCGTCGGCCTCGTCGAGGTACTGCGTGGTGAGCAGCACCGTCGAGCCCTCGGTGACGAGGTTTCTGACGACGTCCCACATCGCCTCCCGCTTGGAGGGGTCCAGGCCGGTCGTCGGCTCGTCGAGGAAGATCACCGCCGGGCGTCCGACGAGGGACGCGGCCAGGTCGAGGCGGCGCCGCATGCCGCCCGAGTAGGTCTTGGCGACGCGGTCGGCGGCGTCGCCGAGCTCGAACCAGTCGAGCAGTTCGTGGGCGCGGCGGGTGGCCTCGGCGGAACGCAGGTCGAGCAGCTGGCCGATCATGCGCAGGTTCTGCAGGCCGGTGAGGTCGTCGTCGACGCTGGCGAACTGCCCGGTCAGACCCACCGACTGCCGGACCTTCACCGGGTCGGTGGCGACGTCGAACCCGGCGACGCGGGCCGAGCCGGAGTCGGCCTGCAGCAGGGTGGCCAGGATGCGGACGGCCGTGGTCTTGCCCGCGCCGTTGGGGCCGAGGACACCGAGCACGCTGCCCTCGCGGGCGGTCAGGTCGATACCGGCGAGGGCCTGGGTGGCGGTGGATCCCTTGCCGAAGCGCTTCGTCAGGCCTTGGGCTTCGATGGCGTTTGTCATGACAGCACCATGCTCGGCGCCGCTGGCACCGCGCATGCACGCCGCTGGTACGGGCTGGCAGGCCCCGCCGGCGCCGTCGGACCCCGTCGTTAGGCTCACGGGTATGCCTCGTCCCGACGCCCGTTCCGCCGATCAGCTCCGCCCCGTCACCATCACCCGTGACTGGCAGAAGTACGCCGAGGGGTCGGCGCTGGTCGAGTTCGGTGACACCAAGGTGCTCTGTTCGGCGTCGGTGCAGCAGGGTGTGCCGCGCTGGCGCAAGGGCAGCGGGCTGGGTTGGGTGACGGCCGAGTACGCGATGCTGCCGCGGGCGACCCTCACCCGTAACGACCGCGAGTCCGTCAAGGGCAAGATCGGCGGGCGCACCCACGAGATCTCCCGGCTGATCGGCCGCTCGCTGCGCGCGGCCATCGACCTGTCCGCTCTGGGCGAGAACTCGATCTCGATCGACTGCGACGTGCTGCAGGCCGACGGCGGCACCCGCACCGCGGCCATCACCGGTGCCTACGTGGCGCTGGCCGATGCGGTGTCGTGGCTGCGGGCGAAGGGTTCTCTGGCGCAGCCGGAGCCGTTGATCAACTCCGTCTCGGCCGTGTCCGTCGGCGTCATCGACGGTGAGCCGCGCCTCGACCTGATGTACGAGGAGGACGTGCGCGCCGAGACCGACATGAACGTCGTGGTCACCGGCAAGGGCGAGTTCGTGGAGGTACAGGGCACCGCCGAGGGTGTGCCGTTCCGCCGCGACGAGCTCGACGCCTTGCTCGACCTCGCCGTGGCCGGGTGTGCGGAGCTGGCGCGGCTGCAGTCCGACGCGCTCGGGCGCTGAGCGGGCCGTCGTGCGGGTGCTGCTGGCCAGTCGCAACGCCAAGAAGTTGGGCGAGCTGCGGCGCATCCTCGCCCCCAGCCTCCCGGGGCTCGAGGTGATCGGCCTCGACGACGTTCCCCCGTACGCCGAGGTACCCGAGTCGGGCGCGACCTTCGGCGACAACGCCCTCATCAAGGCCAGGGAGGGTTTCCGGCGGACCGGGCTGCCCACGGTCGCCGACGACTCGGGCCTCGCCGTCGACGCGTTGAACGGCATGCCGGGCGTGCTGTCCGCCCGGTGGGCCGGGTCCCACGGCGACGACACCGCCAACCTGCGGCTCGTGCTCGACCAGGTCGGCGACGTACCGGACGATCGTCTGGGTGCGGCGTTCCAGTGCAGCGTGGCCTACGTGTCGGCGGACGGCGAGATCCTCACCGACGGCCGCATGCCCGGCCGGCTGGTTCGCGAGCCACGCGGCGCCAACGGTTTCGGCTACGACCCGATCTTCGTCCCGGACGGCTTCGACCGGACCAGTGCCGAGCTCGCCCCGGGCGAGAAGGACCGCATCAGTCACCGTGGCCAGGCGTTGCGCGCGCTCGCGGAGCGGCTCGCCGAGACGTAATCGCCCCGAATAGCCCCGGATCAGAAGTGTGGGTGCGCCATCAGGGACTCGAACCCCGAACCCGCTGGTTAAGAGCCAGCTGCTCTGCCAATTGAGCTAATGGCGCCGGTCATGCCGTCGGCCCGCCGAAGCGAGCCGAGAATCGAGATTAGCACGCAGCCTGATTGCCGCAGAGGGCGGCGTCCTCGACCGTCAGGGTGCTCGCCACGGGCTCGACGGCGACGCCCGCAGCAGCCGCGGCCACCCCGTGACGGCGCTCGATCATCCAGGTGCTGATCCAGGCGACCCAGCCCACCGCCACGACGAGCAGGAAGCTGATCAGGCGGTACAGCACCACGCCCGCGGTGGCGGCGACCGTGCTGACGCCGCCGCTGGTGAGAGCCAGCACCATGGCTGCGTCGACGATGCCGACCCCGCCGGGCAGCAAGGAGATGCTGGATGCGCTCATCCCGGCGACGTAGGCGACCATCACGATCCCTACGGTGGCGCGGTCGGCGCCCACGGCCTCGCAGCAAGCGAACAGGCACACGAGGTCGGCGCCCCAGTTGAGGACGGCCAGGCCCAGACCCACCAGCCAGTCACGGTGACGCGGGTGGATGGCGAACAGGCCTTCGGTGAAGCGTGTGACGGCGGCCAGACCGGCGTCGGGCCGGCGGCGCAGCGCGCGGTTGACCCGCCGCAGACTGATGGGCACGGCCCGCTGCACCATGGCGGCAGGATCGCGGCGACGCAGGACGAGCGTGGTGACGACGACGGCGAGCGCCGCGAGCACGACGAGCACCGAGCTGGTGAGGTCGTCGCCGGCGGAGATGCCGACGAAGGTGGCGAGGACCGCGAAGCCGACCAGGCTGAGCAGGCCGGATGCGACCACGGTGAAGCCGGCCGCCGGCACCGTCGCGCCCCAGGACCGCAGCCGCTTGAAGACGTAGCCGGACGAGATGGCGGTACCGCCGGGGAAGGTGACGGACAGGGCGTTCGCCGCGTAGGTCAGGTTGATCATGGAGCGGATGCCGACGCGTTGCCCCGCCGCCGAGAGCATCCGCCGCTGGACGCGGGCGAACGCGCCCATCGACAGGCCCTCCGCGCCGAGAGCAAGCAGCAGCCACCACGGGTTCGGCTCGGTCAGCGCGTCGGCGGCCTTCTCGAGGTAGGGCGTGACCAGGGTGATCTCCACGCCGAGCAGGACGACGAGACCGATGGCAAGCGACCAGCGCAGCACCCGGCGCAGCGGCCAACGCTCACGCGCGAACGCGCTCGTACCGAGCGCCGCCGTCCCCATCAGCGCGTCCACGGGGTCGATCAGGCGCGGATCGACGACGCCGGTGGCGGGGGTAGCCGCCACTGCGTCCGTCTGTGCGCCCGCCGCCATGTCGGTCTCCGTCCGACGCCCCTGCTTCCGTGGTGGAACAAGGTCTCTCGATGACAAGGTATTCCCCGCCGACGACACCTTTTGCACGGGTTGAGCCGACATTTCGGCTCAGAATTGCCCAGGAGTTCGGCCAGAAATGTCGGCAGCGCTCGGAGACACGAACGTCCCCGGCCGGAGCCGGGGACGTTCAGTGAAACTGGGGTGAGTGACGGGACTTGAACCCGCGACATCTGCGACCACAACGCAGCGCTCTACCAGCTGAGCTACACCCACCGTGTCGGCAACGAGTGCCGAGCGGAGCCAGCATACCCGGGCCCCGGCCGCGGGCCGAGCCGGTATCGGACGGGCCGGGCCGTGCTCAGAGGGCGTCGGCCGCGGCCCGGGCCTCGTCCAGGGTGGGGCCCGGTTCGGCCACGAACAGGGTGGCCCGGTAGTAGGCGAGTTCCCGAATGCTTTCCAGGATGTCCGCCAGCGCGCGGTGGGCCAGGCCCTTCTTCGGCTGCGACTGGTACACCCGCGGGTACCAGCGCTTGGCGAGTTCCTTCAGCGATGAGACGTCCACCATGCGGTAATGCAGGTAGGCGTCGAGCTCGGGCATGTCGCGGGCGAGGAAGCCGCGGTCGGTGGCGATCGAGTTGCCGCACAGCGGAGCCGAACGGGCGTCCGGGACGTGTTTGCGGACGTACTCGAGCACCAGCTTCTCCGCCTCGGCCAGGGAGATCGTCGAAGCGCGCACCTGATCGGTCAGCCCGGAATTGGCGTGCATGTCGTGCACGAACGGGATCATGCCGTCGAGCACGTCGTCGTCGGCGTGGATGATCAGGTCGAGACCGTCGTCCAGGGGCTGGAGGTCGGCGCCGGTCACCACCACGGCCACCTCGATGAGGGCATCGTGCTCGAGATCGAGCCCGGTCATCTCGCAATCGATCCATACCAGACGGTCCGCCACCCTTCGAGGCTATACGTCGCCGCTACGGTGGCTGTGAGGACCGACGGAGGGTGGTGCGTCGTGGCGCAGCGGATTCTGGATCAGAGCGCGGTGGACGACGCGTTGACCCGGTTGCACCCCGGATGGTCCGGCACGCCGAAGGCCCTGACGAGGTCGATCGAGTTCGCCGACTTCCCGACCGCGGTGCAGTTCATCACCGTGCTGGCGCCGCGCTGCGAGGAGCTCGACCACCACCCCGACCTCGCCCTGCGCTGGCGGTGGGTCGACGTCGTGCTCTCGACCCACAGTGCCGGCGGCGTGACGGGCAAGGACGTGCAGCTCGCGGAGGTCGTGGACGAGGTCGCCGCCGTCCTGCCGATGGCGGGTGGCTGACCCGCGGTTCGCGGTGCGTCAGGGCTTGCTGCGCCAGGCCCCCATGCCGAGCACGATCAGGCGCAGCTGGCGTTCGGCGGTGTCGAGGTGGCCCTCGACGTCCTCGGGGTGCCGGTCGTCGACCTCCAGCAGGTCGAGCACGGTGCCCAGCATGGCCGTCACCATCAGGTCGGCGGCCATCTCCAGGTCCTCCGACGTCCAGTCGAAGCCGGCGGTCAGGCGGGCGAGGTCGACGGTCAGGTCGCTGGTGAACATCCGTAACTCGGTGGCGATCGCACGGCGCACCGCGGCGACCCCGCCGTAGCGCTCGCGGCTCAGGAAGCGGAACTGGTCAGGATGCAACTTCACGTGTCGCGCCAGTGACTGCACCGTGTCGGCGATGATGTCGCTGTGCGCGGTGCGCCCGCGTCGGGCCTCGCGCATCATCTGGCGCAGCGGGCGCATGCACTCGTCGACCAGGTCGACACCGAGCGCGTCCATCGACGCGTAGTGCCGGTAGAACGCGGTGGGCACGATGCCGGCGTCGCGGGCGACCTCGCGCAGGCTGATGCTCGACAGGCTGCGTTCGGACATCAGTCGCAGGGTGACGTCGAGCAACCGCTGGCGGGTGCGCTCCTTGCGCTCCGCACGGGATCTGCCCTCCGTCATGGGCCTGACGCTACCTGCACGTGCCCGCCGTCACGTGCTCTCACGTTGACACGGCCCGCCGCACCTCGACACACTCATCAGTGTACAAGCGTGCACTGAAAGGAGCCCGCGATGTCCTTGCTCAACCCGCGCCGTTCCGCCGGTGCCCGACGCTTCTCGCCCCTGGGGCTCGTCGAAGCGCTCGTCACGCCCCACGGTATAGACCGCTACCTCGAGCTCGTGAACCCGATGCTGACGGTGCGCGACCTGCGCGCCGAGGTCGTCGACGTCCGGCGTCAGGTCGTCGACGGCACGGGGGTGGACACCCGGCTGACCCTGCGCCCGACCCGCCAGTGGGACGGGTTCGACGCCGGCCAGTTCGTCTCCGTCACGGTGGACATCGACGGCGTCCGTCGCACGCGCTGCTACTCGCCGGCGAACTCCCAGCACCGACGCGACGGGCTGCTGGAGCTCACGGTCAAGGCCCATCCCGAAGGGCTGGTGTCCCAGTACCTGCACGAGCAGGCGCGACCCGGCCTCGTCCTCGGGCTGAGCCAGGCCGACGGGACGTTCCGGCTGACGTTGCCGCGGCCCGAGCGCCTCCTGCTCGTCAGCGGCGGCAGTGGCATCACGCCGGTCATGTCCATGCTGCGCACGCTGTGCGACGAGGGATACCGGGGCGGGATCGTCTTCCTGCACTACGCGCTCAGCGCCGAGCACGTGTCCTACCTGCCCGAGCTGCGGCAGCTCGCCGACGCACACGACAACGTGCGGCTCGCGCTGGCCTACACCGAGCAGCAGCTCGGCGGTGACCTGCACGGGCTGTTCCACGCGTCGCACCTGCGCGACGTAGCGCCCTGGTACGCGAACGCGCAGACCTACTTGTGCGGCCCGCCCGGGCTGATGGCGGCCGTCCGCGCACACTTCGACGGGCGCCGCCTCACCGACCGGCTGGCCACCGAGGAGTTCGCCCCCGCGCCGGTCGCCGCGCCGGACGCGGACGTCAGCGGCGTGACCACGTTCGCCCGCAGTGCCGTGACGAGCGACAACACGGGAGACACGTTGCTGGAGCAGGCCGAGAACGCCGGGCTGTCGCCAGAGCACGGCTGCCGCATGGGCATCTGCTTCTCGTGCACCCAGGTCAAGACCAGCGGGTGCGTCCAGAACATCCGCACCGGAGAGATCAGCAGCGACCCCGACACCGAGGTGCAGCTGTGCATCCACCGCGCCGTCGGCGACGTCGCTCTCGACCTCTGATCCGTCACCTCTGCTCCGTCACCTCTGATCCGTCAAGGAGACCCCATGACTTCCAAGTCCCAGACCATCCCGCTGTCCGACGAGCAGGTCGAGGAACTCGGCCACGAGCTGGACGCCATCAAGGCCCGCCTGGTCGAGAGCCTGGGCGCCGACGACCGCGACTACATCTACAACGTGATCAAGGCGCAGCGGGCCTTCGAGGTCGGCGGCCGTGCCGCCCTGATGCTCAGCGTGCTGCCGCCGTTCTGGCTGATGGGCACCGCTGCCCTGTCGATCTCCAAGATCCTCGACAACATGGAGATCGGACACAACGTCATGCACGGCCAGTACGACTGGATGCGTGACCCGGCGCTGAACTCCAAGAAGTTCGAGTGGGACACCGCCTGCCCCTCGGACCAGTGGCGCTACTCGCACAACTACATGCACCACACGTTCACCAACATCGTCGACAAGGACCGCGACATCGGCTACGGCATCCTGCGGATGGACGAGAGCCAGAAGTGGAACCCCTACTATCTGGGCAATCCGCTGTGGGCGTTCCTGCTGATGACGTTCTTCCAGTACGGCGTCGCGATGCACGACCTCGAGGCCGAGAACCTCGTCACCGGTAAGCGTTCGATGAAGGACAACGTGCCTCTGCTCAAGGGCATCTGGCGCAAGGTCGGCAAGCAGACTCTGAAGGACTACGTGCTCTTCCCGCTGCTGTCCGGGCCCCAGGCGCCGTTCACGCTCTCGGCCAACATGACCGCCAACCTGGTGCGCAACCTCTGGGCGTACTCGATCATCTTCTGCGGGCACTTCCCGAGCGGCACGGCCACGTTCAGCGAGGACGAGACCGAGAACGAGAGCCGCGGCGAGTGGTACGTGCGGCAGATGATGGGCTCGGCGAACATCACGGGCAGCCCGCTGTTCCACATCCTCAGCGGCAACCTGAGCCACCAGATCGAGCACCACCTGTTCCCCGACGTGCCGGCGCGGCGCTACCCGCAGATCGCCGGCGAGGTCGAGGCGTTGTGTGCCCGGTTCGGGCTGCCGTACACCACCGGCCGTTTCTCCAAGCAGGTCGGCTCGACGTGGGGCAAGATCTTCCGGCTGGCCGTGCCGACGCGGGGCGACGACGACGCACCGGGCGACTCGCGCAGCGCTACCGTGACGGTGGCGGACGACACGGACGACACAGTCGCTGCCTGACGATCAGGGAGTGCCCATGAGCAGGTTCGAGATCGCCAAGGACACCGTTCAGGTGGTGACCGAGTCGGCAGCCTCGCACGTCGGCCGGATCGCCACGATCCTCAGCGGTGCGGTGCGCGAGGTCACCCACGAGGTGGGGGAGTGGGCGTCGGACGTCGTCGAGATGCGGGACGCGGCAGCACGCGCTCGCGAGGCCGACCTGGCCGGGAACGCGCGCGGCTTCGACGCCGAGGACGACCCGACCGTCTGACGGTCAGCGCAGCGGCAAGGCCGCGCGGTGCAGTGCCAATTGCTCGAACAGGTCGAGGGCGTCGCGGAGCTCGTCGAGGTCGACGGGCGTGCGCCGTTGCTGGTACCCGACCAGGATCGACAGCGCCATCGAGGCCAGCAGCGGTGCGGTGTCGCCGGCCACCGGCGTCAGGACCACGCGTAACGCAGTCAGTCGCTCGTCGTCGACGCGTCGCTGGACCGTGGCAACCGCGGCGTTGACGTGCGACCACGCACGGATCGCGCCCTCCGCCTCGTGCGGCAACGTCAGCGCTCGTTCCTTCAGCAGGCGCACCCGTTGCTCGGGGTCGCTCACCGTCATCGCCTGCTCGAAGATGCGCTGGGTCAGCTCCTGCTCCCACGACGAGAGCAGCTCGTCGACGAAGCCGTCGAAGCTGCCGAAGTAGTGGTAGAACGAGCCGGTCGTGACGCCGAGTCGGCGGCACAGGACCCCGATGCGCAGGGCGCCGTGACCGTCACGGGCCAGGATGTCCAGCGCCGCGGTGATGTAGCCGTCCTTGGTGGCGACGATGCGCGCCATCAGAACAGCGCGCGCATCACGAGCTTCTTGATCCGCGTGTAGGGCGGGTAGGCGACGGACGGGTCGGGCCGCGTGGGCTTGCGCAGCACGGCCTTGCGGTGACTCAGCGCCTGGAAACCCCACTCGCCGTGGTAGGCGCCCATGCCGCTGTTGCCGACCCCGCCGAAGGGCAGGCCGGGCACCAGCAGGTGGTACATCAGGTGGTTGACGACGGTGCCGCCGTTGCTGATCTCGGCGAGCACGCGCTGCTCGTTCTCGCGGCTCTCGCTGAACAGGTAGACGGCGAGCGGCTTCGGGCCCTGCTGGACGTGCGCGATCGCGTCGTCGAGCGAGTCGACGGTGACGATCGGCAGCACCGGGCCGAAGATCTCCTCGCGCATGACGTCGGAGTCCGAGCCCGGGTCGAGCAGCACGGTGAGTTCGGCCCGCTTGCCGGTGGCGTCGATTCGCCCACCCTGTACCGCCGGGGTGCCCGCGGACTCGACGAGCCCCTGCAGTCGTGCCGCGTGGCGGGGGCTCACGATGGGCAGCGTGGCGTCGGCGGAGCCCGCGAACGTGGTGGACGCGGCGCGCAGCTCGCGCACGAACTCGTCGCGGACCGTGCGGTCGACGAGCACGTAGTCGGGCGCCACGCACGTCTGCCCGGAGTTGAGCATCTTGGCCCACGCCACGCGACGGGCGGCCACCCGCACGTTGGCATCCGCGGCGACGATGGTCGGGCTCTTGCCGCCGAGCTCGAGCGTCACCGGGGTGAGGTGCTTCGCGGCGGACGCCATCACCAGCTTGGCGATCTCCGGGCCGCCGGTGAAGAAGCAGTGGTCGACCGCCTGGTCGAGCAGCAGCTGGGTCACGTCGGCGGCGCCCTCGACCACCGCGACCGCCTCGGGGTCGAGGTACTCGTGCACGAGCCGGTTGATCGTGGCCGAGACGGTGGGGGTGTGCTCGGACGGCTTGAGGACGGCGCAGTTTCCGGCGGCGATCGCCGCGACCAGCGGGGCGAGGATCAGGTGCACCGGGTAGTTCCACGGGCCGATGATCAGCACGACGCCGAGGGGTTCGTACTGGTACCAGGCCTTGGCCGGCTGCACGCTCAGCGGCACGGCGACGCGGGTGGGGCGTGTCCACTTCTGCAGCTTCTTGCGCGCGTACTTCGCCTCGCCCATGACCGGCGCCAGGTCGGCGAGCCACGCGTCGACCGACGGTCGCCCGAGGTCGGCGGCCAGCGCGTCGACGAAGTCCTGCTCACGCTCGGCGAGCATCCGTTCGATGGCCTCGAGCTGCTGCACGCGCCACGCGACGGGCCTGGTCCGGCCGCTGCGGAACGTGGTGCGCAGGTGTGTGACGGTGTCGGGGACGCTGCGGGCAGTGGAGCTGGTGACGGGCGAGGTGGTCATGAGCGAACTCCGTGAGTGAGTGACCTGGCGGCGTGGCCTTCGGCGACCGGAGCGAAGCGGAGGTCGGTCATCGGTGATCCCTTCGAGCCGGTAGACCCGGTGAGCGCGACACTAGTCGACGCGCGAACGTAAGGTCAGTTATGTTACGTTCCCGACGCCGACCACGCGAGACGACACGGGAGTGACCCATGCGGATGACGGTGGATCGCAGCAGGTGCCAGGGCGTGGGGATGTGCGAGTCCGTCCGGCCCGACGTGTTCGAGGTGGACGACGACGGGGAGCTGATTCTGCACGAGGACGCCGTCGCCGGCGGCGGTGACGAGCTCGCCGCAGACCTCGAGCAGGCCGTCGAGTCGTGCCCGACCCAGGCGCTGGCGTTGCAACGGTGAGCGCCACGCGGCCGTACTGCTCCGTGGACGTCTCGTCCACGGCGTTCTGGTCCGAGCCCGCCGACGTGCGCGAGCGCTCGTTCGCGCGGTTGCGGGCGGAGGAGCCGGTCAGCTGGCAGCGACCGTCCGACGGCGGGCTGATGCCCGACGAGGACGACGACGGCTACTGGGCGATCGTCCGGCACGCCGACATCACCCACGTCAGCCATCACCCGGACGTCTTCTGCTCGGGACAGGGCGTGCAGCTGGAGAACGTCCCCGAGATGTTCCTCGAGGCCACCCAGTCGTTCCTGGCCATGGACGCGCCGCGACACACCCTGCTGCGCAAGTTGGTCAGCTCGGCGTTCACACCGCGCCGGGTGCGGCTAATCGAGGAGCAGGTCCGGGACCAGGCCCGGCGCATCGTCGACAACCTGCTGCAGCAGGACGCCACCGACTTCGTGCACGCGGTGTC
The DNA here is from genome assembly GCF_964252635.1 of uncultured Jatrophihabitans sp. Classification (GTDB taxonomy): domain Bacteria; phylum Actinomycetota; class Actinomycetes; order Mycobacteriales; family Jatrophihabitantaceae; genus Jatrophihabitans. Next base: position 57,893 of record NZ_CAXUNP010000015.1, read on the forward strand.
CGCGCGTCTGCCCCGCTGGACCATCTACGAGATGATGGGCCTGCCCGCCGAGCAGCGTGAGCCGGTCGCCGAGGCCGCCGACCTGCTCGTCTCGTGGCACGACGAGGACGTGCGCGGCGACCGCGACCCGCTCGAGGTCGTCAACGACGCGACCCAGACCCTCATCGTCGCCGGGCTGGAGCTGGCCGAGAGCCGCCGCAGCGAACCGCGCGACGACCTGATGACCAACCTCGTCCAGGCGTCGGTCGACGGCGAGCAGTTGAGCGACGAGGAGATCAGCGCGTTCTTCGTGCTGCTGTCCGTGGCCGGCAACGACACCACCCGCAACACGATCTCGCACACGATGCTCGCCCTGCAGCGGTTCCCCGAGCAGCGCGAGTACCTGAAGGCCGACCCCGACGCGCGGCTTGCCGTCGCCACCGACGAGTTCGTCCGGTGGGCCACGCCCGTCCTCACCTTCAAGCGCACCGCGGTGTCGGACACGTCGCTCGGCGGCACCGACATCGCGGCCGGCGAGAAAGTGGTCATGTTCTACCCGTCCGGCAACCGCGACTCGGAGGCGTTCGCGGACCCGCACGTCTTCGACGTCGCGCGCACGCCGAACCGGCACGTCGGTTTCGGCGGCGGCGGTCCGCACTTCTGTCTCGGCAACATGCTGGCCAAGACACAGCTGCAGGCGGTGGTCGGCGAGTTGCTGCAGCGCGCACCGGACCTGCGTCTCGGCGAGCCGCAGTACCTCGTCAGTAACTTCGTCCACGGGATCAAGTCGCTGCCGTGCGAGGTGCACGGCTGATGGCGTCGTTCACCGGCCCCGAGGACCTGCGTCGCTACGTCGGCGGCATCTTCGAACAAGCCCTCGCCGACGACGACCTCGGCCCACGGCTGGCGGCCACCGGCGTCACCCTGAAGGTCGTCACGACCGAGCCCGACGCGGCGCTGCTGCTCGATCTGCCCAACAAGCACGTCGCCCTCGGTTCGCCCGACGACCCCGTGGACGCCACGATGCGGATGACCTCGGAGACGGCGAACCGGTTCTGGCTGGGCCAGGTGAACCTGCCGGTGGCCATGGCGCGCCGACAGGTCGGTGTCGAGGGCCGCATCGGCGCACTGCTCAAGCTCGTGCCGTCGACGAAGACGTTGTTCCCGGCCTATCGCGCGCTGCTGGAGGCTGACGGGCGGGCGGATCTGCTGCAAGGCTGACGTTCTCTGCCCGCAGCGCCTCCAACACACCCAAGATCAACTGTCGGAAGGCTTCATCGGCTCCGGTTGACCCGGTCAGTCCGGGAGGAGTGACGCGTCCTGCGGCGCGTTCCTCGATCTTCCGCTGGAGCCAGCGCAGCTCGACCGCTCCTGACACACTGCCCACCAGGAGCGCGCCGAGCCCGGCCACGCCGGCAATGTCGTTCGCGGGCGCGTCACTTCTGATGAGGAGCGTGATTGCCGCCCACAAGGTCAAGACGCCACCGCCGACCGGTGTGGCGTAGACCCAGATCGAGATCCACAGGGACTTCCCTGTGCGACCGTCCGGCCCGACCCGATCGTTGGCACTCAACAGCTCCGTCAAGGACTCGCTGAACACGACGAGCAGGACGGGCGCGGCGGTGACGATGCCGACCCAAAGGTCCTTGTTGAACTCGGCCACGGCACTGCTCCCTACGAGGCCTGGAAACGTCGACAGCCTGCTGCGGAGTTGTCTCGCAGCACAGGATGCCCCTGCCGGGCCGCGTTCGGTAGCTCCTCGTGCCGGCGACGCGCAGAGCGGCAACGGCTCGGGCGCCCCTGGCAGGGATCGAACCTGCGACCATCCGCTTAGAAGGCGGGTGCTCTATCCACTGAGCTACAGGGGCCCTGCGCCGTCGGACCGCCGGCCCGTCCCGCGCGGGAGGAGTCTATCGGCGGCCTCCCACAAGGGGCCGACAGTTTCCGGATCGCCCGTCCACAGCTCTCAGGTCCGTCCACAGATCGAGCGGACGCTCCCCGTCGGCCGTGGCGAACCGCTTCGCTGGTCCCACGCCCGAGGGGGCGCCGGAGAGACCGGAACAGGGACTGAGGAGAACGAGATGAACGAAGCGATGATGACGATCGTCGGGAACGTGGTCGACGAGCCGCGGATGCGCACCACCACGAACGGCCACCGGGTCACGACCTTCCGGGTCGCGTCGACCTCGCGGCGCTACGACCGCGAGCAGGAGAAGTTCGTCGACGGCAACACCCTCTACATGAACGTCACCACGTGGCGCGCCGCAGGCGAGAACGTCCACGCCTCCCTGCACAAGGGCCAGCCGATCGTCGTGTACGGACGCTGCTCGACGCGCAACTACGTGGTCAACGAGCAGGCTCGTACCAGCTACGAGCTGGAGGCCGTGGCGCTCGGTCACGACCTGTTCCGCGGCGTGACGTCGTTCGAGCGCATCCAGCGCGGCAACGGGATCACGGTGGCGGCCGACGCCAATGGAGTGCCGCACGACGACAGCGAGCACTACCTGCCCGTCGCTCCGGACCGGGTCGTCGACCTGCAGACCGGGGAGCTGCTCGACGAAGACGCCCTCGACCACGACGACCACGGCTCGATCGTGGCCGACGAGCGGGAGCCCATGCTTGCCGGCGTGTGACAGCCGCCGCTACTCGACCGGGTGGCGCCGGCCTGGAGTCAACTGGCGCTGATGCAGCCGGTCAGGGTTTCGTGTGCGGCAGGGTTGCGCAGGCGGCAGGGCGGGGTCCTTCGGACCCGGCCCTGCTGCCGTCCCGGCGAACGCTGACTAGGCTCGATGCCGGATCACAGCCGCGCGCACACGGGAACCCCGGGCGCCGAGCGGCTCGCACCGGGCCCGTCGGCCCAGCAATCACGGGAGAATCAGTGGCGCAGTTCATCTACACCATGCAGAAGGTCCGCAAGGCCCACGGCGACAAGGTCATCCTCGACGACGTCACCCTGGCCTTCCTGCCCGGCGCCAAGATCGGCGTCGTCGGCCCCAACGGCGCCGGCAAGTCCAGCGTCCTGAAGATCATGGCCGGCCTGGACCAGGCCTCGAACGGTGAGTCGCGGCTGGCCGACGGCGCGACCGTCGGCCTGCTGCAGCAGGAACCGCCACTGGACGAGACCAAGACCGTGCGCGAGAACGTCGAGGACGCCGTCGCCGACCTGCGGGCCACGCTCGCACGCTTCGAGGAGGTCAGCGCGGCGATGGGTGAGCCCGACGCCGACTTCGACTCCCTGCTCACGGAGCAGGGCAACCTCATGGAGACGATCGAGCACGCCGAGGGCTGGGAGCTCGACAGCCGCATCGAGCAGGCCATGGACGCGCTGCGCTGCCCGCCCGGCGACTCGCCGGTCACCAACCTCTCCGGCGGCGAGCGGCGCCGCGTCGCGCTGTGCAAGCTGCTGCTCGAGGCGCCGGACCTGCTGCTGCTCGACGAGCCGACCAACCACCTCGACGCCGAGAGCGTGCAGTGGCTCGAGCAGCACCTGGCCGGGTACGCCGGCGCCGTGCTCGCCGTCACCCACGACCGGTACTTCCTCGACAACGTCGCGCAGTGGATCCTCGAGCTCGACCGCGGCCGTGCCTACCCCTACGAGGGCAACTACTCCACCTACCTGGAGAAGAAGTCCGAGCGGCTCGCGGTCGCCGGCAAGAAGGACCAGAAGCTGCAGAAGCGCCTGCGCGACGAGCTGGAGTGGGTGCGCCAGAACGCCAAGGGCCGCCAGACCAAGAGCAAGTCCCGCCTCGCCCGCTACGAGGAGATGGCCGCCGAGGCCGAGAAGACCCGCAAGCTGGACTTCGAGGAGATCCAGATCCCGCCGGGCCCGCGGCTCGGCAACGTCGTGGTCGAGGCCAGCCACCTGGACAAGGGCTTCGACGGCGAGCTGCTGATGAAGGACGTGTCGTTCACGCTGCCGCGCGGCGGCATCGTCGGCGTCATCGGCCCCAACGGCGTCGGCAAGACCACGCTGTTCAAGATGATCGTCGGCCAGGAGCAGGTCGACGCGGGCGAGCTGCGCGTCGGCGAGACGGTGAAGATCAGCTACGTCGACCAGAACCGGCAGGGGTTGGACCCGACCAAGAACGTCTGGGAGCTCGTGTCCGACGGCCTCGACTACATCAAGGTCGGCAACGTCGAGATGCCGTCGCGGGCCTACGTCGGCGCGTTCGGCTTCAAGGGGCCGGACCAGCAGAAGCCGTCCAAGGTGCTGTCCGGCGGTGAGCGCAACCGCCTGAACCTCGCCCTGACCCTCAAGGAGGGCGGCAACGTGCTGATGCTCGACGAGCCCACCAACGACCTCGACGTCGAGACGCTCGGCTCGCTGGAGAACGCGCTGCTGGAGTTCCCGGGCTGCGCGGTGATCACCTCGCACGACCGTTGGTTCCTCGACCGCATCGCGACGCACATCCTGGCGTGGGAGGGCTCGGCCGACAACCCGGCGCAGTGGTTCTGGTTCGAGGGCAACTTCGAGAGCTACGAGAAGAACAAGATCGAGCGCCTCGGGCCCGACGCCGCCCGCCCGCACGCGGTCACCCACCGCAAGCTCACCCGCGACTGATCCGCACCGGGTCATGGGCAGATCAGGGTCATGAGCAGGTCCGTGTCATGAGCAGGTTCGTGTCATGAGCAGGTTCGTGCACGACGTGCACATGCGGTGGTCGGACATGGACGCCTACCGGCACGTCAACAACACTGCCTACCTGACCTACCTGGAGCAGGCCCGGGTGGCGATGTTCTTTCACCGCTTCGAGAGCTTCTCGAGCGGCACGGTCATCTCCCGGCACGAGATCCGCTACCTGCGGCCGGTCGTCTACCACCCCGATCCGCTGCGCATCGAGGTGTGGGTCGACCGCATCCGCGGGGCCTCGTTCGACGTGCACTACGAGGTCCTCGACCACGGGGTGGTGGCGGCGCAGGCCTCGACGCAGTGCGTCACGGTCGACTTCGCCGCCGACCGGCCTCGGCGCCTGACCGACGAGGAACGCGACGTGCTCCGCGGGTTCGCCGACGACCTGCCGTCGGGGCCGGGCACCGGGTGAGCAGACCGCTCTCGCACGGCGACCGTGAGGCGTTGCACGAGCTCGCACCGGTGCTGCGGCGCGCCGTGGGGCTCGACCCGCGCAGCCTGGCTCGTCTCCGGCTGGGTCGCAACGCCGCGGCCGCGCTGGTGCGCCTGCCCTTCGGGGTGCTCGTCGCCCGGACCGTCGAGGCGGCGGCGCGCGAGGGCACGGCCGACTTGACGGTGCGCGCGGGGGAGCTGCTCGCCTGGCTCGACGGCGAGACCGACGAGCTGCCCGCGACCCGCGACGTCGAATGGCGCAGCGGGTTACCGCCCGTCGACGGGTGGGCACGGGTCGAAGCCGTCCCCGACGACGTCGTGCGACCGCTCGTCCGCAGCGGCGCGCTCACCCTGAAGGAGGCGGCGCAACGCGAGGGGGTGCCCGGGGCGCAGCCGCGCGCCGAGGTGGCCGACGCGCTGCTCGACTCGACCGTGCTCACCGTCGAGGACGACGACGGCACGCGGGCCGAGGTCACGCTGCGCGCCCTGTCCGCGCTCACCCGCATGGGTTTCCTGCCTCGGGGCGGGCGGGCCCACATCGACGTGCACGGGCGCTGGACACGCGTCGTCGCCGAGTACGGCACCGTCTACCTCGAGCGTCCCGGCGGCCTCACCCTGCGCTGACCGGCCCCGCCCGCCCGGCCACCGCCCGGTCAGGTGATCAACTGCGCATCCCGGCGGCTCTGCGACCACGAGCCGCAGTTGCTCACCTGACGGGAGTGAAACGGTCGGCGGTCAGCGGATCCAGACGGCCGTGTCGGGCGGCAGCATGCCGTCGACGACCGGCCCGGACGCGACCAGCACCTCGCCGTCCGGCACGGGCACCGGGTCGGTGCCGGCGTTCAGCAGCACCGTGACGTCGCCGCGGCGGTAGGACAGGCAGTCCGCGGGCGCGTCGAGCCAGTCGACCGCGCCGACGGGCAGCCCGGCCATCGTCGAGCGGCGGCACGCGGTCGCGGCCTGGAACAGGTGCAGGGTCGAGGTGGCGTGGGCGCCCTCGGCCGCCACCGTCACGGCGGCCCAGTCGTCCGGCATGGGCAGCCACGGCGTACCGGTGGTGAACCCGTACGGCGGCTCGTCGCCGCTCCACGGCAGCGGCACCCGTTCGCCGTCGCGGCCCCGTTCGGTGTGCCCGCTGCGCTCCCAGGTCGGGTCCTGCAGCGCGTCGTCGGGCAGGTCGACGTTCTGCAGCCCGAGCTCGTCGCCGTTGTAGAGGTAGACGGCGCCGGGCAGCGACAGCTGCACCAGCGCGGCCGCCCGGGCCCGCGCGACCCCGAGATCGCCGCCGCCGTAGCGGGTGGCCACCCGGTCGACGTCGTGGTTGGACAGCACCCAGGTGCAGGGTGCCCCGACCTCGCTCAGCGCGGCCAGCGAGGAGTCGATGGCCGTGCGGAACGTCGATGCACCCCATCCGGCGACGACCAGTTCGAAGTTGAAGGTGAGGTTGAGCTCGTCGGGGCGCACGTAGAGCGCGAGTCGTTGCGGGTCGGCCACCCACGCCTCGCCCACGGCCATCCGCTCGCCGTCGTAGTCGTCGAGCACTCGGCGGAACAACCGGTGGATCTCGTGGACGCCGTCGCGGTCCCACCGGATGTCGTCGCTGCCGGGCATGTTGCCGCCGGCCAGCGCGTGCTGCAGCGTCTCGGCTGCGAGGTCGGGCAGCCCGGCCGGCTTGGCCATCGAGTGGGCCACGTCGATGCGGAAACCGTCGACGCCCTTGTCGAGCCAGAACCGCATGATCCGCTCGAACTCGGCGGGCACCGCGGGGTTGTCCCAGTTCAGGTCGGGTTGCTCGGGTGCGAACAGGTGCAGATACCACTCGCCGTCCGGCAACCGCGTCCACGCCGGGCCGCCGAACTGCGAGGGCCAGTTGTTCGGGGGTTCGGCGCCGTCGGGTCCCGTGCCGGGACGGATGACGAAGCGGTCGCGCAGCGCGGTGTCCCCGGCCAGGACGGCCCGGAACCACGGGTGCTCGTCGGAGAAGTGGTTCGGCACCATGTCGATGGTGATCCGGACGCCCCGCGCATGCGCGGCCTCCAGCAACGCGTCGAAGTCGGCGAGCGTGCCGAAGATCGGGTCGACGTCGCAGGGGTCGGCGACGTCGTAGCCGCCGTCGGCCATGGGCGAGCGGTAGAACGGCGAGATCCACAGGGCGTCGACGCCGAGGTCGACGAGGTGGTCGAGGCGGTCACGGACGCCGATCAGGTCTCCCGTGCCGTCGCCGTTGCCGTCGGCGAAGCTGCGCGGGTAGATCTGGTAGAAGACGGCGGTTGCCCACCACGGCGCGGCCTCGGGCCGGGGTTCTGTGCTCACCCGGGAAGGTTACGCAGGGAGTCCGCGGCCGACGTGAAGTAGCTCCACAGGGTGGCGTCGTACTCGGGCGCGAGGTCCAGGGTGTCCATCGCCGCGCGCATGCGGCCGAGCCACGCGTCGCGGGCCGCCACGCCCACCGGGAACGGCGCGTGCCGCATCCGCAGCCGCGGGTGCCCGCGCTCCTGGGAGTAGGTGGTCGGGCCGCCCCAGTACTGCATCAGGAACAGGCGCAGGCGCTCCGCGGCCGGGTCCAGGTCGTCCTCCGGGTAGAGCGGGCGCAGCACCTCGTCCTGGGCGACCCCGGCGTAGAAGGCGTCGACGAGCCGCCGGAAGGTGTCCTCGCCGCCGACCGCGGCGTAGAAGGTGTCCGCCCGCTCTTGCCTGCCCGCTGCCTGGTCCACCCTCACATTGTGGCCGACGGCTGGGTACGGTCCCCGCATGGACTTCGATCTGATCGTCATCGGGCTCGGACCCGGCGGTGAGGAACTGGGCGAGAAGCTGGCGTCGGCCGGCCGGTCGGTACTTGGTCTCGACGAGCGGCTGGTCGGCGGCGAGTGCCCCTACTTCGGGTGCATCCCGTCCAAGATGATCCTGCGCGGGGCCGACGTCCTGGGCGAGTCGAGACGCGTCGACCAGCTGGCCGGGCACGCCTCGGACGAGCCCGACTTCGGCGTCGTCGCCGCGCGCATCAGCAACGAGGCCACCGACGACTGGAACGACCAGGTCGCCGTCGAACGCTTCGAGGGCACGGGCGCGGCCTTCCGGCGCAGCACCGGGCGGTTGGTGGGTCGCGACGAGCAGGGCCGCCTGCTCGTCGAAGCCGCCGGGGAGACCCACACCGCGACGTCGGTGACGATCGCCGTGGGCACCCGCCCGAGCATCCCGGACATCGCCGGCCTGGACGGGCTGGAGAACAGCGTCGACGGGCCGGTGTGGACCAACCGCGAGATCCTGCAGGCCAAGGCCGCACCGCGGTCGATGGTCGTGCTCGGCGGCGGCGTCATCAGCTGCGAGCTGGCCCAGGGCATGGCCCGCTTCGGCACCACCGTGACGATGGTGGAGCACGGCGAGCGGTTGCTGTCCCGCGAGGAACCCGAGGCCGGCGACGTGCTGCAGGCGGTGTTCGAGCGCGAAGGCATCACCGTGCGCAGCGGGCAGGGGATCGACCGGGTCGCGGCCGGCGGCGACGGCGTGATCGTCACGCTTGCCGACGGCAGCACGGTGACCGGCGAGAAGCTGCTCGTGGCCGCCGGCCGCACCCCGAACCTCGACCGCGTCGGGCTCGACTCGATCGGGCTGGACCCGTCGGCGCACCAGCTCGACGTCGACGAGCACATGCAGGTGCTCGACGCGGACGGCGCACCTGTCGACGGGCTCTTCGCCGTCGGCGACGTCACCGGCAGGGGACCGTTCACGCACGTCTCGGTGTGGCAGGCGCGGGTGCTGATCGCGCACCTGCTCGGCCAGGACGAGCCCTACGGCGGGTACGACGCGCTCGCCTGGGCCACCTTCACCGACCCCGAGGTCGGCCGGGTGGGCATGACCGAGAAGCAGGCCCGTGACGCCGGGCTCAGAGTGCGGGTCGGGGTGCAGCAGATCGCGTCCAACTCGCGGGGCTGGATCCACGGGCCCGGCAACGACGGGTTCATCAAGGTCGTCGGGGACGCCGACCGCGGCGTCCTGGTCGGTGCTACGACGTGCAGCCCCTATGGCGGCGAGCTGATCGGCATGCTGACCGTGGCCATCCACGGCGAGGTCCCCGTCGCGAGGCTGCTGACCATGCACTACGTCTTCCCGACGTTGCACCGCGGCGTGCTGGAGGCGCTGCAGGCGCTCGCCTGACGGCTACTGCGGCGGGTTCTTCTCGATGTTGGTCGGGTGCACGGTGAAGCTGAAGCACACCGGCCACTTCATCGCGAACGGCACCGCGGTCCGGGTGTCCGGCGGGGTGACGAGGATGCGGGGGTAGCTTGCGTCACAGCCGGCCTGGGCCGCGCCGACCTCACGCTGGTTGACGCCTTCGAGGCCCGCCGACGCCACAGCACCCGGCTTGAGGGTCACGGTCGGCAGCGTGTTCGTACCGGTCGGCAGCCCGAGCAGCTTGCCCCGGACGGTGCGGGTGGCCTGTTTGACCTGATGGTTCGCGGAGTTCTCGAGCGCTGCGCCCGGGTAGCCGGTGATCGTGCACGTGCTCGAGGACGTATTGGTGAAGTCGACGATCACGGCCAGGTCGTTGCGGGTGGACGAGCCGCTCACGTGGCGGGGGTCGAGGCTCGCGCGCAGCTGGCTCTCCTGGCAGACCACGACGCCGTCGCGGTTGTCGGCCGACCCGTCGGTCGACCCGCCGGAGGAAGCAGCACTCCGGGTCGCCGACGAGGTCGCGGCCGGCACCGTGGTCGTGGTGGTGGCGCTCGGCGCAACGGTCGTGGCCGCCGGCGACGCACCACCGCCGTTCGACGAACCGGAACACGCGGTCAGGGCGGCCGCGGCGAGAATCGCGGTTGCTCCGGCCACGGTACGGACGGCGCGGACGTGCGTGTCGGTTCGGACGGTGGCTGCGGTGCGGTGGCGCACGGGGCTCCCTTCGTCGGTGCGGGATCGCCGGTCAGCCGACCCCTCCACTTCTGACACCGCAGCGGCGCGCAGCGTTGCGTCGAACCCTCATCGAGCCGCAGCCTGGCATGCCGATGCGCCGTGACAGGTCTGCAGTGCCTGCAGCTGTCTCGGCAGCGCGGCGGGCACGCCCGATCCAGCGAGATTGTGCAGCTCGTAGGGATCCTTCGCCGTGTCGTAGTACTCCTGCTGGCCGTTGCCGTAGCGGACGTACAGCGCATTCGCGGTGCGCACCGCCTCGTAGCTCGGAGGGTCCGCATGCTTGGTGTTCTGGGCGTCCGGGTCGCCCTTGGCGTCGTTCGGGCCGTGGTGCTCGACGAGCACGGCCTGTTGCCAGTTCGCCGGGTGCCCACCGTGCAGGATGCCCGACAGGTCGACGCCGTCGACGCTCGAGGCCGGGCGCACGCCGGTAAGGGACTCGAACGTCGGGGTTAGGTCGATGTTGCTGGCCAGCTGGTCGCTGGTGTGCCCGGCCGGGACGTGCGGCCCGGCGACGACGAGCGGCACATGGACGTCGGTGTCGTACGCGGTCTGTTTGCCGGCCAGCAGCCGGTACTCGCCCATGTGGTAGCCGTTGTCCGAGCTGAACACGACGTAAGTGTTCTTGGCCAGGCCCTTGGCTTGCAGCGTGCTCTGCAGCTTGCCGATCAGGTCGTCCACGGCGCGGTCCGCCGCGACGCGCTTGCGGTAGGCCTTCAGCAACTGCTGCTCGTTCTGCTTGTTGATCGGCGCCCGCTGCCCCAGCTAGGACGGAGCTTCGGTCGGCAGCGTGTTGTAGGCCGGGGTGCGCGGGTACTGGACGTTCTTCGCCGAACCCACGTAGCGCGGGGCCGGGGTGTACGGGGCGTGCGGGGCGAAGGTCGCCACCTCGAGCATGAACGGCTTGGTCGCCGAGGACACGAAGCTGTCGGCCTTCTTGGAGAGCACATCGGTGAGGTAGTCCGATGGCTGCTTGCCGTAGTGCTGCTGCTTGCCGTTCTCGTTCAGCGTGTAGTCGAACTCGGGATAGCCGTTGCCCGCGACGTCCCACTCGTTCCAACCCGCGGGCTTGGCGTCCTTGGGCTGGTAGCCGTTGAGGTACTTCCCCATGAACCCGGTGCGGTAGCCGCTCTTCTGCAGGGCCAGCGCGTAGGACTTCTGCTGGTCGCCGTGGCTGTTGTAGGCGTCGTAACCGCCGTCGCTGCCCATGTTGGTGAACACGCCGTCGTCGTGCGGGTACTCGCCGGTGAAGATCGCTGACCGCGACGGGCAGCACAGGGAGTCGACCACGTAGTACTTCGACAGCGTCGTGCCCTGCTTCTGCAGGGCCTGCACGTGCGGCATGTGGCTGATCAGGTTCATCGACAGGTCGTCGGTGAGCACGAAGACGATGTTGGGCTTGGCGGGGTTCTTGGCGCCGGCGTCACTCGCTCCCGAGGATCCGGAACAGGCGGACAGGACGGAGGCGAGCAGGACCGCGACGGACGCGGCCACGACGAGACGGCGCATACGTCCACGGTGTCCGGGCCAGGTGCGGCTCGGGTCAACGCACGGTCAGGGTTGTGTAAGACCGCAGTCAGTGCGGGGTCGGCGGCCCTGCGGGTCCCGGCGGCGTGCCGGGTGCCGGCGGGCCGGCGTCAGGGTCGACGCGCGACACGTGCAGCTCGGTGCCGCCGTCCGGAGCGGGATGACCGATGTCGAGCTCGTCGAGCCGGTCGCGGATGCGGCGGCGCAGCTCCCGGGCGGTGCGCCACTGCTCGAGCGGGCGGACCCGGGCGACCAGGCGGATCACCGTCTCGTAGCGGGTCAGCGATTCGACGCCCTGCACCTCGGGCTCGCTGAGGAAGACGTGCTCCCACGCGTCCTCGCCACGCATCGCGACCGCGACCTCGCGCATGGCCTCCGAGGCCACCCCGACGTCGGCCCAGGCGTCGATCGGGACGTCCAGCACGACCGTCGCGTAGCCCTGGCTCTTGTTGCCGACCCGCAGCACCTCGCCGTTGCGGACGTACCAGACCGTGCCGTTGACGTCGCGCAGCCGGGTGCTCCGCAGGCCGACCGCCTCGACGGTGCCGCTCGCGAGCTGGAAGTCGATGACGTCCCCGACCCCGTACTGGTCCTCCATCATCATGAACATGCCGGACAGGAAGTCCTTGACGATGTTCTGCGCACCGAAGCCGAGGGCGACACCGACCACGGACGTGCCGGCGATGAACGGCGCCAGGTCGAAGCCCAGCGTGCTGACGATGAGCATGAACGCGATGACGAACATGACGAACGAGACGCCGGACTTCAGCACCGAGCCGATGGTGTTCGCCCGTTGCGCGCGCCGTTCGGACAGCAGGCCGGACGACTCGAACAGCGAGCTCGTCTGGATGCGTTCGCGGAACGGGCGCAGGATCCGCGGCACGCCGCCGCCCGCCACCGGCCGCACCGCGCGGTTGATCACCCGGTGGATCAGGGCCCGGATGACCAGGGTCACCACGATGACCACGACGATCCGGATCGGGACCTCGAAGAAGGCGTGACTGTGGTCGTGCACGAACTTCGGCAGCGCGACGGGGTGCGGGTCCGCCGCGGCCGGGCGGCTGCTGAGGGCGGGGTGGTCGGTGCCGGTCATCGCGACCACGATGCCACGGCCGACCCGGTGACCCCTCGACGCGGCGCGCCGACCTGTGGTCTGTGGCACGAATGGGCGTGCGATTCGGGCCCCCGTCCGGTTGACTGGGTGGCACTGGAGGTCACGCATGGGTGCAGCGCTGGTGTTGAACGCCACGTACGAGCCGCTGTGCGTCGTGCCGCTGCGCCGTGCCGTCGTGCTCGTGCTGGCCGAGAAGGCGCTGGTCGTCGAGTCCAGTGACCGGGTGATGCACTCCGAGCGGCTGTCCGTGCCGATCCCGACCGTGGTGCGGCTGGCCCGATTCGTCCGGGTGCCCTACCGGCGCGACGTCCCGCTGACCCGCCGCGCCGTCCTGGACCGCGACGCCCACGTCTGCGTCTACTGCGGGGTCAGGGCCGACACGATCGACCACGTGCGGCCCCGCTCCCGCGGCGGGCAGCACGTGTGGACGAACGTGGTCGCCGCGTGCGCGCGGTGCAACCACCGCAAGGGCGACCGGCTGCTGGCCGAGATCGGGTGGGTGCTCCCGACCCCGCCCGTGCAGCCGCCGGCCACCGTCGCCGTCGTCATGGGCTGGGCCTCGCGCGAGCCCACGTGGGACCGCTACCTGGGTCTGACGCAGGCCGCCGTGGCCCCGGCCGTCGTGGCCCCCGCCGTCTGACCGGTCAGCCGGCGTCGGCCTCCTCGGCGGCGAGGACGACGCAGTCGGCCAGCACGGCCAGGGCCTGTTCGAGCTCGCCGGTGGACGGGAAGCTCGGCGCGATGCGGATGTTGCTGTCCTCCGGGTCGACGCCGCCCGGGAACGGCGCGCCGGCGGGGGTCAGCTTCACGCCCGCGTCGCCGGCCAGCCCGACCACGCGCGCGGCCGTCCCGGGGCGCACCTGCAGGCTGACGAAGTAGCCGCCGTGCGGGGTCGACCACGACGTCTTCGCCAGCCCGGACAGCCGGCTCGAGAGCGCGTCCTGCACGGCCGCGAACTTGGGCTCGAGGATGCGCCGGTGCTCGGCCATGTGGGCGAGCACGCCGTCGGGGGAGCCGAAGAACTCGGCGTGCTGCAGCTGCACGATGCGGTTCGGGCCGATCGTGCGCTTGGCCGCGTGCTTGAGGAACCAGGCCATGTTCGACGGGGAGCCGCCGACGAAAGACACGCCGCCGCCCGCGAAGGTGATCTTCGACGTGGAGCCGAAGACGAACGCGCGGTCGGGGTTGCCGGCCTGCTCGGCCAGCGCGAGCAGGTCAGCGAGCTCGTCGGGGGTGTCGGTGAGGTGGTGCACGGCGTAGGCGTTGTCCCAGTAGACCCGGAAGTCCGGCGCCGCGGTCGGCATCGCAGCGAGCCGGCGGACGACCTCGGGGCTGCAGGTGGTGCCGGCCGGGTTGCTGTACTTGGGGACGAGCCAGAGCCCCTTCACCGACGGGTCGTCGGCCACGAGACCCTCCACGACGTCCATGTCCGGGCCGTCGGCCGTGGTGGGCACCGGCACCATGTTCACCCCGAGGTCGGCACAGACGCCGAAGTGCCGGTCGTAACCGGGCACGGGGCACAGGAACGTCGGGGTCGAGGTGTCCTTCCAGGCCGGCGCCCCGGTGGCGGGGGAGTCGAAGAACGACGTCGCGACGGTGAGGTACATCAGCTCGAGGCTGGAGTTGTTCGCGGCCGCGAGCTGGTCGGCGGGCACCTGCAGCAGCGGCGAGAAGATCTCGCGCAGCGCCGGCAGCCCGAGGGCGGTGCCGCCGTAGTTGCGGGTGTCCTTGTCGGTCCGCAGCGCCGTCCGGTCGGCGGGCAGGTCGAGCAGGCCGTTCGCGAGATCGAGCTGCTCGGGGCTGGGCTTGCCCCGGGTGAGGTCGAGCGCCAGCCCTCGGTCGAGCCACCGGTCGTAGTCGGTGCGTGCGGCGGTGGCCATGCGCTGCGCTCCTCGCGACGGGGGCCCTGCGGCATCGGACCCGATCCGCGTTCAGGGTATGGGGCGCGGCCAGCCGGTAACGCGCCACCCCGAAGGTCTCGCTACGGTCTGGTCATGGCGGCCCTGCACGACCTGAGTGCCCTCGAGGCGGCCGCGGCCGTTCGCGCCCGCGAGGTGAGCCCCACCGAACTCGTCGAGCACGGCCTCGACCGCATCGGCCGTCTCGACGACCGCCTCGGCGCCTTCGTCACCGTGACGGCCGAGCGCGCACGTGCCGAGGCCGCCGCCGCCGAGGATCTCGTGCTGGCGGGCGGCGAGCTGCCACCGTTGCTCGGCGTGCCCACCGCGATCAAGGACCTGAACATGGTCGCCGGGGTGCCGTCGCGCCTGGGCTCGGCGGCGTTCGAGGACTTCACGCCCGACTACGACGACACGATCGTGCGGCTGCTGCGCGCGGCCGGCACGATCAGCCTCGGCAAGACGGCGACACCCGAGATCGGCCTGCCCTGCTACACCGAGACCGACATCGGCCCGCCGGCCCGGACGCCGTGGGACACCACCCGCCTGGCCGGCGGTTCGTCCGGCGGCGCGGGCGCCGCGGTGGCCGGCGGCCTGGTGCCCATCGCCCAGGGCAGCGACGGCGGCGGCTCGATCCGCATCCCGGCCAGCGCCTGCGGTCTCGTCGGGCTCAAGCCCACGCGCGGACGGGTGCCCCGCGGCCCGCTGGACCTCGACGCCGTTCGCCTGTCGGTGCTCGGCCCGCTCGCCCGCACCGTCCGCGATGCGGCCGCCTTTCTGGATGCTGTCGCCGTCCCGCAACCCGGCGACCCGGAGCTGCTGCCCGCACCGGCCGGCACGTTCCTCGATGCCTGCGAGCGCGACCCGGGTCGGTTGCGCATCGGCGCCCTGATCGACTCTCCGATGGAGATGACGGTCGAGCCCGCGGTGCGCGCGGCGTGGGAACAGGCGTGCGCGCTGCTCGCAGGGCTGGGGCACGACCTCGAGGACACCGCACCGCCGATCCCGCCCGACGCGGTACCGCTGTTCGAGACGGTGTGGTCGGTGTCGGCCGCGTCGGCACCGATCCCGGCGGACCGTGAGCACCTCCTGCGTCCGCTGACCACGTACCTGCGCGGGCGCGGGGCGGCGGCCAGCGGGCCGCAGTTCGCCCAGGCGCTGGGCATGCTCGGCCAGCACGCGCGGCGCGGCCTGGCCGCGTCCGCGCACCTCGACGTCGTGGTCGCGCCGACGCTGGCCATGACTCCGCGCCCTGTCGGCTGGTTCACCGAGGGCGGCGACCCGGCCGAGGACTTCGAGCGCCAGAAGCGGTACACGCCGTTCACCGCCATGTACAACACCACCGGTCAGCCGGCGATCTCGCTGCCGCTGTACCAGTCCCCGGACGGGCTACCGATCGGCATCATGCTGGTCGGCGCGCTCGGCGCGGAGCAGCTTTTGCTGGCCCTTGCCGCACAGCTCGAGGACGCGCTGCCGTGGCGGGCCCGCCGGCCGTCGATCTGGTCGGACTGAGCGCTCGCCCGCACCGGTCGGTCCGGCTGCAACCCCTCAGCGTCACCTCGGTATCTTGAGGGCGTGACTGTCGTCCAGACGCTGTTGGTGTTCGTGGGCATCCCCGCGGGCATCGTCCTGATCATCTTCCTGGCGGTGTACGGCAAGTCGCTCGCGCGCCAGCCCAACCGGTACCGCCCGGGCAAGGCCTGGGACTTCGAGCCGGCCTGGTACGTCCCGCACCCCGAGGTCGTCGCCGGCGCCAAGCCGTCCGCCTCGAGCTCGACCACGGCCACGGGAGGTGCCAGCGGTGAGTGGTGACATCGTCAAGGTCAAGCACCCAGAGCTGCAGCACGGACCCCGCGGCAACATCGGCGGCGACGGCGCGTTCACGACCCGGCAGCTGGCCCGCCTCGACGAGGCCATCACCCTGTCCAGTCGGGAGACGGGCCTGGTCTTCTCGGTGTACGTCGGCGAGCTGAAGGCCCCGACGCGCGCCCACGCGGAGGCGTTGTTCGAGCGGCTCACCGACGAGTCGGTGCTGCTCGCCGTGTCCCCGGGGCAGCGCACCCTGCACATCGTCACCGGGCCGGCGTCGGCGCGGCGGCTGCCGAACCGCTCGTGCGCGCTGGCCGCGCTGGCCATGCGCGGCGCCTTCGGCAACGGAGACCTCACGAACGGTCTGGTCACCGGGCTGCGCATGCTGGCCGACGCCGCCGGCAACGTCTAGCTCCCGTATGGTCGCTCAGCAGCCGGGCGTGCGGCTCGGGGTGTGAGTCGGGGCCCGGGACGCGCTCGTGGACGTGCCGGGCGACGACGGCCGGGTCGAGGACGTCGACGTCCGGGTCGGGCTGGGCGTGGGCGTCGTCCGTGATGCTGATGTCGACGCCGACGCCGACGCCGACGCCGACGCGGACCGCGACGGTGAGGTCGGGGCCGTCGAGGACCCTGAGGCCGTCGGGCGGCCGCTCGTGCGGGTCGGACAGGTCGAGGTTCCCGAGGACGGGGCGGTCGGCAACGAACCGGTCGGGCTCGACGGGGCCGCCGGGCGGGTCGGGCCGGTCTTGTGGGTGCCGGAGCCCTTCTGCGCCGCGGTCGGCGGTGCCGGGTTGACCGGCGGCAGCTTCCCGCGATGGCGGGGTGTGCTCAGCGGGCCCGTCGTGTTGCCGGACGGGATTCCCGTGACGGGTACCCCGTGCCGGTACGCGTCGGCGAGGGCCAGGACTTGGGCCAGGTAGGTGTCGGAATGGTTGTAGGCCAGGACGGCGGCGACCTGGCCGGCATGGGTGCGCAGGTTGCCGCCCGCCGCGCACAGGTAGCGGGCCGCACCGAGGGCGGCGTCGTTGATGTCGAACACGTCGGCGCGGTGGTCACCGTCGGCGTCGGCGCCCCACGTCGCCCACGTGCTGGGAATGAACTGCATGGGGCCGAGGGCGTGGGCGAACGTCGCGTCGCCGGTCACGCGGACGTACTCCGCGTCGGCCTTGAAGTAGTCCCAGTGAACGCCGTCCAGGGCGGGGCCCACCACGGCGGGGGTCGAGCGGCCGTCGGCGTGCAGGACGGCGCCGGCGAAGCGTCCGTGATCGGATTCCTCCCGGCCGATACCGGCCAGCAGCGCCCAGTCGATGCCGCAACCGGGATCCGCGTGGCCGACCCGGGCCGCGGCGACCCGGTAGGCGTTCAGGGCCACGGACGGGATGCCGTCGGACGCGAGCCCGCTGACCGTCGTGACGTCGGCGCGCTCCAGCCGGGCCGGCGTCGACACCGGCCGGGCGGTCACCGAGGGCCGGGCGGGTGTCGCCACGGACGCCGGCGTCGTCGCCGAGTCGGCGGCGGGCATGACCGTGGGCGCCGCGGCACGGGCGACCGCCGCGCGGTGCGGTTGCGGACCCGCGTCCGCGTGGTTCGCCGTGGAGGCGCCGGTGAGCGCAGCGGTCAGGCCGGCCGCTGCGAGCACGCAACCGGCCGCCGCGAACCTCGACGCGTGCCGCTGCACCCGACGAGGCGGGCAGCGGTGCGCGGCGGACGACATGAGGGTGCACTCCGGGAACGGGTGACGGCGGTCACTGCCGCCGACGCTGCCACCCTCTTTGTCCTACGTCAAGACACCGTGAGGTGAACCGAGGGTGTCAGACCGCCGCTGCGTCGGCGGCGCGCGCGTGCAACGCCCGCTGGATGTCGGCCCGACCCTCCTGAACGAGACGGCGTAGCGCACTCGGCACGTCCGTCCGCGCCAGGAACGTATCGGCCGCCTCGACCGTCTCCCGGGTGATCGTCGAGGACCACGTAGGGAACAGCCCGACCACCACGTTCTGCGCCAGCTCGCTGGTGCGCCGCTCCCACACGTCGGCGATCACCGAGAAATAGCGCTCGACGTACGGGGTGAGCAGCTCGCCCTGGGTGGCGTGTGAGAACCCGCCGATGACCGCTTCCTGCATGGCGTTGGGCAGCGTGTCGTCCTCCACGGCCAGGTGCCAGGCTTGCTCCTTCGCGGCGGCCGTCGGCTGCAACGCGCGGGCCGTGGCTGCGTGCCGCTGGCCCGCGGCGGAGGGGTCCCGCGCGAGCTCCTCCTCGACCTCGTCCGGGCTCGCCGACCCGAGGGCAGACAGCGTCATCAGCATCGACCACCGCAGCTCGTGGTCGACCGCCAGCCCGTCGAGCGTGGCGGAGCCGTCGAGCAGGCCGCGCACGTAGGCGATCTGTTCCGGCGTGCGGGCCGAGCCGAGCAGGGCGTGGGTCCAGGCCAGCTGGTGGTCGGACCCGGGTGCCGCCGCGTGGTCGTCGGTGAGGGCCGACAGCGCGGCGTCGCCCAGGGCGGCGTAGCCCTGCGGTGCCCACTGCGGGTCGGCGTAGATCTCCAGCGCCCGCAGCGCCTGGCGGGTCAGCGACTGCATGACGCCGATGTCGGTCTCGTGCCGGGCGCCGGCCACCACCAGGGCGACGTAGTCGCGGGTCGGCATCTCGCCGTCGCGGGTCATGTCCCACGCGGCCGACCAGCACAGGGCGCGCGCGAGCGGGGACTCGAGCTTGGCGATCCCGCCGGCGCGCAGGGTGGCCAGGCTGGTGTCGTCCAGGCGCTGCTTGCAGTAGGTCAGGTCGTCGTCGTTGACGAGCAGCAGCGCCGGCCGCCGGGTGCCGACGAGCTCGGCCACCGCGGTGCGAGCGCCGGTGACGTCGAGCTCCACCCGCCGGGTGCGCGTCAGCACGCCGCCCTGCTCCTCGTAGAGGCCCACGGCCAGGCGGTGCGGGCGCAGCGTGTTGGTCGAGGCCACCTCGGTGGGCGCGGACTGCACGATCTCGAAGTCGGTGAACGTGCCGTCCGCGTCGAGGCTGTACTCGGCGCGCACCGTGTTGATGCCGGTGGTTTCGAGCCACAGCTTCGACCAGTCGCCGAGGTCGCGGCCCGAGGACTCTTCCAAGGCGCGCAGCAGGTCGGCGAGCGTGGTGTTGCCGTAGGCGTGCTCGGAGAAGTACTCGCGCAGCCCGGCGAGGAAGGCGTCGACGCCGACGTAGGCGCCGAGCTGCTTGAGCACGCTGGCGCCCTTCGCGTAGGTGATGCCGTCGAAGTTCACCTCGGCGGTCTGGACGTCCGGGGCGTCGGTGGCGATGGGGTGTGTCGAAGGGAGCTGGTCCTGGCGGTAGGCCCACGACTTCTCGGAGTTGGCGAAGGTGGCCCAGGCCTCGGTGAAGCGGGTGGCCCGGGTCTGGCACAGCACCGACGCGTAGGTGGCGAACGACTCGTTGAGCCACAGGTCGTCCCACCAGCGCATGGTGACGAGATCGCCGAACCACATGTGGGCCATCTCGTGCAGGATCGTCTCGCAGCGACGCTCGTAACGGGCGTCGGTGACCTTGCTGCGGAACACGTAGTCCTCGCGGAAGGTCACGCATCCGGCGTTCTCCATCGCCCCGGCGTTGAACTCGGGGACGAAGAGCTGGTCGTACTTGTCGAAGGCGTACCGGACGCCGAAGTTCGCGTGGTACCAGTCGAACCCCTGCTTGGTGATCTCGAACAGGGTCTCGCTGTCGAGGTAGTCGGCCAGGGTGCTGCGACACCACAGCCCGAGGTCGATGCCGTCGTGATGGTCGGTGACCACGTGGTACGGGCCCGCGACCAGCGCCGTGATGTAGGTGCTGATGCGTGCCGTCGTGGCGAAGTGCAGGCGCTTGCCTGCAGCCAGGTCCTCGGTGCGCTCGAGCCGGCCGTTGGAGGAGGCCTGCCAGTGCTCGGGAACGGTGATCGTCAGCGTGAACGTGGCCTTGAGGTCCGGCTGGTCGAAGCAGGCAAACATCCGCTTGGCGTCGGCCGTCTCGAACTGCGAGTACAGGTAGGTCTCGTTGTCGAGCGGGTCGACGAAGCGGTGCAGGCCCTCGCCCGTGTTCGTGTACAGCAGGTCAGCGTCGACGACGAGCGTGTTCTGCTCCGCGAGACCGGTGAGCGGGATGCCGTCCTCGGGCCGGTAGCCGGACACGTCGATGTCGGCGCCGTTCAGGGTGACCGTGTGGAAGGAGTCGGCGATGACGTCGACGAAGGTCTGCTCACCCGCTCGCGCGGTGAACCGCACCGTGGTCGTCGAGCGGAACGTGCGCTCGGAGGGCGCCCCGGCGCCGTCGGTGAGATCCAGGACGACGTCGTAGGACTCGACCTGGAGCAGGGCGGCGCGGTGCTGCGCATCGGTACGGGTGAGATTCGGGACGGCCACGGGTGAAGCGCTTCCTTTCGACGTCGTGAATCCGACCGGAGTCGGTCTTCGAGCCGGCCGGCGCGTGCGGTTTCACGCCGCGGGCCAATGGGAGAAGTCTGTCACGATGCGCCCCGCGAGGCCCGTCCTGGCTAGGGTGTGGGGCATGCGTGAAGGCGACGAGGTTCCCGATTTCGAACTCCCCGACCAGACCGGCGTGATGCGGTCCCTCGGCGGGCTGCTGGCCGACGGGCCGGTGGTGTTGTTCTTCTACCCGGCCGCGATGACCGGTGGCTGCACCAAGGAGGCCTGTCACTTCCGCGACGTCGCGGCGGACTTCCAGGCGGCCGGCGCGCAGCGGGTGGGCATCAGCCGCGACTCGGTCGAGAAGCAGAAGCAGTTCTCCGACACCCATTCCTTCGACTACCCCCTGCTGGCCGACACCGAGGGCACCGTCGCGGACATCTTCGGGGTGTCCCGTGGCGCCATTGGCCGCAAGCTCGGGGCGCCGGTCAAGCGGTGGACCTTCGTCATCGGCACCGACCGCCGGGTCAAGAAGGTCGTGCACAGCGAGACCAACATGGACATGCACGCCGACGAGGCCCTCGCCGCGCTGGCCTGACCCCGGTCGCACCGGCGGGGTTACAGTGGTTGACGTGACTACTACTGCTCCGTCGGAGCGTCCCGTCGTCGACTTCTACTTCGACCCGCTGTGCCCGTTCGCCTGGGTGACGTCGCGGTGGATCCTCGAGGTCGAGAAGCACCGCGACATCGAGCTCACGTTCCGTGTCATGTCGCTGTCGGTGCTGAACTCCGGCCGGGACGAGCTTCCTGCGCAGTACCAGGAGGCCATGGATCGCGGCTGGGGACCGGTCCGGGTCTGCATCGCCGCCGAGCAGCAGTTCGGCGTCGGCGTGCTGCGCGACCTCTACACCGCACTCGGGACCCGCAAGCACAACGACGGGCGTGAGTTCGACCGGGCCCTGATCGTCGAGGCCCTCACCGAGGCCGGGTTGCCGGAGTCGCTGGCCGACGCCGCGGACTCCACCGAGTTCGACGACGCGCTGCGCAAGTCCCATCACCAGGGCATGGACCCGGTCGGTGACGAGGTCGGCACGCCCACCATCCACATCGACGGCGTCGCGTTCTTCGGCCCGGTCATCACCCGCGTGCCGGAGGACCCCGAGGAGTCGGTGCGCATGTGGGACGGCGCGCGGCTGCTCGCCGGCTACCCCTACTTCTTCGAGCTCAAGCGCACCCGCACGGAGAGCCCGCAGTTCGAGAAGCGCGGCTGACCAGCTCCTTCAGCGCGGGGCGGGGGCCCCGTTGGCGAGGTCGAAGGCCACCGAGTCGGTGGTTGCGTGCGGCGTCAGCCCGAACGTCTCCTGCGCGGACGAGGAGTCGAGGACGTAGGGGCGCCGGAACTGGTGCTGGGTCTCGCGCAGCTCCTTGACGAACGGCGTGAACACCCCGGCCGCCCACACCGCGGCGTACGGCAGCGACCGCACCTTGTTCGGCACGTTCATGGCCTGGGCGGCCAGGGTCGTGAGCTCACGCATGGTCAGCGGCGCCGGGCTGGGCACGTGCCAGGCGCGGCCCCAGGCTCGCTCGTCGCCCACGCCCGTTGCC
Organism: uncultured Jatrophihabitans sp.; assembly: GCF_964252635.1. Taxonomy (GTDB): domain Bacteria; phylum Actinomycetota; class Actinomycetes; order Mycobacteriales; family Jatrophihabitantaceae; genus Jatrophihabitans. Next base: position 80,180 of record NZ_CAXUNP010000015.1, read on the forward strand.
AGCAGGGTCGCGACGTCGCGGACGTCGGTGAAGGTGTGCGGCACGTCGAGGGCGGCGGGCACGTAGGCCGTGCGGCCCTTGCGCCAGGCGGGGGTCACCACGGTCGAGAGGTAGGAGTTGCCGCCCAGGTAGTCGCTGCCACGGACCTCGAACATCCGGATCCGCCCGGCCTCGTGAGCGGCCAGCGCGTCGGCCCACATCCGGTTGCGGACCCGGCCCTTGGTGCCGGTGGCCGCGAGTGGTGTCTGTTCGGTCATCGGCGCGTCGACCTTGCCGTAGCCGTACAGGTTCCCGGTGACGGCCAGGACGGCCCCGGAACGTTCGGCGGCGGTGATCAGCGCCGCCGAGATCGCCGGCCACGTCTCGGCCCACTTGTCGTACGGCGGGTTGACGCAGTTGTAGATCGCGGCCGCGCCCTGCGCCAGCTCGCTGAGGCGGTCCGCGTCGGAGGCGTCGGCCTTGACCCGCTCGGTGCCGTCGATGCCGGAACCGCTGCGGGTGACGACGGTGACGTCCTCGCCGCGGGCGAGCAGTTCGCGGGCCAGGGCGGTGCCGACCGGACCGGCTCCGACGATCAGATGCTGTGTCATGAGGAGTTCCTCTCGTGATTGGGAGAGCGATGCTCTCGCTGGTACAGAGAGCATTGCTCTCTTTCCTTTCGATGTCAAGAGCGGTGCTCTCGAATTAGTGCACTGCTCTCGAATCTCTGGCACAGTGTGGGATGTGAACGACGCACCCACCGCGCGTGACCTCGCCCGCGCCGAGATGACCGAGCGCATCAAGACCGTCGCCCGTCAGCACCTGGCCTCGGACGGGTCCGACCTGTCTTTGCGGGCGGTGGCCCGCGAGCTCGGGGTCGTGTCGTCCGCGGTCTACCGGTACTTCGCCAGTCGCGACGACCTGCTGACCGCGCTGATCATCGACGGGTACGACAGCATGGGCGTCGCCGTCGAGCGGGCCGAGTCCGTGGTGGCCCGGCGCGATCTCGTCGGCCGGTGGATGGCAATCGGCCGTGCGGTGCGGGAGTGGTCGCGGGCGCGGCCGGCCGAGTACGCCCTGCTGTACGGGACGCCCATCCCGGGCTACGCGGCCCCGATGGACACGGTCGAGAGCGCGCAGCGGGTGCTGCTCGTCGCGGTCGCCGTCGTCCGCGACGGGTGGGACAAGGGCGTCGTGGCCGCGCCGTCCGACCGTCTGCCCAAGGCCGTGCGCGCCGACTTCGAGCGGTTGACCGAGTACCCGGGTACCGAGGGCGTCCCCCTCACCCTCGTGGGACGTCTCCTCACGGCCTGGGCGCAGCTGTTCGGCACGCTGAGTTTCGAACTGTTCGGGCGCTACCAGAACGCGATCGTCGACCTGGACGCCTATTTCGACCACGAGTTGCGGGGGATGGCCCGCCACATCGGGCTGGCCTGACGTCGGGGAGGATGCCGGGGTGCGCCTGTTCCATCTCGTCACCCCCCAGGCCTGGGCCGCCGCCGTCGAGGCCGGCGAGTACCGGCCTGCGTCGCTGGCCGCCGAGGGCTTCGTCCACTTCTCGTTCGCCGAGCAGGTCGCGGGCACGGCGAACCTGCTCTACCGCGACGAACCCGAGCTTGTGGTCGTCGAGGTCGACACCGACGCCGTCCCCGCCGAGGTGCGGGTCGAGGACACCTACGGTCACGGCGCGGAGTTCCCCCACGTGTACGGGCCCGTGCCGACGGCGGCGGCGGTGGCGGTGCATCCGCTGGCTCGCGGTGCCAACGGGGACTGGACGTTCACGCCGCCCCGCTGAGCACTACTGCGCTGAGCCCTACTGCAGGCGACGCAGGCGGCGTTCCATGGCCGGGTCGCCCTCCCACCACGGCACGTCGCGCTCGGTCCGGGCGTCGATGTCCTCCCACGGACCCGCATCGTGGGTGTCGGCACGGGCGCCGGCGTCGGCATCGGCGTCGGTATCCGTGTCGAACCCGCGCCGAGACGCACGCTCGGCCTCCAGGACGGCGTCGATGTTGGCCGCGTCGCGGGCGTCGGCGCGCAGCCAACGCCGGAAGACGAGGAACAGGAACGGCAGGTCGATCAGCTCGGCGACCGTCCAGAGGATGCCGCCGCCCAGCTGCTGGTCGTGCAGCGGCGTCGGCGACCAGCTGTGCCGGTCGACGTGGTCGAAGTACGAGGTCGACAGGTGGGTGTTCAGGCGCAGCACGATGCCGGGCAGGGCGTCGATGACGAGCTCGAAGGACCCGATGGCCAGCGACAGGCCGACCGCCAGCGAGCTGATGTCGTCCTCGAACCCGACCAGCGGCAGCACCATGACGGCGCCCACGAGCACGAGGGCCAGGTGGAGCAGCCAGCCGACCGGCGGGCTGCCGATCGCCCACCCCGGGAGCGGCCCGAAGAACAGCACGAACGACAGCGCGGGCACCAGGGCCGGGCCGATCAGCGGGTTGGCGACGACGCGCACCGGCTTGGACTGCAGCACGCGGTCGAGCCGGCTCCCCGGCCCGCCCACCGCCCGAGCGAGCTGCAGCGGGTGGCCGAACAGCACCACGATGGGGACGAACAACCACAGCACCAGGGTCTGCGCCGTCCAGGCCCAGAACAGCGACCCGGCGTAGACCTCGGGGAACCCCGATGTCGTCCAGAGGAACAGCAGCAGGCCGACTGCGAAGGTGGCCGAGCGGCCGCGCGGCCACGGGCGTCTGAGCCGCCGCACGCCGTAGGCGTAGGAGACGGCCAGGACCACGACCACGACGACGGCCAGCGGCTCCACCGACCACTGGGTTAGCGCCCCGGCGACGTCCGGACGGTCGAGGGCGAGATCCACGGCTCCATGGTGCGCCCCGCCCGGTCGCGGGCCGGGGGTCGGGTGGCGTCCGCTCCTGCCATGATGAGCACATGCGCGTCTACCTCGGCAGCGACCACGCGGGTTTCGAGCTCAAGGCCAAGCTCGTCGAGCACATCACCGGCCTGGGTCACGAGGCCGTCGACTGCGGTGCCCACACCTTCGACGACCAGGACGACTACCCGCCGCCGTGCATCACGGCCGCTGCTCGCATGGTCGCCGACCCGGGCAGCCTGTGCGTGGTCATCGGTGGCTCCGGCAACGGCGAGCAGATCGCCGCGAACAAGGTGACCGGCACCCGCGCCGCACTGGTCTGGAGCGACGACACTGCCACGCTCGCGCGGCAGCACAACGACGCGAACGTCATCAGCCTCGGCGCCCGCAACCACCCGGACGAGGACATGCTGCGGTTCGTCGAGATCTTCCTGTCAACGCCGTTCTCGGGTGTCGAACGGCACCAGCGGCGCATCAACGAGCTGGCCGAGTACGAGGCCACCGGCGCGATCGCTGGGCACGAGACCCGCTGACGGCAGGGCTCAGACGGGCGGGGCCGGGTCGTACTGGATCCCGCGGCGCACCTCGCGGCCCCGCCCGGCACCGGCCAGGCGCACGACCAGGTGCAGCGCCATGTCGATACCGGCCGACACCCCGGCCGAGGTGACCACGTCGCCGTCGTCGACGAACCGGTCGTCCGGACGCAGCTCGATGCTCGGATCCAGCTCGCGGAGCTCGTCCAGCGCCGACCAGTGCGTCGTGGCGGGCCGCCCGGCCAGCAGGCCCGCGGCCGCGTACACGAGCGACCCGGTGCAGACACTCGTCAGCAGCGGCACATCGGCACGGCGCGCCCGCACCCAGTCGAGGTGCGCCGGCTCGGAGACCAGGGCGCGGGTGCCTCGGCCGCCCGGGTGGACGACGACGTCGAGCGGACCGGCGTCGTGCAGCGCCCCGTGCGCGCCGAGCACCAGGCCCTTGGCGGCGGTGACCGCCGCGCCGTCGGCGGACAGCATCGTGACCGTCCAGCCGTCGTCGGGGTGGGTCTGCGTCCAGTAGGCCAGCACCTCCCAGGGGCCGACGGCGTCCAGCTCCTCCACGCCGTCGAACAGGACGATGCCGATGCGCTTGGCGGTCTGCGTCATGGGGCCATCGAAGCAGGCGGGTCGAGTCGGTTCAGTCCGCGTGGTCGCGCAGGGCGTCGACGTGCCGCCTGACGTAGGCGTCGAGGTCCGGCCGTCGCCGGTGCACGGCCAGGTTGACGATCGCCAGCCGTCGCGCCGCGAACAGGTCGGGGAGCAACCCCGGGTCGAGACGGGGCCACGGCCGCACCTGCTCGTAGCCGTCCCGCAGGGCGGCGAGGGTCTCCGGCGCGTCGTGGCCCCGCGTCAGCCCGTAGAGGGTGTTGGCCAGATCCTGCTCGACGTGCCCCCACGCCATGTCCTGGAAGTCGAGGGCGTGGACGGTGTCGCCGTCACGGACGAGGTTCGCCGGAGTCAGGTCGGTGTGCACCAGCCGGGGTGGTGTGCTCGCCTGCCGCCACAGTCGGTCGACCGCACTCTGCGCGCGTGTGTGGGCGTTCCGCAGCACGTCGCGCGACGGGGCGGGAAGCGCGCCCAACCGGTCGGCCAGTTCGAACTGCAGAACCGAGCGCCAGGTCAGCGCCCCGGCCGGTGCGGTGCCCACCGGGTCGGTCGCGTCGTGCAGTCGGGCGCTCAGCGTGCCGAGCCCACGGACGTCAGCAGGCGAGGGCGGGGTCGCGAGAGGTACACCGGGCACCCAGGTCGTCACGGTGCACTCGTGGGTGCCGGTCGCGGTCCCGACACGGGTGCTCGGTGCACCGTCGCGGGTGCGGACGACACGGGGGACAGGGACTCCTCGCGCCTCCAGGTGCCGCGTCCATCGGTCCTGGGCGGCGGCGACGTCAGGGTGGTGGATGCACAGCGCGGGCCCGACGTGCAGGACGTAGGACGCGGCTCGCGCGTCCACCCGGTAGACGGTGTTGAAGGACGCGGCGAGGAAGGTCAGCCGTGCGTCGGCCAGGTCGTAGCGCTGCAGGGCCGTGTCCGCGAGCTGCTTCGGTGAGCTCACGGGCGTCGGCGGCGCGGTGGACGCTCCGAAGCGTTCCGGCCGCCGTGCTGGTCGTCGGCCGGGGTCCAGTGGCGACGGACGATGGTGAGGTCGGCCTCGGCCTCGGCCAGGTCATCGGCGGTGGGCCGGTTGAGGTCGCGGGCGCGCATCGCCCCGGTGGGGCCGACCTGCGAGGTGCCGGAACCCGCCAGGTCGTGGTCCGCCCGCCGGCCCTGCGCGGCGCGTCCGGCGCGGCGCCCGGTGTCGGAACGGAGGGCCTCGGGCGGGGTCGTCGTGGCCCGCCGCGACGGTGCGGCCTTCGTCGGCGCCTTCGTCGGCGGCGCCTCCGTTGCCGGCGGAGCCTCCGTTGTCGGCCGCGTGGACGGGGCCTCCGGCGGCTCGTCGGTCCGCGCGACAGGCGGCCCCTGCCGTGCGGTCGCCCGCCGACGCGTGCGGCGCCGAGGTGTGGTCTCGTCGGTCATCGGCGGCGTCGCGACCTCAGGACAGCGCGAGCAGCTCGATGAAGGTGCGCGCGGCCTGTCCGCCGTCCTCGAGCGCGATGGCCAGGGCTCGGGGGACGTCCAGGTCGTCGAGCAGCGCCGCGGGGACGGCGGCCGCCCCGGGTACCGAGCCGGGTGCCGCCGCCGCCGAGTAGAGCTGCTCGAGCAGGCCCTCGGCGTCGGCCAGGGCGGCGGGGGAGTACTCCCACGGCAACGACCACGGCCGGTTCAGGCAGAGCAGGCGGACGGCGCCGGGGGAGTGCTCCTTGAGCACGTCCTCGACGAGGACGAGGTTGCCCGAGGACTTGGCCATCTTGGCGCCGTTGACCGACACCAGCCCGGCCCGCAACCAGCCGCGCGCGAACGGCGTGACGCCGGTGGCCGCCTCGGCGAGCGCCGACTCGCAGGCGTGGTGCGGGAACTCGAGGTCGGCGCCACCGCAGTGCAGGTCGAGTGAGGACCCGTAGAGCGCCAGCACCATGGCCGCGCACTCGGCGTGCCAGCCGGGGCGCCCGTCGCCCCAGGGGCTGGGCCAGCTGACCTCGTCGTCGGGCACGGCGGCCCGCCAGACGACGGTGTCGAGCGGGTCGTCCTTGTCGGGGTCGCCGGGGTCGTCGTGGAACTCGGCCGCGCGTTCGAGGGCAGTGTGCTGGTCGAGGTCGGTCCGCAGGTACGTCTCGGCCGTCCGTGCGTACACCGTGCCGTTGCGCTCGTAGGCGGCGCCGCGGTCGAGCAGCGCCGTGGCCAGCTGCACGACGTGACCGATGTGCTGCGCTGCGCTCGGGGAGTGGTCCGGCTGACGCACCTGCAGGGTGGCCATCGTCCCCTCGAACGAGGCGCGTTGCAGGGTGGCGAGCATGGTGTGGGCCTCGCCGCGGCGCCGGGCCTCGGCATAGAGCACGTCGTCAACGTCGGTGACGTTGCGCGCCATCGACACCGTGTGGCCGTGCCAGCGCAGCACCCGCTCGAGCGCGTCGGCCCAGACGAAGGTGGAGGCGTGGCCGAGGTGGGTCACGTCGTAGGGCGTGATGCCGCAGACGTACATCCGCACGTGCCCGACCATGGGCAGCAGCTCCCCGGCCAGCCGCAGCCGCATGGGCGGGCCGGTCAGACGGGACGGGTTCACGGGCTCGGCCTGGTCATCGGGCGGTCACACGGGACATCCTGCCAGCGGGCGGTGCGTCCGAGCGAAGGGCGTTGGCCGAACCGGTATCGTGCCTGCTGTACCCGGCGTCTCCGGGGCGCGCGGGCGTAGCTCAATGGTAGAGCCTCAGTCTTCCAAACTGATTACGCGAGTTCGATTCTCGTCGCCCGCTCCAACACGTCAGCTCAGGTGGAACCGGTACTTCTCGCCGCTCGAGACCGCATGCGCGTACGCGACGAGCTCCGCGTCCGACAGGCTGACGCCGATCCGCCGCAGCGCGAGGATGGCGAGCGGCTTGATGTCCTCGGCGGGCTTGCCGGTGTGCTTGTCGCGCAGCTCCGCGTCGACGTCGTTCACCCGGGTCGAGGCCCGGGCGAAGATCGACTGTCCGCCGCCGATGTTCATGTTGAACGACATGGTTCCAGCATCGCACGTTCGGCTCTCGTCACGGCTCGATCGGCCGGTGGGACCCAATCGCGGCTCAGGCCGTCCCGGACGCCATCTCGTCGGACGCCCCGGGGAGGCGGAGACCCCTCAGGCTGCGAAGGATCGACCTGGTGTCGCGCCCCCGTACCTCCGCGACGGCGTGGGCGGGCGCCGCGAGCAGCGCTTCCAGGCGGCGCACGGCGTCGACGTGGTCGGCGGTCCAGACGAGCCGCACCGCGGTGGCCGTGCCGTAGCCGTCGGGGTCGGCCAGGTCGTGTCCGATGGTGGCGATCAGCTGCGCGTCGGCGGCCGTCGTGGGCCCCTGCGGCGAAGGAGCCGCCGTGCCGCGCACCAGGGCTTCGGCGAGGCTGGCGTACCACTGCGTGACGGCAGCGACGGCAGCGTCGAGTTGGGGCACGGGCGCCGCGTGGTCGGTGAACGTGGCGGAGTCCGAGGTCCAGAGGTCGAGGACGGAGTCCGCGGCCAGCCGTAAGCCGGCCACCCCGGTGACCAGTGCGGTGACCTCGGCGAGAGGGACCGGCTTGCTGCCGCGTTCGGCGAGGTAGCCGCGGAAGGCGTCGTCCAGGCGTCGCGCCGAGGCGGCGGCTGCGTACGCCTCGGCGGTCGGCGTGATCGTGGCCGGCGCGCCGGGTCGGCAGCGCTGCACGGCGTAGGACACCGCGGCGCTCAGGTTGGTCGCGCTGTCGGTGTAGGCCTCGGCCAGCGCCCGGCCCAGGGCACGGCCGGCCCCGCGCGGCCAGAACAGCACGCCGACGGCCACGCTCACCGCACAGCCGATGGCGATGTCCTCCACGCGGGTCAGGCCCACCTTCCAGCCGACCGGCGCGATGATGTTGTAGAGGATCACCAGGGTCAGCGTGAACGCTCCTTGCCCGGCCGTGAAGGACAGCGTGGTCGGGGCAAGGCCGGCCAGCAGTACCGCCACCGGCAGGAGCACCCACAACACGGTCGTGTTCGTCCCGACGACCGCCACGACCAGGCCGCCGACGACGAAGCCCCCGGATGTGCCGAGGATGCCACGTAGCGAGTTCTGGCCGGTGTTCAGAGCGTTGGAACGCAGCACGGCCAACGTGCCCAGGACGACCCAGAACGAGTGCTGCACGCCGGTCAGATTCGCAACCAGTACCGCCGCGCCCAGCGCGAAGGCACCGCGCAGGCTGTTGTGCAGCCACACCGAATGCCACTCGACGTGGGCTCCGGCCCGTTCGTGCGCCGAGGCCAGCGGCCCACTGATGCCGTCGGGCTGGTGACCGAGCACGCGGGCCCACCACGTGCGCTGTTCGGCGGACACCACGCGTTCGATGTTGGCGGCGACGACGGACGCTGCGTAACTCAGCTCCTGGGCCCGGAAGGTCGGCTCCAAAGAGCTGACCATGGCCCGGGCACGATCCGACGCGCCGCGGATCGCGATCGGCATCGAGCCAGTGGCCCGGTACTCCATGTCGTGCAGGGCCGCCCGGAGCTCGGCGAGCTCACCAGACAGATCCCCGCCGCTGCGGTAGGGGGCCTCGAGGAGGGCGGCTCCCGCCTCGAGCAGATCGGCCACGGCCGTGACGACCGCCCGAACCTGCTGTGCGCCTGCCTCTGGTGAGTCCGCACCCGCACGCGGGACGATTCGGCAGAGCCAGCCCAGCTCGTCCACGAGCCGGACCTGGGCACGGGCGGACGACGTCAGGCCGGTCGGCCGGTACGGGGTCGCGAAGAACAGGCGTTCGAGGGCCTCCGTCGCCTCGGTCACGCGGTCGGCGAGGTCCGGCTCGTCACGGTGCTGGGTGTCGTGACGAGCCGTGTCCTCCGTCTGTGCGCGCAGCAGGTCACCGAGTAGGCGGCACACCGTGGTCGCCGACGCACGCAGCCGATCGGGCCTGGCCGACGGCCACAACACCACCACCGCCCCGGTCGCCGCCCCGGTCGCCAGCGCCCACCCGGTGAGGCGGTCCGGGATCGTCGACGCCGGGGCCGGTGTCGTCACCGGCAGGACGAACGCGATCAGCAGGGCGGTGGTCGCCCCGGCGAGTACCGAGCTGATCACGCCGACGAACAGCACCACCAATCCCACGAGGGTGGTCGCGATCGCGGCGACGACTGCGTTGTGCGACGCCAGCGTGCCGAGACAGACCAGGGCGGCACCGGTGACGCCGAGGCCGAGGTGCGCCTCCAGCCGGTACTGGACGGGTCCGGAGAAGTCGACGAACAGCAGCATGGCGAACGCGCCGAAGGCGGCGAACGTGGCGATCTGAGCGTTGCCGATCACCTGCATGCCCAGCGCGAACAGGCCGGGCATGACGATGGCGGTACGGGCGGCCCGGCGCAGAGCGGCCAGTCCGGGATCGTGGGCCCGCAGCCATGCCAACGGGCTCATTGATCCGCCTCATCCGCTCGTCGGGACGCCTGCCGCCCCTATGCTCGCGCCGATCCGTGCGTCCTGTCGAGGGCATCGCGCCCCCGCGCTGCGCGGTCTAGAGGATCCCGTCGCGTGCTGCCGCGTGGATGGTCGGCACGGTCGCCCGGAAGCCGAGCTCACGCACCAGCGTCCCGTCCATCCGACCGGACCACGGGTGTTCGAGCGGCTCGGCGCTGGTCGCGACCGGGTTGCCGCCGAGAGCGGTCATCTCGTACACGGTGGCGGGCGCATCGTCGGTCACGTTCACGATCCGCCCGTCCATGGCGCCGGTCAGGGCAAGGCGCACGACGGTGGCGACGTCGCGATGGTGCACGACGGAGTAGGTGTGTGCCGGGTGCAGCCCGAAGCGCTCCGCCAGTGTTCCGAGGGACGCGAGGTGCCCGTCGCCGTCCCCGTAGACGAACGGCAACCGCAGGACGGACCAGGTCAGGCCGCTGTCGCGCAGGAGCTGCTCGGCGGCCACCTTGCTCGCCGGGTAGGCGGCCGTCGGCGAGCAGGTGTCGGTCTCGAGAGCGGGACGCGCGGCGTCGGCGTCGTAGACGTTGCCGGTGCTGCTCATGACGAACCGGGCGGCCGGTGCGTACGCCTTGACCGCGTCGATCAGGTTGCGTGTGCCGTCGAAGTTGGCACGCCAGACGGCGTCCTCGTCATCCGTCCGGAACAGCGCGGCGAGATGAACGACCACGTCGACGCCCCCGACCGCGGCCCGCAGGGACCCGGGGTCGGCGAGATCGCCACGGACCGCGGTCGTGCCGGGCGGGACCTCGACGTCCGCGCGGACGAGGGCGCGACAGTCGAAGCCCGATTGCGCCAGGCGCGGCAGCAGGCGCGATCCGACCAGGCCGGTCGCCCCGGTAAGTAGCACTGTAGTCATGATGGTCTCCCTAACTGATCGTCAGTAATACTGACAATCAGCGTAGCAGTAACCTTGCGTCGTGACCTACGAGGCCGACCTGGGGCCACGGCTCAGCCGTCGGCTGACCTACCTGCTCAAGCGCGCTCTCCTGGACCTCGAGGATCTGCATCAGGAGCACCTGGAGCCCTTCGGGATCAACGGCCGCGAACTCGCGGTCCTGTTGCTCCTCCAGGCACGGGAACCGGAGTCCCAGCAGCAAGCCGCCGCCCGCCTCAAGATCGACCGGACGACGATGGTGGCCCTGCTCGACGGGCTCGAGAGCAAGGGTCTGGTGGCGCGGCACGCCGACGACGGGGACCGTCGTCGCAACGTCGTCGCCCTGACCGAGGCAGGTCAACAGGTCCTGAGCAGAGCAACGCGCGCCAGCGACAAGGCCGAGCGGCGGCTGCTCGCCGACCTGGACGCCGACGAGCAGGCGCAGCTGCGCGCGTTGCTCGTCCGCATCGCGGCCGCCGACCGACGCCGGTGACGGTGGGTCACTCCGGGCGTCTCAGGATCACGTGGGCGAGCCGGCCCGGCGGGCGGAACGGCTCGAGCACCAGTGACGAAAGGGCGCCCGCAGCGGGCACGATGGACGCATGGCTGACACCTTGGACGGAACGGTCGCGCTGGTCACCGGCGCGAGCAGCGGCATCGGCGAAGCGACAGCGATCGAGCTGGCGCGGCGCGGGGCGAAGGTCGCCATCGCGGCGCGCCGCCAGGACCGGCTCACCGATCTGGCGGCTCGCATCGACGAGGCCGGCGGTGAGGCGCTGGTCCTCGAGACCGACGTGACGGTCGAGGCCGAGGCGCGGGCCGCGGTCGCGTCGGCGGTCGAACACTTCGGCCGGCTCGACACGGTGGTCGCGAACGCCGGGGTGATGCTGCTCGGACCGGTCGTCGACGCACCGGCCGAGGAGTGGGAGCGCATGATCGACCTGAACCTGAAGGGCCTGCTCCACACCACGCACGCAGCCCTGCCGCACCTGCTGGCCGCGGCGGACGGTGGCCCGCGCCGGGTCGCCGACCTCGTGCTCGTCAGCAGCGTCGCCGGGCGCGTGGCACGCAACGGCAACGGCGTCTACAGCCTCACCAAGCACGGCGTCGGCGCGTTCGGGGAGTCGCTGCGCCAGGAGGTCACGAAGCGCCACGTGCGGGTCGCGCTGGTCGAGCCGGGCGCGGTGGCGACCGAGCTCACCGACCATCTGCGCGACGAGGTCCGCGAGGCGTCCATGTCGCGCTTCGCCGACATGGAGCGGATGGAGGCCGAGGACATCGCCGACGCCATCGGTTACATCGTCACCCGTCCGCGCCGCGTGGCCGTGAACGAGCTGCTCATCCGGCCGACCGAGCAGGAGGGCTGAGGCCGGTCGGCCCTCCTGCCCGGGCGCGTGTCAGGCGGCGCGGGCCGTCTGTGCCGGGCGGCCAGCGCGGTACGGGCTCGCGCTCGGTCGCAAGGTGAGATCGTGGTCGGTCATCAGGCGCCAGGGCAGCGGACACATCCACGGCTCGGGTCGGGTCGGGCCAGGCCCCGGTCGGATCAAGTGACGGGGCGGGCGAAGACGGCGATGTTGTCGCGGTAGGAGTGCGCCGCGGGGTCGAACGGTCCCCCACAGGTGATGAGCACGAGCCGTGGTGCACCGACCGTATCGAAAAGCGTGGTCGGCAGGGCACGGGTCTTGGAGTAGACGCGGCGTGCGAAGACCCGGTAACCAACCTGGCGTCCGTTCTCGGTCGTCAGCGTGACGCGCTGTTTGACGCGCAAATCGCCGACGCGAAACAGCGCTCCGTCGCCCTCGACCGCGGAGTCGACGTGTCCGTCGATGACGGTCGCGCCGGCGGGGGAGCCGGGGAGAGCGCTGCCGACCCACCAGCCGACGTGGCCGACGTCATCGGGTACGCCGAGCACCCCGCCGCTGGTGACGACCCGTTCGACCGGGGCGGTCAGACCGAGGGCGGGGATGCGCAGCAGGACCGGGCGGGTCGATCGTGCTGACGTCGCGCGTGCGCCGCCGCTGACCCGCTCGCTGGAGGCACGCGTCTCCGGAGCCGGCGCGCGAGTGGCCGGGCCGAGGCTTGCGGGTCGGAGCGCCAGGGACCCGAACGAGGTCGGCGAGCCGCGATCATGGCGCAGTCCGACAAGTGCGACGCCGGCCAGCACGAGGCCGATGGCCACGACCGCGGCTGCCACGAACGTGACAACCCGGCGGTGGCGGTGCGGACCGGTCCGGCGTTCGATGGTCGTTCCTTTGCCATGGGAGGAGGGTGTGGCGTCGTCTTGCGGCCGGCGTGCGTGATTACGCTCCCGGCAGGCCCACCCGGGACCGGGTGGGCCTGCCGTGACCGACCGTCACCGGCTGGCGCGACGACGAGTGGCGAGCACAGTGGTGCCGCCTACCGCGAGCAGGAGCCCGCCGACGAGCAGGCCCAGTTGCGTGTCGACGGTCGTGTCGGCGGTGGCGGCCGCATGGCCACCGTTGCCGGCCGGCACCGCAGTCGGCATGTCGCCGCCGGGTCCGGTCCCGTTCATGCGGTACGAGACGGACCTCGCGCCGGCGTACGCGAGAGTGGTCCTCGTGTCCCTCGATGCCGCGGCGAGCGTGACGCTGGTGCGGCCTGCAGCGGCGGGGAACGCGAAACGGACCGTGAAGGAGCCGCCGGCGCTGGTACGAGCCCTCGCCAGGGCGTTGCCGACCGTGGTGCTGCCAACGACGCCGATGTTGACGGGCAGAGTCGCTGTGGGCGTGGCGTTGCCGGTGGTGGCGCGGCAGCCGGAGAAGTGCCGGCCGGTCACGGTCACCGTCTGTCCGCCGCGGGCCGTCGCCGGTGACACGGTGAGCGTGGGCTTTGTGCAACTGGCCACGGCCACTGCGGGGACGGCCGTGGAGCTCGGTGCCGTCGCAATCGACGAGGCAGCCGATGTCGGAATGGCGGGTGCAGAAGTGGCGGACGTCGGAGTGGATGCCGACGTGGTCGCTGCGGACGCGCTCGGCAGTGCCTTCGTGCCCGCTGTGGTGTCGTCCTTGTCGCGGAAGTGCCGCACCAGCAAGACGATCAGTAGGGCCAGAACCAGCAGCAGGATCAGCGCCAGCAGCCACCGCCACCACCCTGCGCCGCGTCGGTGCTTGCCGTCGTCGAGGGGATGGGAGCCGGAGGGTCCACCGGCGCCTGCTCCTATCGGGTGGCTCAAGGTGTCTCCTGTGTTCGTTCGTCGGGTGGGGTGACGTCGACTCGGGCGACGGCTGTCGCGCCGCGTCGGCAGTGGCGGATGCTGGTGACGCGATCCATCGTCAGAGCAGACCGCCGAGCTTGTCGCCCAGGCCGCCGGGGAGGTTGCCGCCGAACTTGGCGATGAGATCAGCCGGGTTCACACCGAACTTCGAGAGCAGGTTCTTGTGTTCGTCGTTGTCGGTGTCGACCTGATCGGGCAGTTCTCCGTCAGCCTGTGCGGCTTTGTCGCCCTGGCCCTGGCTCTTCAGCAGCTCGAGAATCTGGTTCTTGTCAATGTTCATCGCTTGACTCCGTGGGACGAGTGCGGGCAGCAGGTGGCCGCCCGGTTCGGGTG
>NZ_CAXUNP010000016.1:0-32602 GCF_964252635.1 uncultured Jatrophihabitans sp.
TCCTTCCTCCGGCCCTCGGCCAGAATCAGGTGTCCACCAAAGCGGGTCAAGTGCATAGGTGGCTCACTAAGCGCAGGAACGATTCTGACTGCGAGGGCGCGGCTCCAGCTGGGAAGGGAACTCAGTTGCCATGCAAGCGCCTGGTGACCACCGATCGTTAGTCGCCCACCGTCTGGCCTCAAGAGCCAAGACTCGCGAAATGCGGTCCGAAGGTCATTTTGCCGCGCCGGGTCCTGCATGTCAGCCCGGTCGACGTCGGTTATGCGGCGGTAGGGCGGCGGACCCAGTATGGCGACCCTGCTGAGCCAAGCCTCAGTCAGGTATTTGCGGAGGTATTCGTGGCGGAAGTACCCGAAGCCCTCGTTTCCCCACTCACGGCCCCAGGTATTCCTAAAGCGGTACAACGATCCGTCGAAACCCACGACCGTGACCGCGTGGTCCCCGACGTAGCGCTCGTCAGGCGCCGGGAGCTCGAGCAGTCCATTTGAGGCTCCGTAGCACGATGACCACATCCGGAGATCAACGAAGAGGGCTGGTCGTACCGGGCTCGTCGAGGCCGCCAGCGGTCCCCAAATCCGCAATGAATTCGGCAGCATGCCGGACGGCGCGGTGGTCACCGAGCGCTTCGTAATACGTGGGCAGGTGGGTCCCGACGGTGCCCGCTCGATGGCTCCACAGAGGAAACGTCCATTCACCCGGCAAGCCGTCGAGCTCTTTAGCGCGAACCCATGTCTCGTTCGGCAACTTAGGACTGATGCCGGCGCATGAATCGCAAAGGCCGACTGTCGATGTCGTCCTGTTCGCCGTCCGACACAGTGACGTCGTCCTCGTTAGCGTGCACAGTCACGCGACGAAGGACCTCCCCGTGTGGGCCGTAGAGGAACCGGACTTCGCCCGGCCTATTCCGTTCCTGTTGTCGCTTCCTCCGCCAGCGGCCCAGATAGGCCGCCGCGGCTGTCGTTAGTGACCCATACAGCTCGCCCTTGATCTCAGAGACGTCGGGGAGCCACACATAGACCATGTGCCAGAGCGTCGTGCCAGCGCCGTGAACCTCGTCCGGCACGTGAAACGTATCCAAGCCGAACCCAGCGGCTGTGCCACGCAGGTCCTGGACGAGCTCCTGCAGATCGTCTGCGGTCGGGTCGTGTGGGTTCGAGCTTTCGACCAGAACGGCGCGGCCTGCGACGAACAGGTCGACTGGTTCGGCATTGGTCATGGGGTACATGCTGGCTGATCGAGACCCCGATCGCGAATGTGTCGTGAGGTTAGTGACCGCGGTCCGGCGCATATTGCTCGCGCACCCAACTCAGCGCTCGGCGTCGTCGGACGCACAGAATCGGCGATCTCGAGCGCTGCTCGGTCGGCGAGCCAGCCCAGGGCGGCGAAACGCAGGCATCCGAGAACGCGACGACCACCACCTGGTCGGAGACACCCGTTGATGCCTTCGACGCCCCATCGTTCGATGCCAGTCAGCTGGATTCTGGGTGGATAGTCACTCCCTGCACCACCCGGTTCACCAGGCCGCCGGGAAAGGGGTTGTCCGGCGTGGCACCGACCGCAAGAGAGAATTGCAGGCCAACGGTTTGGGCGTAGACGACGAACGGCAAGGTGAGTAGCACGTCATCGACGTCCTCGAGTCCACCGACCAGTCCGCGCCTCCCCACGACCCTTTCGCCGGTTCCGATGACGAGCACGTGGTCCGGCCCCATCGCTTGCCCGAGTTCGGCAGCAATGTCTTCGTCGTATAACCGGGTGTACGGGTCGTTGGACAGGTAGACGACGGCCAACGTGCGGTCGTCCAGCACCGCCTTCGGGCCGTGACGGAACCCCAGAGCAGAGTCGAAGTACGTGACTGTGCGACCCGCGGTGAGTTCGAGCAGCTTGAGAGCCGACTCGTGCGCCAGGCCGGTCAACGTCCCGCTGCCAAGATAGATGACGCGGTCGTACCCTCGCGCCGCCAGCTCGGTTGCGGTCCGGAAACCGTCGTCCACCGCGTGGGATCCGGCCGCGACGAGCTTGTCGACCGCGATGTCGTCCAACACCTGACCTGTCAGGGCAAGCCAGCCAGCTAGCACCATGCTCGTGAAACTTGAGGTCATGGCGAAGCCCTCGTCGTTGGCCCGTGGCGGCATCAGCAGAACCAGCGAATCGTCCGCGTCCACGCGTTCGCGGTACAACCGGCCTTCGTCGCTGCAGGTGATGACGACGTGGCGGACGCTCCGCAGGTGTCGATCAGCGAGTTGGGTGGCGGCGACACTTTCCGGGCTGTCGCCGGAACGGGCGAAAGACACGAGGACGGTGGGCACGTCCTCGGCGAACACGCCGCGGGGGTTCGACACGATGTCGGTGGTGGGCACGGCGTCGACCCGCCGGCCAAGGGCGCGGGTCAGGGCGGGCGCGAGGATGTCGCCGACGAACGCGGAAGTTCCCGCACCGGTGAGCACAATACGGCTCTCGCTTGCGTCCAGCAGCGGTGCGAGAAACGCCGTTGCCTGGGGCTGCCAGGACGCGCCGTCGTGGATTACCTCGCGCCAGAGCTCGGGTTGCTGCCGGATCTCGCGAGTCGTCGCATCGGCGCCCGGCGCGGTGGCGGTGGGAGAAGGCTCGGACACGGAAGTGCTCCTCACTGGGATGGACTGCAGGCGCGTGCGTAGTCGCGCAGGACGTCACGGACGTGGTCGACCGCGAGGTCGCGGGCGGTGGCCAGGAGGACGCCTTCCCGCACGCGGGCGTACTGCTTAGGCAGGAATGCGCTCAGCAGCGGCAGAGGGATCTCGATCTGATCGAGGTTCGCGAACAGGACGTCAACCGCAGCGACGATCCGATCGTCGGGCCAGTAGTAACGCAGCCGGTCGCTGTAGCTGTAGCGGCGGGCCAATCGCTGCGTCTCGGCGTCACCGGGGTAGTACCCGTCCCACCAGTGCGGATCCGCGACCATGGTTTGTTCCACCACTTCGGGCAACCGGGATCGCCGAGGGCCAGTCACCAGCTCGTTCTCGATCGCCGCCAACGCGAACAGGGCCTCGCGCAGGGCGAAGGTCAACCCCGGTCCGACCTTGAGAACCGCCCAGTGGTCGGCAACCAGGGCAGTCAGCCGTTCCACGGTCTGATAGTCGGTCGAATGCGCTTCGAAGACGGTGTGGGGAGCGTCGTCGAGCACCGTCCGCAGCTCGACCGTTGATGTCCGGTCGTAATCAACCACGCGGGTCGAATCGAACTCGACTCCCGGCTGAACGACCAGGGCCATGACCCGAGCCCACGCGTCGTCGAGGCCGGCGACGTCGAAGGCCTCGCGGTGCGCAGCCAGGGTCGCCCGCGCGGCCGCCGCCGATGTCGGTTGCAAAGCCGTGATTGCGTGGTGGGCACCGCCCGGGACCGGCACCTCGGTGCCGATGACGTACATGGGCACTGGCCCGTCGCCCCGTCGTCCGGCTGCGCGCTCGGCGACGCGTGCCAACTGCACCGATCGTGCCGCGACGACGTCGTCGGCTAGCTCGGGCGGGTCGTCCTCGCACGCCATGCTGCAGTCGAGGTGGATCTTGTCGTAGCCCGCCTCGACGTAGGCGACAACAAGTTCCTCGGCTCGGCTCATCGCCGTCTCTGCGGGTAGACCCCGCCAGGTGTTGGGGCCCAGATGGTCACCGCCCAGCACGACGCGGTCACGGGGCAGACCCACCTGATCGGCCAGACCGTGCACGAGATCGCGGAACTGCGCCGGAACCAGTCCCGTGTACCCGCCGAATTGGTCAACCTGGTTGCTGGTCGCCTCGATCAGGGCCGTGGTGCCGTCCGCGACCGCCTGCGCCACCCCAGCCCGCAGTACCAGCGGGTGCGCCGAGCACACCGAGGTGATTCCGACAGCCTCGCCGGCCTTCTGGCGGCGCACGATCTCGAGCAGCGTGTCGTTCACGGACCGTTCCTCTTCGTCGTGATGGCGGTCGAGGCGGGCCGCGCTGCCTCAAGTGCCCGTTGGGCGAGCAATGCCGCACCCACTCGACCGGCGTCAGCGCCGAGGGCCGACGCGACGATCCGCGGCTCGCGTTGCATCCGCACGAGGCGATGGACCTGGGTGCGAAGCGGATCGATGAGCCGATCACCGGCGCGGGACAGCCCGCCACCGATGACGACGACCTCGGGTGCGAGCAGGCCGGCGTAGATAACGATCCCGCGAGCTATTGCCGCGACTGCGTCGTCCCACACCTGCACGGCGACGTTGTCACCTCGGTCGGCGGCGGCCAGGACGTCGACCGCACCGCGCACCGGCGTGCCAGTCGCGCGTGTGTAGCGGCGGGCGATCGCGGAGGCGGACGCGACGGCCTCGAGGCAACCGTGGGCGCCGCAGACACAGTCCTCGGCGCCGGCGACGTCGACGTGGCCGAGTTCACCACCGTACGGATTGGTCAGCATCCGACCCTCGACGACCATCGCGCCGGAGATGCCCGCCCCGATCGGCAGGAACAGCAGGTCGTCGACGTCGTGGCCCGCACCGACTGTCCGTTCAGCGAGTCCGCCGGCCCGTACGTCGTGGCCGAATCCCACGGGTACGCCGGTGCGCTCACCGACCAGGTCGCGGAAACGAACGTCGCGCCAACCGATGTTCTCCGAGTACCGAGCGACGCCGGCAGCGTCGTCGACGAGACCGGGGACGACCAGGCCCACGGCCGCTGCTTCTCCGGACCGGTCGCACAACTCCACGACCACGTCCAAGACCGCTTCCACCGCGGCTGGCGGATCGTCCGCGGGAATGGGCCGGCGGACGACCTCGTCAGAGGCGCGCGGCGGGCCGGACCCGACGCTGCCTTTGATGGCGGTTCCACCCACATCAACGGCGACCAGCGTCGGTGCGTTCACTTGACGCTACCGGCGAGCAGGCCGCTCACGATGAAGCGGTTGAGCAGCAGGACGATGACGGCGGGCACAGCGACGGCGATGATGCCACTCGCGCTGAGCATCGTGTACGGCACGACGTGCCGGCCCTGCAACGCTGCGATCGCGACCGTGAGCGGCTGCGTCGAAGAATCGCTGGACAGCACGAGCGGGAACAGGAACTGCGCCCACGCGAACAGGAAGGTGATGATCGCGGTGGAAATGATTCCGGGTAGGGCGAGGGGCAGCACGATACGCCCGAGCACCTGCAACCGACTCGCGCCGTCGATCTGGCCCGCCTCCTCGAGGGCGACCGGCAGACTCGCCATGTAGTTCTGCAGGATCCATGTAGCCAGCGGCAGGAACCCGGAAACGTATACGAGCACGATGCCGGTGTACGTGTTCACCAGGTGCACGCTGGCGAGGATCCGGAAGAGGGGGATGAGCGTCGTGTACGGCGGGAACGCCATGGTCGCAAGAACGACGCCGAACAAGAACGCTCGGCCGCGGAAGCGGATCCGAGCGAACGCGTAAGCCGCGAGCGTCGCGAGCACGACCGTGATGACCGTGGCGAACAAGCACTCGACCATGATGTTCAGCGTCGAGCGGCGGATCGACGAGGGCAGGCTGCCTGAGCCGGACAACAGCGCCGAGTAGTTGTGCACCGTCGGCGTGGGCGGCACGTAATGCGAGGGTCTCGCTGCATTCTGTGCATTCGTCTGCAGGCTGGAGTTGAGAGCCCAGTACAACGGGAACAGCGACCACACCAGAATCAGGACAACGCCAACCCAGCGGCCCCACTGGTGGCGGGCCATCAGAACTCCACCTTCCGGTAGACGAGCTTGGTGATGATCAGGCCGAGGACGATCGTGGCGATTGTGATCACCAACGACAATGCGTATCCCTCACCGAAATCGAGGTTCTGGAAACTGACGAAGTAGGTCTGCTCGGTGACCGAGGCGCCGGCGGCTGCGGCGCCATTGAGGATGTACGGCTGGTCGAACACGTTGAGCGTCTGTACCAACGCTTGAACCATCGCGATCGCGATACCGGGCCGAGCGAGGGGCAGGGTGACCCGCCAGAACGTCGACCAGGGTGAGCTGCCGTCCAGTGTCGCGGCCTCGTACAGATCGCCCGGGATGTTCTGCAAACTGGCCAGGACCAGAAGGACCGATAGGGGCGTCAACTGCCACACCTGGACGAGTTCGATGAGCAAAACGGTCTGGATCCGATGCTCACCGAGGAACACGTGATAGTGGTCGAACACACCTACCGATGTGAGCAAGCTGTTGAGGAAACCACTGTTGGAATCGAAGATCCCACTCCACACAACGCCCTCAACCACACCTGGCAGCGCCCACGGCAGGACCATGACCGCGATGACGACGGCCCGGCCGCGGAACGGTCGCTGCAAGACCACGGCCATGGCCACGCCCAGCACCGTCGTCAGCGCAATGCCTACGAGCACGTACAGGAGCGTGTTCCACATGCTGTCGCGAATGGTCGGGTCACTGAACAGACGGCGGTAGTTGTCCAGGCCGTTGAACCGCACCGGCGGGTACAGCGGCTGTACTTTGAAGAACGACTCCACGATGGTGAAGCCCGCCGGCAGCAGGGCCAGCAGCAGGATGAATATCGTGAGCGGCGAGACCAGTGCGTAGGGAAGCAGGTCGAAGTGTCGCTTTGGACGGCCGTCGCGTGGTGTGCGACCCCGGGTTGAAGCGGCCGGGGCCGAAGCGGTGTGCGCGGTCATGGACGGTCCTTTCGGCGGCCGCGTTGGTCAGGCATCTTTGGCCAGCTTCCGGGCCGTGGACGCCATTGAGTTCAACGCCGCCTGCACCGACTCCGACCCGGCCGCTGCCGCGTGCAGGTTGGAGTACACCGCCCGGGAGAACTCGGGATACCAGGACGGCGAGCCTCCGGGGAACGCCGGCCGGGCGCTGTTGCGCAGCAGCTCGCTGAGCACGCCGCCGCCGCTGAGGGCTTTGGCCTGGATCAGCTTCGTGACACCGGCGGTGCGCGAAGGCAAGAAGTAGCCCGACAGCACCCGAGACGACCCCTGGCCGCCCGCGAACCCCGCCTGCACGTCCGGCTGGGTCACCCACTGGATGAACTTCGCCGCGGCCTGCGGGTACTTCGCCAGCTTCGGGATCCCCAGGCCGTCAGGGTTGCTGACGTTGCCCGCGGTGGCGCTGACGCCCGGCGTACGGAGGTAGGCGACCTTCCCGGTGACGGTCGACGAGTCCCGCACGTTGTAGAGACTGCCGACGTTCCCGGAGTAATCACCGAACACGCTCGCGACCTGGCCCTTGGCCATCAGCGTCGCCTGCCCCTGCGTGTCAGACACGTTGATATTGCCCGGCGGCACAAGACCCTTACGAATCGCGTCGACCATCCACTGAGCCGCGCGGTGACCAGCTGAGCCGGTTGCCGTGAACTGCGGGCGCTGCTTCGCGTCGAGCACGGAACCGCCGAACGCCGCGGTGGTTTGGTACCAATACGTCGACAGGCCCTCGGCGGCGGCGAACGGGATGTCGAGGGGGTACTTGACGACCCCGGCGGCCTTGATCTTCTTGAGGTCGTCGGTGTACCGGCTGATGGTCGTCGGCATCGTGGTGATCCCGGCCTTCCGGAACACCGCCGTGTTGACCGTGGTCACGAGAAACGACGCGTCGAAAGGAACCCCGATGAGGTGACCGCCGACCTCGAACGAACGCAGCTGCGGCATCGTCGAACGCAACTGGTCGGCGTCGAGCAGAGTCTCCATCGGGTAAAACCACTTCAGCCGGGCCAGTTGTCCCACCCGCGACCAGTCGACATCGGTGACATCGGCGAAATAGGTGTTCGCCACCGCCGACGTAGCAATCTTGGTCTGCAGACTGTCGAAGTCGACCGTCGTCCAGTTCACCTTGATGCCGGTCTGCTTGGTGAACTCGGCGAGTGTGCTGGCGGGTGGAGCAGGGAAGAAGTCGGCAACCGTGATGGTGACGCCCCGTGTGCGCGAGGATGGTTGCGGCCCGGAGCACGCGGCGAGGACCAACAGCACGGTCGCCACGAGCGTGAGAACCGTTGCGACGCGCCGGCTCCGACACCAGACCAAGGACATGCAGTCGAGGCTCACACGACGGTTGGCCCAGGGGCAACAGGTGCGCGTCCACTGGACGGCGAACGCGCACGATAGGACCAGCGGCTCGGTCAAACGCTCACCGTTCTGCGCGTTCACGGTGTCATAGGCCGGTCGTCGCCCGAGCGGACGCGCCCAGCCGCAGCGCTGCTGGTGCTACCGTCCCGAGTGTGCAGCGCGCCCGACGCCTCAACGAGATCGTCGGCAGAGTCGCGAAGAGTGGCGCCGTTCAGGTCGCCGACCTAGCCGCCGCTTTAGAAGTGTCGGAACCCACCATCCGCCGTGATCTGGCCTACCTCGAACGTCAACAATTAGTTCAGCGCACCCACGGCGGAGCCCGCGCCCACGACGCCTTCAATGACCTTCCGCTCGGACTCAAGACCGCCCAAGACCTCCAGGAGAAGCGCCGGATCGCGCGCCGCGCGATGGCCTTGCTCGACGACGCTCGGGTGGTTGGGATGACCGGCGGAACCACGATGATCGAGTTTGCCCGCGCCTACCGCGAGACTGGCACGGCGAGCGTCGTCACCAACGCTCTCAGTGTCGCGAACGAACTGGTGACCAACCCCGCCATCCGCGTGTATCTCGCCGGCGGTGAGGTCCGGCCCAGTAGCCACGAGACGGTGGGTCGAGCGGCCGAGGCTTTGGTGGCTACGTACAACATCGACGTCGCCGTTGTCGGCGTAGACGGAGTAGACGCCGAAGTTGGCGCGACGGGCTACGACCCCGCCGGTGCCGCCGTCAACTCCACCATGACCCAACAGGCACAACGCACGATCGTGTTGGCGGATGCGAGCAAGTTGGGGCGCATTGCCCTCGCTCGCATCTGCCCGATCTCCGACGTGGACGTCGTCGTCACCGACTCGCGTGCACACCCGAACGAGTTAGAACGACTGCGTAGCGCCGGGTGCCACGTCATCGCCGTCTGACGGTCGGACTCACAACTCGTCTTGCTGCGAGCTCACGAGCGCGAAGTCGGCGATACCGAGCGCCTGCGTGCTACTACGACCCGACGCAAGCGAAACGGCTAGACCCAGAACTCGGCGCCGGGCGTCGCGATCTCGACGACACCATGGAACGCGTCGGCGGCCTCGTCGGCGGCGACCTGGCGGGAGTTCCACGGCGGCACATGCGTGACGATCAGCCGGTCGACACCGGCCTTGTCGGCGTGCTCGCCGGCCATCCGCCCCGTCAGGTGCAGGTCCGGCACGAACGGCTCGTCCGGTGCGATGGAGGCCTCGCACAGCAGCACGTCGGCGGCGTCGGCGAGGGCCACCAGCTCGGGCGACTCCCCCGTGTCGGCGGAGTAGACGAGCGAGCGGTCGTTCCAGGCGATGCGGACGCCGTTGGTGGGCGTCGGGTGGTTCATCGGCGCGTACGACAGCGAGAAGGGCCCGAGCTCGCCCGCCGTCGGCGTGGCGAAGGAGAACAGCTCGTGCAGGCCGAGCTTGCGCGCGAGCGGGTCGTAGGCGGCCTCGAGCCGGTCACGGGTGCCGGGCACGCCGACGAGCGGGATCCGCTTCTCCGGTCCGCGCAACCGGTAGCCCTCGCCGCCGTAGCGCAGACCCACGATGTAGGCGGTGAGGTCGATGCAGTGGTCGGCGTGCAGGTGGGAGATGACGATCGCGTCGACGTCGGCCGGGTCGAGGTATTGCTGCAGCGCCCCGAAGGCGCCGTGGCCGAGATCGAGCACGAGCCGGTACCCGTCGGCCTCGAGCAGGTAGCCGGAAGCAGGAGAGTCCGGGCCCGGCACGCTGCCCGAGCAGCCGAGCACGGTGAGCTTGAAGCCGGAGCCTGCGGCCGTCACAGCGACGCGCCGGTCTCGGCGGCCGACGCCTCGATCTGCGGCCCCAGGAACCGGTGGCCGAGCCGGCGGAACGGAGCGTCCGCGCCGGTGGCACGGAAGTCGTGCCGAGGCGGCGGGGCCTCGTCGCTGCGGAGCAGATCACGCGCCATCAGCATGCGGAACACATCCTTCGCCGTTTCCTCGGCACTCGACACCAGCGTGACGGTGTCACCCATGACCACCGACAGCAAACCCGTCAACATCGGGTAGTGCGTGCAACCCAGTACGAGCGTATCGACGCCGGCCGCATTGAGTGGCGCGAGGTAGGACTCGGCGAGGCCGAGCAGCTGCCGGCCGCTGGTGACACCACGCTCGACGAACTCCGCGAAGCGGGGGCACGCGGCGGCGTACACCTCGACACCGGCCGCGGCTTCGAACGCGTCCTGGTACGCGCCGCTGGTGATGGTGACGGTGGTGCCGATGACGCCGACCCGTCCGTTGCGGGTGGCGGCGACGGCCCGGCGCACTGCGGGCATGACGACCTCGACCACGGGCACGTCGTAGCGCTCGCGCGCGTCGCGCAGGCAGGCCGACGACGCGCTGTTGCAGGCGATGATCAGGGCCTTGACGCCGGTCTCGACGAGGTCGTCCATGACGGCCAGCGCGTGTCGGCGGACGTCGGCGATCGGCTGCGGCCCATAGGGGCTGTGCGCGGTGTCGCCGACGTAGTGCAGCGACTCGTGCGGCAGCTGGTCGAGGACAGCGCGGGCGACGGTCAGGCCACCGACGCCGGAGTCGACCATGCCGATCGGGGCATCGCGCCGGGAGGTGCTGATGGAAGCCACGACGCCACGATACGGCGCGGTCACGGGCTGACGCCGCGCCGCCACCGTCGCCGCGCGCCCCCGCGGGTGTGCAGGGCCGCCCCGACCGCCGCCCCGGTGACGAACCCGCAGACGTGGGCCTGCCAGGAGACGTGCGAGTGCGCCACCGGCACCAGGCCGTAGAGCAGGGTGCCGAAGAAGATCAGGACCAGGGCGGTCGACACGATCCAGCGGATCCGGCGGGACACGTAGGCCCGGGCGACGAGGTAGCCGATCCAGCCGAACACGAGCGCGCTGGCGCCGACGATGACGGTGTTCCCCGGCCCGACCAGCCACGTCAGCAGGCCGCCGACGAGCACGATCGTCAGCGTCACGAGGGCCCACAGGCGCACGCCGCCGAGCAGCACCACCCACCCGATGAGCACGAACGGCGCGGTGTTGGACAGCAGGTGGCCCCAGCTCACGTGCAGGAACGGCATGGCGAGCACGCCCCACAGCCCGCCGGTCGTGCGCGGTCGCAGGCCGAAGCGGTTCAGGTCATACCCGTCGTGGGCGTTGACGATCTGCACGATCCAGAGGACCGCGGCGAGGCCGAGCATGAACACGATCGCGCCGCTCCAGCTCGTGGCGGCCGGCAGCTGGCGGCCAGGTCGGCCAGGTCGGCCCGGTCGGTCCGGTCGGCCCGGTCGGTCCGGTCGGCGGCCCGGTGCCCGTACCCGCCTCGACCGCTCGTGGCTGCCGTCCGGCTGCACGCGACCCGTCGGGGCGGGCGCCGGGCGGTGCGGCATCGGACGGCGCGCCGGCGAGCTCATGCGTCGAGCCTAAGGTCCGCTCTCCACCCACCCCGGGCGGACAGGCCACGGTTCGGCGTCGAATCTTTGGACGGTGAACTACAGTGCGCGAATGGGCGACCCGGACATCATCGACAACATGGTCGCCGAGTGGCGTTCCGCGCGTCCCGACCTCGACGACGAGGCCTACGACGCCATGGGCACGGTCGGTCGCCTGACCCGGGTCGGGCTGCTGCTGGCGCCGCTCATCGATCGGGTCCTGGCCGAACGCGGACTCGGCCGGGGTGAGTTCGACGTGCTGGCCACGCTGCGCCGGCAGGGCGAGCCGTTCACCATGACGCCGACGACGATGTCCCGCCTGCTGATCCTGTCGCCGGGCGCGATGACGAACCGCCTCGACCGCCTCGAGGCCGGCGGCCACGTCCAGCGCGCCCACGACCCGGTGAACCGGCGCAGCGTGCTCGTCACCCTGACCCCCGCGGGCCGCGCCCTCGTCGACGAGGCGCTCGACGCGCACACCGCCAACGAGCGGCAGCTGCTCGACGCGCTGAGCCCGACCGAGCGGCGGCGCCTCGATGCGGCCCTGCGCCGGCTGCTGCACGTGCTGGAGGAATGAGCGCCGGGCGCCTCAGACGACGACGTGCCCGGACACCGAGTGCAGGCCCGAGGACCCGGACGGGAACGTGTCGCGCACCTTTGCGTCCTGGACGCGGCCGTGTGCGTCCGTGGCCCGCACCTTGATCGTGTAGCGCCCGGACTTCTCCGGCGTCCACGCGTAGACCCACTGCCGCCAGGTGTCGTCCGACGGGACCTTGGCGAGCCGGGCGGCCAGCCAGGGCCCGCCGTCGATCTGCACCTCGACCTTCGCGATGCCCACGTGCTGGTCCCACGCCACGCCGGCGATCGCGTACGGCTCCCCCGCGTCGAGGACCTCGTTGAAGCTCGGCCGGTCGATGCGCGACGCGATCCGGATCGGCGCGTCCTTCACCCAGCCGCCGCGCACCCAGTACGCCTGGTGCGCGGCGAAGGTGGTGGCCTCGATGTCGACGACCCACTTGCAGGCCGAGATGTAGCCGTACAGGCCGGGCACGACGACCCGCACCGGGAAACCGTGCTCGACGGGCAGTGCGACCCCGTTCATGCCGACCGCGAGCAGCGCCGCCCGTCCGTCCATGACCGCCTTCGTCGGCGCCCCGATGGTCATGCCGTCCTCGGAGCGCATGAGGAGCTGGTCGCTGCCGGACTGCACGCCGGCCTCGCGCAGCAGCGCGTCGAGGCGCGCGCCGCGGAACAGGGCGTTGCTGACGAGCTGGCCGCCCACCTCATTGCTGACGCAGTTGAGGGTGACCCAGTGGTCCTCGAGCTCGCGGGCCAGCAGGTCCTTGAACGACAGCGTCATCGGGTGGTCGACGAGGCCGTGGATGCGCAGGTGCCACGAGTCGGGGTCGATCTGGGGCACCGTCAACGCGGTGTCGATGCGGTAGAACTGCTTGTTCGGCGTGCGCCACGGCACCCCGCTCTTGCCCAGGTCGGTGCCCGTCGGCGCCGTCGAGCGGTTGGCGGCCGCGGGCAGGGCGACCTTGCGCCGTTCGGCGGTGACGTCGAAGCGGGCATGCTGGGCGGCGCGGCCGCCGAACCCGGCGAGGGCGGCCAGTGCGGCGGCGGCGCCCGACCCGGCGAGGAAGAGCCGGCGGTCGGCCAGCAGGGGTGCGGCACGCCCGTCGGGCGCGTGTCCGGGCCGGGCGAGGCGCACCAGCCCGACGAGCACGGCCGCGGCGACGACCGCGCCGACGAGGCTGGGGACGACGTCGCTGCCGCGGGCGGCCGGTGCCGTGGCCGCGCAGTAGACGGCGAACCCGCCGATGACCGCGACGCCGAGCAGGCCGACCCAGACGCGGCGCAGCGCGAGCTCGCCGGCCAGCGCGGCGACCAGGCCGAGCACCACGCAGATGCCGACGATCAGGTACCGCTTGTCCTCGGTGCCGACCTGGCCGATCAGGTAGTGCTTCCAGGACTCCGGGGTCAGCACGATGACCCGGTTGCCGACCGCGATCAGCGGGGCGGCGGCGGGTCGCACGAGCACGGCGACGGCCTCGCCGACGCCGACCGCCACGAAGGCAGTCAGGATCCCGATCAACCAACCGATGGGGATCCGGGACCGCACACTCTTATGTTCGCAGCCGGCGGCCCGGTTAGTTCGCACCGATCAGGGCCGGCTCAGGCCCAGAGCTCGCCCTCGAGCCGCTCGGCGGCCTGCTGCAGGGTGCCGGTGTAGGCCCCGGTCGACAGGTACTTCCAGCCGCCGTCGCACACCACGAAGGCGACGTCGGCGCGCTCGTCCGGGCCGATCTTCTCGGCGATCGAGAGCGCTGCGTGCAGGATCGCGCCGGTGGAGATACCGGCGAAGATGCCCTCGGAGTCGATGAGGTCGCGGGTCCGGCGCAGGGCGTCGTAGGACGTCACCGAGAAGCGGCGGGTGAGCACGGTGTCGTCGTAGAGCTCGGGCACGAAGCCTTCGTCGATGTTGCGCAGGCCGTAGACGAGTTCGCCGTAGCGCGGCTCGGCGGCCACGATCTGGACGTCCGGCACCTTCTCTCGCAGGTAGCGGCCGGCGCCCATCAGCGTGCCCGTGGTGCCCAGCCCGGCGACGAAGTGCGTGATGGTCGGCAGGTCGCGCAGCAGCTCCGGACCGGTGCACTCGTAGTGCGCCTGGGCGTTCGCGGGGTTGCCGTACTGGTAGAGCATCACCCAGTCGGGATACTGCTCGGCCAGCTGCTTCGCGGTGGCCACGGCCTGGTTGGACCCGCCCGCGGCCGGTGAGGAGATGATGCGCGCGCCGAACATCTCGAGCAGCTGGCGCCGCTCGACGGACGTGTTCTCGGGCATGACGCACACCAGGCCGTAGCCGCGCAGCTTGGCCACCATGGCCAGCGAGATGCCGGTGTTGCCGGACGTCGGCTCGAGGATGGTGCACCCCGGCGTTAGCCGTCCGTCGGCCTCCGCGGCCTCGATCATGGCCAGCGCGGCGCGGTCCTTGATGGACCCGGTGGGGTTGCGGTCCTCGAGCTTGGCCCACAGCCGCACCGGGTGCTCGCCGTCCCACCGGGGGGACAGGGTCGGCAGACCGACGAGCGGGGTGTCCCCCAGCGCGTCGATCAGCGAGTCGTAGCGAGCCATGTCGGGCCTGGGCCGGTCAGCCGCCCGCGACCGCGGGCAGGACGGTGACCGAGTCGCCGTCCTTCAGCGCGGTGTCCAGCGAGCCGGTGAAGCGGACGTCCTCGTCGTTGACGTAGATGTTGACGAAGCGGTGCAGGCCGCCCTCGTCGGTGATGAGACGTCCCTTGATGCCGGCGTGGCTGGCGTCCAGGTCGTCGATGAGGGCCGAGAGCGTGTCGCCCTTTCCCTCGACGGTCTTCTCGCCGCCGGTGTAGGTGCGCAGGATCGTCGGGATCTTGACCTCGATGGCCATAGCGATGCGTGCTCCTGTCTGTTGGTCGTGCGTCTGTCCGCGTCAACACGGGGACCGACCGATATCGTCCCATCCGGGCCGGAAAAGTGGTCA
This sequence comes from uncultured Jatrophihabitans sp., assembly GCF_964252635.1. GTDB lineage: Bacteria > Actinomycetota > Actinomycetes > Mycobacteriales > Jatrophihabitantaceae > Jatrophihabitans. The sequence goes on from NZ_CAXUNP010000016.1 coordinate 14,954, forward strand.
GACGACCTCGACGGGCTCCTCGGTGACCGTCCCGTCGACGATCCGGTAGGAGCGGAACTCGGTCTCGTCGTCGGACCGGGTCGAGACCAGGACGTAGTGCGCGTTGGGTTCCGAGGCGTAGGACACGTCCGTCCGCGACGGGTAGGCCTCGGTGGCCGTGTGCGAGTGGTAGACGACCACCGGCTCCTCGTCCCTGGCGTCGAGGTCGCGGTAGAGCGCCAGCAGGTCCGCGGAGTCGAACTCGTAGAACGTCGGCGAACGGGCGGCGTTGAGCATGGGCACGAACCGCTCGGGACGGTCGGTGCCCTCCGGCCCGGCGACGATGCCGCACGCCTCGTCGGGGTGGTCGCGACGGGCGTGGTCGACGATCTGGTCGTGGATCGCCCGGTCGATGCGCAGCACGGGATCCGAGCCTACCGGCGGGCTCAGGGGTGCAGGCTCGTGACCACGGTGTCCTGCACCGCCGTCAGCCAGTGGTAGACGACGCGCGACTGCTGCTCGGGATCGGTGACGTCGACGTCGCCGTCGTCCTCGGTGACGCCCAGGCGGGTCCCGAGGGCGAGGCGCAGGTCGTTGAGCACCTGGATCCACCGGGTGGCGTCGGTCGGGTCGGTGAGGTCGAGGTCGCGACCGCCGGCGAGGTCGGCGGTGCAGGCGGCGATGCGGGCCACCCGGTCGTCCCGCAACCCGGCCTCGGTGAGCTCCCGGAACGCGAGCGCGGCGTCGACGTCGTCGGGGTGCGCCGAGGGGTAGAGGCGGGCGACCACCGGGTCGTCGTTGTCGGTCGAGCGGGCGGTCTCGTCGAGCTCGCCGAGCAGCGTCATGAGGATCTCGACCTCGACCGGGTCGAGACGCAGGCGCAGGCCACCGCGCCGGTGCGTCACCTTCATGTCTGCTGTTCCAGCGTGGCCCACAGGCCGTATCCGTGCAGGGTGTTGACGTCGAGCTCCATCCGCTCGCGGGTGCCGGACGAGACGATGGCGCGGCCCTTCTGGTGGACGTCCATCATCAGTTTCTCGGCCTTGGCCTTCTCGTAGCCGAACACGGTCATGAACACGTGGGTGACGTAGGACATCAGGTTGATCGGGTCGTTCCAGACGATGGTGATCCAGGGTCGGTCCGGGTCGGCGGACAGGTCCGGCGCGATCTCCTCGGTGGTCTCGCGTTGCGGCGTCAGCGTGCCTGCCATGCGTCCATGGTGGCACGGCCCGGGGGCGTCGACGGCGGGTGCGACGTCGCTCCGGTGGTCGGCGGCCGGGACCTCGGTTACGTTCACGACGTGCCTTCCGAGTCCCGGCCGACGCTCGACGTCCTGGGCCTGATCCTGTTGCTGGCCGGCGTGGTCGCAACGGCGGTGTCGTTCGTCACGCTGCACTGGTACTCGGTCGACTCGGGTGCGGACTCCGCCGGCGACGGGTTCACCTTCGGCGACCTGCACGGCAATGCCGACCAGCTCAGCGCCCCGGTCGCCGCCTCCTACTTCGACCGGCTGGCGTGGGGGCTCGTGGCCGTCACAGTCCTCCTGGCCCTGGCCGCACGGGTGCCGTCGCCGATGGCCGGGTTGCTGCGCCTGCTGGGCTTCCTGGCCGGGGTGGTGGGCATCGCGCTCACCTACTACGCGCTGGCCCAGCTGTTCGACGCGCAGCGGGTCGCCGGCGCCGGAGCCCATGGCGTGCTGCACAACGCCGGCTCGGGTCTGTGGTCGGCCTACGCCGGTTACGCGCTGCTCGCGCTGGGTGCGGTGGTCGCGCCGTCGCCGGCCCGGGCGGCGCGGCGCCAGGACACCGAGCGCACCGACACCGCCGACCGCTCCGACACCGCCGAGCGCTCTGACACCATCGTGTGATGACGACGGGTCTGCTCACCGACCGCTACGAACTCACCATGCTGCAGGGGGCGCTGCGCGACGGCACCGCGGACCGGCACTGCGTCTTCGAGGTCTTCGCGCGGCGGCTGCCCGAAGGGCGGCGGTACGGCGTCGTCGCCGGTACCGGACGCCTGCTCGACGCCGTCGCCGACTTCACCTTCGACCCGGACCAACTCGAGATGCTGCTGGCGACGGGCGTGGTCGACGACCGCACAGCCGACCACCTCGCCGAGTACCGGTTCGGCGGCGACATCGACGGCTACCGCGAGGGCGAGCTGTACTTCCCGGACTCGCCGGTCCTCACCGTCAGCGGGAGCTTCGCCGACGCGGTCATCCTCGAGACGCTGACCCTCTCGGTGCTCAACCACGACTGCGCCATCGCCGCCGCGGCCGCACGCATGGTCACCGCGGCGGGCGGGCGGCCGCTCATCGAGATGGGCTCCCGGCGCACGCACGAGCAGTCCGCGGTGGCCGCGGCGCGGGCCGCCTACCTCGCCGGCTTCACCACCACCTCCAACCTCGAGGCGGCGCACCGCTACGGCATCCCGACGGCGGGGACGGCCGCCCACGCGTTCACCCTGGTGCACGACGACGAGCGGGAGGCGTTCGCGGCGCAGGTGGCGGCGTCCGGCCCCGGCACCACGCTGCTGGTCGACACCTACGACATCACGCGCGGCATCGAGCTGGCCGTCGAGGTTGCCGGGCCGGAGCTCGGCGCCGTGCGCATCGACTCGGGCGACTTGGGCGTGCTCGCCGACCAGGCGCGCGCCCAGCTCGACCGCCTCGGCAACCCGAACACCCGGATCGTGCTCAGCGGCGACCTGGACGAGTTCGCGATCGCGGCGCTGGCCGCACGTCCTGTCGACTCCTACGGCGCCGGCACCGCGGTCGTCGTGGGTTCCGGCGCGCCCACCGCCGGCATGGTCTACAAGCTCGTCGAGGTCGACGGGCGTCCGGTGGCCAAGCGCTCGGCGCACAAGCAGAGCCGCGGCGGCCGCAAGACCGCGTTGCGCGCGCACAAGGACTCGGGCACCGCCGTGGAGGAGATCGTGGTGGCCGGCCCCGCGTCCCCCGGCCCGGGTGAGACAGCGCTGCAGACGCCGTTCGTGCGCGCCGGCGAACGGGTCGCGGGCCTGCCGACCCTCGAGCAGGCGCGCGAGCACCTGGCGCGCGCCCTGGTGACGCTGCCGTGGGACGGGCTGAAGCTCTCGCGCGGCGAGCCGGCCCTGCCCACCCGCGTCGTGACGCCGTCGGGCTGACCCACCGGCCGTCCGGACCGTGCGAAATGCCCGGTACGTAGACTTGCGGGATGACGAAGGCAGTCATCGTGGTCGATGTCCAGAACGACTTCTGCGAGGGCGGTTCACTCGCCGTGCCGGGCGGCACCGAGGTCGCGCGCGGGGTGAGCAGCCGGCTGGCCGGTGGCGGGTACGAGCACGCCGTCGCCACCCGGGACCACCACGTCGATCCGGGCGACCACTTCTCCGATCATCCCGACTTCCAGGCCTCGTGGCCCCCGCACTGCGTCGTAGGGACGTCGGGGGTGTCGTTGCACCCGGACCTCGACGCGTCCCTGCTCGAGGTCGTGTTCGACAAGGGTGAGTACGAGGCGGCGTACTCGGGCTTCGAGGCCTCCTACGACGGCACATCGCTGGCCGACTGGTTGCGGGAGCACGGCGTCGACACCGTGGAGATCGTCGGCATCGCCACCGACTACTGCGTGCGCGCCACCGCCCTGGACGCCGCCCGCCTCGGCTTCTCGACCGAGGTCCGCCTCGATCTCACGGCCGGTGTGGCCGCCGAATCCACCGAGTCGGCCGTGGCCGAATTCCGCGAGGCCGGCATCGCGCTGCACGGCGAGCCCATCGTCCGCAGCTGAGCGCGAGGGGCCGTCGTCCGCGATTCCCTGCAGTCGGCCGGGTAAGTTCCTCGCCATGAGTCAGTGGGACGACCCGCAGAACGACCGGACGCGTCGCATACCCCGGCAGCAGGCCCAGCCGCCGCAGTACGGGCAGCAGCCGGGCTACCAGCAGCCGGCGCAGGGGCAGCAGCGGCCTCGGTTCGCCGACTCCACCGCCAACCCGTTCGGCGCCGCCAGCGACCAGGCGTTCGGCATCGTCAGCACCGTGCTGGCCCTGCTCGGTGGCATCGTCGGCATCGTGGCCCTCACCGGTCTCGACTGGTTCAAGAACGGCGTCAGCTTCAGCGACACCGACAACCTGCTCGACAACGCCGGCGACCGCGCGAACGGCTTCGCGTCGGCCTATTTCGGCTGGCTGGCCTGGGCGTTCCTCATCGTGGCGGTCGTGGCCGCGGTCGCGGCCAGCTTCCCGTCACCCGCCCTGCGGATCGCGCGGGTCGTCGGCGTCGTCGTGGGCATCGCCGCCGCGGGCCTCAGCTTCCTCGCCCTGCAGTTCGGTTTCGGGCCGTCCTACACCGAGGTGATCAAGGACGCGCGGGTCGGGTTCTACCTGCTCGTCATCGCCTACCTGCTGATCGGCGTCGGGGCCGGGATAGGACCTCGTAAGGTCTGATCCCGCGATCTCGGCTTACGTCGGCCGTCGCGCAGCGCTACGTTGCCCCCATGAGCTCAGGTGGGTACGGACAGTCGCCCTACGGCGGGCCGCAGTACGGCCAGCCCGGCTACGGTCAGCCTGGTTATGGCCAGCCGCAGTACGCACCACCGGGGTACGGCGCACCGCAGTACGGCCGCCCTGGCTACGGCGCGGGCTACGGCGGGTACGGGCCGCAGCGGCAGAGTTTCGGCATCGTCGGTGCGGCGCTGGCCGCCCTCGGCGCGATCGCGTTGGTCATCGCCTTCACCGCCACCCACTGGTACAAGGACGGCGGCGACTCGTCGTTCTCGAAGGTCAAGGACCAGGTCGACGCCTACGACAAGGTGGGCGCGGCGGCCGGCGTCGCCAAGGCCTACTTCGGCTGGTTGGCGTGGGTGCTGCTCGTCGTCGTCGTGCTCGTGGCGGTGGCCGCGAACCTGCCGAGCCCGGCCGCGGTCGCCCTGCGCATCATCGGCGCCGTCCTCGGAGCGGCCGGCATCCTGATCACGTTCCTGGCCATCAAACTCGTCGACGCCTCGAAGATCCCCGGCGGCGGCGGACCGGACTACACCGACTACCTCAAGCACACCGGCCCGGCGTTCTACCTGGCGCTGGGCGGCTTCCTGCTCGCGGCGGTGGGCGCGCTCATCGGCCCCCGCCGCGCCTGACCCCTCGGCCTCGCCCCACACTCGCACTCGTCAGCCCGTCAGCGGGCGACGCTTATGCCGTCTGGTGGCTCGGATTCACGTCGCGACCGAGCCACGACACGGCAGAAGGCGGGGGGGTGCGCCGAACCGACAAGCGGGCGGTCAGGCGTCGTCGGCGGCGATCGCCTCGGCGACCTCGTCGCCGCTGATGCCGAGCACGAACAGGACCGTGTCGAGGTAGGGCAGGGTCACCGACGTGTCGGCCGCGGCCCGCAGCGCCGACTTGGCGTTGAACGCCACCCCGAGCCCGGCCGTCTCGAGCATGTCGATGTCGTTCGCACCGTCGCCGACCGCGACCGTCTGCGAGAGCGGCACCCCGAAGCGCTCGGCGAAGCGCCGCAACGCCTCGGCCTTGCCCGGACGGTCGACGAGCTCGCCGAGCAGGCGGCCGGTGACCCGGCCGTCGACGACCTCCAGGACGTTGGCCGCCGCGAAATCCAGGTCGAGCTCGGCGACGAAGCGGTCGGTGACGAAGGTGAACCCGCCGCTGACGACACCGACGTGACAGCCGACGCGACGCAGCGTGCGGACGAACGTCCGGGCTCCCGGGGTGAGCTCGAGCGAGTCGCGGACCGCGGCCAGGTCGGCGGCGGTCAGCCCAGCGAGCAGCGCCACCCGCGCCCGTAACGATTCGGCGAAGTCCAGCTCGCCGGCCATCGCCCGCGCGGTGATCTCGGAGACCTCGTCGCCGACCCCGGCCCGTTCGGCCAGGACGTCGATGGCCTCGTCCCGGATGAGCGTCGAGTCGACGTCGAGCACGACCAGCCGTTTGGCGCGACGCCGCAGGCCGGCGGGCTCGACGGCGATGTCGACGCCGGTGTCGTCGGACGCCCGGATGAGCGCTGCGCGCAGCGCGAGTGGGTCGGGACTGCGGACGAGCAGCTCGATGCTGGACACCGGCTCGGTGGCCAGCTGCGAGACCGACTCGATGTTCGCGCCGAGGTCGGCGATGCACTGGGCGACGTGGCTGACCGCACCGGGCCGCAGCGGTCGCCCCATCATGATCACGTGGCTGCGGCCGCCCTGCTCGGCGGGCACGGCGGTGATGCCGGGCTGCTCGGCCACCACGACCTCGCACTCCATGCCGAGGGCGTCGGAGGCGTGGGTGATGGACTGCCGCAGCGCCGCCGGGTCACCGCGCAGCTCGATCAGCACGGCCAGGATCAGCCGGTCCTGGATGACCACCTGCTCGATGTCGCGGACCTCGACATCATGTGCGGCCAGGGCCGCGAAGAACCAGGCCGTGACCCCGGGACGGTCGCGTCCGGAGATGGTGGCCAGAACAGAGGTGGGCTCCACGACGGCTAGCTGCCCGGGTCGACGTCCCTCTGCCCCTGGCGCGAGCCGCCCGTGCCGGAGATGGACGTGGCCAGCGACTTGGCCTCGGGGTTGTGCCGACGGCCGCCGGCGTGCGCCTCACGCTCCAGGCGCTCCAGCAGGTGCGGGTAGTGCGCCTCGAACGCGGGACGCTCGGAGCGGATCCGCGGGATGGAGGTGAAGTTGTGCCGCGGCGGCGGGCTGGAGGTAGCCCACTCGAGGGAGTTGCCGTGGCCCCACGGGTCGTCGGCGGTCACGATCTCGCCGAAACGGTAGCTCTTGTAGACGTTGTAGACGAACGGCAGCAGCGACACCCCGAGGACGAACGAGCCGATCGAGGAGATCATGTTCAGCGTCATCCCGCCCCAGAAGGAGTGGTTGAACGCGTCCGTCGGCAGGTAGTCGACGTACCGGCGCGGCATGCCCTCGGCGCCGAGCCAGTGCTGCACCAGGAACGTCATGTGGAACCCGACGAAGGTCAGCCAGAAGTGGAACTTGCCCAGCCGCTCGTCCAGGTACCGGCCGGTGAACTTCGGGAACCAGAAGTAGATCCCGCCGTAGACGGCGAACACGATCGTGCCGAACAGCACGTAGTGGAAGTGCGCGATGACGAAGTAGCTGTCGGCGACGTGGAAGTCGATGGGCGGGCTGGCCAGCATGACGCCGGTCAGACCACCGAACAGGAACGTGACGAGGAACCCGACCGAGAACAGCATGGGTGTCTCGAAGGTGACCGCCCCACGCCACATCGAGCCGATCCAGTTGAAGAACTTGATGCCGGTGGGCACCGCGATGAGGAATGTCATCACGCTGAAGAACGGCAGCAGCACGGCGCCGGTGGTGAACATGTGGTGCGCCCACACGGTCAGCGACAGCGCGGCGATCGACAGCGTCGCCAGCACCATGCCCTTGTAGCCGAACAACGGTTTTCGACTGAAGACCGGGATGATCTCGGTGACGATGCCGAAGAACGGCAGCGCGATGATGTACACCTCGGGGTGCCCGAAGAACCAGAACAGGTGCTGCCACAGGATGGCGCCGCCGTTGTTGGCCTCGAACACCTGCGAGTGCAGATGCCGGTCGGAGTACAGCACGAGCAGCGCCGCGGTGAGGATCGGGAACGCGAGCAGCACGAGCAGCGACGTCACCAGGATGTTCCAGGTGAAGATCGGCATCCGGAACATGGTCATGCCCGGGGCACGCAGCGTGATGACGGTGGTGACCATGTTGACGCCACCGAGGATCGTGCCCAGGCCGGAGATGGCCAGGCCCAGGATCCAGAGGTCCGCGCCGGCGCCCGGCGAGTTCACGCCGTTGGTCAGCGGTGAGTAGGCGTACCAGCCCCAGTCGGCCGCGCCGTTCGGGGTGAAGAAGCCCGAGGTCGCGGTGATGGCGCCGAACAGGTACAGCCAGTAGGAGAAGGCGTTCAAGCGGGGGAACGCGACGTCGGGCGACCCGATCTGCAGCGGCAGCACCAGGTTCGCGAACGCGAACACGATCGGGGTCGCGAAGAACAGCAGCATGATCGTGCCGTGCATCGTGAACAGCTGGTTGTACTGCTCCTGCGACAGGAACTGCCGCCCGGGACGGGCCAGCTCGATGCGCATCAGCAGCGCCATCACGCCGCCCAGCGCGAAGAAGGCGAGCGAGGTCACGAGGTACATGCGACCGATGACCTTGGGGTCGGTGGTCCGCAGCATCATGCTGAGGTACGAGCCCTTGGCGCCCACCCGCTCGGGGTAGGGCCGCGCGATGATCGGCTGCGGCTCAGCCGGCTCGGCGCCCGCCGCCGCAGGCGACTCGGCAGTAGTGCTCAAGGCAAACCCCTCACGTGCCGTTGCGGGCACCCTGCCCAGGCTCGACAGGTGCTCGACGGGCGCAAACGTCCGTCACCCGAAATGGTAAACGCCACTCCTGACACCTGGGCCACCGGGCACCACCTGATCGTGATGTTTGGCGGGTGTGAAACTTCGTCCTGCTCAGCTAGAATTCCGTTGTGTCCCGCACGCGCCGGCGTCCCGGGCCCACGGCCTTTCGTGCGGCCCCGACCGCGGCGGCCGCGGCCCGTCCGACCCGACGGCAGGCGATCGCCCTGCTGGCCGTCCTGGCCGTCGTCACCGGCACCGTCGTCGCCGTCTCCTACCTCGTGAGCCCCGACCGAGCCCGCTCCTTCGACCTCTACAGCGGCTCGGTGTTCCTAGCGGACTCCGTGGCCCCGGTGGCGGTCGACCTGGCCAGCGGACGGCCGACCGTGCGCCTGATCGATGCCGACGCCCAGGTGGGTGCCCGTACCAGCGCCGACCTAGGGGTGGCGCCCCTCGACCAGGGGACGCTGCTCTACAACCGCACCAGCGGGGAATTCAACATGGTCGCCTCGACCGGCTTCGTGGTGAAGACCAACGGCGGCGTGCCGATCGCGCAACGGCCGGGCGCCACGGGGGCCACGGCGATCGCCAGCGGCGACCTCGCCTACCTCGAGCAGACCGGGCCGACCGGGACGTCGGTCTACCTCGTCGGCCAGACGACGGTCGAGACGGCCGGCAACGTCGGGGCCCGGGTCCGCCCCCGGGCCTTCCGCTCGATGTCGGAGCCGGGCAGCACCGCGGCCGGCGCGTCGGCGAGCGCCGGCGGCAGCCTGTGGTTGTTGCTGGGCAGCGGCGAGCGGCGGACCGTCCGGCAGCTGTCCGTGCCGGCCGGCAGCAGCGCCGGCGCCAAGCTGGCCAGCAAGGACCACGGCCGCGTCGACGGCCCCGCCGCCCTGGCCTCGGCCGCCGCGACGTCCTCGCCCTCGCCCATGGCGACGGTGAAGGCCGCGGGCGCGGCCGGGGACGGACGTCTGGGCGTCGTGGGGATGGCCTCGGCGGACCGCATCCAGGTGTTCCGGGGCTCGGCGCAGATCGGCACGGCCCGGTTCCCGGCGGTCGCCGGGCTCGACCGGGTGCTGCCCGCGTCGGCGGGTCAGGGCCGGCTGTCGTTCCTGTTCCACGGCAGCGACGGCTGGAGCGTGGCCTCGCTCGGCGCGGACGGCCACGGACTGCGCGGCCCGAGCCGGCTCACCGGCCTCGCCGCGACGGCCTCGCTGACCGCACCGGCCACGAGCCGCGGCTCGCTCTACACGATGGACACCACGACCGGCCGGCTCCTGCGGATCGACGGTGACAACCGGGTCGGCGTCATCAGCGGCGCCGCCACGTACCCGCTCGCCGAGCAGGACGGACGGGTGGTCGAGCCGGGCGGTTTCTCCGACGGCTCGGTGCTGGCCCGCGGCGCCCGGGTCATCTTCAACTCCCCCAGCCACCTGAACGCGAAGGTGGTCTTCACCGACGGCAGCCACCGCCCACTGACCATCGAGAAGTCGTCGGCGGTGGCGGTGAGCGCGGCCGGGGGCGCCGAGGCGTTGACCCGCAGCCGGGCCGAGGCGGCGGCTCCGCGTACGACACCGACCCCCGCCACCCAACCGCGGGCGAACAGCCCCGTGAACAACCGCATCAACTGCAGCACCGTCCGGCAGAAGCCGCACATCCCCACCATCGTCGGGGCGACGCCGGGATCGCGGTCCGTGGCGCTGTCCTGGACCTACCCGCTGCTGAGTCCGCAGGACTGCGCGCCGTCCACGTACCAGGTGAGGATCAAGCTGCTGAGCGCCGACGCACCGTCACCGCCGTCGACGGTGCAGGTGCAGGGCCAGCAGAGCGTGAACCTGGCCGGGCTGTTCCCGTCGACCCGGTACGAGATCGCCGTCGGCGCGTTCATCAACGGGGAGGGCACCTTCTCACCGGCCCAGCGGATCACGACCGGCCCCCAGGGCCCGGCCGCGCCTACGGACGTCACCGCGGCCGCCGACTCGGCCGGCAACTGGAACGTCACCTTCTCCTCCTGCGGCTCGACGCACAGCGGATGCGTGGCCGCGGCCAGCTGGAAGGTGATCCCGGAGTTCTGCGACGGCCGTGGGCTGTCGGACGCGCCCGCCCCGGTCGTCGTGACCGCCGATCCGACCTCGGTGCAGCAGCCCCCGGCGCAGTTGCGCGGCGGCAGCGCCTTGCTGGGTCGCGGGCTGCGCTTCCAGGTCGAGGGCACGGGCACGCAGGGCACGGTCGGCGAGCCGTCGGCCTACACCGCCTGTACCTACAGCTGGGCGCCCCCCGCCGCCGGCGCGCTCTCCCTGCACGCGAGCACCGAGCCGCTTGACAACCTGGGCAGCACGACGTCGGCCACGGTGACCCTGGACGCGGGCAGCAACCCCACGACGGCCCTCGGCGGCGTCGGCGCGCAGGTCACCTACGCCCTGCTGTCGGGCGGGTCGGTCGTCAAGACCATCGGGCCGACGACCGCATCCACCGTGACCTTCACGGGCATCAACGCCGGCCAGAAGTACCAGGCGCGGGCGTCGGTTGCGCCGCCGCGGCACCCCGACGCCGCGGTGACGGTGGGGCCGATCGATGTCCAGGCCGCCATCGCACCGTGGCCGACCATCTCGACCCAGGTCGACTCCCCCGACGACACCGGCGTCTCGAGTGCGGACGTCACCGTGCACATCGGAGGCCTGTCGAGCAACGCGGCTCGCGGGGAGCGGTTCTCGCTCGTCAACAGCACCTTCCGATGCGGCGACGGCAATGCCGGTTTCGACCTGACGAAACCGGACATCGACCCGGCGGACCCCATCACCTTCAGCATCGACCGCACGAAGTACTACGGATCGTGCTCGGTCACGGTGCAGCTGGCCCAGTCCTCGAACCTCACCGACCCGCCTCTGTTCGGCGACGGCACCAGGTCCAACGCAGCGTCGACGACCTTCACCGTCGACGCGCCGACGTTGCCGGGCCTGGGCAGCGACGGGGGCTTCTCCGCGCAGTGGACCGGCGACGGTTCCTCCTCCGCTGTCTCGATCACTGCGGGCAACCCGCTCGTCGCCCAGTTCGGCCGTGACTTCGACGTCTCGGTCACCGACCCCGACGGCACGACGTGCGGTGGCTACACCGGCAAGGACTCCCTGCCGGCCGTCACCATCGACCAGTCCTGTGTCACCACCAACAACAACGGCGCCTCGGGGAGCGGGTGGCAGGTCACTGTCTCGCACTTCACCTACTTCGGCGCCGGCCAGGGCCCCTACACCGTCAACGGCGTCACCGGCGGCGCTGCGCCCAGCTACACGCCGCCCCGGTGCGACCCGGGCAGCGCCGGCATCACCGCGTCCTGGTCGGGCAGCGCGGCCGCGCCAACCGTGACCTTCTCTGTGGCCGACGCGAGCGCGATCAAGGACTGCAAGGGCTGGACCGAGACGGTGTCCTCCCCGACGACGACGGATTGCGGTGACGGCTCCGACTCACCGGCGACCGGTCCTCCCGTGGCCGTCACCTGCGGCGACACCCCCACGGCGGACGGTTGGACGGTGACCGTCAGCTACCAGGATCTGGACGGCACGACCAAGACACTCGACGCCGTTCCCGTCGGTGGTACCCCGCCGGACTAGGTCGCAGCGATAGCGTCCCCCGCACACCAGCGCCGAGCCGAGGAGCCAGCCCTTGTCCAGCCCCGCCGAGGCCGTCCCCCGCGTCGCCCACGACGTCGAGCGGCTCTGCCAGAACATCGGCATCGCCATCCAGGGCAAGCCCGACGTCGTCCGACAGACCGTGATCTGCCTGCTCGCCGAGGGTCATCTGCTGCTGGAGGACGTGCCCGGAACCGGCAAGACCTCCCTGGCGCGGGCGCTCGCGTCGTCGATCTCGCTGAGCTGGCACCGCATCCAGTTCACGCCCGACCTGCTGCCCTCGGACGTCACCGGGGTCTCGATCTACAACCAGGCCAGCGGGCGCTTCGAGTTCAAGAAGGGTCCGGTGTTCGCGAACATCGTCCTGGCCGACGAGATCAACCGCGCGTCGCCGAAGACCCAGTCCGCCCTGCTCGAGGTCATGGAGGAGGGCACGCTCAGCACCGACGGCGAGGTCTACGCCATGGCCCGGCCGTTCATGGTCGTGGCCACCCAGAACCCCATCGACATGGAGGGCACCTACGTCCTGCCCGAGGCCCAGCTCGACCGCTTCCTCATGAAGGTCACGGTCGGTTACCCGACGAACGACGCCGAGGCCGAGATCCTGCGGACGCAGAAGTCCGGGTCGACGGCCACCTCGCTGCAACCGGTGTTGAGCACCGCCGACGTCGGGCACATGATCGGGGTCGTGCGACGGATCGAGGTCGCGCCCGCGCTCGAGCGCTACATCGTCGCCATCTCGGCCGCCACCCGTTCGATGTCCGAGCTACGGCTCGGTGTCTCCCCGCGCGGCAGCCTCGCGCTGCTGCGTGCGGCCCGCGCGTGCGCGGCGACCGCCGGGCGGCCGTACGTGGTGCCCGAGGACGTCAAGGCGATGGCCCCCGTCGTGCTCGCCCACCGCGTGATCCTGCAGCCCGACGCGGAACTGCAGGGACGCACCGGCACCGAGCTCATCGCCCGCGCCGTGCAGTCGGTGGCCGTGCCTCGCGCGGTATCGGCCTGACGCCTGCCTGCCGATGACCGACCTGCGCTGCGCTCCGGCCGCCCGAGGCCATGCCCATGAGTCCTGCGCTCATGCTGTTCGCGCATGACGATCTTCGGGCTGGGGACGCTGCTGGCGGGCATCGCCGCGCTCGTGCTCGGCCTGACCTTCGACTGGCTGTCCTTCGACCTCGTCGGCCTCGGCCTGCTCGCCGTGGTCGTGCTCGGGTTCGCCGCGATCGCCAGGCCGTCGCGGCTGGCCATCCAGCGCGAGATCCAGCCGCCCCGGGTGCCGAAGGGATCACCGGCCATCGCCTTCCTGACCTTCGCCAACCGCGGTCGTCGCACCATCCCGGTCTCGATCGCGACGCAGGTCTTCGGCTCGCAACGCGTGCGCACGGTGATCCCGAAACTGCGCGGGGGCGAGCGGGGCAGCCGCGCCTACCGGCTGCCGACCACCCGGCGCGGGGTGTTCGACGTCGAACCGGTCGAGCTCACCCGTCGCGACTCCTTCGAGCTGTTCCGGCGTTCCCGAAAGCAGGCCGAGGTCGAGCGCATCTGGGTGTACCCGCGGGTCCTGGGTCTCGGGACGCTGCCCTCCGGCCGCACGCGCAACCTCGAGGGCCCGTCGTCGGACACCTCCCCGCAGGGCAACATCACCTTCCATCGCCTGCGTGACTACGTCGACGGCGACGACCTGCGCCTCGTGCACTGGCGCTCGTCCGCCCGCGCGGGACACCTCGTCGTCAAGCACAACGTCGACACCTCGCAGCCGTACTCCGTCGTGCTGTTCGACCAGCGGCCCGGTCGCTACACTGAGGCCGCGTTCGAACAGGCCGTCGACATCACCGCGTCGGTCGTCACGGCCGCCGCGGCGAACAAGGCCCCCGTGGAGCTGCGCACCACCGACGGCACCGCCCTCGGTGGCCCTCGGTTGCGCGACGCGACGCCGCTCGTCGACCTGCTGACCGGCATCGAGGCGTCGGTCGACGGCGATCTGCGCACCGAGCTCACCCGGTTGCGCCGCAGCCGGGGCGGCACGTCCCTGGTGGTCGTGACCGGCGAGATCGAGCGCGCCGACCTGCCGTACGTCGCGGCGCTGCGCCGTCGCTACGAGCGCCTGGTCGTCGTGTCGATCGACCCGGACCGCACGCCCGTCCCGCGCTTCCCCGGGTTGCGGATCATCGTCGGTGCCGACGCCGACGAGGTCGCGCTGGCGTGGAACTTCGCGAGCTCACGGTGATCCGCCGCCTCGTCCCGTTCGCCATCGTGCCGCTGGCCGTCGTGGCGACGGTGCTGGCCGCCGCCCCGTGGCTGCGCGCCTATCCGGCCGGCGTGCTGGCCGCGCCGCTGTTCGGTGCGGCGGTCCTGGGCGTGCTGGTGCCGGTCGTGACGGTCGGGATCGGGGTACGTCGGCTCTGGCAGACCGCGCTGATCGGTCTCGTCCTCTACGTCTTCTTCACCCTGCTCGTCGCGCTGCACGAGCCGGTGGGTTTCGCCGACCTGTACGACGGCATCGCGCACGGCCCCGCGCAGATCCTGAGCTTCGCGTTGCCGCTCGTCAGCCCGCGCACCCTGCTCGTCGCGCCGGTGACCCTGACCTGGGTCGCGGGCGCCATCGTCGGTGAGTGCGTGGCCCGGACCTGGCACTCGCTGCTCCCCTACGTCACCCTGCTCGTGACGTTCGGCCTGGCCTACGCCGCGAGCGTGCGCGGCGTGACGAGCTCATCCGACGGGCGTCGCTACGACACGCTGCTGGCCGGGGCGCTGCTGCTGACGTTGCTGCTCATGCGCGCGGCGCAGGCGTGGATCGAGCAGGATCTCGACGCCGAGACGGCGCAGGCGGACGGCGTGCTGCCCCTGCGAGGCCTGGCCGTGGGCGCCGTTGTCTCGCTGGTGGTTGCGCTGGTGGCCGGGGCGGTCGTGCAGTCGTCCGCGTTCTCCGGCCCGCCCAGGAAGGCGTCCCGCGTGCCGCCGATCGACCGGGCCACCCTGTCGAGCCCGGTCGGCTTCATCGCCGGCCTGCGCCCCAACGACCCGGCGAGCAAGGGCCGGCCGGAGTTCACGGTCACGGTCGATCGTCGCGCGTCGGCCTACGTCGGGATCGCGGACGTGGACGACTACGACGGTGACGGCTGGTCGTTCGCGCGCACGTTCCGGCCGTCCGGCGGGGTGGTGCCGGACGAGACGGACCCCGGGCTGCGCCCCTCGGGTCACACCGTGACCCAGCAGTACCGCATCGCATCCGGCGGATTGAACGGGGCACCGTGGATGCCGTTCGTATACCGCCCGGAACGGGTCATCGGCACCTCCGTCGACGTCGACACGAGCAGCGGGATGGTGGTGCCGGCCGAAGGCCTGCGCAGCGGCGAGGACTACACGGTGCGCTCGGCGGCGTTCCCGGGGTCCATCACGGCCCTGCCGGCGACCGCGGCCGTCGCGACGTCGACGCCGCCGAGCTACTTGGGCATCCCAGGCGTCGTGGGCCGTTCGCTGGGCACCGTCGTCTCCGCCTTCGCCGCCGAGACCCGTACCGGCAGCGGCAACCAGCTCGCGTTCCTGCGTGCGCTGACGCGTGACCTGCAGACGAACTACCGTCTCTCCGGCGGCCCGATCCGGACGACGGCCCCCACCGGTGCGTCGTCCTCGGGCCGACCGACCCCGTCGCCCACCGGTTCGTCACCGCGCAGTGGGGGCACCGGTTTCGCGAACGTGCTGGCCTCGATCCTCGGGCCCAACCGTGCGGCATCGCCCGAGCAGTACGCGACGCTCGTCGCGCTGGTGGCGCGCCAGATCGGCGTGCCGTCGCGCCTCGTCACCGGGTTCCGCCTCGGCCGCTCGGCGACCGTGGCCCCGGGGCCGCATCGCGTCACCGGTGCCGACGCCTGGACGTGGGTCGAGGTCCCGGTGCAGGGCCGGGGCTGGGTGGTGCTCGACCCGTCGCCGTCGACCTTCGGCGCGCAGCGGAGGCAGCCCAGCGCGAGCGCCCGCCCGTCGCCCAGTCCCACGCCGACGGTGACGCCGAACGGGCTGGTCACCCAGGCACCGAACGGCAACGCCGTCGCCCCGAGGAGCTCGACGGGCGGGCACCACCGGGTCTCGTCCACGTCGCTGACCGTCGTGATCGGCGCCGCCGTCGGCGGCCTCGTCGTGCTCGTCCTCCTCGGGTTGATCACACGCAAATGGGTACGCAGGCGGCGGCGCAGGCGCAACGGCGATCCGCGGACGCGGGTGGTCGGGGCGTGGCAGGAGAGCCTCGACATGCTGGCCGAGGCGGGACTGACCGACCTGTCGTCGTCGACGAGCGCCGAGGTGGCCGCGCGGGCCCGCGAGCGCTTCGGCGGCGAGACCGGGGCGCAGGCCCGCTACATCGGCGACTCGGCGAACGCGGCGATCTTCAGCCCGACCTCGTGGGTCGGCGCGGGCGAGGCCGACGCGGTGTGGCGTGCGCACACGGTGCTGCGGCGATCGGTGCACGAGCACCTACCGTGGTCGCGACGCGTGACCGCCGGGCTGCGCTACCACCGCGCCCCGCGCGCTCGTCGACAGCGCGGACCGGCGAGCTGGACGAGCACGCCGCGGCGGCCGGGCGGTGCGACCCGGCGCCACCGTGCCCATTAGCAAGCCAGCCCATCAGCAAGCCAGCCCACTGGCAAGCCTGCCCACTTGCAAGCCTGCCCATTGGCACGCGTGCCCGCTGGGACCGGTCAGGAGCGGCCACTCAGCGCGGCCCGCTGGCGGTAGGCCTCGAGCAACGCGTGGATGTAGCGCACCTCGCCCGCCGGGCGCCGGGTGGCAGCGAGCTCGACAGGACCCGACTGCGTCAGCACCGCGAGGCGCCCGCCACCGTCGTCGTCGAAACGCGGCTCGAAGCCCATCACGTCGTGCCACGGGATGGACGTTCGTCGCATCCGCATCCGCACGAGCAGGCCGGAGTCGTCGACCGACAGCGACGCCGTCCCCGCCCTGAGCGTGACCTTGTTGCGCAGCGACTGCGGATCGAGCGCCAGGTCACCGTAGGAGAACGGCCCCGACGGCGTCTGGGTCGCCGCCCGGAAGGCCCAGGTCGGCACGGTGCCGGTGCTGACCTCCATCTTCGGCGGTCGGTCGTCAGGCGCCCCGGCAGGCGGGATCGGGTACGGCCGCCCGCCCTCGACGATAGCGGACCGGTCGGCAGGATCGAGCCGGTGCTCGTCGGTGTCGAACGGGTGCGGCTCGGCCACGGCGCCCCGCCAGGGCACGTGCGGCAGCAGCGTGTCGGAATCGGTGTTGTCGTACGGGTCCGCCGGGGCGACCTCGTCGGGCGTCTGGCTGAACGTGGCAGCGGCGGGCGCCGGCCCGTCGATGCGGGTCGACGGATCGGGCGGTGGCGGCGGCGGCGGGGTGACGGTCTCGACCGCGCCCCAGATGGAGGCGAGATCACCGGACGAGGCGTCGTCGCGGTCATCGTGCGGCGCCACCGGCATCGCGGCGGTCGACGTGGCGGCTTCGGCTGCCCGGCGTTCGGCCTCGACACGTTCGGCCTCGACACGTTCAACCTCGACACGTTCCGCGTCGACACGTTCCGCCTCGGCACGTTCGGCTTCGACACGTTCGGCCTCGACCCGTTCCGCTTCGGCACGTTCGGCTTCGGCACGTTCGGCTTCGAGACGTTCGGCTTCGAGACGTTCGGCCTCGACACGTTCGGCCTCGACACGTTCGGCCTCGACACGTTCGGCCTCGACACGTTCGGCC
>NZ_CAXUNP010000016.1:32863-89519 GCF_964252635.1 uncultured Jatrophihabitans sp.
CGACGCGTTCGGCTTCGACGCGTTCGGCTTCGACGCGTTCGGCTTCGACGCGTTCCTGCTCGACACGCTCCGCCTCGACCCGCTCCGCCTCGACCCGCTCCGCCTCAAGACGCTCCGCCTCAAGACGCTCCGCCTCGACCCGCTCCGCCTCGACCCGCTCCGCCTCGACCCGCTCCGCCTCGACCCGCTCCGCCTCGACCCGTTCCGCCTCGACACGCTCCGCCTCGACACGCTCCGCCTCGACACGCTCCGCCTCGAGCCGGTCAGCTTGGGCGGCCGCGGGGGCAGCGAGCAACGCTTCGCGGTTGGCCAGCTTCACCTCCCGGGTGTCGGGGTTCGCCGGCCGCGGCACCTCGGCGTCGACCACGTCGGGCGGCGGTGGCGGCTCCCAGGCTGCGGCCGCCGCGACACCCGTCGACGTCGCCGGTTCCGCTGCGGCGACGGGCTCGACGAGGTCTGACGGGTCGCCGGAATCGGACGGCGGCTCGACGTGCGCCTGCACGAGGTGAACCTCGGACCATCCGTCGCTCTCGGTGGAGGCAGCGGCCTCGTCGACGGGCTCATCGACACCGGCCTCGTCGACGGGCTCGTCGACGACAGCGTCGTCGACGAACTCGTCGAACGGCGCGACCACGGGCCCGAGCTCGGCAGGGTCCGGAAGAACACGCTCGTTCGTCGGGCGGGGGTCCATCGCGGGCGCCGGCGGGTGCTCGACGGGGCGGCCCGACACGGTCGGCGTCGACCAGTCGTCTTCCGGCACGGCTTGGGCCGGCTCCGCGGGTGGGACGGGCGGAGCCGCGGACGCCGGTGCCGCGAAGTCGGGTGCGGCCTGCTGTCCGGCGTCGGGCAGGCGGGTGTAGGTGGGCAGGCCCGAGGTCCCCCCGCCGATGTCGCGGATCAGGAACTGGGTACGTGGCCACCCGTACTCGACCTCGACACCGGCGAGCCCCGCGGCGAACTCCGCCGCGGTCGGCGGTCGGCTGCCCTGGTCCTTCGACATCGCGTGCAGCAGCAGGTCCGACAACGACGGCGGCGCCTGGCTGTTCACCAGCGGCTGCACCGGGTCGCGCAGGATCCGGAGGATGACCGAGGCGGGCGACTCCCCCTCGTAGGCACGGAACGCGGCGCGACCGGCGATCAGCTGGTAGAGCGTGGACGCGAGCTCGTAGACGTCGGTGGCCGCGGACGTCGCGCCGCCCTCGAGCAGCTCCGGCGCCGCGTGCAACGTCGTGAAGTCGAACAGCCCGGCCGTCGTCTGGGTCGAGGACTGCAGCATCGCGACGCCGAAGTCGGCGAGCGCGGGTTCCCCGAACTCGGTGATCAGGATGTTCTGCGGCTTGACGTCGCGGTGCAGGATCTCGGCCCGGTGGGCGGTCTCCAGCGCGCCGGCGATCTTGATGCCGAGCGCCACGACCTCGGCGACCGGGAGCCCGGCGTCGGTGGGCATGCGGTCGGCGATGGAGCCGTGGCACAGCTCGAGTACGAGCACCGGTCGCTGATCGGCCGCCCGGAACGTGCGGTACAGCGTGACGATGTTGGGATGCGAGCTGACTGCTCCGAGCGCGACCGACTCGCGTTCGAAGGACTCCAGGGCCCGCGGCGAGGCGTCCCTGACGTTGAGCAGCTTGAGGGCCACCAGGCGGTTCGTGCCGATCTCACGGGCGCGGAAGACGGTGGCCAGGCTGCCCACGCCGATCTCGGCGATGTCGGTGAACCCGGGGAAGAACTCGTGCTGCGGGGCGGCCTTGGACCGACGCATCAGCGCCACGTGAACCTCCCGACTGAGCCGCTCCGGCGAGGGTATCAACGCAAGGTCGAACTCGACGGTTCCAGCGAGGCGCCGGCTCGCACGGCGTGAGACGCTGCCGGGGTGGACGTCCCCTATCCCCCGGCGCCCGCCCTCGCCGCGTTGCTGGCCGGCGCGGGTGTCACGCACTTCGCCGTGCCCGCGTTCTACGACGCGATGATCCCCGAGGTGCTGCCCGGGCCGCCGCGCGCCTGGACCTACGGCAGCGGGGTCGTCGAGCTCGCCGTGGGCGCGGCGGTGGTCCTGCCGCGGACGCGGCGTTCGGGCGCCCTCGCCGCGGCCGGCCTGTTCGCCGCGGTGCTGCCCGGCAACGTCAAGATGGCGCTCGACGCGCGGCGCAGCGACTCGACGGCCTACCGGGCCGGGACGATCCTGCGCCTGCCGTTGCAGGCTCCGCTGATCGCCTGGGCCCTGCACCTGCGCCACAGGGGCTGACGCGGATCAGTCCGCCGCGACGGGTTCGAGCCCCGGGTCGACGAGCTCGGCCGTGCGGCCGGCGCTGGCGTTCGCGCGGCGTCCGGTCGTCGCTGCACCCAGGACTAGCACGGCGAGTCCCATCGCCGCGATCAACCACCACGCGGGACGGGCGGCGGCCACGAAGCCGGTCGACAGCGACCCGCTCAGTCCGGCCGCGAGCACGGACCCGATGATCGCGACACCGAGTGCGGACCCGACCTGTCGACTCGTGGACGCCACCGCGGCGGCGGTGCCGGCCTGCTCACGCGGCATCCCCGAGACCGCCGTGTTGGTGATGGGCGCGTTCACCAGGCCGAAGCCGGCCGAGAACACGACGTAGCTGGCGATCAGCCGCAGGTAGGACTCGTCGGCGGACAGCGGCACCAGGGTCAGGGCACCCGCGCACAGCAGCACGCCGGCGAGCAGCAGCGGGACCCGCGGGCCCCGGGACCCGACGATGCGTCCGGACACCGGAGCCAGGACGAGCGTCATGACCGCGATCGGCAGCGTGCACAGCCCGGCGACGAGGGGCCGCAGGCCGCGCACCTCCTGCAGGTAGAGGGTGTTGAGGAACAGGAAGCCCGCGTACGCGCCGAACGAGCACACCGCGATCACCGTGGCGCCGCTGAACGGCACGCTGCGGAAGAAGCGCAGGTCCAGCAACGGGTCGGTGCGGCGCGGCTCGTACCGCAGCAGGGCGACCAGCGCCGCTGCCGCGACGACGGCGGCGGTCAGGGTCTCCGGCGAGGTCCATCCCGTCCGGGGCGATTCGATGATCGCGAACGTGAGCCCGGCCAGGACGGCGATGACCAGCAGTTGGCCGACGGGGTCGGGCCGACGGGCCCGCGGCGCCCGGGACTCGGGAACGAACAGGGCGGTCAGCACGAGGGCGGCGAGCCCGATGGGGATGTTGATCCAGAAGATGGCGCGCCAGTCGACGGCGTCGATGAGCGCACCGCCCACGACCGGCCCGACGCCGATGGACAGCCCGACCACCCCACCCCACACACCGATGGCCTGCGCGCGTTCCTTCGGGTCGGTGAAGACGTTCGTGATGATCGACATCGCGACCGGGTTGAGCATCGCGCCGCCCACGGCCTGCACGGCGCGGAACGCGATCAGCCAGCCGAGCGTCGGCGCCAGGCTGCACAGCAGCGACCCGAGGACGAAGACGGCGAGACCGATCTGGAACACGCGCCGCCGGCCGAGGCGATCGGCGGTCGACCCGGCCAGCATCAACAGGCTGGCCAGCACGACGGTGTAGGCGTCGATCGTCCACTGCAGGTCGGTCAACGACGCGTGCAGATCGGTGTGGATCGAGGACAGCGCGATGTTGACGATCGTGTTGTCCATGCCCACGATCAGCAGGCTCATGCAGCAGATGCCCAGGATGAGGAAGCGTCGGCGACGGGTCAGTTCGGGCACCGCACCCACGGTACTTAGCCTGGCTAACTACCGCAGGTGTCCTCGCTCACTCAGCTCTCGTTGCCGATGCCCGCCGACACCTCGGCCTCGTCCTCGCGCTCGACGCGGTCGAGCTCGTCGAGCTCGGGCTGGACCGACGCGCCGGCGTCGGCCCTGGCCAGCGCGCCGTGCACGGTCGACAGCAGCAGCCCGGCGGCGAGGACCGTGCCGGCCCCGAGCAGGAAGGGCACGGTGGCGTTGCCGTCGGAGGCCACCAGCTTCGAGGCGACGAAGGGCGCGAGCCCACCGCCGATGAAGCGCACGAAGCCGTAGGTCGCGGAGGCCACCGGCCGCTCGACCGGCGCGATGCTCATGACGGCGGTGGTCACCAGGGTGTTGTTGACGCCGATGAAGGTTCCCGCCACGATCACGGCCACGATGACGGTGGGCTTGGAGTCCCACCAGATGGCGATGACGGCGAGGTCGGCAGCCATGAGCACGAAGTTGCCGTACAGCGTCCGGGCCGTGCCGAAGCGGGCCTTGAGCCACGGCGCACCCCAGACCGCGAAGACGGCGACCAGGACACCCCAGGCGCAGAAGACGAGGCCGAGCTGCTGCGGCGAGATGGGCTGCATGAGGAACGGCGAGTACCCGAGAACGGTGAAGAAGCCCCAGTTGTAGAGCAGGCCGACGCCGCTGGTGGTGGCCAACGCCCGGTGCCGCAACGCCTTCAGCGGCTCGGTGATCGATTCCCTGCGTTGCGGCTTCGGCGTCTTCGGCAGCAGGAACACCGTGGCGACCAGCGCGATCGCCATCAGCACGGCGACCCCGAAGAACGGCCCGCGCCGGCTGATGGACCCGAGCTCGCCGCCGAGCAGCGGGCCCAGCGCGATGCCGACCCCCAGCGCGGTCTCGTAGAGGATGATCGCTCCGTTGAACCCACCGGTGGCGGAGCCGACGATGACGGCCAGCGAGGTCGCGATGAACAGCGCGTTGCCGAGCCCCCACCCGGCGCGGAAGTAGACGATGCCGTCGATCGAGTTGGCCGTTCCGGCGAGCGCTGCGAAGACCACGATGAGCATCAGGCCGGCGATCAGCGTCTTCTTGGCGCCGATGCGGCTCGACACCCAACCGGTCACGAGCATCATGACCGCGGTGACGACGAGGTAGCTGGTGAACAGCAGCTCGACCTGGCTGGGTGACGCGTGCAGCTTGGAGCTGAGCGCAGGCAGGATCGGGTCGACGAGGCCGATGCCCATGAAGGAGATGACGCACGCGAACGCCACCGCCCACACGGCCTTCGGCTGCTTGAACGGGCTGGAAGCGTGCTCCTCCGCGCCGTGGTGCACGGTCATGCGGATCCCTCCTGGCGGGGTTGCGGTCGGTGATCGATGAGGCGGTCCAGCGCGGGCAGCGCGGCCAGGATGAGCTCCTGGTCCGCGGCGGGCAGCTCGTCCAGCCGGTGGCGCAGCGCGTCGACACGCGCCTGCCGGCGCTTTGCGATGAGCGCCCGTCCGGCGGGGGTGATGCGCACCAGCGCGGCGCGGCCGTCGGTCGGGTCGGGCGTCCGCTCGGCGAGACCGGAGCCGGCCAGGCGGTTGACGAGCACGGTCACGCCGGGCTGCGTCATCCGCTCGAGCCGGGCCAGGTCGGACACTCGGATCGGGCCGTCGCGATCCAGCCGTCCGAGCGTGGCGACGGTCGAGCTGGACAGCTCGCCGGGCAACGCCTCGCGCAGCCAGCGCACCAACCCCTCCACCGTGAGCGCGAAGGCGCCGACGTCGAGCTGCCGCGTTCTCATAAACAAAGTATATAACTGCCGTATCTATTTGGCCAGACGCGTTCCGGACGGGGAGCGCCCCGGGCGGAGCACCGGCCCGCTCGGGCGGTACGGCAGGATCGCAGGCGTGTCCCCGGCTCCGGATTCCCCGCACGACGTCCTCGACCACGACACCCGCGAACAGCTCGCGGCCCTCGAGCCCGCGGGGCCGGAACCCGTCGACCCGGGCCTGCTCGACCTGTTCGACGCCATGGCCGCCAGCCGGCTGCTCGACATCCACGCCCGACGCATGCGCGCCACCGGCCGCGGCTACTACACGATCGGGTCGGCCGGCCACGAGTCCAACGCCTACGTCGCCGCCGCGCTGCGGCCGACCGATCCGGCCCTGCTGCATTACCGCTCGGGCGGGTTCTTCCTGGCCCGGTCCTTGCAGGCCGGCCGGTCGCTCGACGACGCGCTGCGGGCCGTGCTGCTGAGCATGCTGGCCAGCACGGACGATGCCGCGTCCGGCGGCCGGCACAAGGTGTGGGGCGACGCGTCGTTGGCCGTCATCCCGCAGACCTCGACCATCGCCTCGCACCTGCCCCGCGCCCTCGGCGTCGCCATGTCCGTGAGCCGCGCCAAGCGCCTCGGCGTCCCGGGCCGCTGGCCCACCGACGCCGTCACCGTCTGCTCCTTCGGCGACGCCAGCCTGAACCACTCCACGGCGGCCGGGGCCCTGAACGCCGCCGGCTACACCGCCGAGCAGGGGTTGCCGCTGCCGCTGCTGTTCGTCTGCGAGGACAACGGGATCGGCATCTCGGTGCCCACCCCCGCGGGGTGGGTCGCGCAGGCCGCACGGCGGCCGGGGATCACCTACCTCGCCGCCGAGGGCGACGACCCGGACGCGGCACGAGCCACTGCCCAGGAGGCCGCCGACCTCGCCCGTCGGCGGCGTCGCCCCGTCCTGCTGCACCTGCGCACCGTGCGCTACCTCAGCCACGCCGGCAGTGACGTCGAGACCGCGTACCGCGCGGCCGGCGAGCTGACGGCCGACCGGGCCCGTGACCCGCTGCTCGCGCTCGCCCGGCGCATCGGGGGGGCCGCCCCCGCCGAGCGCTACGCCCACATCGCCGGGCGCACGGCAGCCATCGCCGACCAGCTCGCCGACACCCCGACGCTGGCCGACGCCGCCTCGGTGATCGCGCCGCTCGCCCCGCGCCACCGGCGTGACATCGCCCGGGCCGCGACCACCCCCGCCGCGCCCGAGCGACGGGTCGAGGTCTTCGCCCACCGCCTCCCGGAGCAGGCCGGCCCGATGACGCTGGCGCAGAGCATCAACGCCGCACTCACCGACGCGCTCGCCGCCCGTCCGGAGACCCTGGTCTTCGGGGAGGACGTCGGCCGCAAGGGCGGCGTGTACGGGCTGACGCGCGGGCTCGCGGCGCGCTTCGGTGCCGCGCGCGTGTTCGACACCCTGCTCGACGAGCAGTCGATCCTGGGCTACGGCCTCGGGCTGGGCGTCAGCGGCATGCTGCCCATCCCCGAGATCCAGTACCTCGCCTACCTGCACAACGCCGAGGACCAGCTGCGGGGCGAGGCGGCGAGCCTGCGCTTCTTCTCCGACGGCGCGTTCCGCAACCCGATGGTCGTGCGGATCGCCGGGCTGGCCTATCAGAAGGGCTTCGGCGGGCACTTCCACAACGACAACGCCGTCGGCGTGCTCCGCGACATCCCCGGCCTGGTCGTCGCCGTGCCGTCACGACCCGAGGACGCCGCGCCCCTGCTGCGCACCTGCCTCGCGGCGGCGGCGGTGGACGGGCAGGTCAGCGTCTTCCTCGAACCCATCGCGCTGTACCACGAACGCGACCTGCACGAGCCGGGTGACCGCGGATGGCTGGGCGACTACTCGACCGACGAGCACGCGGGCATCGGTGAGGCGCGGGTGCACGGTGACGGGCGTGATCTCACCATCGTCACCTTCGGCAACGGCGTGCGGATGAGCCTGCGCGTCGCCCGCCGGCTCGAGGCCGACGGCATCGGCGTCCGCGTGCTCGACCTGCGCTGGATCTCGCCCCTGCCCGTCGACGACATCCTGCTCAACGCGGCCGCGACGCGGCGTGTGCTGGTCGTCGACGAGACGCGGCACGCCGGCGGGGTCGGCGAAGGCGTGCTGACGGCGCTCGTCGAGAAGCGGTTCCCCGGCCGGATGGCCCGGGTGGCCAGCCGCGACAGCTACGTGCCGTTGGGTGACGCCGCCGACCTGGTGCTGCTGGGCGAGGACGAGGTCGAGGCCGCCGCGCGCGAGCTCGTGACCCGCTGACGGGCCGAACCCGTTGCGCGGCGTGCGGAACGGCTCACACCGTCCCGCACGCCACTCCCCCGGTCAGTGACCCAGGCCGGACAGGACCCGTCCCAGGGCCGCCATGCCCGCGTCGACCTCGTCGATCGAGACCGTGAGGGCCGGGCGGACCCGGAGGCTGGTGGTGCCGCAGCCCAGCGCGAGCACGTGCTCGTCCTCGCGCAGGTGGGCGACGACCTGGTCGCGCAGCTCGGCGGTCGGCAGCGTGAACGCGCAGAGCAGGCCGCGGCCGCGGACATCGGTCATCACCGGGTGCGCCTCGGCGAGGGCGTCGAGCTCGTGCAGCAGGTGCGCGCCGAGGAAGGCCGCCCGGTCGATGAGCTTGTCGGCCTCGATGACCTCGAGGATGCGCCGGGCACGCACCATGTCGGTGAGGTTGCCGCCCCAGGTCGAGTTGATGCGCGAGGACACCGCGAACACGTTGTCCGGCACCTCGTCGACCCGGCCGCCGGCCATGACGCCGCAGACCTGGGCCTTCTTGCCGAACGCGACGACGTCAGGCTCGACGCCCATCTGCTGGAACGCCCACGCCGTGCCGGTCATGCCGACGCCGGTCTGCACCTCGTCGACGACGAACAGCGCGTCGAACTCGCGGCACAGGTCCTGCATGCGACGCAGGAACTGGGGCCGGAAGTGGTTGTCGCCGCCCTCGCCCTGGATGGGCTCGACGATGAAGCACGCGATGTCGTGCGGGTCGGCCTCAAACGCAGCACGCGCGGCGTCGACAGCTGCGTCCTCGGCGGCGGCCACGTCGTCGGTGCCGTTGATCGACGGCGACGGGATGCGCGGCCAGTCGAACTTCGGGAAGCGCGCGACCTTGTTGGGGTCGGTGTTGGTGAGGCTCATCGTGTAGCCGCTGCGGCCGTGGAACGCCTTCTCCAGGTGCAGGACCTTCGTGCCGAGCGCGGGGTCGATGCCGTGGGCCTCGTTCCAGCGCGACTTCCAGTCGAAGGCCACCTTCAAGGCGTTCTCGACGGCGAGCGCCCCGCCGTCGACGAAGAACAGGTGCGGCAGGCCGGGGTCGCCGAGCACCCGCGCGAACGCGTCGACGAAGCGCGCCATCGGCACGCTGTAGACGTCGGAGTTGCTGGGCTTGTTCATCGCGACGCGGGCCAGCTCGTCGCGGAACGCGTCGTCCTCGACGAGGGCCGGGTGGTTCATGCCCAGGGCCGAGGACGCGAAGAAGGTGAACAGGTCGAGGTAGCGCGTGCCGTCACGGGCGTCGACGAGGGTCGAGCCCGCAGAGGCGTCGAGGTCCAGGACGAGGTCGAAGCCGTCGGCGAGCATGTGCCGGGCGATGGTCTCGTGGACCTGCGCCGGCGAGACGGTCGCGGCGGTGTTCAGCGTGGTCATGGCGCGAGCTTAGCGAACTATTTCCGGCCACTTGCCACAACGGCGGGTGAATTTCCTGTCACGTCTCGGGAGGGACGGACCGATGCTCGAAAAAGGTCTGCAACACCACGGTGGTGCGGGTGGAGACGTTCGCCCGCTTGCGGATCTCTCGGATCAGCTGCTCGAGGGCGGTCGGGGTGGCGACCCGGACGAACAGCACGTACGCGTCGTCGCCAGCCACCGAGTGGCAGGCCTCGATCTCGGACAGCCCGGCCAGGGCTTCCGGCGCGTCGTCGGGCTGCGCCGGGTCCAGCGGCGTGATGGCGATCAGCGCCGCCAGCGGCAGCCCCAGCGCCTCGGGGTCGAGCAGCGCCGTGTAACCCCGGATGGCCCCGTCGGACTCCAGGCGACGTACCCGCGCCTGCACCGCGGACACGGACAGCCCGGTGAGCTCGGCGAGCGAGCGCAGGGTGCTGCGCCCGTCGTTGGACAGGGCGCGGGCCAGCCGGCGGTCGATCGAATCGGTGAGCACCCGCCGGACGGGAGGCGTGGGCGACACGTCGACCGGTCCGGGCGACTCCGGCACGGTGGTCCTCCTGATGGTCGGGCCGGTTTCAGGCCGCTCGGGCTGCGGACACCACGACATCACCGACGACGTCGGCGAGTGCGGCGTACCCCCGCTCGTTGGGATGGAAGTGGTCGGCGGCCAGCTTGCCACGCCAGGACGAGGTCCGCGGGTCACGCAGCTCCGCGACGACGAGCCCGCGTCCGGGCGCGATGCCCAGCAGCACCTCGTTGGCCCGGCGGGCCGCCGCGGACGGATTGGGCATCGTCGTCACGATCGCCCCTCGCGGCAGCGCCTCGAGCACCTCGCCCAGGCGCGCCGGCAACAGCCTCCGGTTGGCCGGGCGCAGCAGGTCGTTCGAGCCGATCATGAGGGTGACCAGCGCGATCGGCGGGTGCACGGGCCGCGCCGACACGCTGGCCAGGGCCGGGAGCTGCCGGTCCAGCACGTCGCGTGTCGTGGCCCCGCTGACGCCCAGGTTGAGAACCGCGTAGTCGAAGCCCTGCGCCGCCAGCCGGTCGCGGACCTGACCCACCCAGCCACGGTCATGGCTCGGCGCGCCGATGCCCTGCGTCAGCGAGTCGCCGAGAGCCACCCAGAGGGGCCGGTCGCCGGCCAGCGCGGCCAGGTTGTCGCGTCGCCACGCCTCGGCGAACGGTGCGACGTCCTGGTGCACGCGCGTGATGCCGGGCAGCACCCGCCCGGCGAGCGTCAGGAACGCCCCGCGCGAGCGCCCGCTCAGGTTGGAGTACTCGAAATCGGCGTCGCTCATTCCGCCGTTCGCTCCGCCAGCGTCGCTCATTCCGGCACCTCGAAACGGACGAACGCCTCGTCGGCCAGGTTGAGGATCGTGCCCGGCACCAGTACGAACGGCTCGTGCGCCCGCAGCCGCACACCCGGTTGCCCGGGCATCGTGACGACGGTGCCGTTGGTGGAGCCGAGGTCGGTGACCTGTACCAGCCAGCCGTCGACGGCCACCCGCACGTGGGTGCGCGAGAGGTCGTTCTCGGGGCTCGGCAGGGTCACGATGTGCGGGGCGTCCTGGTCGACAGAGAACGGAGCCCGACCGAGCAGGACGTCGCGGTCGACCGGCACCGACTCACCCGACGGCAGGACGAGCACGCCCAACACGGGGCGCGGCGCGACGAACGGCGGCTGGGCCGGGACGGGCGCGCCGCAGACCCGGCACGCGCCGACGACGTAGGGGGCGTTGAGATGGCCGTTGGCGCACAGGACGGCCTCCACCATCGCCGCACCGCTAACCGGTGCGCCCTGGGCCTGCGCGCCGAGATCGGGGGCCACGTAGGCCGGTGCGGGCATCGGCAACGCCGAGACCACGGTCGGCTCGGACGACGGCGGCGGGTCCTCGTTGCGGATCTGCCCCGTGTCCGCGCGCGGGTCGATGCGGTCGTGCCCGGCGGGCGGCCCGGCGGGCGGTGCGGCGGGCGGCCCGGCGGGCGCCGGAGCAGACACCGCAGCCGACGCGGACGCGGTCGCCGGCACGATGATCGCCGTCGCGAGCACGATGCCGCCCGCGATCGGCAGCAGCGGCCACGACGGGTCGATCGGTGCGGACGGGTCGGCGAGCGACAGCCGCAGGTCGGGAGCCGCATCGAGGCGCTGGTCGAGCCACCGGGGCACGCCGGCACCGGACAGGGTCGCCGCGACGCCGCCGGCGAACTCGGCCTGGCCCCGCCCACCGACGACCAGGCGCAGGCCGTCACCGTCGGCAGAGGCGAGGGCGAAGCTCGGCACCACCGGCCCCGAACCGAGCACGCCGAGCAGACCGTCGACCCCGCGGCCCTCGGCGACGGCGGCACGGCACGCGGCGAGCTGCGGGCCCGTCGGGTCGACGTCGACGAGAAGGGCCAGACCGTCGCCGACCAGGGCGACGGTGGGGCCAGGGACGTAGTCGGGTGCGCGCGAGAAGGACATCGAAGGCCAGCCCGCCTAGAGCGACGGAGCCGGGGTCACGTGGCGGGCAGGCTGCTCGCGCCGGCGGGCGCGTCCGCCTCGGCCGCCTCGCCGGCGGGGTCCGGTTCGTCCTCGAGCACCGGGCTGTCGTTGTGCACGTCGACGACGATGACGGTGACGTTGTCGCGCCCACCGCCGTCGAGGGCCTGCTGCAGCAACGCCTCCGCTGCGTCCTCGGCGTCGGTGCGCGCCCGGACGGTGGCACCGATGGCCTCGTCGGTGACCTCGCCGCTGAGGCCGTCGGAACAGATGACGAACCGCTCGACCGCGCTCGGCACGAAGACCCACATGTCCGGCAGCGGCGCGGGGTCGGTCCCGAGGCAGCGGGTGATGATGTTGCGGCGCGGGTAGTACGCCGCCGCCTCGGCCGTGATCTGTCCGGCGTCCTGGAGCTCCTGCACCTCGGAGTGGTCGACCGACACCTGGGCGAAGTCACCCTCGACGAGCCGGTAGGTACGCGAGTCGCCGACGTTGAACACGGCGCACTGCTGGACCCCGTCCAGGGTCACCGCGGCCACCCCGGTGATGGTCGTGCCCATGCCGGCGTTGTCGGGTTGCTCGCGCACCGCGTCCAGGATCAGCCGGTTGGTGTCGGCGATCGCCTCGATGATGTGGTCGGGGTGCAGCTCGGGGAGGTCGCCGAGCTCACGCATCCGGTCGGCGGCGATCTTGCTGGCCACCTCACCCGCCGCGTGCCCGCCGAGACCGTCGGCGACCGCGGCGAGCCGCTCGGTGACGACCATGTTGTCCTCGTTGGACTTGCGGACCCGCCCCGGGTGCGTCAGCGCCGAGGACGTCAGTGTGATCATCGGTCCCCACCCCTCGTCGTGTCCGGGACGCCAGCCGTCCGGGTCGTACCGACCGTAGCCAAGGGAGCGGTCTCCCCGCCATCACCGCGCCGGAATTCACCCTGTCGGACCGGTGCGTAGGGGACGCGGCATGCTGGGCCCATGACCGACGTCTCTCCCGCCGTGTCCGCCGTCCCGGTCGTCGAGACCGATCCGGGCGAGCTGGGCTTCGCCGCCGACCGGCTAGCCCGGCTGGACACACGCATCGGTCGTTACGTCGACGACGGGCTGCTCGCCGGGTGGTCGTTGCTGCTCACCCGGCGCGGTCGGATCGCGCACGTGACCGCGCGTGGCCGACGCGACGCGGAGGCGAACCTGCCCCTCGAGCTCGACACCATCTTCCGCATCTACTCGATGAGCAAGCCGGTCACCTCCCTGGCCGCGATGATGCTGTGGGAGCAGGGCGCCTTCGAGCTCACCGATCCGGTGTCGCGCTACCTGCCCGCGTTCGCCGAGACGCGGGTCTTCGCCGGCGGCTCGGACCTGGCGCCGGTCACCGTGCCGGCCGTCGAGCCCCTCCGGGTCTGGCACCTGCTCACGCACACGTCGGGGCTCACCTACGGCTTCCACCGCGCTCATCCGGTCGACGCGATGTACCGCGCCCGCGGCGGCGAGACGGGATCCGCCAACAATCTGGCCGGTGTCGTGGACGGGTTCGCGTCGATGCCGCTGCTGTTCCAACCCGGCACGGAGTGGAACTACTCGGTGTCGACGGACGTGCTGGGGCGCCTCGTCGAGGTGCTCACCGGGCAGTCGCTCGAGGACGCGCTGCGCTCGATGATCTTCGAGCCGCTCGGGATGACCGACACCCAGTTCGCGCTGCCCGACGCCAAGCGGGACCGCTTGGCCGCGCTCTACGTCGCCCGGCCGGGCGGTGGTCTCGCCCGGGCCGACGCCGAGGCCGAGCGCGTCGTGGCACCCACCTGGTTCTCCGGCGGGGGCGGCCTGACCTCGACGCTCGGCGACTACCACCGGTTCACCCAGCTGCTGCGCAATCACGGCCGGCTCGGCGACGTCCGGCTGATCGGTGACCGCACGCTGCGGATGATGACCCGCAACCACCTGCCCGGCGGCGCCGACCTCGACACCTACGGCCGGGCGCTGTTCGCCGAGTCGCCCTTCCGGGGCGTGGGCTTCGGCCTCGGTTTCTCGGTCGTGCTCGACCCGCAGGCCATGCACTCACCCAGCTCGCCCGGCGAGTACGGCTGGGGCGGGATGGCCAGCACCGCGTTCTGGGTCGACCCCGTCGAGGACATCACGGCCGTCTTCATGACCCAGCTGATGCCGTCGTCGGCCTACCCGCTGCGCTCGCAGCTGCGCCAGCTCGTCTACTCGGCGCTGGTGGACACCCCGTAGCCGACACAAGAGGGTCGCGGTTCGTGATCGACACGCGCTCAGCAGGTCTGCAGCCCGGCAGAACGCGTGATGATCTCCCGGGTGGTGACCGACGTGACCGGTCCCGACCGGTCCCGATCCGTTCAGGCGGTCGCGCGACGGTCGACCAGCGCGACGAGCTGTTCGGCGACCTCGGCCGGGCGTTCGTAGGGCAGCATGTGCCCGGCCCGCGGGTACACGACGAGCTCGGCGTTCGGCATGGCGTCGACGATCGCCCGCGAGTGCGCCACCGGCGTCAGCCCGTCCTTCGTACCGACCAGCACCACGGTCGGCGTGCGGTCGAGTGCGGCCAGGGTGTGCGTCCGGTCGTGGTGCAGCATCTCGTCGACGAGCGCCGCCGTCGTGACCGGATGCGCGCGGGAGGTCTGCGCGGCCGTGCGCATGCGGTTGCGCGGTGTGGCCGCACCCGGCCCGAAGAAGCCCTGCCGGATGAAACCGGCGATCAGCTGCGGGTGCCGCAGGTTGACCCTGGCGCGCGACATGCGCCGGATGCGGGTGACGAACGGGGTGATCAGCATCGCCGGCGCGGTGAGCCGCGCGGACAGGCCGAAGACGTCGTGACCGAGGTGCGCCGCGCTCGTGGCGACCATGGCCACGCCGACGACCTGGTCGGCCAGGACACCCGGGTGCCGTTCGGCGAGAGCCATGATGATCGGGCCGCCGAGCGAGTGGCCGGCCAGCACCACCCGCCGCCCCGCGAGGTAGCCGGTGAGCAGCTCGGCCACGTCGTCGGCGAGCTGGTCGATCGTGTTGGTGCCCCGCGGCCCGGCGTCCGACCAGCCGTGCCCGCGGGCGTCGAAGGCCACCACGCGCAGGTCCGGGCGCAGCTGATGCACCTTGGCGACCACGTCGGCCCAGCTCGTGTGGTCCTGCGTCCAACCGGCGACCAGGACGATGACGTCGGGCGATTCGGCGGGGCCGGTGTCCTCGATGCCGATGACCGTGCCGTCGGCGAGCGTGAACGGCACCAGGTCGTCGTTGCGGCCGGCCCGACCGGACAGCAGGGCGGAAGTCGTCATCGCAGCAAACTACCTGCGACGAGCGGTCACCGGTAATCGGACTCGGACCCGGCTAGGACTCCCGGTGCGCGCCGGCCGAGGGCACGACCGGGAACACCTTCGGCGGTTTGTGTCCCGCCTCGGCGAACGCCCGCTCCACCGCCGAGGTCACCGCGTCGACCGACCGGGTGTCGACCAGGGCGATGGCGCTGCCGCCGAACCCGCCCCCGGTCATCCGGGCGCCGTAGGCACCGGCGGCCACCGCCGACGCGGCCGCGACGTCGAGCTCGGCGCAGGACACCTCGTAGTCGTCGCGCAGGGACCGGTGCGACGCGTCGAGCAGCGGCCCGATGCCGCGCACGTCGTCGCCGCGCTCCAGCAGCGCGACCGTCTTGAGCACCCGCCGGTTCTCGGTGACCACGTGGCGGACCCGTGCCCGCAGCACGTCGTCGGGCAGACGCGGCAGCGCCGACTCCAGGTCGGTCACGTCGCGCAACGACGGGACGCCGAGCAGTTCGGCAGCCCTCGTGCACTCCGCACGTCGCTTGGCGTACTCGCCGTCGGCGAGCCGGTGCGTCACCCGGGTGTCGATCACCAGGAAGGTCAGGCCGTCGAGCACGAGCGGGACCTGACGCGACTCCATCGACCGCACGTCCAGGAACAGCGCGTGGTCGGCTGTGCACCGCACCACCGCGTTCTGGTCCAGGACGCCCACCGGAACACCCAGGTAGTCGCTCTCGGCGCTGTGCGCGATGTCGACGATCGACGCGTCGTCGAGCGGCACGCCGAACGTGTCGGCCACCGCACCCGAGACCGAGCACGACACCGCGGCCGACGACGACAACCCCGACCCGGGCGGCAGGTCCGCGTCCAGGTGCACCTCGAGCCCATCGATCCGGTGCCCGGCGCGACGCAGCGCCCACACCACACCCTCGGCGTAGGACGCCCATCCCGAACGCGTGCCGGGTTCGAGCTCGTCCGGCCGGGTCTCGACGCGTTCGTCGGGCCAGGCGCTGCTCGTGACCGCCAGCACGTCGTCGTCGCGCGCGTCGACGGTCGCCGTCACGCCCACCGGCAACGCGAACGGCAGCACGAACCCGTCGTTGTAGTCCGTGTGCTCCCCGATGAGGTTGACCCGCCCGGGGGCCCGCCACACCGTCATCTGCGCGCGTCGCGCAGGCGCTGGGCCATCTGCTCGGGGACGACGTCGTTGACGAAGACGTCCATCGCCGACTCCGAACCGGCCAGGTACTTGAGCTTGTCCGGCGCGCGCCGCGTCGAGAACAGTTCGAGGTGCAGGTAGGCGAGGTCACGGCCGCGGTGCACCGGGGCCTGGTGCCACCCGGAGACGTAGGGCATGGTCAGACCGTAGAGCCCGTCGACGCAGCGCAGCACGTCGAGATACATGGCTGCGAACGAGTCCCGTTCGTCATCGGTCAGCTCGGTCAGCTCGACGACCCGGCGGTTCGGGTAGAGGTGCACCTCGACCGGCCAGCGTGCCGCCTCGGGCACGAAGGCGGTCCAGTACCGGTCCTGGGCCACCACCCGGTCCCCGGCGTCCTGCTCGGCGTGGAGGATGTCGGCGAACAGGTTGGTGCCCGCCCGCTCGGCGTGGGCGCCGGCAGCAGCGAGCATGCGCGACGTGCGCGGCGTGACGAACGGGTAGGCGTAGATCTGGCCGTGCGGGTGGCTCAGTGTCACCCCGATCTCGCGGCCGCGGTTCTCGAACGGGAAGACCTGCTCGACGCCCGGCAGCGCCGACAGCGCCCGCGTGCGGTCGGCCCACACGTCGACGATGGTGCGCACCCGCTCCGGGGGCAGGGCGGCCAGCGAGGTGTCGTGGTCGGAGCTGAAGCTGACGACCTCGCACCGGCCCACGCCCGGCCGCCGCGCGTACAGCCTTCCGCCGGCGGCACCCGGTTCGTCGACACCGGACTGATGGGCCGGGGCCGTCATGGTCAGCGACGGGAACCGGTTCTCGAACACGACGACGTCGTAGTCGTGGGCCGGCACCTCGGTGAGGTTGTCCGGGGTGGTCGGGCACAGCGGGCACGCGTCGGTGGCCGGCAGGTGTGTACGACCCTGCCGGTGCGACGCGATGATGACCCACTGGTCGGTCGTCGGGTCGCGACGCAGCTCGCTGCGCACCTCGATGGGTTCCAGGTCCCGCTTGTCGCGATCGGTGCGGTCCGGCACGTCGGATTCGTCGTAGTAGATGAGTTCGCGACCGTCCGACAGCCTGACCGGTGTGACGCGGGGACCGGAGCGACGTCGGGTCGCGCTCATTCGATGCGCTCCGCTCTGGTGAGCAGGGTCTGCAGGATGACGACGACGGCGAGGAAGCCGCCGTTGACCGCATCGGAGGCGGACGAGCCGTACTTCGACAGGTGGACGCCGATGAGGTTCTGCATGATCGCGAGCAGCAGCACGCCCGCGGCGGTGCCGCTGACCGAACCCGCGCCACCCGACAGCAGGGTGCCGCCGATGATCACTGCCGCGATGGCCGTGAGCTCGTAGCCGACGCCGATGTTGGTGACGCCGGACTGCAGTCGCGAGGCGTTCAGCGCACCTGCGCTGCCCGCGAGCGTCGCCGACAGCACGTAGACCAGCACCTTGTTGCGCAGCACCGGCAGGCCCATCAGCACGGCCGCGTTCTCGTTCCCGCCGATGGCGAACAGCGACTGGCCGTAGCGGGTGCGCAGCAGCACCACGGCGCCGAGGACGAACAGCACGACGACGGTGATGATCGGTACCCAGGTGCCGTTACCGATGTTGATGAACCAGGAGTCCTTGGGCACGGTGTAGGTCTTGCTGCCCTGGTCGGTGATGGCCTGCAGCAACCCGCGGGCGCCGAGCATGCCCGCGAGCGTGACGATGAACGGCGCGAGCCGGGCCTTGGCGATGAGCAGACCCTGGACGAGCCCCCAGGCGGCAGACACGCCGACCGCGAGCAGGACGGCCACGATCCCGCCGCCGTGGTTGACGCCGTAGGCGGCGAGCACGCCGCCGAGGGCGAACACCGACCCGACGGACAGGTCGATCCCGCCGGAGATGATCACGAATGTCATGCCCAGGGCGAGCAGTGACACGTAGGCGTTGCCGACGAGGATGCTCTCCAGGTTGCCGGTGTCGAAGAAGCCGCTGGAGAAGATCGACGCGGCGAGGAAGACCACGACCAGGACGGCGACGCCGCCCTGCTCGCGCAGCAGCCGGGTGACCTGCTCGACGCGGTTGGCTTCGG
This sequence comes from uncultured Jatrophihabitans sp., assembly GCF_964252635.1. GTDB lineage: Bacteria > Actinomycetota > Actinomycetes > Mycobacteriales > Jatrophihabitantaceae > Jatrophihabitans. Next base: position 51,005 of record NZ_CAXUNP010000016.1, read on the forward strand.
TGACGGTGACTGCGTCGGCGTCCGGGGCGACCGGCGGGTCGGTCTTGCGCATGTCCACGGTGCTCATCTCCCGCTCCGTCCACGAGCGAGGTACACGGCGACGACGATGATGCCCGCCTGCACGAGCTGGGCGTAGGACTGGGCGATGTTGTGCTGCACCAGGGTCGCGGTGAGCAGCTGCATGAACAGTGCGCCGGCGACGGTGCCCAGCACCCGGATGCGGCCGCCGGTGAGCGGCGTGCCACCCACGACCACCGCGGTGATCGCCGACAACTCGTAGTTCAGGCCGTAGTTCGACGGGTCGGCCTCGGCCCCGTACCCGGTGATCAGGATGCCGGCGAGCGCCGCGAGCACCCCCGAGATGATGTAGACCGTGAGCAGGATGCGCTTGACCGGCAGCCCGGCGAGCTGACTGGCCCGCCGGTTGTCGCCGATGGCCACCAGCTGACGGCCGAACCGGGTGTAGCGGACCACGAACCCGACGATGGCCACGAGGATCAGCGCGATCCACGCCATCTTGGGGATGCCGCCGAGCAGGTCGAGCCCGAGCCCGTTGATCGTCGCGTCGGTGATGGGCTTGGCCGACGCGCCGTTGAGGATCACGGCGATACCGCGCAGGCCGATCATCAGCGCCAGCGTCGCGACGATGGGTTGCACGTTGACGACGGCGACCATCAGCCCGGCCACGAAACCCGACACCGCACCGGCGAGCAGGGCGGTGACGATGGCGAGCCCGACCCCGTACCCCAGGTAGAGGGGGATGAAGGCCGAAGCCAGCGCGATCACCGCGCCCACCGACAGGTCGATGCCCTCGGTGCCGATGACCAGCGCCATCCCGAGAGCCACGACCAGGACCGGCACGACCTGGTAGAGCTGCACCCGCAGGTTGCTGACCGACAGGAAGTGCGACGAGAGCGCCGTGTCGACGACGAGCAGGATGAGGATCGCGGCGTAGACCCCGTACCGCTGCAGCGCCACGACGACGCGGTCGCGGTCGAAGTCCAGGCCGGCGATCCCCGGGCGGACGCGCGCCTCGGTCATGGCTGCTTCCCGTCGGCGGTGTCGTCGGCGGCGTCGAGATCCGCCTCGGCGGCCAACGCGTTCATCAGTGCCCCTTCGTTGACGTCGCTGCCCGACAGGGTGTCCACGACCGCGCCGTCCTTGAGCACGATGACCCGGTCCGACCCCTCGAGCAGCTCGTCGAGTTCGGAGGAGATGAGCAGAACGCCCAGACCCTCCTCGGCCAGCTCGTCGATCACGGACTGGACCTCGGCCTTGGCGCCGACGTCGATGCCGCGGGTGGGCTCGTCGAGCAGCAGCACCTTCGGACGCAGGCACAGCCAGCGCGCGAGCATGACCTTCTGCTGGTTGCCGCCGGACAGCTCGGACACCTTCTGCTCCGGGCTCGACGCCTTGATGTTGAGCCGAGTGAAGAAGAAGTCGACGATCTCGTCCTGCTTCTTGCGGCTGACGAGACCGCCGCGCGAGATGCGCGGCAGGGCCGCGAGGACGATGTTCTCGCGCACCGACAGGTTCGGCACGATGCCCTCGCTCTTGCGGTCCTCGGGCAGCATGACGATGCCGGCCTTGATGGCGCCGGCCGTCGAGCGGGCGTGCACGGGCTTGCCCGCGACCTCGATGCTGCCTTCCTCGATCCGCAGGGAACCCGAGATGGCCTTGGCCGTCTCGCTGCGCCCGGAGCCCAGCAGCCCACCGAGACCGACGACCTCGCCGGGCCGGATCTCGACGTCGACGTGGTCGAGCTGGTGACGTCGCGTCAGGTCGTGGGCGCGCAGGACCGGCGGCGCGTCGGTGCCGCGCTCGGTCGAGAACGCGGTCGCACCCTCACGGCGCACCTCCGCGACGTCACGACCCAGCATCAGCGCGACCAGGCGCATGCGGTCGAGCTCGGCCATCGGCGCGACGTGCACCACCTCGCCGTCGCGCATGATGGTGGCGCGGTCGCAGATGGCGTAGAGCTCGTCGAGCCGGTGGCTGACGTACACGATCGCGATGCCGCGCTCCTTGAGCCGACCGATCACGCGGAAGAGCGTCTCGACCTCACGGGCCTCGAGCGACGACGTGGGCTCGTCCATGATCACCACCCGGGCGTCGATCTGGACCGCCCGCGCGATGGCCACCATCTGCTGCGCACCCAGGCCGAGCGACCGCAGCGGACGTGACACGTTCACGTCGATGCCGAACTCCCGCAGGACCGCACGGGCCTCGCGCCGCATCCGGGCCGAGTCGATGAGACCGGCCCGCCTCGGCTCCCGGTTGAGGAACAGGTTGCGCGCCACGCTCATCAACGGCACCAGGTTGATCTCCTGGTAGATCGTGGAGATGCCGGCGTCCTGCGCCTCGAGCGGGCTGCCGAAGGCGACGGAGGAACCGTCGAACAGCACCGACCCGGCGTCCGGCTGGTAGACGCCCGTCATGACCTTGATCAGGGTCGACTTGCCGGCCCCGTTCTCACCGACCAGAGCGTGTACCTCACCGGGCTGCAGCGAGAAGGACACGTCGCGCAACGCCCGCACACCACCGAAGGATTTGCGCACCCCGTCCACGTCGAGGATCGGGGTGGGCCCGCCGGCGGCCGGCGCGGGCGTCGCGCCGGCCGTCTGCGCGGTCAGTAGACGTCACCGTCCTTCAGGGCCTGCTTGGCGTTCGACGAGGTGAAGTGGTGGTCCTTGATGATCACCGTCGTCGGGGTGCCCTTGCTGGAGTAGAAGTTCTGCAGGGCGCCGAAGGCCAGCGGGCCGAACCGCGGGTTGGTCTCGACGTCGGCCACCATCGTGCCGTTGGCGACGTACTGCACGGCCTGCTGGATGCCGTCGATGCCGACGACCTTGATGTCCTTGCCCGGCACCTTGCCCGCGGCGCGGATGGCCTGGATGGCTCCGAGGGCCATCGTGTCGTTCTGGGCGTAGATGCCCTTGAGGTTCGGGTTGCTCTGCAGGATCTGGGCGGTGACCTTCTGGCCCGTCGCCTGGTCGAAGTTCGCCGTCTGCGACGCCACGATCTTGATGTTCGGGTACTTCGCCTTGATCTGGGCGTTGAAGCCGTTGGTCCGGTCGGTGGCGACGTTGTTGCCCGACGTGCCCTGCAGCTCGGCGACGTCGCCCTTGCCCTTGAGGGCGCCGGCGAGGTCGTCCGCGGCGATCTTGGCCTGGCCGCTGAAGTTCGAGCCGATGAAGCCGATGAAGTCGCTGCACGCGGTGCCGTTGACGGTGCGGTCGATGGTCAGGACGGGGATGTGCTTGGCCTTGGCCTGGTTGAGGGCGGGAGCCAGGCCGGTGGAGTTCTCCGGCGCGACGATGAGCACCTTCGCGCCCTGCGCGATCATGTTCTGGATGTCGGTGTTCTGCTGCGCCACGTTCGCGTTCGCGTTGCGCTGGATGAGCTTGATGCCCAACGACTTGGCCTGATCGGTGATCGACTTGGTCTCGGTGGCGCGGAACGGGTTGCTCGTGGACTCCGACTGGGAGAACCCGACCGTGGAGGTCTTCAGGTCCAGCTTCGGCGCGCCGTACTTCGAGTAGGTGCAGCCGGCGCCGGCCGCGGCCGCGGGGGCCGACTGGACCTGCTGCGCACCACCCGATCCGCCGGCACTGCCACTGCCGCCGCCGCCACCGTTGGACGCGCTCTTGGAGCAGGCGCCGACCAGGGCGACGGCGGCGAGCCCGGCGCCGATGACGATCGCGCTGCGCCGCGTCGAGTTGGACAACATCGTGGGTCACTCCTCAGAGATCGGTGGTGCCCGACGGCACCAGGGCGGCACCGGATGTCCGCCGTGTGGCGCGGACATGACCGGTGCATGACCAAGCGCCTGCCAGTGAACGGGAGCAGTCGCGTTCGGTCAATAGTTGACGGCAAACTGATCAGAAGTTGTCGCCACCTCGTGACCCGACCTGGTCAGGTCGAGGCGACGTGGACCTCGACGCCCTCGCTGCGCATCCGGTCGAGCGCGGCCGGGTCGGCGGCGGAGTCGGTGACCAGGTGCTGGATGCGGCCGATGGGCACGGTCTCGAACATGGTGTCCTGGCCCAGTTTGGTGTGGTCGGTGAGGACCACGACCTCCTGGGCGCAGTGCACGATCGCCTGGTCGACGCCCGCCGCGTGCATGTTCGGCGTCGACAGGCCGCGTTCGGCCGTGAGCCCGTTGCCGGACAGGAACGCCCGCTGGACGCGCACGCCGGCCAGTGACTTCTCGGCGGCGCTGCCGATCAGCGCGAACGTCGACTTGCGCAGCGAACCCCCGGTGAGCACGACCTCGGCCTTGGCGTCGGACAGCACCTGGGCGACCAACAGGGAGTTGGTGACGACCGTGAGGTCGGCGATGCGGGCCAGCCGTCGCGCGAACTCCCGGGTCGTGCTGCCCGCACCCACGACGATGGCGTCACCCTCGCTGACCAGGGTCGCCGCCAGCCGGCCGATGGCCTGCTTCTCGACCGAGGCGACCGTGCGCTTGTGCTGGTAGCTCTGCTCGTGGGACAGCCCGCCCGGCCACACCGCGCCGCCACGACGGCGGTCCAGGACCCCTTGCTCCTCGAGCGCGCGGATGTCGCGCCGCACGGTGACCTCGGAGGTGTCGACGGCCTCGGCGAGCTCGCGCAGCGACACCGCTCCGCTGGTGCGGACGAGGTCGACGATGGCCTGGCGTCGTTCAGCCGTGAACATGGACTGCCGCCTGTCTGCTGGCGATCCCGCGAACGGGCTTGATCGAAAAGGACTGTATAGCGGCTCGCAACGGTCAGCAATCAGTCGTTTGCGGTCAGGCTCACCACCGAACGGGCGACCATGGAGAATCACCGCCATGAGTGAGCCGGAGTTCGAGCTGGGCACCGACGGCCCCCGCAACATGCTGGTGGGCGTGGACGGATCCGACACGTCGATGCACGCCGCTGCGTACGCCGGCGGCATGGCCCGCCGCCAGAACATCCATCTGATCGTGCTGTACGTGCGCAACACCACGGCGATGTCCGCCCAGGTGGCAGCCACCGCAGGCGCGGTGGTCGAGACCCAGGACGAGATCGTCGAGAACCTGCGCCGCACCGTGACCGAAGGCGCCGAGCGCGCCGGCATCAGCGCCGAGTTCATCGTGCGTACCGGGAACCCGTACAAGGAGCTGATCGCCACCGCCCACGAGCTGCGCGTCGACGCCATCGTGGTCGGCGCCTCGACCCAGGCGGGGCACAAGCTCGTGGGCTCGCTGGCCGGCCGGCTGGTCAAGGACGCCGCGTGGCCGGTCACCGTCGTGCCCTAGGTCGATCCCAGGCTCGACGGCGGGATGCCGCCGTCGAGCCGTGCCGCAATTGCCCCCGATAGGTGAATCCCCCGGATCCGGCGGACTTCCGTGACTGTGAGGTCACGGTGAAGTACGCTGTGGTCAGCAGGGAGGGCAGCATGGCGTTGGTCGACAGGCGTGCGGTCACCGAGGACGACCTCGGTGACCACTTCGACGACGTCCGCGTGCTGCACGCAGGCGCCCGCTTCACCGTCTACGAGGCCCACGAACTCGCCACCCGGCGCAACGTCGCCGTCAAGGTGCCGGTGCGCTCCGGCCAGCGCTGGCTGCACGACATCATCCGCCATCAGGCCACCGTGCTCGCGCCCATCTCGACACACCCGCACATCGTCTCGCTCTACCAGTGCCTCGAGCTCGCCGACGGCCGGCCCGCCCTGGTGTTCGAGCGCTGCCGCGGGACGCTGGCCGACGCGCTGCCGGGCGGCCGACGGCTGCCGGCGGCGGAGGTCGCCGCGATCGGCATCAAGCTGGCCGGCGCCCTCGAGACCACGCACAGCGCCGACGTCGTGCACTGCAACGTGCACCCGGGCAACGTGCTGCTCAGCGAATGGGGCGAGCCGGTGCTCACCGGTTACGACGAGGCCGTGCGCATCGGCGCCGGCCAGTCCGGGCGACCAGCGCTGCAGGCCACGACGTCGCACACCGCGCCCGAACTCCTGCAGGGTGAGCCGGCCCAGGTGCAGACCGACGTGTACGGGCTGGCCGCCACGCTCTACGAGCTCGTCGCGGGTCGCAGCGCCTTCCGCGCCTACGCCGGCGAGTCACCGGCCGCGGTCATCCTGCGCGTGCTCGGCGGCACCGTGAAACCCATCGTCGACCCGGACATCCCGCTCGCGCTGTCCGACCTGCTGACCTGGGCCATGTCCGGGCAACCGGTCGACCGCCCGCCGACCCCCGCGTGGCTGGCCGAGGAGCTCGGCCGGATCGAGATCGCCGAGGGCTGGCCGCGCACGCGGATGATCGACTAGCCCTGCCGCGCCCGCTGTGACGGTTTTACCTACCGCGCCGATAGACAAAGTGGGCGCCGGTCGGGCAGACTCGCCGTGTGAACGACACGACGGCGCGGGCCGGGTTACCGGCCCCGGAGCAGGGGTTGTACTTCTCCCGGGAGCAGCTCATCGGCTTCTCCCGCTTCTTCGCCGACGAGGTCTGTTCCGGCAAGTTCCCGTTCGTCGACTTCGACCCCGAACAGCGCTGGCACCGTCGTATCTACCGGGATCGCCGGGTCGATGTGTGGCTCATCAGCTGGCTGCCGTCGCAGGGCACCCAGCTGCACGATCACGGCGGCTCGTCCGGCGCGTTCACCGTGCTCTCGGGCGTCCTGACCGAGGCCGTGGTCACCGGCGGGTCGGTGCTGCACGACCACGAGCGCGGCACCGGCTCGACGGTGGGCTTCGGGGCCCACTACGTCCACGACGTCCGCAACCTGGGTGATGCGCCGGCGGTCAGCGTGCACGCCTACTCGGCGCCGCTGACGTCGATGACGTACTACGACCTCGCGGACGGTGCCCTGTCGACGATCACCACGCTCGCCACCGACGACCCCGAGCCCGACGTCGAGCCGTTGCCCGTTCGTCACGCGTCCTGACCGACGTGCCAACCTGGAGAACATGACGGCACGCTTCGGTTCGGTCGACGATCTGCTCGCCGACGCACGTTCCCGACTCGATCGGGTGAGCACGGACGACATCGCGAGCCTGCGCGAGGACGGCGTGCTGCTCGTGGACATCCGTCCCGGCTGGCAACGCGCCGTCACCGGCGAGATCGACGGCGCACTGGTGGTCGAGCGCAACCACCTGGAATGGCGGCTGCACCCGGAGTCCGACGCCCGTCTGCCGCAGGCGACGCCGGGGCAGCGCTGGGTCGTGGTCTGCTCGGAGGGCTACACGTCCTCGCTCGCGGCGGACGCCCTGAACTCGATCGGCGTGCCGGCCACGGACCTCATCGGCGGGATCGAGGCCTGGATCGATGCCGGACTGGACGTGGTCCCGGGCGTGACGCCGCCGAACGCCCTGGTGCACCGGACGCGATAGCGCCCGCGCCCGACCTCAGGACGACGCGTTGGCCACCCGGTAGCCGAGCCAGCCCACGTAGCCGAGCAGAGCAGCGACGCCCAGCTTGCGCGTCGGCGGCGCCATCATGGCCAACCCGACCGCCGTCTCGGTGGCGCCGTTGCGCAGCACCCAGGTGGCGGTGTCGTCCGGGAACGCGGCCTCGGTGATGCTCGCGAACGCCTCGGGTGCGACGAAGTGCGCCGCTCCCGTGGCCGCAACGACGAAGCCGACTCTTCCGGTGCTCAGCAGTCCCATGCGGGCAGCCTGCCCGCTTGCTGCCGCCGCGTCACGGTCGCGTCACTCCATCGGGCTGCGTCACTCCATCGGGCTGCGCGGCAGCAGCGAGTCGGCGATGATCTTCTGCTGGATCTGGCTCGTGCCCTCGAAGATGGTGGTCAGCCGGGCGTCGCGCCAGTAACGCTCGACCTGCCGTTCGGTGGTGTAGCCGTTGCCGCCGTGCAGCTGCATCGCATCCGAGGTGACCTCGACGGCCATCTCGGTCGCGACCAGCTTGACCATGGCCGACTCACGCTCGCACGGCTCGCCGCGGTCGAGCAGGTCGGCGACCTGCCGGTAGAAGGCCCGGGCCTGCTCGACCCTGGCGGCCATCGAGGCAAGCATGAAACGCAGCGCCTGGAAGTCGCCGATGGGATGGCCGAACTGCTCGCGCTCCTGCAGGTAGATCGTGCTGTCCTCGACGGCGGCGCGGGCCAGGCCCACGGCACGGGCCGCGGTGTGCACCCGGGCGATGTTGAGCCACTTCTGGGTGTCGCGGAACGCGCGGGTACCTCCGCGGTCGACGGTGGTGTCAGCGTCAGCGTCAGCGTCGGCGTCGGCGTCGGCGTCGGCGTCGGCGTCGGCACCCTCGTCCCGGCCGGTGCCGGCCAGGTTGGCGGCCGGCACCCGCAGCCCGTCGAAGTGCAGCTCCCAGGTCAGGAAGCCGTGGTAGCCGATCTTGTCGATGACGGTCCCGGTGAGACCGGGCGGGAACTCGTCGCGCGGTTTCTCCACGACGAGCGTCGCGAGCCCGGCGGACCGCTTCTGCCCCGGCTCGGGGTCGTCGGTGCGGCACAGCAGCTGGATGAAGTCCGCGGCCTTGGCGTTGCCGATCCAGCGCTTCTCGCCGGTGACGACGTAGCTGTCGCCGTCGCGCTCGGCGCGGGTGCTGACTGCGGCGAGGTCGGAGCCCGCGTCGGGCTCCGAGAACCCGGCGGCGCCGATCCACTCCCCCGCGGCGCTGCGCCGGAGCAGGCTCTCGCGCCGCTGGCCGTCGCCGACATCGGTGCCGAGACCCTGCGCGCGGGCGATGATGCTCGCGACGCTCATCCAGGCCCGGGCCAGCTCCTCGGAGATCATCGCGTACTCGAAGACGCCGCAGCCCAGGCCGCCGTAGGCCTCGTCGACCATGATGCCGAAGTAGCCCTGCTTGCCCATGGCCTCGATCAGGCTGCGCGGCATCTGCTTCTTCTGCGGGTCGTACTCGTCGGCGACCGGCTTGACCTGCTCGAGGGCGAAGCGGCGGGCGTCGGCCTGCAGCTCGAGGCGTCGGGGCGTGGCCCACGGCTCGGTGAGCACCGGGGGCGGTGCGGGTTGCGGGTCGTCGGTCACGAGTGGGCACCCTTCGCCGGCACGGCCGATAGCCTGTGGCCCCTCAGCATGGACTACCCGTCGAAACAGGTGGCGTATGGACTGGACCGGTCACGTCATCGTCTGCGGGCTCGACGGCGTCGGGCTGCGCGTCGTCGAGCAGCTGTGCCGCTCCGGCGAGCAGGTCGTGGTCGTCGAGGACGAGCCCGATCCGCGCCGGCTGGCCATCGTCACCGAGCTCGGCGCCGCCCACCTGCCCCTCGATCCCAGCCGCGCCAGTGCCCTCGAGGCGGCACGACTGACGAGCGCGACCGCGCTGGTCTGCGCCGCCGGGTCCGATCTCGACAACCTGGAGATCGCGCTGCTCGCCCGGCGCCTGCACCCCGAGCTGCGCGTGGTGGTCGAGCTGGGCAACCCGTCACTGGGACGGGCGCTGGCGCGGGTCACCGGCGCGCACAGCGTCCTGGACCCGGCCGCCCTGTCCGCGCCGACACTGGCCGAAGCCTGCCTCGACCTGCATGCGCGCCCGGTGCCGATCGGCGAGCAGGACACCTTCGAGCTCCGTGAGCTGACCGCCGCGCAGGCGGGAACCCTGCGCGAGCTGTTCGGCGACCTCGCGCCCGTCGCGGTCGTCCCGGCGGGCGACGGCCAGATGCAGGTGTGTCCCGGCCGGGACCTCGAGGTGGCCGCCGGCGACCGGGTCTTCGTGATCGGTACCCCCGCGGAGCTCGTCGAGCGCGGCATGCTGGCCATGACCACGCCGACCCGACGACGCACGCCGCTGCGCCCGATCGGGACCCTGCGCCGGTACGTCCACGGCTTCGTGCTCGAGTCCGAGCGTTCGATGCGTTTGACGCTCGGCATCCTGCTCGGGGTGGCGGTGCTGTCGATCGTGCTGCTGCGGGTCGGGTACCGCTCGGACGGCGGCGGGCACATGAGCGTGCTCGACGCGGCCTACTTCACCACCGAGACCCTGACGACCGTCGGCTTCGGCGACTTCTTCTTCGCCCACCAGCACGACTGGTTGCGGGTGTGGGCGATCGTGCTCATGGTGCTCGGCGCGACCTTGGTGACCGTCCTCTACGCCATGCTGACCAACCTGCTGGTGAGCCGGCGCATCAGGCAGTCGCTCGGCCGCCAGCTCGCCACCCGGATGCACGACCACGTGGTGCTCATCGGCCTCGGGTCGGTGGGCCTCGGGGTGCTCGAGCACCTGGTGGCGGCCGGGCAACCCGTCGTCGTGCTGGAGCGCGACGAGGACAACCGTTTCCTGGCCCGAGCTCGCGAGCTGCGCGTCCCGGTGGTGTTCGGCGACTCGACGGTGCCGACCAACCTCGACGCCGCCGGTGTCACCCGGGCCCGGGCCGTCGCCGTGCTCACCAGCAGCGACCTGGCCAACATCGAGACGGCGCTCGTGGTCGACGACCTGCTCGACGACCGGCGCCTGGACGTACCCGTGGTGCTGCGCGTCTTCGACCGCGACCTCGCGCACACCGTCGAGGCCGGTTTCGGCTTCCCCTACGTGCGCTCGACGGCTGCCCTGGCCGCACCCTGGTTCGTCGGCGCCGCGCTGGGGCTCACCATCCTGTCGACGTTCTACGTGGACCAGGAGCCCTTGCTCATCGGCCGGCTCACCGTCGCCGAGGCGGGTGGGCTGCGTGGCAGCACGATGGCCGAGCTGTCGGCGCGCATCCGGGTCATCGCCATCAGGCGCCGGGCCACCGGATCGTTCGAGTACCCGCCGCGGCGGGACACCCGGTTCGCCGGCGGCGATCAGGCCTACCTGGTCGGGCCGTACGACGAGCTGCTGCAGGTGCTCCGGCGCGACTCCGTGGCCGATTCCACGGCATAGTGCGCCGCCGCGGCGGGAACGCTGCACCCATGCCCTACACGGTCCTCGTCACCGGTGCCACCGGATTCGTCGGCTCGCACCTCGCCCGGCAGCTGGTCGAGGACGGACACGACGTCCGGGCCATGACCCGCCACCCGGACGGTTACGACGGCCCGGGCAAGGCCGTCGGCGCCGACGTCGCGGACGTGGACAGCCTGCGGACGGCCCTCGAGGGCGTCGACGTCGCCTACTACCTGGTGCATGCGCTCGAGTCGAAGGACTTCGAGCGCATGGACGCCGCGGCCGCGCACAACTTCGCCCGGGCCGCGGCCGAGAACGGGGTGCGCCAGATCGTCTACCTCGGCGGTCTCGGCGACGACGACGGCCGGCTGTCCGCGCACCTGCGCTCCCGCCGCGAGGTCGAGAAGCTGCTGGGCGAGACCGGGGTGCCCGTCACCGTGCTGCGCGCCGCGGTGGTCATCGGGCACGGCGGCATCTCCTGGGAGATCACCCGCCAGCTCGTCGATCACCTGCCCGTGATGATCACCCCGAAGTGGACCAAGACCCGTACCCAGCCGATCGCGCTGCCCGACGTCATCCGCTACCTCGTGGGCGTGCTCGACAACCCCGACGCCATGGGCCGGGTGTTCGAGATCGGCGGTCCCGACGTGCTGCGCTACGTCGACATGCTCAAGCGCGCGGCCAAGGTGCAGCGCAAGTCGTTCCCGTCGGTCAACGTGCCGCTGCTGACCCCGCACCTGTCCTCGGGCTGGCTGGCGCTGGTCACCGACGTCAACTACGCCACCGCGCGCAACCTGGTCGCCTCGATGACCAACGAGGTCGTCGTGCACGACGACGCCATCCGCCACGTGGTGCCCGGCGACCCCATCGGCTACGACGACGCGGTGCGACTCGCGCTGGAGGATCGGGCCAGGGAGCAGTCGGGCTCGACACGATGAGTCACGCTGGACAGGTGACGAATACGGACAGGGTCGGCGGGGTGCCCGGTCTCGTCCAGCGCCTGCTCGCCCCGTCGCTGCTCGACCAGGTACCGCGCGACCACCAGCAGAGCGACGCCGCGTTCAAACGTCGGCGCATCGTGGCCGCCGTCACCCTGGTCATCGGGACCACGCTGCTCGGCCTGGCCCTGGCCACCGCCCCAGGCAACTCGGCGTTCTACCTGCTGACCGCGGGCGTCGCCGTCGTCTGGCTCATCGGCGGGTTCGCGTCGGGGCCGCTGCACCTGGGGTTCGTCCCCTTCCGCGGGTCCCTGCGGCGACCGCTCGTGACCCCGTTCGTCACCGGGCTGGCGGCCGGCGCGGTGTTCGTGATCGGCGGGCTCGTGGTGGCCCAGATCGAACCGATCCGCAAGATCATCGACAACGTCCTGCAGCACGCCTCGCAGGGCAACATCGCGCTGATCTTCTTCGTCACCCTGCTGAACGGGGCGGCCGAGGAGGTCTTCTTCCGCGGGGCGCTGTTCGCGGCCATCGGTCGCAAGTACGCCGTGCCCATCTCGACGGTGATCTACGCGCTGGTCACCATCGCGACCGGCAACTTCGTGCTGGTCTTCGCCGCCGTCCTCATGGGCACGCTCTTCGGCCTGCAGCGGCGGGCGTCGGGCGGCATCCTCGCCTCGATGATCACGCACCTGGTTTGGTCGGTGATCATGCTGTCGGCCCTGCCGCCCATCACCACCAAGTAGGGCACGCCGCGCGTCACTCCGGTGGGTCGAACCGGACGGTGATCTCCTCGTAGCCCTTGAACCGCTGCGCCCGGGCCTGCTGGGCGTAGCTCTCGACGTCGGCGGCGGTCAGGTCGACGTCGTCGGTGAAAGGGGTCAGCAGCGCCCGCGGGTACAGGCGCAGCGACCGGACGGTGTTGTACTCGACGGCGAACACCATCACCAGCGAGCCCAGGTAGAGCCACGCCATCAGCCCGAGGAACAGCGCGAACACGCCGTTGACGTCCGACGTGCCACGTACGGCATGGCTGACGTACAGCGCCCCGACGTACTGCAACGCCTGCCAGACGACGGCGGCGCCGGTGGCGCCGGGCACGGTCTGGCGCAGCGTGAGCCGGCGCGCGGTGGCGACATGGAACCCGATCGAGAAGAACACCGCGTTGAGGGCCAGGGTGCCGAGCCCGATGAGCACCTGGGTCGTGATGCCGAACGCGTCGACCTGGCTGCCCAGCGTGGCCAGGCCGGTGGTGACGAGGACGGCCACCCCGCCGATGGTGAGCAGCAGCAGGCTGCGCCCCCGGCTGCGGAACGGGTTGGGGCGGTCGTTGCGCGGTACCCGCCAGATCGTGTTCATGGCGTTCTGCGCGGCCTGCGCCACGTTCAGACCGAAGAACAGGGTGCCGACGATGCCGACCGTCAGGCCGAGGCTGCTGCCCGAGACGCCGTTGGGGTTGGCGAGCTGGTCGCCGACGATCGGGTACTGGCCCAGCGCGGAGTCGAACACCTTGTGCTGGAGGTCGGGGTCGCCCTCGAGGGTGAAGTTCAGGATCGTCGTGGACAGCAGCAGCAGCGGCACCAGCGACAGCAGGCCGTAGTAGGCGACCAGCGCGGCGAGATAGGTGCCCTGGTCGTCGAAGAACTTGTAGACGACCGCCAGGGGCAGCCCGGCGCGAGGGTGGGCCCGCTGGAAGCGGTCGGCCCGCTCCACGAGCGACATGGGCTGACTCCTCGGCGGGCGGACGTCGGACGCCGGGGCGTCGGGTGTCGCCCAGATTACCCAGCCGGGGCTGCCGTCGCGGTCAGAACGCCTTCTGCAGGACGAGCGGGTAGACCGGACCGGACCCTGCCTCGCGCAGCAGCGTCGCGGCCACGGTGAGCGTGAACCCGCTGCGGGTGGTGTCGTCCAGCAGCAGCACCGGCCCCGTGGGTACCGCACCGTCGACCGACAGCCGTCGCAGGGCGCCGCTCGCCGACTCGACCGACGTGCCGGCGTCCGCCTGCACACCCGGCCCCTCGGCGCGCAGCGGCGAGGCCACGTCCATCCGCCCCAGCGTGGCCAACCGCGCCGCGGCGTCGGCGAGCAGCACCGGGTGCGAACGTGACGGCACCCAGGTGACCCAGGTGGGCCGTCCGGCCGGCCACCCCCACCGCGACAGCGTGCCGACCAGGCCGTCGAAGACCTCGTCGGGCAGCGCCGCGTCGACGGCCAGAGCGCGCGCCACCTCGACCGACCAGGCGGGGTCGTCGGCGACGGAGAGGGCCCGGCCGACCTCGGCGCGGGTCGGCTCGGCGATCCGGCCACGCCGCGGTGCGCCGGACGGCCACATCTTGCGCGGCTCGAGCACGGTGGACTGTGCGCGCAGATGGGTGACCGCCGCGCGCACCGTGTCGGGCGATGGTTCGAGGCCCGGGGCGGGCAGCTCGCCCGTGCACACTGCGCAGCGCCCGCACGGCGAGCCGGTCGTGTCGTCGAGCTCGTGCCGCAGGTGCTGCATGAGGCAGGTGTCGGAACGCTCGTAGGCCAGCATCGAGCGCTGCTCCCGACGGCGGGCTGCGGCGATGCCCTCGTACCGTTCCGCGTCGTAGTGCCACGGCCTACCGGTGGCGACCCAGCCGCCATCGACCCGCTCGACCGCGCCCTCGACGTCGAGCACCTTGAGCAGCGTCTCGAGCCGGCCGCGCCGCAGCCCGGAGTCGGCCTCGATGCGGGGCAGGGTGAGCGGCCCGTCGGACAGCACGTCCAGCACCCGGCGCACGCGGTCCTCGGAGGGGAAGGCCGTGGAGTCGAAGTAGGCCCAGATCCGCTCGTCGGCCGCGGTGGGCAGCAGCACGGCTTTCGCCGTGTCGAGGGCGCGGCCGGCGCGCCCGACCTGCTGGTAGTAGGAGATCGGCGAGGGCGGGGCACCCAGGTTTACGACGAAGCCGAGCGTGGGGTGGTCGAGACCCATGCCCAGGCTGGACGTGGCGACGACCGCCCGCAGCTCGTGGGCCAGCAGGCGCCGTTCCAGCTCGGCGCGCTCGTCCGGTGGGGTGGCCGAGCTGTAGGCCGCCACGTCGTGGCCGCGGCTGCGCAGGAAGTCGGCCAGCTGCGTCGTGCCGGCCACCGTGAGGGTGTAGACGAGCCCCGCACCCGGGAGGCTGGACCCGCCCGGACGGCTGTCGTCGAGGGCGTCGGCGATCCACGCGTAGGCGGTCGGGACGTCGGGGGTGGGCACCACGGACAGCGCCAGGCTCTCGCGGTCCAGCGAGCCGCGCAGGGTCAGCGTGTCGGTGCCGAGCTGGGCCGCCACGTCGGCCGTGACCCGGTCGTTGGCCGTGGCGGTGGTGGCCAGCACCGGGGTGCCACCGGGCAGCGCGGCCAGCACGTCCTTGATCCGCCGGTAGTCGGCCCGGAAGTCCGAGCCCCAGTCCGACACGCAGTGCGCCTCGTCGACCACGAGCAGGCCGATGCGCGGCGACAGGTGCGGCAGCACCCGGGAGCGGAAGCCGAAGGAGTTCAGCCGCTCCGGCGAGACGAGCAGGACGTCGACGTCGTCGGCCGCCAGCCGGGCCTCGATGCTCGGCCAGTCGTCGACGTTGGCGCTGTTGAGCGTGACGGCATGCAGCCCGGAACGCTCGGCCGCAGCGACCTGGTCGCGCATGAGGGCCAGCAACGGCGAGATGACCAGCGTCGGGCCGAACCCCTGCGCCCGCCGCAGGCCGGCAGCGATCCAGTAGACCGCCGACTTGCCCCACCCGGTCCGCTGGATGACGACGACCTTGCGCCGCCCGGCCACCAGCGCCTCGACAGCGGCCCACTGGTCGTCGCGCAGCACCGCGGACGGGCCGGCGAGACGGGTGAGATGGTGTTGCGCGGCGTCGCGCAGGTCGGTGGTGGCCGTCATGTGCGCCATCGTGACGCATCCCGCCGACAGAATCGTGGCCGCGGTGGCTGACCTGGGGCCGTGATCGCTGTTATGCTGAGCGCGGTCTATAGCATTCCCTGGCGTGTACGCGTGCGGGAAAGTGCAGCGCGCATCGTGTCTTCCTCGGGTTGGCAAGTTGAGCAGGACCGAGGCCCCGCACAGGGTGGGGCCTCCACCGCATCACCCGATCAGGGTGTTGACCCAACGGAAGGCACGAAGAATGACCCAAGGCACTGTGAAGTGGTTCAACAGCGAGAAGGGCTTCGGCTTCATCGCTCCCGACGACGGCGGCGCCGACGTGTTCGTCCACTTCTCCGGTATCGCCGGCGACGGCTACAAGAGCCTCGACGACAACCAGCGCGTCGACTTCGACGTCACGCAGGGCCAGAAGGGCCCGCAGGCGCAGAACGTGCGCGCCATCTGAGCTCGGACTGACCGCGAACGCCCCGCACCGATTCGGTGCGGGGCGTTTGTGCGTGTTTGGGCAAGGACCAAAGTCTCGGATTTCTTACAGCGATTTGACACGTCCGGGGCACCCTGTGTTGTCTGTTCGCGTGCAGGACTACTTCGGCTGGACGGACGTGCTGGACACGTCGTCCGTGCTCGACGCTCCGGCGCACGCGGTGGCCGTCCTCGACGACGGTGTCCGCCTCGACGACGGTGTCCGCCTCGATGACGGTGTCCGCCTCGATGACGGTGTCCGCCTCGCGGACGGTGTCCGCCTCGCGGACGAGCTGTTCACCGGATGTGATTTCGCCAGTCGTCCGGCACCCGCTCGGCCGGCCCCGGAACCGTCTGCCCGTCCGGGTGGGCCTGCGGATCGGCGAGTCTCGGCCCGTTCGTGAACTGCTGGCTGCGCACGTCGTAGAACCAGTCCTCGCCCGGCTCGAAGCTGGTCAGCACCGGGTGCCCGGTCGCCTCGGCGTGCGCGGTGCCGTGCCCGGACGGCGAGGAATCGCAGCAGCCGATGTGCCCGCACGCGGCACAGCGCCGCAGATGGAACCACCAGCCGCCGGCGGCCTCGCACTCGACGCACCCGGACCCGCTCGGCGGGACGGTCGGGTCGACGGTCTCGGTCATGTCGTGCTCCCCTCGCCGGTCGCCGCGTCCGCCGGCCCGCTCAGGGGCACCCGCACGACGAAGCTCGTCTCGTCCGGCCCGGTGTGGACCGACAGGTCGCCGTGGTGGCGGTCGACGACGATGCGCCAGGAGATGTCGAGACCCAGGCCCGTCCCCTCCCCCACGGCCTTCGTGGTGAAGAACGGTTCGAAGATGCGTGCCTTGACGTCCTCGGGGATCTGCGGGCCGGTGTTGGCGATCTCGACCTGCAGGTCGTCCTCGACCCGGCTCGTGCGCAGCGTCAACGTGCCTGCGCCGTCCATCGCCTGCAACGCGTTGTCGATGATGTTCGTCCACACCTGGTTGAGCTCGGCCGCGAAGACCGGCACGTCGGGTACGGAACGGTCGTACTCCTTCACCACCCGGACGTCGGAACCTATCTTGCGGCTGAGCATGACCAGCGTGCTGTCGAGCAGCTCGTGCACGTCGACGACCTGGTAGGGCCCGCGGTCCATCTGCGAGTACTGCTTGGCGGCCCCGACGAGCGTGGTGATGCGGCCCGTCGCGTCCTCGATCTCGTTCATCAGCAGTTCGGTCTCGAGCGCGTAGTTCAACCACCGCACCGCGCTGCCGAGGGTGGCCGCGTCGGTCTTGCCGGCCACGCGGTCGAGCCACTCGATGTCGAGACCCGCGGCGACGAACACCGGCGCGAGCTCGTACCCGCCGTCGATGTCGTGGTCCTCGAACCAGTCCGACATCTCGTCCTCGCGGTCGGAGACCTCGAGCGGGTTCAGGTCCTTCGTGTTCGCCTTCGCGACCCGCTCGACGGCGATGTCCTGCAGGTGCACCAGCATCTGCAGACCCTCGCGGTCCATCCGCCCCTCGGCGATCATGCCGAGCTTGTGGCGCATGCCGGACACCCGCTCACGCAGGGAGGACGTCGCCCGCACCGCGGCCGCGGCCGGGTTGTTCAGCTCGTGCGTCAGACCCGCCGACAGCGAGCCCAGCGCCAGCAGACGCTCGCGCTGGTTGATGACCTGCTGGGTGTTGCGGCTGCCGAAGAACAACCCCTCGAGCAGGTGGACGGGCATCGGGAACCAGTCGCGCATGAGGTCGGCGAAGTCGTGGGCGCCGAGCACGTACAGGCGGACGGACGACAGCGCGCGCAACGAGGCGGGGTAGTCCTGCGACACCCGGTCGCCGAGGTAGGCCGACCATGCTCCGGCGTAGACGCCGGGCTCGTCGGTGCGGGTGATCTCGACGTTGTCCCCGCCGACCTGGCGCGACATGGCGACGGAGCCCTCGACCAGGACGAAGAAGCAGCGGCCCGGTTCGCCCTCGCGGTAGATCCAGCCGGGCTCGTAGCGCTCGACCTTGCCGTGCTGGCACAGCCAGTCGAGCTGGTCGTCGCTCAGCTTCTCGAACAGGAACAGGCTGCGCAGCTCCTCGACGGTGCAGGACAGCGTCTCGACGGCTCGCGAGTAGTGCTCGTCGTCCGTGGCCCCGTCGGTGCGGGTGTCCGGGTGCGTGTTGTCGGTCTGGGTCATCGACCTCACCGTCCTTCCAGATAGCGGTGCACGAGCATCACGGCCATCGCGCCCTCACCGACCGCGGACGCCACCCGCTTGGCCGACTCGGACCGGACGTCACCGGCGGCGAAGATGCCCGGGACGCTCGTCTCCAGGTGGAACGGATGGCGGTCCAGATCCCATCCCGGCGGGGTCTCCCCCGGCGCGGCGAGGTCGGGTCCGGACATCACGAAGCCGTGGTCGTCGCGCAGCACCGTGCCGTCGAGCCAGTCGGTACGCGGCGCGGCGCCGATGAACACGAACAGCCAGCTCGCGTCGACGGTGTCGATCTCCCCGGTCTCGGCGTTGCGCAGGTGCAGGCGCTCCAGATGGCCGTCGCCCTCGGCCCCGACGACCTCGGTGCAGGTCCGGACGGTGATGTTCGGGACGGACTCGACCTGCTGGACCAGGTAGTAGGACATCGAGTTCTCCAACGAGCGGCCGCGGACCAGCAGCGTGACGCTCTTCGCGCCGCGGGCGAGGTAGACGGCGGCCTGACCGGCCGAGTTGGCGCCCCCGACGATGTAGACGTCCTGGTCGATGCAGCTGGGGGCCTCGGTCAGCGCCGACCCGTAGAAGACGCCGCGGCCGGTGAACTCGTCGACGCCCTCGGCGGCCAGCTGCCGGTAGGCGACGCCGGTGGCCAGGATGACCGTGTGCGCGCCGACCGAGCTGCCGTCGTCGAAGCGGACGGTGCGGCCGGCGCCGTTGACCTCCAGGGAGACGGCCTCGCGGGTGGTGATCAGCTCGGCGCCGAACTTGACGGCCTGGCGCCGGGCGCGGTCGGTCAGCTGGCCGCCGGACACGCCGTCCGGGAAGCCGAGGTAGTTCTCGATGCGCGAGCTCTGCCCGGCCTGGCCGCCCGTGGCCGTGCGCTCGACGAGCACGGTCCGCAGCCCCTCGGAGGCCCCGTACACCGCCGAACCGAGCCCGGCCGGCCCGCCGCCGATGACGACCAGGTCGTAGAACTCCTCCGCCGGGGCGGTGCTGAGCCCCACGTGACCGGCCAGCTCGGCGTTGCTGGGGGCCACCAACGTCTCGCCCTCGGCGGTGATGATCACCGGCAGGGTCCGCGGGTCGGCGCCGGCCGCGTCGAGCAGGCGTGCGCCCTCGGGCGAGTCGGCGAGGTACCACCGGTAGGGCACCTGGTTGCGGGCGAGGAACTCGCGGGTGTCCGACGACGCCGCCGACCAACGGTGCCCGATGACCTTCGCCTCGGCGACGATGCGGTGGTCGGTCGTCGACCAGGACTCGAGCTGGGCGTCGATGACCGGGTAGAGCTTCTCGTCCGGCGGGTCCCACGGCTTGAGCAGGTAGTAGTCCAGGTCCACGACGTTGATGGCCTCGATCGCGGCGCCGGTGTCGGCGTAGGCCGTCAGCAACACCCGGCGGGCGGTCGGGTAGATGTCCATGGCCTGCTCGAGGAACTCGAGACCGGTCATCTGCGGCATCCGGTAGTCGGCGAGCAGCACGGCCACGACGTCGCCGCGCAGCTTGAGCTCGCGCATGGCCTCGAGGGCTTGCGGCCCGGACTCGGCCCGGACGATCCGGTGCGCGTCGCCGTAGCGGCGCCGCAGGTCGCGCGCGATCGAGCGCGACACCGCCGGGTCGTCGTCGACGGTCAGGATCGCGGTGCGGGGACGTGGTGCGCTCACCCTGTCGAGATTAGTGGCGAGCGCCACCCCGTGGCAGCGGCGAACGCAGTCGGGCCGCAGCCGTAGGTTGGTCGGGTGCGCCTGCCCGTCATCAGCCAGAAGGTGGCCGTCGGCGTCGTCTTCGTCCTTGCCATGTTCATGAACATCATGGACGTCACGATCGTCAACGTGGCGCTCCCGGACATCGGCCGCGAGCTGCACGCCGGGCCGACGCAGGTCAGCGCCATCGCGATCGGGTACCTCGTCAGCCTCGCCGTCGTCATCCCGGCCTCCGGCTGGGTGGGCGACCGGTTCGGCACGAAGAAGGTCCTGCTCGCCGCGATCGTGGTGTTCACCCTCGCCTCCGCCCTGTGCGGCGTCGCGCAGAGCCTGGCCCAGCTCGTCGGGTTCCGGGTGCTGCAGGGCATCGGCGGCGGGATGCTCACGCCGGTCGGCATGGCCATGCTGTTCCGCGTCTTCCCACCCGCCGAGCGGGTGCGCGCCTCGAGCATCCTGGTCATCCCCACCGCCCTGGCACCGGCGCTCGGCCCGGTCCTCGGCGGGCTGCTGGTCACCGACCTGTCGTGGCGCTGGGTGTTCTTCGTCAACCTGCCGATCGGCGCGGTGGCCCTCGCGTTCGGCGTGCTCTTCCTGCGCGAGCAGCCGGTCGAACGCAGCGGCCGCTTCGACGTCATCGGCTTCGTGCTGTCGGGCCTCGGCTTCGCGGGCCTGATGTACGGCATCAGCGAGGGCCCGCAGCGCGGCTGGGCGGACCCGCTCGTGCTCGGCACCATCGGCGCCGGCATCGTCCTGATCGTCGCCCTGATCCGCAACCAGCTGCGCACGCCCGAGCCGCTGTTGCGACTGAACCTGTTCGGCGACCGCCTGTTCCGGTCGTCGAACGTGCTGATCTTCCTGGCCACCGCCGCGTTCCTCGGCGTGCTGTACATGGCGGCGCTGTTCTTCCAGGACGGCCTCGGGCTCTCGGCCCTCAACTCCGGCCTGTCCACGTTCCCCGAGGCCATCGGCGTCATGGCCGGCGCGCAGATCGCCACCCGCCTGCTGTACCCGCGGTTCGGCCCGCGCCGGCTGATGATCGGCGGGCTGCTCGGCGTGGCCACCTCGATCGGGCTCATGAGCCTGGTCGCGTCCCGCGCCGACCTGTGGTGGATGCGGCTGCTCATGTTCGGCCTGGGCCTGTCGATGTCACACGTCTTCGTCCCCACCCAGGCCGCGGCCTTCGCGCGCATCTCGGCCGCGGACACCGGCCGCGCCTCGACACTGTTCAACGCGATCCGGCAGCTGGGCGGCGCGGTCGGCGTCGCGGTGCTGTCCAGCTCGCTGGCCGCAGTGGGCACGTCGACCTACCGGGCGACGGTCTCGCCGCACCTGACGGCGTACCACGTGAGCTTCCTCGTCGCGGCCGGCCTCGCCCTGCTGGCGGCGCTCGCGGCGATCACCGTGCACGACGAGGACGCGGAGTCGACCCGGGTGCGCCCCTCCGCCCGTCGCAAGCCTGCGCGCGTGGGAGCGGAGCAGCCCGCCTGACGCTACGAGGCCAGCGCGGCGTACCGGCCGTCCTCGGCCACCAACGTCTCGTGGGTCCCGGACTCGACGACCCGGCCCTGGTCGATGACCGCGATCTGGTCCGCGTGGCGCACCGTCGACAGCCGGTGGGCGATGGTGATCGTCGTGCGGCCGGCGGCGAGCTCGTCGAACGCCTGCTGCATGTGGCGTTCGGTCTCGGTGTCGAGCGCACTGGTGGCCTCGTCCAGCACCAGCACGCGCGGGTTGCGCAGCAGCGTGCGGGCGATGGCGATGCGCTGCTTCTCACCGCCGGAGAACCGGTGCCCGCGTGAGCCGACCATCGTGTCGTAGCCCTGCGGCAGCGACGAGATGAGCTCGTGGATCTGGGCGGCCCGCGCGGCGTCCTCGATGTCGGCGTCGGTGGCGCTCGGCCGGGCGTGGCGCAGGTTCTCGCGCACGCTGGCGTGCATCAGGTAGGTCTCCTGGCTGACCACGCCGACGATCTCGGCCAGATCGTCCAGCCGGAGGTCGCGCAGGTCGATGCCGTCGATGGTGAGCCGTCCGCCGGTGGGGTCGTAGAGCCGGGCCACGAGCGAGGCCAGCGTGCTCTTGCCCGAGCCGGTCTCGCCGACCAGCGCCAGGGTGGTGCCCGCCGGGACGTCGAGGTTGACGCCGGCCACGGCCGCGGTCTCGCTGCCCGGGTAGGCGAACGTCACGTCCTCGAAGCGGACCTCGCCGCGTACCTGACGCGGGTCGATGTCGACGGGGTGCTCGGGCTCGGTGATCTCCACCTCGAGGTCGAGGTACTCGAAGATCCGGGCGAACAGCGCGAGGGAGGAGTTGATGGTGACGCCGACGTTGAGCAGCCCCATCAGTGGGCGGAACAACGTGTTCTGCAGGGACGTGAAGGCGATCAGGGTGCCGATGGTCATCGCGCCGCGGGTGGCCGGCAGCCCGGCGCTGAGGTAGATGACGGCCGGGATCGCGGCGAAGATCAGGCTCATCGACGCCATGCGCCAGCGACCGGCGAGGCTCGAACGCAGCTCCAGGTCGACGAGCCGAAGCGAGGACTCGGTGAAGCGCCGGACGAGGTTGCGGCCGGACCCGGTGGTTTTGGTCAGCAGCACGCCGCCGATCGACAGGCCCTCGTCGATCGTGACGTTGAGGTCGGCCAGCTCGGCCTGCCGCGCCTGGGTGATCTCGCGGCGCATCTGCGCGACCTTGCGGGTGAGGTAGATCGCCGGCGGCATGACCACGAGCGAGATCAGCGACAGCTTCCAGCTGAGCGCGACCATCGCGACGGCGGTGGCCACGACGGTGGTGAGGTTCGAGGCGATCGAGGTGGCGGTGTCGGTGACGACCGACTGCATGCCGCCGATGTCGTTGGTGATGCGGGACTGCACCTCGCCGGTGCGGGTGCGGGTGAAGAACGCGACGGACTGCCGCTGCAGGTGACTGAAGACGTCGGTGCGCAGCCGGTGCATGACCTGCTGGCCGACCCTGGTGCTGATCCAGGTCTGGATCACGCCGAAGGCCGCGGTGACGGCGGCGACGCCGACCATGCCGCCGACCAACCAGGCCAGGAGGGGGACGTTCTGCGTGGGCAGGGCGGTGTCGATGACCGCGCGCAGCAGGAACGGCGACGCCAGGCCGACGACGGCCGACGCGGCGATGATCGCCACGACGACGGCCAGGGGCCAGCGGTACGGGGTGAACAGACGGCCGATGCGGCGCAGCGAGACGCTGCTCGCCAGCGCCTTGTCGGCGGCCTTCTGGTCTTTCGTCATGGGGCCGCGCGGTGGGCGGCCGCTGGAGGTGAGTGGGGCTGTCAAGGGGCATTCCTTCTTTCGGGTGTGTAGTCGGGAGCTCGTCCCGATTTACTGAGGTTACCTCATGATGAGGCTACAACACCATTCGTTGCTAGTCTGTTCCCCGTGACGGCGGAGAACGAGGAGACGCTGGCCGAGGCGTTCTGGGCGGTCGCCCGGCAGCTGCGGCGCGGCTCGCGTGATGCCCTCGCCCCCTGGGGGATCAGCCCCTCGCACGGTCGTGCCCTCATGGTGATCGCCCGGCTCGGCCCGATCCGGCTGAGCGCGCTGTCGGACCACCTGCGTATCGCCGCGCGCTCCACCACCGAGGTCGCCGACGCCCTCGAGGAACGCGGCCTGGTGCGGCGGCTGCCGGACCCGACCGACCGGCGCGCCACCCTCGTCGAGCTCACCGACGCCGGACGCGAACTCGTGCACGCGATGCACGCGTCACGCAGCGCCGAGGCCGAGGCGGTGTTCGGTGCGCTCGGCGAGAAGGACCGAGCCGCGCTCGCCCGCATCCTGGCCGCGCTGCGCGCTGCGCCGGCCACCCGTCCAGGCGAGGGGTAGCCGGAGCCCGCCCGCCACGCGGGGCCTCTCCGGCACGGTGGTCGGATCCCGGCCCGGGAACCCGCCACCGCGTCCGAGAGGCCGAACGGTCAGAGGGACTTCGTGGGCGCCTCGACGCGGTCCGGGGCTCGCGCCGGGTCACGCAGGTGGGCCGGCGCCAGCAGGTGACAGATGTGGTAGCCGATCAGCACGATCAGCGTGCCCGCGGCGATACCGGTGATCGAGAACGTGTCGGTGAACTTGATGGCCAGGTTGCCGATGCCAGCGATAAGCCCGGCACCGAGCGGCACCAGGTTCACCGGGTTGCCGAGGTCGACGCGGTTCTCGATCCAGATCTTGGCACCGAGCAGGCCGATCATCCCGTAGAGCACGAGGGTGATGCCGCCGAGCACCCCGCCCGGCGTCGCGGCCACGACCGCGCCGAACTTCGGGCAGAAGCCGAACAGGATCGCGACCACCGCGGCGATGTAGTACGCCAGCGTCGAGTAGATGCGCGTCGACGCCATCACCCCGATGTTCTCGGCGTAGGTCGTCGTCGGTGAACCGCCCACGAAGCTGGCGACCGCGGTGCCGACGCCGTCGCCGACGAACGCCCGTCCGAGGTAGGGGTCGAGGTCCTGTCCGGTCATCTCCGAGACGGCCTTGACGTGCCCGGAGTTCTCGGCGATCAACGCGATCACCGACGGGATGACGAGCAGGATGAAGCTCGCGTGGAACGCCGGCAGGTGCGGCCCGGCCAGGTGCCCGAACGTCGGGCTCGTCATCGATTTCGGCAGGCCGATCCAGGACGCGTGGTCCACGCCGGACCAGTCGATGCGATGCACCATGTGGCAGTTCTTGCCGGCGGAGTCGCAGCTGGGCACCTTGTTGATCCGGTCGGCGACCCAGGAGGCGGCGTAGCCGAAGACCAGCGCGAGGAAGATCGCGATGCGGGCGACGAACCCGCGAGCGAGCACGGACACGAAGATCACGAACCCGGCCGTCATCAGCCCGATCCACTGCTCCGACGGGAAGTAGGTCGTCGTCGCCACGGTGGCCAGGTTGAACCCGATCAGCATCACCACCGCGCCGGTGACGACGGGCGGCAGGACCAGCCGCACGATGTGCGCGCCGCCGACGTGCACGATGACGCCGACCGCGACCAGGATGAGCCCGGCGATGAGGATGGCCCCGGTGACCTCGGCCGAGTCGCCGCCCTGCGCCCGGATCGCCGCCACGGCGGCCACGAACGACGCGGACGTGCCGACGTAGCTGGGGATGCGGTTCTTGACGATCAGCAGGAACAGGATGGTCGCGATGCCGGACATCAGGACCGCGAGGTTCGGGCTCAACCCCATGATCGCCGGGAACACGAAGGTGGCCCCGAACATGGCGACGACGTGCTGCGCGCCCAGCCCGACCATGCGCGTGCTCGACAGGCGCTCGTCCGGACGCACGACCTCGCCCGGCGGCGGGGTACGGCCGTCGTGCACGAGCTTCCAGCTGAACATCGTGGTCATACGGGCCTCCACGTCGGTGAGCGTGTCCGGCATCCTGGCAGCCCGGTGTGACGAGGCGGTAACGATCAGTTGCTGTACACCCGGGTGGTCTCGACGAGCACGGCGGTGCGTCCCTGCTCCACCATCGTGCGGTCGTAGGCCTCCCAGTCGTCGTGCGTACCGCCGGCTGCGGAGAAGATCTCGCGCAACAGCAGGCGCAGCGTCTCGGGATCCGGGTCGCCGTCCGCCGGGCCGAGCAACGACGCCCGTCCCTCGACGGTCGCCCACCTCCAGCCCGAGCGGAAGGTGACGGCCAGCTGCGGACGTGCGCGCAGGTTGGCCAGCTTGACCCGCCCGTAGGTCACGAACGCGAGCACGTCGGCACCGGAGGCGGGATCGGTCACGATGCCCGCGTTCACGAGCGAGCTCTGGATGGTGGCGTCGGCACGCAGGGTGGACACGACCGCGAGGCCCTGCTCGTCCCTTCCGAGGGCAGCCGCATCGCTCAGCGTGGTCATGCCCGCCAGCCTGCCACGGGCCGCCGACCTGCGAGTTGCTCGGCGACACGGGGCACCATGGAGGCATGCTCACCGACCTGCGCGACCGTCTCGGCAAGATCGTGTTCGAGCGGGTGGCCGGGGCCGACGGGCCGAAACATCGCGACCGTATCCACAACACCCCGGGCGAGCGGTGGTTCGCCGACGACCGCCCGATCCGCACCGTCCACGCCGACTCGTCGATGTTCGTCGGTGGCCTTCGGGCCCTGCTGCTGCAGTCCCTGCACCCGCTGGCCATGGCCGGTGTCGCCGGGCATTCGGGTTACCGCGGCGACCCGTGGGGCCGGCTGCAGCGCACCAGCTACTTCCTGGCCGTCACGACCTTCGGGCTGGCCGAGGACGCGGACGAGGCCGTCGCGCGGGTGCGGTCCGTGCACGCGCGGGTCCGTGGCAAGGCGCCGGACGGCCGCCCCTACTCCGCCGCGGACCCACACCTGCTGCGCTGGGTGCACGTGGCCGAGGTCGACAGCTTCCTCGACACCTACCAGCGCTACGGCACGGCGCCGCTGGACCAAGCCGGGCGCGACGGCTACGTCGCGGACGAGGCGTTCATCGCCCGCAAGCTCGGGATCGTCGACCCGCCCACCACCGAGGCCGAGCTGCGCGAGCAGCTCGCCGCCTTCCGTCCCGAGCTGGAGGGCAGTGCCGAGGCGCGGGCGACGGCTCGTTACCTGCTGCTGCGACCGCCGCTGCCGCTGATCGCCCGGCCCCCGTACGCGGTGCTGGGTGCCGCCTCGGTCGCGTCCCTGCCGCGGTGGGCCCGCCGCCCGCTCGCCCTGCCCCCGCAGCTGCCGATCACCGAGGCCACCGCGGTGCGCGCCGCGGGCAAGGCCGTCGTCGGCATGCTCCGCTGGGTCACGACGCCGCCGGCCGCCGAGGCCCCGGCGGCCTGAGCGTCGGCGACGTTTTCCCCGGTTCGTAGAGTCGCAGGTATGGACTTTCGCTACCTCGGCAACTCCGGCCTGCAGATCTCCGAGATCACCTACGGCAACTGGCTCACCCACGGCTCGCAGGTCGAGAACGACGTGGCCACGCAATGCGTGCGCGCCGCCCTCGACAACGGCATCACCAGCTTCGACACCGCCGACGTCTACGCGAACGGTCGCGCGGAGACCGTGCTCGGTGAGGCCCTGAAGGGCGAGCGCCGCGAATCGCTCGAGATCTTCACCAAGGTCTACTGGCCGGTCGGGCCGGACCCGAAGGGCAAGAACGACACGGGCCTGTCCCGCAAGCACATCCTGGAGGGCATCGACGGTTCGCTGCGCCGCCTGCAGATGGACCACGTCGACCTCTACCAGGCCCACCGCTACGACAACTTCACCCCGCTCGAAGAGACGATGCAGGCGTTCGCCGACGTCGTCCGCGCCGGCAAGGCGCTCTACATCGGTGTGAGCGAGTGGACGTCGGAGCAGATCCGTGCCGGCCACGCGCTGGCCGTGGAGCTCGGCGTCTCACTGGTGAGCAGCCAGCCGCAGTACTCGATGCTGTGGCGCGTGATCGAGAACGACGTCGTCCCGACCTGCGAGGAGCTCGGCCTGGGGCAGATCGTGTGGTCGCCGATCGCGCAGGGCGTGCTGTCGGGCAAGTACAAGCCGGGCCAGGACGCACCGGCCGGTTCGCGCGCCACCGACACCAAGGGCGGCGCCGACATGATCAAGCGCTGGATGAACGACGACGTCCTGACGCGGGTGCAGGACCTCGCGCCGATCGCGGGCGACCTCGGCCTGAACACCGCGCAGCTGGCCGTGGCCTGGGTGCTGCAGAACAGCAACGTGTCGGCCGCACTCGTCGGCGCCTCACGTCCCGAGCAGGTCGTCGACAACGTCAAGGCCGCCGGCGTCACCATCCCGGACGACGCGATGGCGGCGATCGACGCCGCGCTGGGTGACACCGTCACCAGCGACCCGGCGATCGTCGCCCGCTCCACCCCGCAGCGACGCGCGGTCTGAGGGCCCGTGCACGTCGGCGTCGACAGCTTCGTCTCGGCCGTCACCGACCCGTCGACCGAGCGGGTCGTCGGCCCGGCCGAGCGGGTCGAGCACCTGCTCGAGGAGATCGCCCTGGCCGATACGTCGGGGCTGTACTCCTTCGGCATCGGTGAGCACCACCGCGAGGAGTACTACGACTCGGCGCCTCCGGTGCTGCTCGCCGCCGCGGCCGCCCGCACGTCGCGGATCCGGCTGGGCAGCGCGGTCGCCGTGCTCAGCGCGGCCGACCCGGTACGCGTCTTCCAGCAGTTCGCAACGCTCGACCTCGTCTCGAAGGGACGGATCGACCTCGTCGTCGGGCGCGGCTCGTT
Organism: uncultured Jatrophihabitans sp.; assembly: GCF_964252635.1. Taxonomy (GTDB): domain Bacteria; phylum Actinomycetota; class Actinomycetes; order Mycobacteriales; family Jatrophihabitantaceae; genus Jatrophihabitans. The sequence continues at coordinate 79,154 of NZ_CAXUNP010000016.1, forward strand.
CACCGAGGCGTTCCCCCTGTTCGGGCTGGACCTGGCCGACTACGACTCGCTGTTCGCCGAGAAGCTCGACCTGCTGCTGCGCATCCGGGACTCCACCCACGTCACCTGGTCGGGTCGGCACCGCCCGCCGCTCACCGGCCAGGGCGTGTACCCGCGTCCGGTGCAGGACCCGCTGCCGATCTGGGTCGGCGTCGGCGGCACCCCCGAGTCGTTCGTGCGCGCCGGTCTGCTCGGCCTGCCGCTCATGGTCGCCATCATCGGCGGCGAGCCGCGCCGGTTCGCGCCGCTCGTCGACCTGTACCGCCGCGCCGGTGCCGAGGCCGGGCATCCGCCCGAGGCCCTGCAGGTGGGTCTGCACGTGTTCGGCTACGTCGGCGAGAGCGTGCAGTCGGCGGCGGACATCATCTACCCGGGCTGGCACCAGATGTTCACGGCCGTGTCCCGCGAGCGCGGTTTCCCGACGCCGACCCGTGCGCAGTTCGACGCGACGAGCGGTCCGGACGGCGCGTTCTTCCTCGGGGACCCGGACACGATCGCGGCCAAGTTGCGCCGCGTCGCCGGCCAGCTCGGCGGGGTGGATCGACTGTCGCTGCAGATGACCAACCCGCGGCTCGCGCACGCCGACCTGCTGCGCGGGATCGAGCTGCTCGGCACCGAGGTCGCGCCTCAGGTCGCCGACGTCTGAGCCGTCCGTCAGGGGACGTCCAGTACCCGGGCGTCCGCCTGGCCGACGGCGCCCGAGCGGTCCTTGACGCGCACGCCGGACTCGCCCAGCGCGAACGACGCACTCAGCAGTCCGGCGACGACCCGGGCCGCGTCGGCGTACCGCAGCCCGTCCGGCTGATGGATGTTCGAGACGCAGTTGCGCTCGGCGTCGTGCCGCCCCGGGCGCGGTGCGTACGTGAGGTACACGCCCAGGCTGTCGTTCACCGACAGTCCCGGGCGCTCGCCGATCAGCACCAGGACGGCGCGCACCCCCAGGGCCGCACCGATGTGGTCACCCAGCGCGACCCGAGCCTGGGTCGCGATCACGGGAACGGCGACGCTGATCGAGATGACGCCGAGCAGCGCCTCGAGAAACGGCACCGCGTGCGCCTCGACGGCACGCGCCGACAGCCCGTCGGCCAGCACGACAGCCAGGTCGTCGCCGTGCGCCGGCAGGTCGAGCGCCTGGGCCGGCTCGCGACCGAGATCGGGACGCCGCAGGTACTCGGTGCGGTCGCCGGCCCGGCTGGTGACGACGACCGGGTCGCCCAGCCACAACGCGGTGAGCCGGCCGGTCAGGGCCGTGACGTCGAGCTCGTCGTGGACGGCGTCGCGCGCTGCGGCATGCGCGGCCCGGAACTCGAGCTCCGCCTTGGTCGGCAGTCCGTTGCCGACCCTCCCGAGGCCGATGCGTGACCGGGTGCTCGACCGCAGCGCGTCCCAGAACTGTTCGGTCATGAGCGAACTCCGCGCGGAGCGGAGCGGAGGCCGGTCATGCGCGAGCTCCGCGAGCACATGGCCATCGAGCATGGCCTCTGGCGGCCGCAGCGAAGCGGAGGCCGGTCATGTGGTGATGGCCAGCAGCGGTGAGCCCTGGACAGACAGCAATGTGCCTGCGTCGTCCATCATCCCGAGGTGCTGCAGCCAGGCCTCGAACTCGGGAGCCGGACGCAGGCCGAGGGTGGCGCGCACGTACAGCGCGTCGTGGTAGCTCGTACTCTGGTAGCCCAGCATGATGTCGTCCGCGCCGGGTACCGCGATGACGTACGTGCACCCCGCGGCGCCGAGCAGAGTCAGCAGGGTGTCGGTGTCGTCCTGGTCGGCCTCGGCGTGGTTGGTGTAGCAGACGTCGACCCCCATCGGGACGCCGAGCACCTTGCCGCAGAAGTGGTCCTCCAACCCCGCGCGGATGATCTGCTTGCCGTCGTAGAGGTACTCCGGCCCGATGAACCCGACCACCGTGTTCACGATCAGCGGCTGCAGGTGGCGGGCGAGACCGTAGGCCCGCGCCTCGAGGGTCTGCTGGTCCACCGGCCGCCCGCCGGTGCCCAGGTGCGCGCCCGCCGACAGCGCCGAGCCCTGGCCCGTCTCGAAGTACATGACGTTGTCGCCGACGGTGCCGCGGTGCAGGTCGAGCGCGGCGGCACGGCCCTGCTCGAGCAGGGCGATGTCGACGCCGAACGAGGTGTTGGTGCCCTGGGTGCCGCCGATGGACTGGAAGACCAGGTCGACGGGTGCCCCCTGCTCGATGAGTTCGAGCGTCGTCGTGAGGTGCGCCAGCACGGACGTCTGGGTCGGGATGTCGTACCGGGACCGGATGTCGTCGAGCAGGTGCAGCAGGTCGCGGGTGACGCCGGGCGAATCGGTGGCGGGGTTGATGCCCAGCACCGCGTCGCCACACCCGAGCAGCAGCCCGTCGAGCGTCGCCGCGGCAACCCCGCGCGGGTCGTCGGTGGGGTGGTTGGGCTGCAGGCGGGTGGCGAGCCGACCGGGCAGGCCCAGGGTGTCGCGGAAGGCCGTGACCACCGAGCAGGACCGGGCGACGGCGATGAGGTCCTGGTTGCGCATCAGTTTGCTGACCGCGGCCACCATCTCGGGCATCAGTCCCGGGGCCAGCGCCGACAGCGTCGCGGACGCCGTCGGCGTGGCCGCCACCTCGAGCAGGTGGTCGCGCAGCCCGCCGACGGTCAGGTGCGACACCGCACCGAAGGCGTCCCGGTCGAGGGTGTCGACGATGAGCCGGGTGACCTCGTCACTGTCGTAGGGAACGACCAGGTCCTCGAGGAAGGTCGACAGCGGCACGTCGGCCAGCGCCCATTGCGCCGCGGCGCGCTCGCCCGCGGACTCGGCCGCGCCTCCGGCCAGTTCGTCGCCCGAACGAGCCGGCGAGGCCTTCGCCAGCAGGTCGGTGAGTCCGTCGAAGGCGTAGGACCGGCCGCCGAGCTGCTGACGGTAGGTGGTCATACCTTCGCAGTGTCCACCACGGGTGGTGTCTCCAGCGTGCTCTTCGGCCCGGTGAACCACTTCTTCACCGACACCTGCCAGGCGATCTCCAGGACGATCAGCAGCCCGAACACCACCAGCGGCGTGTAGTTCACGAACTTCCACGCGAACCCGTCGTACCACGGCGCACCGCCGGTGGAGGTCGGGAACATGGCCACGACCGAGGTCACCACGATCTCGATCACGGCGAGCGGCGCCATCCAGCGGTACTTCCGCCCCAGCGTCCAGCGGCCGACCGTGAACGCCGTCCCAGCCTTCCACCGGTAGAAGATGGGGATCGCGAACGCGAGGTAGAGCCCGACGACGCCGATCGAGACGACGGCGAAGAAGGCCACGGGCACCGGGGCACCGTTGATGTCGACCTTCACCAGCGCCGGCAGCGTCAGGACGATCGCGATGACGGCCGAGGTGATGACGCCGACGACCGGCACCCGATTCGCGTTGAGCTTCGAGAGGTAGCGTGCGCCGGGCACGGCACGGTCACGGCTGAAGGCGAACATCATCCGTGACGTCGACGTCATACAGGCGACCGTGCAGAAGAACTGACCGGCGGTGGAGATGATGAGCACGACTGCGGCCCACCGGCTCGACATCGCCTGCTCGAAGATCGCGATGGACGAGCCGCCGGCCTTGGTCACCCCACCTTCGTCCTGCACCGCGAACAGGAACGCCAGCAGCAGCACCCACCCGCCGAGCGCGGAATAGAGGATCGACTGCCAGATGCCCTTCGCGGCCGAGTTGGCGGCGGACCTGGTCTCCTCCGACAGGTGGGCCGACGCGTCGTAGCCGGTGATCGTGTACTGCGTCAGGATCGCCGAGAGCGGCAGCACCAGCAGGATGAACCCGGCCCCGCTCGTGTGCCCACCGAAGAAACCGGTGTTGTTGACGGTGTGGGTGAAGACCGAGCTGACGCTGGCGTGCTTGGACGGCACCGCGAACAGGATGACGATCACGGCCACCGCGCCGGCGACGTGCCACCACACCGAGATGTTGTTGAGCACGGCGAGCAGGTGCGAGGAGAAGATGTTGATCACTGCGGCGAGCACCAGGATGACGACGAACTCGACGAACACCCGGTTGAGCGAGTAGTCCTTCGCCCAGGAGTCGCTGTACAGGCCCACGACCGTGTCGAAGAACGTCGCGCAGCCGTAGGCCACCGACGCGTCGATGGCCAGCAGACCGATGAGGTTCAGCCAGCCGGTGTAGTACCCGGCCTTGGGGCCCCCGAGCTTCGACGCCCACCAGTAGATGCCGCCCGAGGTCGGCATGGCCGACACGAGCTCGGACATGCACAGGCCGATGACGAGGATCAACGCCGCCACGATCGGCCAGCCCCAGGCGATCGCGGCCGGACCACCGCCGTTCCAGCCGAGCCCGAAGCTGGTGAAGCAGCCGGCCAGGATCGAGATGATCGAGAACGAGATCGCGAAGTTGGAGAACCCCGACCAGGACCGGCTCAGCTCCTGCTTGTAGCCGAGCGCGGCGAGTTCGGCCTCGTCGTCGTCGACGGGCGGTGGTGCGGCAGTGGTCGACACGGGGCGCGCTCCGAGGGTGAGGTCGGCTGGAGACCTCACTATCGAGGAACGTCTTTACGCGGGCAATGGCCGCTCGGTTGCAGTCGTGTTTCGGGCGGTGGCGCCCCGCCCGTCAGCCGAGGTGGCGCCCGGCCACGCGGCGGCGGCGGCCGACCCAGACGAGCAGGCCGCCCAGGACGACGGCCCATACCGCGATCCCGAGCTGGACGTCGAGGGCGCGGCTGCCGGTGTTCGCCAACGGTGCCGCCGACGACGAGGTGGTCGACGCCGCGACGGCGGTGATGTGCGTCTGCACGACCGAGGAGCAGTCGTCCGCCGCCGTCGTGGTCGACGCGGCCTGCGGCGCCCGGACGACCGGGGTCACGCTGGCCGAGCCGCCCTCGTCGTCGCCGCCTCCGCTGAAGTCGCAGCTGTCGTCGGTGTCGGAGAACGCACCGAACGTCAGGCTGTCCTCGCCCGCGGAGCGCGCCTTCAACTTGATCGTCACCCGCGACGTCGCACCGGCGGCCAGTGTGCCGACCGGCCAGAACTTCACCGACGGCAGCGACTTCTTCTTCGACGACGCTGCGGACCGCGACACGGCGTGCCGTTGCAACAGGGTCGTCACCTTCGACACGTGCCGCCCGAACACCACGGACGATCCGCCACCCACGTCACCGCCGGTCGGGTCACCCGTCAGGTCCGAACCGTTGGTGATCTCGAAGTGGGTGTCCGTGATGTCGTTGTTGTTGGCCGCGAGCGCGATGGCCGCGGTGTCCGGCGCGGCACCGGAGCCGGCGTTGTGGACGGAGCCGACCATCGTGGCGGTACGGCCGACGACGGCGCTGAGCGTGGCCGGGGTCAGGCTGACGACGAGATGGCTGGGCGCGAGCACGGTGATGGACGCTTCGACGGAGGTGTCCTCGGCCGGGAGCTGCGCATCGGGGTGCAGGGTGACACCGAAGCGCAGCGTGGTGCCGGTGCGCGCGTCGTCGGCGACCTCGAGGTCGATGCCGATGAGGATGTTGTCGCCGGCGGCGAGGTCACCCACCTTGCAGGTGATGCCCGCGGACGCGGCCATGCAGTCCAGGTCGGTGAAGTCCGCGTCGTCGCCACTCGTGTACCAGTCGTCGATGCGGTAGACCGGGTCGTCCTCGTCGGACTCGAGCTGGAGACCCGCGGGCAGGGTGATGGTGACCGTGGCGCCGCTGACCGGGGTGACGCCCTGGTTGACGACCTGCGCGTCGAACTCCACGTCGTCGCCCGGGGTCAGGGATGCCGGGCGGTCCTCGCCCGAGCCCTTGGGCAGGCAGACGACCGGGTACTTCTTGTCGGTGTCGGTCGTGCACGGCGGCGCGGTCGGCGCCGGCCCCGGAGGAGCCACGGCGTTCGGCTTGCGGGTCACCGTGCCGCTCCTCGACGCCGTCGTGGGCGACGAGTGGGACCTGCTCGACGAGCTGTGCGGCGTGGTCGGCGCCGGGGCGGCGGCGGCCGCACCCGCCTGCGTGCAGAACACCCCGGCCGTGGCGACGGCGACAGTGAGCACGACGAGGCGCGCGCGAGTGAGGACGGGGAAGGTGCCCACGGCGGTGTCCGATCGTCAGGCCGCGGCAGGCTGATCACGGCGCGGTCGGCTGATCATAGGGTTCGACTGTGAATCGTCAACAGCGGCCCGGCCCCGGCGGGTCGGGCCGTCCCGGCCGTAGGAGATGCTGAGCCGTCCCGTGGAGAAGGAGCCTGCCGCATGCCCGACGTCGACGCTCTCGCCGAGGCCCTGCTCGACGCCCAGGTCGCCTACGTCGTCGGCGAATTGTCCGGGGACCGGCTGACGGCCGCCATCGCCGCCGACGTGGCGGACGTCCTCGACGTCGCCGCGTCGATGACCCTCGAGGCCGTCGTCGACCCCGGCACGGTGAAGGCTGCCGCGCGGCGGTTCGTGGACGTCGTCGGGGGCAGCGCCGTGCTCGACGACCTGCGCCCGGACCTGGCGGACGCGATCTACGCCTCGAGCGCCGGGGACGACCGCCTGCTGGGTGACGTCGTCGGTCGCGACGACGTCGCAGCCCTGCTCGCGAAGCTGCTGAGCATGCACCAGCTGCACGAGCGCGCGCTCGACCGGCTCGGGGAGAGCCCGGTGATGGCGTCGATCGCGTCCTCCTACGTCACCAAGATCGTCGGCGACTTCGTCCAACAGAACCGCGAGCGGGCCGAGAAGGTGCCCGGCGTCTCGTCGTTGTTCTCCCTCGGCATGGGGGCGGCCAGCCGGGTACGCGGGGCCGCCGACGGCCTGCTCGGCGACGCGCAGCAGCGCAGCGCACAGTTCGCCATGCGCCAGACCAGCAGCGCGATGCGGGACGTGCTGCGCGACGCGCCGATCCACGAGGGCGCCATGCAGATGTGGGACCTGCACGCCGAGGAGCCGATCAGCGAGCTCCGCCGGTACGCGACCGCCGCAGACGTGCGCGAACTGCTGGACATCCTGGCCCGCATCGCCACCACGGCCCGCAATCACGACGTCGTCGGCGACCTGCTCGACGAGGGCGTCGACGTCTTCTTCGCCCGTTACGGCGCCACCGACCTCGCGACCCTGCTGGCCGAACTCGGCCTCACCCGCGACGTGCTGGTCGCGGAGGTGACCGCGTTCGCCCCGCCGGTGCTCGAGGCGGCGCGGGCCGACGGCCGGCTCGCCGCATTCGTCCGCGCCCGCCTCGAACCGTTCTTCGCCGCGCCCGAGACGCGCGCGCTGCTGGCGGGCGCTGCGTCGGGCACCTCGTCGGGCGCCGCGTCGGGCGCCGCGTCGACATCGTCGCCGAAGGCCCGGCCGCAGCCCACGGCGTAGCCGCGTGGAGCTGACCCCGGAGCAGACGGACCGCGCCGCCGGCGTGCTGCTCGCGACCGCGGCCGGTGACGCGCTGGGCGCGCCGTACGAGTTCGGGCCGCCGCGGGGCCCCGACCTCCCGGTGACCATGCACGACGGCGGCTCACCGCCCCGGCGCGCCGGCGAATGGACCGATGACACGGCCATGGCGGTGGCGATCGCCGAGGTGGCGGCGACCGGCGCCGACCTGCGCGACACCGTCGCCCAGGACCGCATCGTGGCGCGTTGGGTGGAGTGGCTGGCGGGTGCGAGGGACGCCGGTGCGCAGACGCGGGCGGTGCTGGCCGAGGCGCACACCGCGGACGAGGCGCGAGCGGCAGCACACGCGCTGCACGAGCGGAGCGGCCGCACCGCCGGCAACGGCTCGTTGATGCGCACGGCGCCCGTGGCCCTGGCCTACCTCGACGACCCGGACGCGCTGGTGGAGGCGGCCGTCGCGGTCAGCGAGCTGACGCACTGGGATCCCGAGGCGGGTGAGGCCTGCGTCCTGTGGTGCCTGGCGATCCGCCGCGCGGTGCTGACCGGGGAGCTCGACGTGCGCGCCGGGCTCGCCGCGCTGCCCGAGGGGCGCGCGGCGGTGTGGCGGGCGCGCCTCGACACCGCGCAGGCCTCGACCCCCGCCGACTTCGAACACAACAGCTGGGTGGTGGAGGCCCTGCAGGGCGCATGGTCGGCCGTCAGCGCCCATCCCGACGACCTGCCGCGGGCTCTCGAGGCGGCGGTGCGCGGCGGACGCGACACCGACACCGTGGCCGCGATCGCCGGCGGCCTGGCCGGGGCCCGGCACGGAGCGGCAGCGGTGCCGCCGGCCTGGCGCGCCCTGCTGCACGGCTGGCCCGGGCTGCGGGCGGACGCGTTGGTCGACCTCGCGTCGCGCGCGGCGACCAGGACTACACGGTGACTGCGGTCAGTGCCGCCGGCGGGGCTCGAGCTCCTGCGCGGCGAGCACCTTCTCCAGCAGGCCCGCCAGGGTCTTGCGCTCGGTCTCGGTGAGGGTGGCGAACACGTCGGTCTCCCCGACCTCGGCGTCGAGCACCGCGGTGCGGAACAGGTCCCACCCGTCCCGGGTCAGCGTGATGAGCATGCGTGTGCGGTTGTCCGGGTCGGGGACCCGCTCGACCAGGCCGCGTTCGACCATGCGGTCGAGACGGTGCGTCATGGTGGACGCGGAGACGCCTGCGGCGTCGGCCAGCTTGGACGGGTGCGAGCTGCCGCGGCGGCCCTCCATCGCCAACGACTGCAGCACCGGCCATTCGGTGCGCGAGATCTCGATGGCCTCGAGCCGGTCGTTGTAGAACACGTCGAGGCGGCGGGTGAGCCGCGACATCGCGGTGACGATCCGCTGCACCGTCTCCGCCGCGCCGGCCTCCGTGTAGACCTGGACGGCCCGCTCGTACTCGCCCCAGGGCGTGCGCCGCGTCATGCGCGCACCCTACGTGTCGCCGCCGGTGAGGGCCGTCACCCTCGGGAGCGCCACGGAATATCCGGTGCGGGCCGATCGCTAACATCTTCGATATCGAAGTTCTAAGTCGCAGTATTGCTTATCGAAGTGGATTGTCTGTCATGCGTTCGTCCGGCCGTCGTCTGGCCATTCTCCTTTTCGGTGCGTCCCTCGGAGCCATCGGCTGGGGTGCCGTCCTCCCGTTCCTCTACGCCGACATCGCGACCGCCCGCGGCATGGGTGCCTCGGTGGCCGCCGTCACCTTCTCGGCCTTCGCGCTCGGCGCGTTGCTGGCCGCCCCGATCGCGGGTCGGCTCGCCGACCTCGCCCGCCCCGTCGTCGTCGCCACCGCCGCACGTCTCGGCATGGTGCTGGCCATCGTCGCCCTGATGTATGCAGGCGACGCCGCCGCGATCTGGGCCGCGGCGCTCGCCTACGGCGCGGCGCTGGCCGTCGTCCAGCCGTCGACGTCGGTCATGGTGCTCGAGCTGACGCCGACCGCCAAGCGTCGCGACGCGTTCGCCTGGCAGTTCATCGGCCAGAACCTCGGGCTGGCCATCGGCGGCCTGGTGGGCGGTTACCTCGTCGACCTCACGAGCGCCACCGGGTCGCGCCCGGCGTACGCGTTCGCCGCCCTCTGCAGCATCGCCAGTGCCGTGCTCGTCGGTGTCGTCGGGCGGCAGGCCGAACGCGAGCAGGTCCGGGTCGACTCGCCGGTCGAGAACGTGGGCTACCGCGTCGTGCTCCGCGCACCCGGCGTCCGTTGGATGCTGGCCGTCACCGTCCTGCTGACGCTGGCCTGCTACGCGCAGTTCGACTCGGGCCTGCCGGCGTACGCGCTGAGCGTGCTCGACGTCCCGGCCACCACCTTGGGCACCGCAGTGGCGGTGAACGCCGTGCTCGTGGCAGCCCTGACCGCGCCGGTGGTCAAGGCGACCCGCTCGGTGCCGCCGGCGGTGCTGCTCGGTGTCTGCGCGACGGTGTGGATCGGCGTGTGGCTGGTGCTGGCCGCACCGATGCTGCACGCGCTCCCCGCACCGGCGTTCGTCATCGCGGGCTACGCGCTGTTCAGCGTGGGCGAGACCATGCTGGCCCCGGTGCTCACGCCACTCGCGGCGTCGCTGGCGCCCGCGGGCGCGACCGGCCGGACCCTCGCGGCGATGAGCGGTGGGCAGACCCTGGCCACCGCGGTCGGGCCGGCGCTGTCGGGCGTCGTGCTGGCCCTCGGGCTGCCGGGTGGGTTCATCGCCATGCAGATCGCGTGCTGCCTGCTCGCCGTCCTCGGTGCGCGTCGGCTGGGCCGGACACTGGCCGCGGCACCGCGCCGCGACGAGCTCGCCCTCGTGGCCTGACCGCGCCACCCCGGCACGTCGCCCCCCACCCCGAGTTGTCCGCGCGCAGACGTGCTCCACCCCGGCTGGGGGCGGACGACTCGCAGCGTGGGGCGGTCTGTTACGGGAAGGCGGGGACCTGCTCGGCGAGACGCTCCCGCTCGGCCTTCAGCTCCGCCGGCTCCTGCCAGGCGCCGGGCTTCGGCCGCGGCCC
>NZ_CAXUNP010000017.1:0-3606 GCF_964252635.1 uncultured Jatrophihabitans sp.
CCTTGTTGCCGTGCCGGCCGGCGAGCTTGTCGCCGTCCTGGATCTTGCGCTTCTGCGCGATGTAGACGCGCACCAGCTCGTTGACGCCCGGGGCGAGCTCGTCGCCGTCCTCGCGGCTGAACACGCGCACGCCGATGACCTTGCCGGCCTCGCCGTGCGGCACCTTAAGCGACGTGTCGCGGACCTCGCGCGCCTTCTCGCCGAAGATCGCACGCAGCAGCCGCTCCTCGGGGGTCAGCTCCGTCTCGCCCTTCGGCGTGACCTTGCCGACCAGCACGTCACCCGGCAGGACATCGGCGCCGATGCGCACGATGCCGCGCTCGTCGAGGTCGGCCAGGACCTCCTCGGAGACGTTCGGGATGTCGCGGGTGATCTCCTCGGCACCGAGCTTGGTGTCGCGGGCGTCGACCTCGTGCTCCTCGATGTGGATCGAGGTGAGGACGTCGTCCTGCACGATGCGCTGGTTGAGGATGATCGCGTCCTCGTAGTTGTGGCCCTCCCACGGCATGTAGGCGACCAGCAGGTTCTTGCCCAGCGCCATCTCGCCGTCGTCGGTGGACGGACCGTCGGCGATCACCATGCCGGCCTCGACGCGGTCACCCTCGTCGACGATCGGCTTCTGGTTGTAGCTGGTGCCCTGGTTCGAGCGCGCGAACTTCGCCAGCCGGTACGTCTGGTGCGTGCCGTCGTCGGCCATCACCGTGATGTAGTCGGCGGACAGCTCGGTGACGACGCCCGGCTTCTCGGCGGTGACGACGTCCGAGGCGTCGACGGCCGCGCGCAGCTCCATGCCGGTGCCGACCAGCGGGGATTCGGCCCGCAGCAGCGGCACCGCCTGGCGCTGCATGTTGGCGCCCATCAGCGCGCGGTTGGCGTCGTCGTGCTCGAGGAACGGGATCATGGCCGACGCGACCGACACCATCTGGCGCGGGGAGACGTCCATGTAGTCGACATCGGCGCCCTCGATCAGGTCGACCTCGCCGCCCTTCTTGCGCACCAGCACGCGGGCGTCGGTGAAGTTGCCCTGCGCATCGATCGGCGAGTTGGCCTGCGCGATGACGTAGCGGTCTTCCTCATCGGCGGACAGGTAGGCAATCTCGTCGGTGACCCGGCCGTTGTCGACCTTGCGGTACGGCGTCTCGACGAAGCCGAACGCGTTGACCCGGCCGTAGGAGGCGAGCGAGCCGATCAGGCCGATGTTCGGGCCTTCCGGCGTCTCGATCGGGCACATGCGGCCGTAGTGGCTGGGGTGGACGTCGCGCACCTCCATGCCGGCGCGGTCACGCGACAGTCCGCCCGGGCCGAGCGCGGACAGCCGGCGCTTGTGCGTCAGGCCCGCGAGCGGGTTGGTCTGATCCATGAACTGGCTCAGCTGCGACGTGCCGAAGAACTCCTTGATGGAGGCGACGACCGGCCGGATGTTGATCAGCGTCTGCGGCGTGATGGCCTCGACGTCCTGCGTGGTCATGCGCTCGCGCACGACCCGCTCCATACGCGAGAGCCCGACGCGGATCTGGTTCTGGATCAGCTCGCCGACGGTGCGCAGGCGACGGTTGCCGAAGTGGTCGATGTCGTCGGTCTCGTAGCCCTCTTCGCCCGCGTGCAGGCGGATGAGGTACTCGATGGTCTTGACGATGTCGTCCTCGGTCAGCGTGCCGTGCGCGACGTCGGAGTCGCTGCCCAGCTTCTTGTTGACCTTGTACCGGCCGACCTTGGCGAGGTCGTAACGCTTGCCGTTGAAGAACAGGTTCTCCAGCAGCGCCTGCGCGGATTCACGCGTCGGCGGCTCGCCCGGGCGCAGCTTGCGGTAGATGTCGAGCAGCGCTTCGTCGCTGGTGCCGATGTGGTCCTTGTCCAGCGTGGCGAGCAGGGTCTCCGACCAGCCGAAGTGCTCGCGGATGCGGTCCTCGCTCCAGCCCAGCGCCTTGAGCAGGACGGTCACCGGCTGGCGGCGCTTGCGGTCGATGCGCACGCCGACGGTCGAGCGCTTGTCGACGTCGAACTCGAGCCACGCTCCGCGGCTCGGGATGACCTTGACGCCGTAGACGTCGACGTCGGAGGTCTTGTCGAGCGTGCGGTCGAAGTAGACGCCCGGCGAACGGACGAGCTGGCTGACCACGACTCGCTCGGTCCCGTTGATGATGAACGTGCCCTTCGGCGTCATCATCGGGAAGTCGCCCATGAACACCGTCTGCGACTTGATCTCGCCGGTGGTGTTGTTGGTGAACTCCGCGGTGACGAACAGCGGGGCCGCGTACGTCATGTCCTTGTCCTTGCACTCCTCGATGGGCGCCTTGACGTCCTCGAAGCGTGGGTTGGAGAAGGACAGGCTCATCGAGCCGGAGAAGTCCTCGATGGGCGAGAGCTCGGTGAGGATGTCCTCGAGGCCGGAGCGGGCGCCCGACGTGCCGGCGACCCGGCCCTGCCAGGCGCTGTTGCCGACGAGCCAGTCGAAGGACTCGGTCTGCAACGCGAGGAGGTTCGGCACCTCCAGCGGCTCGCGAATCTTTGCGAACGAGGTGCGGGGAGGCGCACCGGGAATTCCTGAGCGGGTGATCCCTGAACGGGAGTCGGAGGTTGACTTACCGGAGCGCGAGACTGCCAAGATGCGTCCTTCCAAGGACTGTGCAACGAATCCGTCGACGCGGCCCACTCCGGCCCCGGGCCCGAATCACGCAGTTCGCGCGTGATGGGCACGCGCATCGGTCGCGGGCCAGGAAGGGCAACCGCGGCAGCGTTGATGGGCAGATAGGCAGGAAAAGGGCAGCGCAACTTGGAAGTTTAGCGGGCGTAGGCACGCCAAGCAAGCGCACGCAAACCGCGTCGCACCCGGCCTACCCATCCGCGGCGGATCGCGCTCGCGGCGCCCGCTGCGAATGTCGCAGGCCTGCCGCGGCGACCCAGCCCCGCGAGACTGCGTGACCGTGCCCAGAAAGAGTGCCTCGCGGGCGCCGACGCGTCAAGCATTTGCCCGGCCTGCCGTGTCGGCCGGAAACTTCGCGGAACCGACCGGAACTGGCTGAAACCGGCTGGATCGAGCTCAGGAGGTGGTGTGCAGGAGGTCGAGCTTGGCAATGAGCCACTTGCCGTGGCTCTTGTTCATGCGCACCACAGCACCCAGCGGATCGATGCGGCCCTTCGGGGTGCTCGTGTTGGTGACGTCGACCTGGCCGTACACCACGACGGTCCACTGTCCGCCGCTGATGGTCTGCAGGCCGCCGCTGGTGATCTTCGCGGTCTGCGTCGCTTTGAGCTTCGGCGCCTGCGGCTTGATGAATTTGTTGACCGAGGACGCGAACTGGCTCTTGAACTGCCCGGTGGCGCAGGCGCTGCCGTCCTTGAGGTAGGCGTCGAGGTCGCTGTACTTGTAGGTGCTGACCACGGCCACGCAGTTCTTGGCCGCGCCGAGCACCTGCTCGCGCTGGGCGGTGACGCTCGGGTCGTTGCGCCAGACGCCGTTGCTGGCGATGAACACGACGACGGCCATGGCGATGACGCCGGCGCCCAGGATCGCGGCCGGCGCCCACCGCGCCCAGGCGGGCAACTCGACGGTGCCGCGGGTGCCGCGGGTGCCGCGGGTGCCGCGGGTGCCGGCGGTCGCGCCGT
>NZ_CAXUNP010000017.1:3616-71826 GCF_964252635.1 uncultured Jatrophihabitans sp.
CTTCTCGGTCGCCACGGTCGTCCCGGCGCGTGCCGGCGCATTGTCCGGCGCATCGCCATCCGCGGTGTCCGCGGCGGCGCGTTGCGGCCGACCGCCGATCCGGCGCGCGCGACTGGCCGCGTTCACCCCGGGACGCGGCGCGCGCCGAGCGCCCGCGCCGTCGGACGTGACCTCGGTGTCGTCGGTGCGGGTCGGCGCGTCGGCCTCCGGCGTGGTCGGGCGCGGTTCGTCAGCCATCGCGCGCCTCGCGGTCACACCTCGGCGCAGCTGCTGTGCCGCAGGTCATGAGGACACCCCGTCCAGGCTTTGCACGTCCGATACCAGCCATGTCTTGCCCTTGGGCACGACGGTGAGCTCGAGATCGGTCGGCACCGTCTGGGTCTTCGCGTTCGTGTGGAAGCCGTCGAGCGAGACGAGCACGACGTAGCCCCCGCCCTTGCCGGCCGGCCCCTCGAGTGATGCGTGGTCGATCGTCGCGGAGGCGTCCGACTTCGCCGCGGCGAGCATCTTCTGCGTGCTGGATTTCTGGGCCGCGGTGTCCAACTCCTTGCGCAGGGTGCCGGTCGTCCCGGCAACCGCCCGCGCCCAGTCGGCGTCGAAGTGCGCCACTCGGAAGCTCACCAGGTTGAGCGCGCGCATCTGGGCGCCGGTGACCGCGGACCGCTCGGTCGCGGTGAGGTCGGCACGGTCGCTCGCGTTGCTCTTGTCCGGCAGCAGGAAGGCGAAGTAGATAAGTAGCAAAGCCGCGAGAGCAACTCCGGCGACGCCCGCGACGAGCCACGGGACTGCGCCCGTTCTGCGAGTTGCCATGACTACGTGCGTCTCCTGAGATCGTCGTGTCGCGTGCGCCGTGCTCGATGGGCCCAGACCCTACGCGGGCGCACCGCCGGCCAACGAGAAGATAGGCCGTGCTGCTGGGTCGCCGCTGAGCGTCAATGCAACCCGTCGGTCACGAGTGCCAGCCAGGACGCGTCACCGAGGTGCGCCGGGTGGATCAGCGACGTCCCGATCGTCACCGGCTGCCCGACCTTCAGGTTGTTCGTGACGACCCGCGGGTAGGACTGGTCGCCACCGCTCACGCTCACCGGGTCGCCTCCGGGCACGTGTGCCGAGCCGCGGATGTTCGTGCCGCTCGAGGCGGGTGCCGTGCAGCGCGCCGCGGTGTTCGGCGCGATGGGCGACAAGTCACCCGGGCCGCGCCGCACAGTGTTGTAGCCCTGCTTGTTCTGCTTGGGGTCGCCGCAGTCCTCCGGGGTCTGGCTCAGCTGCAACACATCGGCCAGCCGCACGGTGTTGTGACCCGGGTTGTTCTGGTCGGGGTTGATCACGGACGCGCCGCCCGCGGCCAGTGCCGGGTAGAGCTCGAGCACCTCTTCGACCCCGGGCAGGTGCGCGACGAACATGTTGCCCAGGGTCGACAGGTTGTCGAGCACGACCCCGATGTCCGTGCGGTTCGCCTGTACGAAGTTCTTCACGGTGTTGAGGTCGGTCGGGCCGTTGTCGAGCAGCCGCCGGATGTCCGGGTCGCTCTGCTTGAGCTGGCCGGACAGCAGCTTCAGGTTCTTCGTCCAACTGTCCAGCGCGCCGGTCTCGTCCAATTGGGTCTGCAACACCGGTGCCGAGTCATTGATCAGGGCGATGGCGGCGTTCTCGTTCTGCGACTGGGTCGCGGTCTGCAGCAGGCTGTTCGTGGCGTCCAGCAACCGACCCAGGTCCGGTCCGCGGCCGCCCACCGCCTTACCGAGTTCCGTGACCGTCGTGCGCAGGTTGTTGAGATTGACCGACTTGACCAGCGAGTCCAGGTTGCCCAGCAGGGTCTGGGTCGCGAGCGGGATGTGGTTGCGGCTCATCGGGATGTTCGAGCCGGCACGGACATCGGACCCGGCGCCCTTGCCGGGCGGCACCAGGTTGACGTACTGCTCGCCGACCACGGACCGGTTGGCAATGGTCGCGCTGCTGCTGGCCGGGATCTTCGGCGACTCGCAGTTGTCGAGTTGCAGGTTGACGCGCACGCCGTTCTTGATCAGTTTCAGGGCGCCGACCTTGCCCACCGTGACGCCGCGGTAGGTGACCTCGGCGTTGGAGAAGATGCCGCCCGAATCCGGGAAGTCCGCGGTGATCGTGCAGCCGTTGTCGCCGGTGACGTACTTGGACAGCCCGACGTACTCGGCGCTCACGTAGGACACGCCGAGCAGCGTGATGACGACGAAGAGCAGCAACTGGATCTTGGTGGATCGTCTCAGCATGACCCGGTCACTTCCCCGCTCCGGGCACGAGCGGCATGACCGACTCCGCGGAGGTGCTCTTCTTGGTAGTGGACGTGGTCGACGGCTTGACCGGAGTACTCCCGGCCGACCGCCCGGCCTGCAGGCCACCGACGGTCGGCACCTTCGTGCTGCCGATGCACACGTTGATCAGCCCGCACAGCTCGGTGTTGAGGTTCAGGTCCACGATGGTGTTCATGTTGGCGTAGTCGCCGCGCACGAACTGGCGAGTGTTGCCCAACGGGAACGGGAAGGTGCCCGCGATGCGCAGCGCGCCGGGCAGGTCGTTGCCCGCACCCGTCAGCTTGAGCAGCACCGGGTTGAGGGCTTTGAGCGCGGCGGTGAGCTGGGTCTGCGACGCGTTGACGACATGGGTGGCTACGACGCCGAACTTGGACAGGCTCGTCAGCAGGGTGACCAGTTTCGGCTCGTCCTTGGACAGCACACTCAGCGCCTGCGGATAGGTGTCGAGCGCGTCGGTGATGACCTTCTGGTTCTTGTTCAGCGAGGCCGCGAGCTTGTCGATGTTCTCCAGCGCCGTGGTGATGTCGTTGCGGCCGGCGTTCAGCGTGCCGGTGAATGTCGTCAGCTGGTGCAGCAGATCCCGGGTGGCTTGCTGGCGTTGCGTCGTGCCGAGCGCATTGTTCAACTCGTGGGCGATGGTCTGCAGCTGTGTCAGACCGCCGTCGTTGAGCAGCAGCGACAGCGCCCCGAGTACTTGCTCGGCCTCGTAGGCGGAGCTGGTCCGCGACAGCGGGATGCTGCTGTGGTTGCCCAGCTTCCCCTTCGGCGCCACCCCCGGCTGCGGCGAGAGGGAGACGTACTTCTCGCCGAGCAGCGAGGTCTGTGCGATGTCGGCTCGGGCGTTACCGGGCAGGTGCACGGTGCCGCGGACGACCACCGTGACGGCTGCGACCCACTTGCGCTGCCCGTTCACCTTCGTGGCCGTGAGCTTGACCGTGTTCACCTTGCCGACCGGGACGTCGTTGACCTTGACCGCCGACTGCGGCACGAGGTCGAGGACGTCGCTGAACTGGATGTTCACCGTGTACGGGTGGTCGCCGGTGCTCGCGCCGCCGGGCAGCCAGGTGGCGCTGTACAACCCGGTGAATCCGCAGCCGGAGAGCATCAGGCACCCGGCCAGCAGGACGAGGAACAGCTTGCGCGCGTTCATGATCCGCTCCCCGAGACGGCACCCGGGATCATCGGCAACCCCGACCCGCCGGTCGTGCCGCTGGGCACCGACGGCACGGTCGGCGCGCTCCCTGACCCGGGCACGGTCGGCATGGTCGTGCTGGGCAGCGAGGTCGAGTTCGGTGCGAGACCGGCAACGGTGCTGCAGGTCTTGGACACGTTGCCGCCGAGAACGGGCAGACCGCCGGTCACCTTCGACAGCGTGGTGCACACCTGACCCACGAGCGTCGACAGCGACAGGTTGCTCAGCGAGGCGATGTTGCTGCGGGTGGCCAGCGCGCCGTAGTTGGCGGTCGGGTAGTAGGCGTGCGTGATGTTGGCGAGCGCGATGGGCGCTACCGAGAGCGCCTCGTTGACCGACGCCTTCTGCTTGACGACGGTGTTCGTGATGGAGGCCAGGCCCTTGAAGTCGGTATGGAACTTCGCGGCGTTGTCCTTGACGAAACCGTTGACCGCGTCGAGGGCGAGACCGAGGTCGTGCAATGCGGTACCGAGGTCACCACGTTCACCTGCGAGGTCGCTGGCGGCTTGGGCGAGTTGGTTGTTGAAGTCCCGCACGTACTTGTCGTTGTTCTTCAGCGTGGTGGTGAACTGCTGCAGGTTGCGGACCGTGGCGAACAGGTTGCCACGGTTGTCCGAAAGAGTGCGCGCGGCCTCAGACATTTGGTGGATGCTGTTTCCCAGCGCCGCGCCGTTGCCCTTGAGGTTGGCCGCCGAGACGTCGACCAAGGCGCTCAGTGCACCCTGCTGCTTGGTGCCGCCCTTGTTCACGCCGGCCGGGCCGAGCGCGACCGACAACTTGTTCAGCGCCGAGTAGATCTCGTCGAGCTCGGCCGGTGCCGCAGTGCGCTTGACCGGGATGACGGCTCCCGATTTCATCACCGGGCCGGACTTGTAGACGGGCGCGAGCTGGACGTACCGGTCGCTGACCAGTGAGTTGGCGACGGTGACGGCGCCGCCGTTCGCCGGCACTTTGTAACTACTGCTGTACTCCATCTTGACTTCGACGTACCCGGCCTTCGGCGTGACCGCGGTGACGTCCCCGACCTGCACACCGAGGATCTTGACGGGTGTGCCCTTGTAGATGCCGACGGCGGCCGAGAAGTCGGCGGTGGCCGTTTTCTGGCCGGCGTCGCGCAGGACGAAGTACCAGATGCCGCCGGCGACGACCGCGAGCACCACCGCGATGGTGATCACGCGCGACATGTTCTTGCGCAGGGTGGCGATCACTTCGACTCACCGATCCCGACCAGGCCCAGCACACCGGTGGGGCTGAGGTTCTGGATGTAGTTGTCGAACCAGTTGCCGTTGCCGACGACGTTGTTGAAGACCCGGTAGAACGGGCCGAGCAGCGACAAGCCGCGATCGAGGCTGTCCTGATTCGACTGCAGCGTCTTCAGCACGTCGTCAAGCTGGTTCAGCAGTGGTCCCATCGTCTTCTGGTTGTCGCTCACCAGGCCACGCAGCTGAGCACTGACCGTCGCGGTGTTGAGCAGCAGCGAGTGGATGGCGTCGCGGCGGGAATTCAGCTCCGCCAGCAGCAGGCTGCCGTCCTTCAGCAGCTGTGCGACCTGCTGGTCACGTTGCGCCAGGGTGTGCGTGACCGTGTTGGCACTTGTCAGCAAGGTGGTGATCTGCGCGTCGCGAGACGAGATGGTCTGCGAGAGCCGGGACAGCCCGGTGACGACGGGACGCACATCGCTGGGCGTGCCGGAGAAGTCCGACGCGAGGGTGCGCAGCGACTTCTGCAACTCCGGCGTGTTGAGCCCCTGGACGGTGTCGGTGAGCTTCGTGAACGCCGGGTACACGTCGAACGGCGTCGTGGTCCGACTCGTGCCGATCGCGTCTCCGGTCGGCTGCGCCTTCGAACCGGTCGAGTTGATGCTCAGGTACTTCTGCCCGAGCAATGTTTTCAGCTTCAGGTCGATCGTGCTGCGGTCGCCCACCCAGCCCTGCTTGACGTCGAACTGCACCTTGACCTTGTCGCCGTCGAGCGTGACGTCGGTGACCTTGCCCGCCTTCACCCCGGCGATGCGCACGTCGTCGTCAGGCTTGAGGTTCGCCGAATCGGTGAAATAGGCGGTGTAGGACGTGCCGCCTCCGATCAGCGGCAGCGACGCCGCGTTGAAGGCCGCGATCAGCAGTACCAGCAGGAAGACGAGTCCGATGATGCCGATCGGCAGCGGGTTGCGTGAGGAGAACGACTTACCGATGCGCGGCGACTTGCGCGTGGTCAGCGGCTCGGTCCCCGAACTCTGCGTGCCCTGGTCGGCCTGCGTCTCGTTGCTCATCACTTACACCGGCTTCCGGCGCCGCCGGTGTTGGCGAGGTTGACGTCACTGGTCTGAGTGCCGAGGGTCAGCTTGCCGGTCAGCGAGCAGATGTAGAAGTTGAACCACGACCCGTAGCTGGCGGTCCTGATCAACGCGCCGACGGTGGGCGCGAACTGCTGCAGGACGTACTTGACGGTCCCGGTGTTGCGGTTGAGCAGCGCGAGCAGCCCGGTGGTGCTCTTGATGTCGGCCGCGAGCGGCGGCCGGATCCTCGTCAGCAACCCTGCCGTGGACGTGGTCAGATCGTTGACGCCGTCGATGGCGTTGCCGATCGTGTTTCGGTCGTTGGCCAGACCGTGCAGGAAGCTCGCGAGATTGCTGATCAACGCGCTCAGCTCGGTGTCCCGACCGGCGATCGCGCCGAGCACGCCCGACAGGTTCTTGATGACGTCGCCGATGACGGCGTCCTTGTCGGCCAACGCGTTGGTCAGGGACGCGACGTTGGACAGGAGCTGTTCGAAAGCGCCGCCCTCGCCCTGCAGCGTCTGCACGATCTCCAACGAGAGCTGGTTCAAGGCATTGGGAGCGAGCCCCTGCGTCAAAGGCTGGAATCCGTTGAACAGGGTGGTGAGGTCGACGGCCGGATGCGTCTGCTTGATCGGCAACGTCTTGGTCAACGTTTTGGTGGTGGGCGGACCCTGCTCGATGTCGAGATACCGCTGACCGACGAGGTTGCGATAACGCAGGTACGCCTGGACGTTGGCCGGCAGCGTCTTCGACGGCCCGAAGGCCGAGGACTCCTGCACCGTGAACGCCACCTCGGCGAAGCTGTCCTTGCCGTGCTTGCCGCGCTCGAGGGCGATGTTGTCGACGGTGCCGACCCGCACACCCGCGATGCGCACGTCGTCACCGAGCTCAAGTCCGGACACATCGGTGAACTCGGCGTGGTAGGTCTTCGCGCTGCCGTAGGACGTGTTGCTGATGGTCGCCGCCAGCACATAGGTGGCCACCGCCGTGACGACGAGGAACGCCACCAGCTTGATCAGTGGGGAGAGCAGTCCTCTCACTTGGCCACCACCTGCTGACCGCGCAGGAGCGGACCCGCCAAGTAGGTCGCAACGCCCGGCACCTTGTTCGGGGTCGTGTGCATCGAACCGGAGATCAGCGTCGAGACGTAGGCGTTCTCGGCGCTCGAATTGAGCGCCTTGTCGTCGGCATCGCTACCGCGCTGGGCACACGCGTCGTTGGTCAGCGGCGCGCCGTCGTTCAGGCACCGATATTTCCCGGGGATCTGGAACGGCTTCTGCGGGGTGGGCAGGCCGAAGCAGTTCGCTCCGTACCCCGTGACATTGCGCGGCTCCTGGCCCTGCGTATAGGGCTTGCGGTCGTTGGGGTTGGCCACCGTGATGAACAGGTGGATCTGGTGGTTGTAGATCGCTTTGACCGCGCCCTTGTACAGATTGTTGATGCCGGTGGCCAGACAGCTGAATTCGGGCGAGTACCGCTGCAGGAGCGGGAAGATCTTGTTGGTCTGGTCGGACACCGCGATGATGCGCTGCTCGTTCTCGGCGAGGAAACCGCGCAGGACGTCGGACGTCTGCGCGCCGCTGGTCAACAGCGATGAGAGTTGCGCCTGCTTCTCAACGACGGTGCGTGCGCCCGTCTCGAAGTTCTGCAGGGTCGAGTACACGTCGGGCAGCACGTTGTGGTACTCCAGCGCGACCTGCCCCAGGCTCTTGAGATCCGCGACGAGCTGCTTCGTGTGCGGGTTCATCACCTTGAGGTACTTGTCGAAGTTGACGAGCGTCTCGCCGAGTTCGTTGCCCCGCCCGCGCAGCGCCGTGGCCAGCGCCGTCAGCGTCGCGTCCAGCTGTTCGGGATGCACGGCGGTCAGCAGCGGGTAGAAGTCGCTGAGCACCTTCTGCGCCTCGAGCGCGCCCTTGGAACGGTCCTGGGCGATGGTGCCGCCGTTCTTGATCGCCGGGTTGCTGGGCCCGACCAGGCCCTTCGGCGACGACAGCGCGACGTACTGCTCACCGAACAAGGTCTTCGGCAGGATCCGGGCCGTGACGTCGGCCGGGATCTGCTTCGCCTTGTCCGGGTCCAGTTTCATCTTGACGATCGCGCCGCTGCCGGACGAGTCGATGGTGGCGACCGACCCGACGATGAGCCCGTCCAGCTTGACGTCGGAGTCCTTCTGCAGCTCGTTGCCGGTGAAGTCGGACTTCAGCGTGACATCGGTGAAGCTGGTGAACGCCTTGTTGTAGATCGCGATGGACAGCGAGATCAACCCGATCACGACCACGATGAAGGTCAGGCCGAGCAGACGTCTCTTTACGACCGCACCGAACGACTCGCCGGCCATGTCAGCCCGCCAACCTGACGCTGGTCGTCGAACCCCAGATCGCGAAGGACAGGAAGAAGTCGATGATCGTCGTCGCGACGATCGCGAGGCGGACAGCCCGACCGACCGCCACACCCACGCCGGCCGGTCCGCCGGAGGCCGTGTAGCCGAAGTAGCAGTGCGTCAGGATGATCACGAACGCGAAGACGAGCACCTTGAAGAAGGACCAGATGACGTCCTCGGGCGGCAGGAACAGGTGGAAGTAGTGCGAGTAGGTGCCCGCCGAATCGCCGTAGTAGTAGACGACGATCGCGTACGACGCGAGGTAGGACGTCAGCAGCCCGATGACGTAGAGCGGGATGACGGCGATGAAGCCCGCGATCATCCGGGTGGTGACGAGGAAGGGCAGGCTGGGCACCGCCATGACCTCGAGGGCGTCAACCTCTTCGCTGATGCGCATGGCGCCGAGCTGTGCGGTGAATCCGCAGCCGACGGTGGCCGAGAGTGCAAGGCCGGCGACCAGCGGCGCGATCTCGCGGGTGTTGAAGAACGCGGTGATGAACCCCGAGTAGGACTCGACGCCGAGCACCTGCAGCGCCTGGTAACCCTGCAGGCCGACCTCGGTGCCGGTGAAGAACGACAGGAAGCCGATGACCCCGACCGTGCCGCCGATGATCGCCAGTGACCCGCTGCCGAAGACCACCTCGGACAGCAGGCGCATCGTCTCCTTCTTGTAGCGCGTGATCGTGCGCGGCGTCCACGCGATGGCGCGCCCGTAGAACGACATCTGCTCGCCGAAGTCGTCGAGCACGCCCAGCGGAACGGTGAAAGCCTTCTTCGCGTTCGCGATCAGGTCGGTTGCCATGTCACGACCCCTTCGCCGGTACGACTTCGAAGTACACCGCGGTGATCACGAAGTTCACCGCGAACAGCAGCATGAACGTGATGACCACGGACTGGTTGACGGCGTCACCCACGCCCTTGGGGCCGCCACCGGCGTTCAATCCCTTGTAGGAGGCGACGACGCCGGCGAGCAGGCCGAAGATCAGCGCCTTGATCTCGCCGGTGTAGAGGTCGGGCAGCTGCGCGAGCGCGGAGAAGCTCGCGAGATAGGCACCGGGCGTACCGCCCTGCAGGACGACGTTGAAGAAGTAACCGCCGGCGACGCCGACGACACACACCAGGCCGTTCAGGAAGACCGAGATCATCATGCAGGACAGCACGCGCGGGACCACGAGCCGCTGGACCGGCGAGATGCCCAGCACCTCCATCGCGTCGATCTCGTCGCGGATCTTGCGGCTGCCGAGGTCGGCGCAGATGGCCGAGCCGCCGGCACCGGAGATGAGCAGCGCGCACACGATCGGGCTGGCCTCGCGGATGATGGCGAGCACCGACGCCGAACCGGTGAACGACTGCGCGCCGATCTGCTCGGCGAGCGTGCCGAGTTCGAGGGCGATGACCGCGCCGAACGGGATCGCGACCATCATCGTCGGGAAGATCGTCACGCTGGCGATGAACCACGCCTGCTGGATGAACTCCCGTACCTGGAAGGGCCGCTTGAACGTGTACCGGCCGACGTCCAGGAACATCGCGAAGAGGCTGCCTGCCTGCTTCACGCCGCCGACGGGCGATAAGGACACCATCAGCTGTTACCGGACCCCGCGGTCTCCCGCTCGCGGGTCTGCTGGCCGTCCCGTCCGTTGTCGCTGTCGTCGTTGTCGTCGGCGTTGTCGTTCTGGTGTTCCTTCTGCAGCTTCTTCATCTTCTCGGCCTCGCGGTCCTCTTCGGCCATCAGCCGCTTGATCGCGTCCTGCGCTTGCTCGGGCAGCGTGTGCATGTTGTCCAGCACCCGCTGGCGGCGGCGCGCGACGGCCTTGCGCTCGGGCACACCGGGCGAGCAGGTCATCTGCAGCGGGACGCCGGAGACTTCCTCGCCGCCGTCGCGCATGCCCTGCTCGAACATGGCCTGCTCGGCGGCCATCTGCGCGGCGTCCTTCTCCTCGCTCATGCCGATCGGGCCGTTCATGTTGCCGTTGAGGAACTGCTTGATGACCGGCTCCTCGCTGGTCAGCAGCACCTCGCGGGGGCCGAACATCACCAGCTCGCGGCGAAAGAGCATGCCCAGGTTGTCCGGCACGGACCGCGCCATGTTGATGTTGTGCGTGACGATGAGGAACGTGGCGTCGGTCTGCGCGTTGATGTCGAGGAACAGCTGGGCGATGTAGGTCGTGCGAACCGGATCCAGGCCGGAGTCGGGCTCGTCCACGAGGATGATCTCCGGGTTGAGCACCAGAGCCCGGGCCAGCCCGGCACGCTTGCGCATACCACCGGAGATCTCGCCCGGCAGCTTGCCCTCGGCCCCGGCCAGGCCGACCATGTCCATCTTCTCCATGACGATGTCACGGATGTCGCTCTCGCTCTTCTTGGTGTGCTCGCGCAGCGGGAACGCGACGTTGTCGTAGAGGCTCATGGAGCCGAACAGCGCGCCGTCCTGGAACAGCACACCGAACAGCTTGCGAATGTCGTAGAGCTGGCTTTCCTTGCAGTGCGCGATGTCGACGTCGCGGATGAAGATGGAACCCTTGTCCGGCTTGAGCAGCCCGATGAGGGATTTCAGGAACACCGACTTGCCGGTGCCGGACGGGCCGAGCAAGGCACTGACCTCACCCGGCGGCAGGGTGAGCGTGACGTCGCCCCAGATGGTCTGGCGCCCGAACTTCTTCGTCAGTTCGTGGACTGCGACTTCAACTCCCACGAGCAAGCCCTCCGCTTGGTGCACCCCGGTCACGACGCACGACAGATGCATTTGCCCGGTTCGAAACCGCATGTCTACTCGCCGGTAACGCAAGTGTCGCGACCCAGCGTCGCACATTTTTCCCTGTGACGCTCGTCAAAGTTCTTACGCGATCGGTTACGGCGGGTATCGAATTTATCAAGATCATCAACGCCTGGTCCGGGACCCAGGTGGAGCCTGTGCGGCACCGCAGCCGAGGCTGGTCGGCAGCGGTGTGTGCTCGCCGGTCCAGTATCGAGGCGACGACGCGCCGCTCGAGACCGCAGGGAGACAGATGACCGCACCGGACGCCCAGTTGGTCGTCAGTACACGTGGCGATGTCGTGGAGTCATGGCACCGCGGCCGCGTCGTCGTGCTGCATGGGGAGCGCGTGCTCACCCTCGGCGATGTCCACACGCCGGTCTACGCGCGGTCGGCGCTCAAACCGCTGCAGGCGACTGCCCTCGCTGCCGCGGGTTTCGTGCCCGCCCCGGCCGAGCTCGCCCTCGCCGCCGCGAGCCACAGCGGCGAGGACGTGCACCTGCGCGGCGTGCGGCGCATCCTGGCCGGCGCCGGGCTCGTCGAGGCGGATCTCCAGTGCCCGCCGGCGCTCCCCAGCGAGCCGGCGGCGCTCGCCGCGTACCTGCGGTCGGGCGCAACCGCGGCACCCGTGTGCCACAACTGCTCGGGCAAGCACGCGGCCATGGTCGCCACCTGCGCGGGCGCCGGGTGGCCGGTGGGCGACTACCTGCTGCGCGACCACCCGCTGCAGGTCGCGATCGCCGCCGAGATCGAGCGCCGTACCGGTGCGGCCATTGCCGCGACCAGCGTCGACGGCTGCGGCGCGCCGGCGCACGCCGTGTCGCTGACCGCATTGGCGACGGCGTTCGCCTCCCTGGCCGGGGCACCGGCAGACTCCGCGGCCGGCCGGGTGTGCGCGGCCATGCGGGCCCAACCGCACTTGGTCGGCGGCACCGGCCGTCCGGTCAGCGAGCTGATGGCCGAGGTCGACGGCCTGGTGTGCAAGGACGGCGCCGAGGGCGTGTGGGCGGCGGCCCTGCCGGACGGGCGGGCGTTCGCGGCCAAGGTCGACGACGGCGCATCGCGCGCGCTCGGGCCGCTGCTCGCCACCGTGCTCGAGGCCTGGGGGTTCGACGGCCCTGCGGTGCGTAGCTGGGCCGCGGTGCCGGTGCTCGGCGGCGGGCGGCCCGTCGGCGACGTGCGCGCCGCCCCGCAACTGCGCGCCCTGCTCGCCTCGGCCTGACGTCGACACATGCCGTTCCGCCACCGTCTCGGCCGAGTGAGACGGATGCCGCGGCGGTCGTCTGGCCGCAGACGCCGCGAGGGCGGCCCGCGACGTGCGCGGACCGCCCTCGGCGGATAGTGCGGTGTTGCCGGTGAACAGGTCTTACTTGACGGTCACCGTGGCGCCGGCGCCCTCGAGGGCCTCCTTGGCCTTGTCGGCGGCCTCCTTGTTGACCTTCTCCAGCAGCGGCTTCGGTGCGCCGTCGACGAGGTCCTTGGCCTCCTTCAGGCCGAGGCTCGTGAGCGTGCGCACCTCCTTGATGACCTGGATCTTCTTGTCGCCGGCAGCCTCGAGGATGACGTCGAACTCGTCCTGCTCCGCCTCGGCCTCGGCCGGAGCGGCGGCGCCGCCGCCGGCAGCCGCGACCGCGACGGGCGCGGCAGCGGTGACGTCGAAGGTCTCCTCGAACTGCTTCACGAACTCGCTGAGCTCCAGGAGGGTCATCTCCTTGAAGGAGTCGAGCAGCTCGTCGGTGCTGAGCTTCGCCATGATGGCGTCCTTTCTGTGGTGCCGGATGAGCCGGCGTGGATGGATGCGCTCGTGAACGAGCGCGGTTACTCCGCCGGCTCGGCGGGGGTTTCGGGTGCTGCGTCGTCCGACGCAGCGGGTGCCTCGGCGTCGACCGCCTCAGCGGCGGCGTCGGCGGAACCGGTCTCGGCCACAGCGGCCTCGGCGGTACCGGCGTCGCCGGGCTTCTTCTCTTCCAGGGCCTTGGCCAGGCGTGCCATCTGCGACAGCGGGGCCTGGAACAGACCGGCTGCACGGGTCGGGAGGGCCTTGAGGCCACCGGCCAGCTTGGCGAGCAGGACCTCACGCGACTCGAGGTCGGCGATCTTGCCGATCTCGGTGGCATCGAGCGCCTTGCCGTCGAGCACGCCGCCCTTGATCACGAGCAGCGGGTTGGTCTTCGCGAAGTCACGCAGACCCTTGGCCGCCTCGACGGCGTCGCCCTTGACGAATGCGATCGCCGTCGGGCCGACGAGCAGGGACTGGTCGAGCGGAACCCCGGCGTCGGTCGCGGCACGCTTGGTCAGGGTGTTCTTGACGACCGCGTAGGTCGTGTCGCGGCCCAGGGCACGGCGCAGGTCACTGATCTGCTTGACGGTGAGCCCGCGGTACTCGGTGACGACCGCGGCCGACGAGCTGGTGAAGTGCTCGGTGATCTCGTCGACGGCACTGAACTTCTCGGAACTCGGCATCTACTGCCTCCTCTCATGCTTCGAGCCGGTCGCCGTGCGGCGCGGGCTCAGAGACGAGAAACGCCCCGGCGCAGGGCGCACGGGGCGGCGGCAAGCCGATCCGGTGCCATCCTGCGCGGGCCGCTCCGACGCTTCGGAGCTTTGGTCACGTGTGCGCACGCGACAACCAGCGGTCTTCGGGTGGAACTGACGCCCACTGTACGCAGCGCGGCGAGCGTCGGCCAAATCAGCCGGCGCCGTAGGCCACGAAGGAATGGGCGATCGCGTACGACAACGGCTGGTCCGCGTCCAACCGCGCGTCGCGCAGGGCCTCGGCGGTGCTCGCACCGGCCCGCAGCCCGGTGTGCAGCCGTTGCGCGAACGGCACCGCGGCCAGGTCCGACACCGGCACGGCGGCGGCGATCATCCCGGCCATGCCGAGGGGAACCAGCGCGCTGGCCAGCCCGAGCGCCTCGTCCGCGCCGGCCGGCGACACCGTCCCGCTGTCGCAGCAGGACAGGACGAGACGGTGCGGCGCTCGCCGCAACGTCTGCAGGTCGTAGACGGTGAGCGGCCCGTCGTCGAGGTGCAGGGCCGAGAACATCGGGTTGTCGCTGCGGAAGCTGCCGTGGGCGGCGACGTGCGCCAGCGCCGCCCCCTCCAGCGTCGCGAGCACCTGCTCGGCCCCGGCCGAGCCCGTCCGGACGACGCGGGCCGCCGGGTACATATCGGCCAGGACGTCCACCTCGGCGACGGCCTGCGGCAGGTCCGGCCCGGCGATCAGCGCCGTGTGCGCGCCGGCGGGCGGCGTGGCCGCGCGGGCCGTGGACCACGAATCGACCGAGGCCGCGATGTGCAGCGTCCGCTCGCGCAGGGCGGGCAGCACCCCCCAGGGCGCGGACGTCAGCGAGGCGGGCGGGACGATCACGACCGGGCCGTCGCCGAGCTCGGCGGCGGCCTCGCCCAGGACGGCGTCCTGGAGGGCCTGCGCCTGCGCCGGGAGGATCTCGCGGGCGCGCGCGGCGACCCGCCGGTTCGTCATCCGGCGCAGGCTGAACCGGGCGAACTCGACCGCTCTGAGCGCGTCGGCGTGCTGACCGGCCTCGTGGTGGCGTAGGCCGGCGCGGTCGGCGACGAGCACGTGCACGGTGTCACCGGCCAGGAAGATCTCGACGAGGGTCGTGCCGCCGGCCGCCTGCAGAGCCACCTCGAGGGCTGCATCGACGTCGGCCCGGCCGATTGCGCCCGTGGCCGACGCGCGGTGGGTGCGGT
Source organism: uncultured Jatrophihabitans sp. (assembly GCF_964252635.1). Lineage (GTDB taxonomy): Bacteria > Actinomycetota > Actinomycetes > Mycobacteriales > Jatrophihabitantaceae > Jatrophihabitans. The sequence goes on from NZ_CAXUNP010000017.1 coordinate 18,221, forward strand.
CGCGGACGGAGCTCTCGAGCCGTGCCACCTCGCGCTCGAGACGGTCGTTGCGCTGCTGCGGCGCCGTCCGGTCCGCCAGCCTCATCCGCAGCAGCCGGAGCCGGGCCAGGTCGGCGGCCAGATGCGTGTCGCCGGAACCCGCGACCGGCGGCAACCGCAGGGTGGCCGAGCGCCACCGCTCCACCCAGCGCAGCATCAGGGCCGGGTCACCGGTGCCGACCGCGGTGGCGACCGCGAGGGACGCCAGCGGGAGGCCGTGCGACGTCGCGGTCGCCCGGGTCTCGATGGCTCCCAGGGTGGCGAGGTGGCCCTCGAGGACGGCCAGACCGTGGTCGCACGCGTCCAGCACCGCCCCGGGGCGCCCGGCGTCCTGGGCGGCGAGCGCCGTGGCCCGCCACCCGGCGACGCGCGACATGTCGGAGTGACCGGTGCGCGCGCGGCGGGCCCGGGCGAGGTGCCGGCGGGCCGTCGGCCGGTCGGCCCGGTGCAGCGCGAGCTCGCCGACCAGCAGGTTGACCTCGACCGCCTCCGGCATGTGCAGCCGGCCGGCCTCGTCGGCGATCTGCACCGCGTCGCGCAGCAGGCGCGGTGAGCGCTCCCCCGCCTGCCAGCGGGCGCGGGTGAGCGCCGCCCGCGCCAGCAGCTCGCGGCGGCCGCTGCGCAGCCCCCGGAACAGCGTCAACGCCTCGCGCGCGTAGCGACCGCCGAGCTCGCCCTGCCCGCACGCCAGCGCCGCGTCGCACGCGCGCAGCAGGGCCCGACCCCGGTACAGCCGCGACGAGTTCGGCCCGCGCAGCATGGCTACCGACTGCTCGGCGCTGACCAGCGCGTCCTCGACCAGCCCGACCGACAGCAGCGCCGCAGACTGCGAGGACGCGACCTCCCAGGCCTGCGTCCCGGCCTCGGCGTAGGACTGCCGCGCACGGTCGTAGTAGCGCAGCGCGGCCGGGATCCGGCCCTCCAGAACCGCGGCGAGCCCGTGGTACTCGGACGACACCGCGGCCTCGTAGCGCAGCGTCGGGGCACCGCCCAGCAGCTCGTCAACCCGCGCCAGCGCCTGCTCGGCCCGTCGCGTGTCACCGAGCTCGATGGCTGCCATCGCGAGGTTGAGCAGGGCCCGCGCCTCCCAGACGTCGTCGCCGACGCGGCGCAGCACCCGCGCGGCGTCGCGCAGCTGGTGCCCGGCCTCGGCGAACATCCCGAGCTCGCCGAGCATCGAGCCCAGGCGCACCTGGATCCGTGCGGCCTCGGCCCCGCGGACGAGGCGCAGCGCCGATTTCATCCGCGCCAGGCCCTCGTCGCCCCGTCCGGCGAGCGCCAGCGTCACGGCCAGGGTGGCGGCCACGTCGGCCTCGCGCGACGGGCCCGCGCCCGACGCGTCCCGGTGGGCACGCCGCAGCTGGCGGAGGGCGGCGCGGACGTCACCGGCCTCCCGCAGGGCGATGCCGCGCGCCTGCCCGGCGTAGGACAGCTCGACGGGTTCGCGGGAACGGGCCAGCACGGCGTCGGCGAGGGCCAGGGTCGCGCGGGGGTTGGACAGCGCGGCGATCGGCAGCTCGGACGCGGGTGGATGCGCACCATTCCCCACCGCACGCACCTGTGCCACGCTCGAAGCCTAGATGTCGTAGAGCCCTTGCCGGAGGACGTTCCATGACGACGCCTGAGCAGCACCGAGCCGCAGCACGCGACCGGATGGTCCCCGAGGTCACGGCCGCGATGGCCCTCGCCGACTTCCCGATCCGGGCGTGGCCGCCGGACTGGCGCGACCGCGAGGACGTCGCCTACTTCTACGTCTCGGGGTCGGTCCTCACCCGCGAGGAGGACGTGCCCCGGGTCGCCGAGGCGCTGCGCGACCTGCCCGGTCCGCTGGCCGCGACGTCGGACCGGTCGGGCACCGGTGAGGTCGCCCTCGACCGTCCCACCGACGGGCTGGCCCGGTTCCGGCTGCCGGGCGCGCAGGACTTCGGTCACGACTCGGACCCGACGCCCGGCGTCGTCGACGAGCTCGAGCGCCGCCTCGGCCCCGGTGTCGCGTCCCACGAGCACGCGTTCGAGGTGACGTACGTGCACTGCCCGGCGACCGAGCCCCTGGAGGCGGTGCCCCCGGGGACGTCCGACCTGGCCGCCCACCTGTGGCCGCCGCCCAGTGACGGCGACGCCGGTACCGGGGTCCTCGTGTCCGTCGTGGACACCGGGCTGCTCGACCACGTCGCCGACTGGGCGCCGTGGTTGACCGGCGTGGTGCCGGGAAGCGCGCCCGACGACATCGATCCCGCGGATGCTTACGACGTCATCACCCACCAACCGAACGCGGACGGGTTCGCCGACCCCTACGCGGCGCACGGCTCGTTCATCTCGGGGGTGATCCGGTGCGTGGCGCCGGGCGCCGAGATCGTCAACGAGCGCCTGATCGGGCCCTCCGGGTTCGTCGCGGAGACGAGCATGATCACCCAGATCCGGCAGGCGCTGTCGCGGTCCCCCGACATCGTCAGCCTCTCGGCCGGTGGGCACACCCGCAACGACGACCCGCCGATCGGCCTGCAGCTCCTGTACCGCCAGCGGTTCGCCCAGCAGGGCGGCGTCGTCCTGGTCGCGGCCGCCGGCAACGACGCGACGAACCGGCCCTTCTGGCCGGCGGCCTTCGACTGGGCCGTCGGCGTCGGCTCGATGACGCGCGACGGTCAGCAGCGCTCGTGGTTCACCAACCACGGCTCGTGGGTCGACGCGTACGCGCCGGGCGAGGACATCGTCAACGTGTACGCGCGGCTCGACTACGAGACCGTGAACCCGCCGCACGAGCGGCGCCGGACGTCGGCCGGGCTCGCGCGGTGGAGCGGGACCTCGTTCGCGACGCCGGTCGTCGCCGGACTCGTCGCCGCGCGCATGTCCCGCACCGGGGAGAACGGTCGGCAGGCGGCGCAGGCCGTGCTGGCGGCCGCACGGGCGCAGTTCCGTCCCGGGGTCGGACCGCGGCTGTTCCCGTGAGCCTCAGATGCGCGTCCACTCGGTGACGAACGCCGGGTGGTCGTCGAGGGCGACGCGGATCCGGATCTCGCCGGTGATCCCCCAGCCGACGCTGAACATGCCGAGGTCGTCGACGTCGGCCTCGGCGCGGCGCCCGTCGCGGGCCTCCACCACGACCTGACCCGCGTGCGCCGGCGCGACCTGGCCGACGAGCGTCCCGGGCAGCACGTCGACGTCCAGGCTGAGCTCGCCCAGCCCGAACACGAGCGTGCGTACCGACAGCTTGTCCGACCGCAGCGCGCCGGCGAGCTCGGCGTCGTGGCGCGAGTCGTAGGTCAGTTGCGCGAGCTCCTCGTCGAGGCCGCGCATGGCGTACACCGCCTTGGCCGCGGCGACGACGTCCGGGGGAACCGCGCCGGCTGCGCGGACGGCGTCGGTGAGGTCCTGCATCAACAGCTCGTCGTCGGCCCATCGTGACGTCATCGCTGATCGCCTCCCGTCGTCTCGCCCGACATCGTCGTGCCTCTCGACCCGCCCGCCGTCGACACCGTCGCGACGAACCCGGCCAGGGCCGGTGACTGCCGCAGCTTCTGCAGGTGGCGGGCCCGTGTCGGCCCGATGCTGCCGATCGGGATCCCCAGTTCCGCGCTGATGGCCTTGTAGGGGATCGGCGGGTCGGCCATGAGCAGCAACAGCAGGCGGCGCGCCTGCTCGGGGAGCTCACCCAGGGCGGCGAGCAGCGCGTCGTGTCGCTCGCCCTCCATCAGCGGCCGCGCCGGATCGGTCTGCTCGCTGTCGGCCGCGAGGTCGATGTCCAGCGGCGACAGGACCTCGCCGTCCTTGCGAGCGATCGTGCGCAGGCATTCCCGGCGGGTGGTCGTGGCCATCCAGCCCGGCAGCGCGGCCGGTTCGCGCAGGGTGTCCAGCCGCTCGGTCAACCGCAGCCAGACGGTCTGGCTCACGTCGGCCGCGTCGGCGCGGGACAGTCGGTACCGCCGGCAGATGCTCCACACGAGCGGGCCGAAGCGGTCCACGATCGCGTCCCACGCTGCGGCGCTGCCGTCCACGGCGGCCTGCACCAGTTCCTCGACCGAGGCGTCGTCGGTCACCGGCTCTCCTCCCGTCGACGTAGCCCCGGGGTCGGCTGCGGGCACCAATGTAGCGATGCCGGGCCGCGGGGGCGTGCCGTCACGCCGGACGCGGACCGTGCATCGCAGCCCGCGCGGCGAGACACCGCTCCTCGCGCGCGTTGCCGCCGCCACTCCGGTGGTCACGGTGTTCATGGTGAGACGGAGCGTGACACCGAGCCCTTGATACATGCCGGCCCCGTCGGATTTCCGGATGTCGATGTCCGGTGGGAGGTATCAGCGCGCCGCCGACCCGGCTCCTGTGACGTGACGGTCGACGAGAGGTGGGGACATGGCGCAGCGGCAGGCACCGGTCGGGACGGCGTTCGCTCGGGGGGACGACACGCCGCGACAGGACCTGGCCGGACGCCGCAGCGCGCCGCCGACGCCGACCGCCGTCCGGGGGGCGGCCGCGGCAGCGCACACGGGGGGCGCCGCGGCCGTCTCCGGGACACCACGGCGCACGGACCCGTGGCCCGACTGGGCACGCAGCCAGCTCGAGGCCGCGGTGCTCCTAGCGCGGTCGGCCCCGCACGGCACCAACGTCGCGACCCTGCTGCACCGGGACTGGTTCGTTCCCCGGTTCGCCGGCCGCACGTCGACGGCGCGGCCGACGGTGCGCCCGCTGGCCGGCGTCTACCGGGCCGCCCACGCCGGCGCGGACGTGCGCCGGACGAGCTCGGGGCTCAGCGTGCTGGCCCGTCACGACGTCGTCGCCACCGACGGCTGGTGGCGCACGTGGGGCGAGTCGTGGACGCCCCCGCGCGACCGTGCCCGGTCGATGAGCATCGCCTTCAGCCCGCGTCCGGCCCGGCTGGGCGCCTTCGTGCGGGTGATCACGTCGGCCCTGCTCGACTCGTCGGAGTCCTGGCTGCTGGGCTGCGCCGTCAGCGCGGGCCGCATGCGGCGGGTGGGCGGGGCGGTGCTGATCCTGCCGGACCTCGACGCGCTGCCCGACAACCTGCTCGACGAGGTGTCCGGGCTGCTGAACCCGGTCGCCTCACCGCTGTCCGCGCCGTTGCGGCCCGGCGCCGCGCTGACGATCGCGCCGACCAACGGGATGACGTTCGGCGAGCACCGGTGCCACCTGATCGCGCTGGCCCTGCGGCAGCCGGCCGCGGCCGACGACCCGCTGGGCGCCATCGCGTCGGTGTTCACCGCGCACGGGGTGCACCCGGCTGCACCATGGCGCAGCCGCTGACGGAATAGTGGCGCAGCCGCTGACGACACCGTGGCGCACCGTCCCGTCGATCAGGTCTTCCTCCCGAGTTGCCGGACTCGGGCCGGCAACCGGCAACTCGGAAGGAAGACCTGATCAGACCAGGCGGCCCGGACGTGCGAGAGCCCGGCGCCCACGAAGAGCGCCGGGCTCCAGCGGATGGTGCGGGTGCTCAGGCGGTCGCGTCGGCCGTCTCGAGCAGGTTGCGGGTGCGGTTGGAGTCCACCGGGATGCCGGGGCCCATCGTCGTGGCGAAGGTGACCTTCTTCAGGTACTTGCCCTTGGCCGCCGACGGCTTCGCGCGCAGGATCTCGTCCAGCGCGGCCGCGTAGTTCTCGACCAGCTGCTGGGGCGTGAACGACGCCTTGCCGATGACGAGGTGCAGGTTGGCCTGCTTGTCGACGCGGAAGCTGATCTTGCCGCCCTTGATGTCGCTGACGGCCTTGGCGACGTCCGGGGTCACCGTGCCCGTCTTCGGGTTGGGCATGAGGCCGCGGGGGCCGAGGACACGCGCGATGCGCCCGACCTTGGCCATCTGGTCCGGGGTGGCGATCGCGGCGTCGAAATCCAGGAACCCGTCGGTGATCTCCTGGATGAGGTCGTCGCTGCCCACCTTGTCGGCACCTGCGGCGAGGGCGGCCTCGGCCTTGTCGCCGGTGGCGAACACGATGACGCGGGCGGTCTTGCCGGTGCCGTTGGGCAGGCTGACCGTGCCGCGGACCATCTGGTCGGCCTTGCGGGGGTCGACGCCGAGCCGCATCGCGACCTCGACCGTGCCGTCGAACTTGGTCGGGGACGCCTGGGCGGCGAGGGTGGCGGCCTCGAGCGGCGAGTAGAGCTTGCCGTCCTCGATGAGTTCCGCGGCCTTGCGGTAGGCCTTGCTGTGCTGAGCCATGGCTGTTCTTCTCTCTGTCAGTGGTCAGGCGGCAACGGGTGCGTTGCCTCCCACACGTGCGGTGGTGCGGGGGCTGTGATCAGCCCTCGACGGTGATGCCCATGGAGCGGGCGGTGCCGGCGATGATCTTCGCGGCCTGGTCGATGTCGTTGGCGTTCAGGTCTTCCATCTTGGACTCCGCGATCTCGCGGACCTGGGCCATGCTGACCTTCGCGACCTTCTTGGTGTGCGGCTCGCCGCTGCCCTTGTCGACGCCCGCGGCCTTGAGAAGCAGGCGCGCAGCCGGCGGCGTCTTGGTGACGAAGGTGAACGAGCGGTCCTCGTAGACCGAGATCTCGACGGGCACGATCTGGCCGCGCTGGCTCTCGGTGGCCGCGTTGTAGGCCTTGCAGAACTCCATGATGTTGACGCCGTGCTGGCCGAGCGCGGGGCCGACCGGCGGCGCGGGGTTGGCCGCACCGGCCGAGATCTGCAGCTTGATGATCGCGGTGAGTTTCTTCTTGGGTGGCATGACTTCTCTTCGTTATCGACGGTGGGTGTTCGTGGTTCAGATCTTGGAGACCTGGCTGAACGAGAGCTCGACGGGAGTCTCGCGTCCGAAGATCGACACCAGCACGTGCAGCTTCTGGTGCATGGCGTCGATCTCGCTGATGGTGGCCGGCAGGGTGGCGAACGGGCCGTCCATGACGGTGACCGACTCGCCGACCGTGTAGTCGACCTGGATCTCCGGCTTGTCGGCCACGGCCGTGCCGGTCTTGCCGGGCTGGGCCAGCTTCTCGGCGCGCTGGGTGGCCGGGGCGAGGATCTTGAGCACCTCGTCCAGGGTCAGCGGCGAGGGCCGGGAGGTGGCGCCGACGAAGCCGGTGACACCGGGGGTGTTGCGCACGGCGCCCCAGGACTCGTCGTTGAGGTCCATGCGCACGAGGATGTAGCCGGGGAAGACCTTGCGCTGCACCTGCTGGCGCTTGCCGTTCTTGATCTCGACGACGTCCTCGGTGGGCACCTCGACCTGGTAGATGTAGTCCTCCATGTCCAGGCTCTGGATGCGGCTCTCGAGGTTGGTCTTCACCTTGTTCTCATAACCCGCGTAGGAGTGGACGACGTACCACTCGCCGAACGACGACGCCAGCTCGCGGCGCAGCGCCTCGACCGGGTCCTCGTCCTCGTCGACGGTGTCCACAGCAACCGTGTCCACAGCAACCGTGTCCACAGCAACCGTGTCCACAGCAACCGTGTCCTCGGCGACCGTGTCCTCGGCGCCTGCCGGGGTGTCCGAGCCCTCGACGACGGCCGTCTCGGCGTCGTCGGCGGCGGGCGCCTCGACCGCGGCGTCCTCGACACTGTCGGCCGCTTCCGCCGTGCCCAGGTCGTCGAGGTTCGGCTCGGCGGAGAGGTCGGGCTCGGCGTCGGCGTTCGCGTCGGCATCGAAGGACTCGCCGTCGTCGGCCGCGTCCTCGGTGGGCTCGTCGTCGTCGGCGCCGAGCATGCGTGCGGCGGCGGACAGGTCGGCCGGGCCGGACTCAGCGGCCTCGGCCGATTCGCTGCTGATGGGGCCGAGCTCCTCGGAGGTCTCGTCGGGCGTCTCGTCGGACGGGGAGGTGGACACTGTCTCTCTTCTCTGGTGTGACGGTCGTGCTGCGGGTGGCGCGCGTCCGGGCTAGCCGAACAGCAGCACCACCAGCTTCGCGAAGCCGATGTCGAGGCCCGACACGAGCGCCACCATGATCACGACGAAGACGATGACGACGGCGGCGTAGGTGACCAGCTCGCTGCGCGACGGCCACAGGACCTTGCGCATCTCGGACACGCTCTCGCGGACGAAACGAGTCGGCTTGCCGCCACGGCCCCGGGAGGGGCGGGCGGCGGGTGACTCGGTGCGCGTGGCGGTCACGAGCTACCTCCTGCGTCGGGATGACCGATCGGTCATCGTCGGTGCGTTACGGGTGGTGGTGCGGTGGAACTGAGTGGTGCGGTGGTACGGACGAACTGGTGCTGACGTGCGCAGGGGCGACAGGACTTGAACCTGCAACCGCCGGTTTTGGAGACCGGTGCTCTACCAATTGAGCCACGCCCCTCCGATGGTGCGAAGAGCCTGCTGCCGGGGCCCCGTCGCCTCGCCCCGGCCGCTCGCGGACCGCTGGTGGGCTGGTCGGTGAGCATGCTGACGCAAGGCCACATCGGACCCCGACGCGCCAGTCTACGGGTCCGGGCCACCCGACTCCAAGCCGGCAGCCTTCGGCCGACGGTATGCCGACGCGCGGGTCCCGGCCCGCGCGTCTGCATACCGTCGGTGACCCGGTCAGGGCAGGGCGCCGGCCTTGCGCAGGACGGCGATCGACGCGGGCAACGTGCGGATCGCCCGCTGGAAGTCGGCCGGCACCACGATGCGCCAGGCGTTGGCGGCGACGTAGCAGCGCAGCGCCCGGTCCCACGGTCCGGTGCCGGCGGCACGCTCTGCGGCGTGCAGGGCGGCGGCGCCCTTGTTGTAGGTCGTGAAGTAGTACCGGTCGGAGTCGGCGCCGTAGGACTCGACCGAGCTGTCGACCCGGCCCGGGGCGTCGATCGCCCGGTCGTTCGGGGCGTCGCCGTCGATGCGTTCCTCGGTGTACTGCGCGAAGGCCTCGTCCAGCCAGGGGTGCAGCGACTGCGAGTCGCCGACCATCGCGTAGAAGTACTGGTGGGCGGTCTCGTGGACGGCGACGAGCCGGGAGCCGTCGAGCATGAGGATCGAGCTCGGGTACTCGATCCCGCCGCCGCCGGCCGGCAACCGCGCCACGGACAGCGACGGGAACGGGAACGGCCCGAGCAGCGCGACCAGGGACCGGATGGCGCGGGTGAACTCCAGGACGAGGGAGTCCCGGATGGCCGGGCTGAACGCGCCCAGCCGCAGCTTCACCCCGCCGACGGTGGTGTCCGAGACCGAGAACGGCCCGACGGAGACGCTCACGTCGCGGGCCGAGTCCAGGTGCGAGTGCCAGGTCCGTGGGCTGCTCGAGGCCGACGGGTCGGCGGGGTCGCCCGACGCGATCACGGTGTCGCGGCCGGGGGCGGTGACGGTGAGGTCGACGTCCATCGCCTCGCTGGTCGCGCTCTCGGCCGTGACGTCGATGAGGTCCTCGGTGTGCCAGCCGTAGCCACGCTGCCAGGCGAGCAGCGGCTGCGCCGAGGCGAACCAGGCGTAGCCGTCGGTGCGTCCGAAGCGGTCGAAGGACATCTGCCCGAGCGTCACCGTGAACGCGATCGACGCGTTCACCGTGGTGCCCGCCGCGACCGGCGACGCGAACGGGATGTGCAGCAGCCCGCCCTGCGTGGACGGGGCGGCGTTGGCGGGGCTGACGGTGAAGCGGCCGCCACCGTGGTCGGCGGTGGCCGAGCGGACGACGATGCGGTTGCCCTGCTGCACGGTGGGCCTGGTGTTCGCGGTGAGCCGGAAGACGAGCTCGGTGATCCGGCGGTCGGGGGTGAACGCGATCTGCTCGCGCCCGGTGACGGTGGTGAGGTCGTCGGAGACGGTGAAGGACAGGCGCATCCGGGGGCGGTTCGGGTCCGGCGACGGGTACCGCGCCGGGCACGACGACGCTCCGGACGACGGGGCCGTGCGGGACGGCGAGGCGGACGGCGCGGCCGGGCCCGACGCCCGCCGGGACGCACCGTCGGCACGCGGGGAGCCGGTGGATCCCCGGCCGGCGGTGGTCGACGTGCACGCCGCCAGCGTCGCCGCCGCCAGCGTCGCGGTGGCCACGCCCGCGACCAGCGCCGCGGTGCGGGTCAGGCGGCTGCGGCCAGCCACGCCGTGCCGGTCCGCTGCTCGGAGTCGATGACCTCGAGAATGATCGGCGAGGCCAGCTTCTCCACCTTGCCGCCGATCAGCGGCACCGACGCCTTGAACTCGGCCCGTAGACGGATCGCGGATCCGCCCGCGGGCGTCGGACGAACCTCGATGGTGCCGTGCATCGAGGTCGGCGCCCCGTGGAAGTCGACGGACAGCGTGGCCGTCCGCGTGCCGCCGACCTCGGTGGCCGGCGCCCACGTGATGAGCTCGGTCGAGGTCATGCCCTCGGGCAGGAACTTGCGCAGCATCGACGGGAAGCCGGCGGTGGGCAGCTTGCGGCGGGTGCTGATCGCGGTCGAGCCGTCGTCACGGGTGTCGATGTGCACCGTCCAGCTCAGCGCACCCGCGTCGGCGCACTTGCGCTCCTGGAACGCCGGGTCGCACGACATGGCCACGGCCTCGTCGGTCGAGATGTCGTAGCCGAAGGTGCGTTCGATCTTCATGCTGCTCCGTTCGCGGGGCGGGGCGGTCGGGTCACCGCGCGGGACTTGGCCAGGACGGTCTGCCCGTCGACGGTGGCGGTGAGGTCGATCTCCAGCAGGCCGTCGTCACGGACGGCGCGGACCGCCGCCTCGACGTGCAGCACGGTGCCGTCGGGGTCGGGCACGGCGACGGGCCGGGTGAACCGCACGCCGTACTCGACGACGCTGCCCGGGTCGCCGGTCCAGTCCGTGACGACCCGGACGGCCGCGGCCATGGTGAACATCCCGTGGGCGATGACGTTCGGCAGCCCCACCGACGTCGCGACGCGCTCGTTCCAATGGATGACGTTGAAGTCGCCCGACGCACCGGCGTAGCGGACGAGGTCTACCCGGTGGATCGGGAAGTCCTGCGCGGGCAGCGCGTCGCCGACCGCGAACGGGGCCGTCATGACGACTCCCCGCGCACGACGATGGTGGCGTACGCGGTGGCGACCAGCTCGCCGTCGGTGGTCCGCACCTCGGTGCTGTTGCCGATGATCTCGTTGCCCCCGGCGGAGCGGATGGTGTCGACGGTCAGCGCGGTGGTGATCTCGTCGCCGGCGACGAGCGGGCGCTCGTGCACGAAGCGCTGGTCGCCGTGCACGACGCGGCTGTAGTCGACCCCCGCGGCGGGGTCGAACAGGAACGCCTCGCCGGCCTTGAGGGTGAGCACGATGGCGAAGGTCGGCGGCGCCACGACATCGGCGTGCCCGAGGGCGCGCGCGGCCTCGACGGAGCGGTAGGCGGGGTTCGGGTCGCCGATCGCGTCGGCGAACTCGCGGATCTTCTCGCGGCTCACCCGGTACGGCTCGCTCGGCGGGTAGGTGCGTCCGACGAAGGACGGGTCGACGGGCATGAGCGCAGGCTAGAGGATGCGCTGCGGACGGGCGCGTTCAGCGCGGATCGGCAGGCACCGTGTTGGCGGGCACGGTGTCGTCGAGAACCGTGTCGTCGAGAACCGTGTCGAGCACCTCGAACGGGGTGTCGCCGAAGCCCTCGACGCGCGGCCGACCCCACGGGTCGACGTCGGACAGCTTGGTCTGCACGCTGGCGTGCGGCGTGCGCAGCGTGACTGCGCGCACCCCCCGCTCGATCAGGGCGGTGACGGCCGGTGCGGCCGCCACCCGTCCGTACCAGCTGTAGTGGCCGCTGATCGGGTCGAAATGGCCGGCGAGCACGACGTCGACGGCAACGACGTCGCCGTCGCCCACGATCAGCTCGGCGGGGCCGCGGTACCCGTCGTCGTGGGCGTCGGAGCCGGCATCGTTCACGTGGTGACCTCCGCGGTCTGGGGTGTCTGGGTGAGCGCGCCGAGCGGCAGCGGCTCGTCGTAGCTGAGGTCGACGCCCGCGTCGCGGGCGGCGCCGGAGAGCATGTGCCAGACCCCGGTGCAGACGATCTCGGTGAACGCGTCGCGCGACATCGTCCGGTGCTGCAGCCACCAGCCGCCGCTGGCCTCGACGAAGCCGACGATGCCGTACGCGCCGGGCTCGGCGACGTCGCTGCTCATGCCGAAGAAGACCATGACCAGCTTGAGCAGCGAGGCCACGGTGTCGGCCAGCGTCTTCTCGACCGACTCCAGGGAGGAGACGTCGGTGCGGTTGCGCAGGAAGTAGTAGAGGTTCGGGTGCTCGTCGAGCCAGCCGACGATGACGCTGACCGTGGCGTGGATGACCTGGTGCGGGGTGCTGTCCGAGGTCAGCCGCAGCTTGGGCATGACGCTGTCGAGCACCTGCTGCACCGCACACTCGGCGATGGCCTGGCGCAGGTCCTCGCGGTCGCGGAAGTAGCGGTAGAGGACGGTGCGGCTGACGTTGGCCGCCTCGGCGATCTGTTCGGCCGACGCCCCGGCGCCGTACACGTCGATGGCCCGTACCCCGGCCTCGACGAAGGCGGCGCGCCGTTCGGCACGGTGCTGCGTCCAGCGCAGGCGCCGGCCGTCGGTGGGAGCGGACTCGCGGATGATGGTTCTGGACATAACGCCTCCTCTCCGACGAGACACCGCACCGGCTGCGGAGGCTTCGTCGGATATGTGCGACACGCCCCACTGTACGGTCAAGTATCCGTGACATCCTGTCACGTCAGGTGATTGCCCGCTACCGAGGTTGTCGCCGCAACGACGTAGGCGCGAAGAGCCCCGGACAGCAGACAGGCCCCGTCCGGATCGGACGAGGCCTGGAACTGCGACGCAGCTGGGTCAGCGCGTCTCGCGGTGCTCGGTGTGCTTGCCGCAGTTCGGGCAGAACTTCTGCATCGCCAGCCGGTCGGGGTCGTTACGACGGTTCTTGACGGTGATGTAGTTGCGGTGCTTGCACACCTGGCACGCCAGGGTGATCTTCGGACGAACGTCGGTGGCTGCCACGAGCAGGCCTTTCATTCAGTGATACGTGCACGAGGATGTAGCGAGGGCGGGACTTGAACCCGCGACACAACGATTATGAGCCGTTTGCTCTACCAGCCTGAGCTACCCCGCCTGGTGGAACTGCAACGCGGAACCGGCAATTCCCGGCCCGCGCAGAGCCCCCTTACGGAATCGAACCGTAGACCTTCTCCTTACCATGGAGACGCTCTGCCGACTGAGCTAAGGGGGCCTCGGCGCTACCCTCGCGCCAGCGAGCCAGCCTACACGACCGGCGCGATCGGCCTGCCCGCGGTCCACCTGCTGCGGACATGAGTCAGGCCGCCGAACGGGGGGGTCGGCGGCCTGACGCCAATCAGTATGCAGCACCTACGCCCGGGTGCAAGCAGTACCCCCGCCTTTGCCCGATTTGTCGCAATCTGCGGGACCAACGGCGGGACCAATGGCGAGCACGGACGGCACCAACGCCCCGCGCCGGACGGATCGGCAGCACACCTGCGGCAGCCGGCGAGCGCCGGGCGCGGAACGTACGAGGCCCCGGCTCGCAAGCCGGGGCCGGGACGTGAACTGGTGGCGGGTGTTGGGTTTGAACCAACGTAGGCTGAGCCGGCGGTTTTACAGACCGCTCCCTTTGACCACTCGGGCAACCCGCCGCGGTAGAGCATGAACAGTGGATCTGTCGTACTGGGTGGAACTGGGGTGTAACAGCCACAGAGACTACCCGAGCGCCGCCCCGGGCCGAACAACAGGAGGTCGCAACGTCATGGCCGATCCGTCCTTCGACGTCGTCAGCAAGGTCGACCGCCAGGAGGTCGACAACGCGCTCAACCAGGCCGCCAAGGAACTGGCCCAGCGTTTCGACTTCCGGGGTGTCAACGCCTCGATCGAGTGGGCCGGCGAGCTCGGCGTCACGATCAAGGCCGACACCGAGGAGCGCGTCCGGGCGGCCCTGGACGTCTTCAAGGAGAAGTTGGTCAAGCGCTCGATCTCGATGAAGGCCTTCGACGCCGGCGACCCGCACTCCTCGGGCAAGGGCTACGCGATCACCGGCACGCTGCGCCAGGGCATCGACAAGGACAACGCCCGCAAGATCGTCAAGCTGATCAAGGACGACGGGCCCAAGGGTGTGCAGGCCGCGATCCAGGACGACCAGGTCCGGGTGTCGGGCAAGAAGAAGGACGCCCTACAGGACGTGCAGGCGCTGCTGCGCGAGGCCAACTTCGACTTCCCCGTCCAGTTCGCCAACTACCGCTGAGCGCAGTTCGCCAACTACCGCTGAACGCGGTTCGTCGACCGCCGGGCAACCGGTCAGGCGGCGACGGCGTCGGCGGCCGCCCGGGCCAGCCGGCGCGAGGCCCGCTGGTGGCGCACGCCGTCGACGCTGAGCACGACCAGCGCCACCCACACCAGGCAGAAGCCGATGAGCTCGGTGACCGGCACGTGCTCGTGCCGGATGCCGACGCCCACCGCGAACTGCAGCACCGGGGCGAGGTACTGCAGCAACCCGATCGTCGACAGCGGCAGGCGACGGGTGCCGGCCGCGAACAGCAGCAGCGGCACGGCGGTGATCAGGCCCGTGCCGGCGAGCAGGAACGACGTCGGGACGCGGCTGCCGAACACCAGGTCGCCCTGGCCGGCGATGACGCCGACCGCGATCAGGGCGGGGACGAGCTGCACCCCGGTCTCAACGGCCATCGACTCGACGGCCCCGGCGTGCGCCTGCTTCTTGCAGAACCCGTACAGCCCGAAGGAGAACGCGAGCACGAGTGCGATCCAGGGCAGCCGGCCGTAGTCGACGGTGATGACGGCGACCGCGACGACGCCGATCGCGACCGCCGTCCACTGCGCCGGACGCAGCCGTTCCCGCAGGAACAGGACCGCCAGCACGATGGTGATCAGCGGGTTGATGAAGTAGCCGAGGCTGGTCTCCACGACGTGGCCGCTGTTGACGCCGTAGATGTAGGTGCCCCAGTTGACGCTGACCAGCACGGCGGCCGCGGCCAGCAGGCCGAACTGGCGCCGGTCGCGCAGGATGGCCCGGACCCCGGCCCCGTTGCGGCCGACGCCGACGACGACGGCCATCACGACCAGCGAGAAGATCATCCGCATGGCGAGGATCTCGATCGTCCCGGCGGGCTCGAGCAGCGGGAAGTACAGCGGGAAGATGCCCCACAGGATGTAGGCGGACGCGCCGTAGATCAGGCCACGCCGCTCGTCCTCCACCCGGCCAGCGTACGAACCGCGCGGCATGCGGTGCCGGGCCGCTCTCGCGCCTGCCGGGCCGCTTCCACCCCATCCGGACATTAAGCCCAAGATTTAACAGAAATTAAAGCTCCAAGTAGTGACCGAAAGACCCTCGTGTGTCACTGTCGGTGCATGTATTCGACGCGGACTTCCCCCGAGTGGCGCGACGACATGCCGAGGACCTTCAGCCCCGACCTGCCGGCCCACGTCCCGACCATCCGTCACCGGCGTCGCCGGTCGACCATGACCACGCTGCTGCAGGCAGCACTGCACCATCGCCTGACCAGACACGCCTGAGTCGGCACGGCGTAATCGGCCCGCCTGAGTCAGCCCGCCTGAGTCAGCACCGGTAGGGCGGGTTCGAGCGGCTCAGCGCTGGTAGCGCGGGTCCGAGCGGGCCATCTGCTCCAGCCGGGCGATCCGCTTGTCCATCGGCGGGTGCGTCGAGAACAGCGAGCGGATGTTGCCGAACGGGTTGGCGATCATCATGTGCGACGCGGTCTGCAGCCGCGGCGTCTTCACCAGCGGGACGGCCGCCGTGCCCGCCTCGAGCTTGCGCAGGGCCGAGGCCAGGGCCAGCGGGTCGTTGGACAGCTCCGCGCCGCTCTGATCGGCCTGGTACTCCCGGGACCGGGAGATCGACAGCTGGATGATCGACGCCGCCAGCGGGCCGAGGAACAGCATCAGCAGCTCGACGAACGGGTTGCGATCGCGGTCGCCACCCCCGCCGAAGAAGATCGCGAAGTTGGCGATCATCGTGATGCCCGCCCCGAAGGCGCCGGCCACGGAGGAGATGAGGATGTCGCGGTTGTAGACGTGGCTGAGCTCGTGGCCGAGCACCGCCCGCAGCTCGCGCTCGTCGAGGATCTGCAGGATCCCGGCGGTGGCGCAGACGGCGGCGTGCCGCGGGTTGCGGCCGGTGGCGAAGGCGTTGGGCTGGGCGGTCGGCGAGACGTAGAGCCGCGGCATGGGCTGGCGCGCGGAGTTCGCGAGCTCACCGACGATCCGGTACATCGCCGGCTGCTCGACCTCGCTGACCGGCCGCGCCCCCATGGAGCGCAGGGCGATCTTGTCGGAGTTGAAGTAGCTGTAGGCGTTGATGCCCAGGGCCAGGAGCAGTCCGATGACCAAGCCGTTGCGACCGCCGAGCGCCCCGCCGACGACGACGAGCAGCCCCCCGAGCAACCCGAACAGCACGGCCGTCTTCAGGCCGTTCTGGAAGCGATGCATGTCGGTGAAACGCGCGAGGTACCCGTCCGCGTTCCCTGCGCGTCCGCCGGATGAGAAGCTCGGGAAATGAGCGCGACCGACCACCTTGTCTTCGAGAACCGCCGCTACGCGGAGACCTTCCCGGGCCCCCGGCCCCTCAAGCCCAAGCTGCGGCTGGCGGTCGTCAGCTGCATGGACTCGCGGCTGGACCTGTTCGGCGCGTTCGGTCTCGCCATCGGTGACGCGCACCTGCTGCGCAACGCAGGAGGCCTGCTCACCGACGACATGTTGCGGTCGCTGGCCATCAGCCAGCGCAACCTGGGGACGCGCGAGATCGCGATCGTGCACCACACCAACTGCGGCATGGACCGCTTCGACGACGAGGCGTTCCGGTCAGGTCTCGCGGACGAGACCGGCGAGCGCCCGGAGTGGGACGTCCCGGGTTTCACCGATGTCCAGGAGCAGGCCAGACGCTCGCTGGCGAGGGCACGCACCTGTGCGTGGCTCCCGCACCGGGACTCCGTCCGGGCCTTCGTGTTCGACGTCGAGACGGGACTGCTCGCCGAGGCGAGTTGACCCGTCGTCGGGTCAGGCGGGTCGAGCGTCAGGCGACGTCTTCCTGCCAGCGGAAGGACGCCATGAGGCGCTCGACGCGGTGGTCCAGCTCGTCCTCGCAGTCGGCCTCGACCACGAACTCGGCGAGCAGGGCCAGGCGCTGGGTGCCCGGTGCGGGCATGACGTAGCGGCGGGTGCCCGGCTCGGGGTCGACGTCGAGGAGCTGGTGGGCGACCGAGCCCGGCGCGACCGCGCGGGTGTCCAGGTCGTCCTCGTCCTCGATGATGCCGACGGTGAGCGCACCGGTGGCCTCGCGGATGTCCTCCTCGACGACCATGGTGCTGAGCACGGCCAGCAGAGGCGCGCCCTCGGCCTCGTCCGGCAGGCCGGCCTCGTCGGGGCTGACCACCATCCAGTCACGGCAGTCCATCTCGAATGCCGGAAGAACCAGGTCGGCCATGGCGGACTCCTTCGGGGGGCTGTCGAGCGTGGCTGGGGTGTACCCCGCAACCAGGGGTCGATCACGACGCGGACCATTCGGACAAGGCCTTACGTCCCGGGTGAACCCGCCCATCATCCCGATTTCTCAGCGTCTGTGCCGACCGCGGGAGTGGCACGAACCTGCCTGGCAGTGACGCGCCACACGACACAACCGGACAAACCTGTAAGTAGACTGACGTGGTTGCGATGCCGCTTCCTGATAAGCATTGATCGCGACCCGCGAACTCGATGCCCGGAGGCAGTGCACAGCATGGCCAAGAACGTCGAACAGCTCGACCAGGTCGTCATTCGCATCGCCGGGGACTCGGGTGACGGCATGCAGCTGACGGGTGACCGGTTCACCCAGGAGACCGCGGTGTTCGGCAACGACCTGGCGACGTTCCCGAACTTCCCGGCCGAGATCCGTGCGCCGCAGGGCACGCTGGCCGGTGTCTCGTCCTTCCAGGTGCACTTCGCCGACCACGACATCCTCACCCCGGGCGACCGGCCGGATGTGCTGGTGGCGATGAACCCGGCCGCGCTCAAGGCGAACCTGGGCGACATGCCCAAGGGCGGCACCCTGATCGTCGACACCCGCGACTTCACGACCCGCGCGCTGGCCCGGGTGGGTTGGTCAAGCAATCCGCTCGAGGACGGCACGCTGGACGGGTTCCAGGTGCATGCGGTCGACCTGACGCAGCTGACACTGGATGCCCTGGAGGGCAGCGAGCTGTCGCGCAAGGACGCCGGGCGCAGCAAGAACATGTTCGCCCTGGGGCTGCTGAGCTGGATGTACTCGCGCCCGACCGAGGGCACGTTGAACTTCGTGCGGACCAAGTTCGCGACCAAGCCCGACATCGCCGAGGCCAACGTCGCGGCGTTCAAGGCCGGCTACAACTTCGGGGAGACGACGGAGGCGTTCGGCGTCTCCTACGAGGTCAAGCCGGCCCGCGTCGAGCCGGGCACCTACCGCAACATCAGCGGCAACCTGGCCCTGGCCTACGGGCTGGTCGCGGCGGGTCAGCGCAGCGGGCTGCCGGTGTTCCTGGGCGCCTACCCGATCACCCCGGCCAGCGACATCCTGCACGAGCTGTCCAAGCACAAGCGCTTCGGCGTGCGCACCTTCCAGGCCGAGGACGAGATCGCCGGCATCGGCGCGGCGCTCGGTGCGGCCTTCGGCGGGGCGCTGGCCATCACCACGTCCTCCGGCCCGGGCATCGCGCTCAAGGGCGAGACCATCGGGCTGGCGGTGAGCCTGGAGCTGCCGCTGATCGTGTGCGACATCCAGCGCGGCGGCCCGTCCACCGGGCTGCCGACCAAGACCGAGCAGTCGGACCTGATGCAGGCCATGTACGGGCGCAACGGCGAGGCGCCGGTCCCGATCGTCGCGCCGCGCTCCCCCGGCGACTGCTTCGACGCCGCCCTCGAGGCCGCGCGGATCGCGCTGACCTACCGCACCCCGGTGTTCCTGCTCTCCGACGGCTACCTCGCCAACGGCTCCGAGCCGTGGGTGGTGCCGTCCGTCGACGACCTGCCCGACCTGCACGTCGAGTTCCAGACCGAGCGCAACGGTGACCCCGAGGCCAACGGCGGCGAGGGCGAGTACCTGCCCTACCTGCGTGACGTCGAGACCCTCGCCCGGCCGTGGGCGGTGCCGGGCACCCCGGGGCTGGAACACCGCATCGGCGGCATCGAGAAGGCCGACCGCACCGGCAACATCAGCTACGACCCGGACAACCACGACTTCATGACCCGCACCCGCCAGGCCAAGGTCGACGGCATCGCCCGGTCGCTGCCGCCGATGGAGGTCGAGGACCCGTCCGGTGACGCGCGGGTGCTCGTGCTGGGCTGGGGCTCCACCTACGGCCCGATCGGCGCCGCGTGCCGCCAGGTGCGGGCCGCCGGCGCGTCGATCGCCCAGGCCCACCTGCGTCACCTGAACCCGTTCCCCGACGACCTGGGCGAAATCCTCGCCCGCTACGACAAGGTCGTCATCCCCGAGATGAACCTCGGGCAACTGGCCACCCTCATCCGCGCCCGCTACCTGATCGACGCGATCAGCGTGACCCAGGTGCGAGGGTTGCCGTTCAAGGCCGACGAGCTGGCCGAGATGCTGCTCGCCGCGATTGGAGCCGAATAACCGATGGCAAACGACCTGGGTCTCAAGGCCAAGGACTTCAAGACCGACCAGGAGGTTCGTTGGTGCCCCGGCTGCGGTGACTACGCGATCCTGGCCGCGGTGCAGGGCTTCATGCCCGAGCTCGGGGTCCCCAAGGAGGACATCGTCTTCGTGTCCGGGATCGGCTGCTCGAGCCGGTTCCCGTACTACATGAACACCTACGGGATGCACTCGATCCACGGCCGTGCGCCGGCGATCGCGACGGGCCTGTCGTCCTCGCGGCCCGACCTGTCGGTCTGGGTCGTCACCGGCGACGGCGATGCGCTGTCGATCGGCGGCAACCACCTGATCCACGCTCTGCGCCGCAACGTCAACCTCAAGATCTTGCTGTTCAACAACCGGATCTACGGGCTGACCAAGGGCCAGTACTCACCCGCGTCCGAGCTCGGCAAGATCACCAAGTCCTCGCCGATGGGCTCGATCGACGCGCCGTTCAACCCGGTGTCGGTCGCCCTCGGCGCCGAGGCCACGTTCGTGGCGCGGACCCTGGACTCCGACCGTAAGCACGTGCAGGGTGTGCTGCGCGCAGCCGCCGAGCACGAGGGCACGGCGCTGGTCGAGATCTACCAGAACTGCAACATCTTCAACGATGGCGCGTTCGACGTCCTCAAGGACTCCGAGACCCGCGACGACTGGACGATCCGCATGGAGCACGGCCAGCCGCTGCGGTTCGGGGCCGACGGCTCCAAGGCGGTCGTCCGCGACGAGTACGGCGCGCTGGCCGTCGCCACTGACGTGCCGGCAGGCGCTGTCGAGCTGCAGGACGGGCGGCGGGTGGTGGTGCACGACGCCAACCGGGAGGACCCGAGCTACGCGTTCGCGCTGTCGCGGCTGTCGTCCGGCACGCTCGGTGCGGCTGACGGTGGTGCCTACGCCCCGATGGGCGTCTTCCGCGACGTGTCCCGCCCGGTCTACGACACCATGATGGCCGACCAGCTCGACCAGGCCGCCGCCGCGCAGCCCGGCGACGCCGCGGCGCTGCAGAAGCTCATCGCCGGCGCCGACACCTGGACCGTAACGGCCTGAGCGGTCCCTGGCTGCTGATCCCACCACCGGACGGTCGTCCCTGTGGAACGACCGTCCCCACCTGAGCATTTACGGGTACGGCGAAACGCCGACGCGCGGTCAAGGTGTTGCGCTCGCGCCGGATCTCACCTAATTTTTGCTTCGGGCGATTTAGAAGTGCCAGTTCGACATGTCGTCTCCCTCCACGCTCGACTTCCGGCTTGCTGAGTCGGACATTTGGGTCCCGCGGCGAACGGGACCACTCCATGATGGGCGGTGCGGGGTTGCTAGGGCTAGTACTCAGACGGCGCAATGTCCGTTTGAATCCAGTTTCTCTGTACATGGCGACCGCCGAGGTCGCCGCAGCTGCCCTGGTGGTCCTGGCTCTCGCCGGTCTGAGTATTACCGGCTCGACCGCGCTTCGAGCAACTGTGATCGTCGGATTGAGCATCGCGTACACGGAGCTGTCGCGCCGCCCGGCGACCCTGCGCCGATTCTTGCATGCCGACGGGCCGACCTGGAGCGACCAGACGTCGGTCTGGACGGCCGCCGCGGTCCTGGTGCTGCCGTGGGGGTGGGCGTGCCTGGCCGTCCTGGCCGTGTACGGCCACCGCTGGTACTACACCCGTCTCGACCGCACCGAGCCGTTGTTCCGTTACGCCTTCTCGCTGGCGGCCACGATCATGGCCGCCGGCGCCGCGCATCTCGTCGGCCAGCTGATCCCGGAATCGGCACCCGGTTGGCTGGCCCAGGCCGGGCTGGTCGTCCAGCTGCTGGTCTACACGACGACGGCGCTCGCGGTCGGGCTGACTGCGATGCGGCTCCGGACGCCTTCGGGCACCCCGCGACCCTGGCGCGCGGTCGTGCCGCCGGCCAGCAGCGTCGGCCTTGAACTCGGCGCCCTGACCATCGGCCTCATGTTGGCCCTGCTGGCCACCCACGCTCTGGTGCTGACCCCGCTCGTCCTCGGGCTCACTGCCTTCCTGCAGCGGGCCTGCCTGACGGAGGAGCTGGCCACCGCCGCCCGCACCGATCCGAAGACCGGGTTGCTGAACTCGCGCGGCTGGGCCGCGGTCACGTCTGCGGCAGCTCACGGCACCGGCGCGGTCCTGATCGTCGACATCGACCGGTTCAAGAAGGTCAACGACACCCACGGGCACCTGGTGGGCGACCAGGTGATCCTCGAGGTCACGGCCCGGCTGCGCCGGCAGCTCCGGGAGCAGGACGAGCTGGCGCGCTGGGGCGGCGAGGAGTTCGCCGTCTGGCTCCCCGACGCCGACGCAGCTACGGCCCAGATCATCGCCGAGCGGCTGCGCGCTGCGATCGCCGACGAGCCGATCGACACCGACGCCGGCCCGGTCAGGGTCACCGTCTCGGTCGGTGCCGCCTCGTCCACGGGGCACGACGCCATCGCGCTCGACACGCTGCTGGCCAGTGCCGACGCGGGCGTCTACCGCGCCAAGAACGCCGGCCGAAACAAGGTCGACGTCGCCGCCCACGTCTGACCCAATCGCACCGCCGTCACCTCAGCCCGGCCTCGCGCTGCCGGCTGCACATTTGCCGGCCACGCGCCGTTCACCTCAGCCCACTTCCCTGCGTAGCGAATTCAAGTTAGGCTTTACGCGTATTTCACGGGGGATAGTTCGGACTTGGGAGGGTCCCCGTGCGCGTTGCTTCTGTGGTGATCAGACGATGGTGGTCGCACCGCGGTCAGACACCGCAACGCTGCCCGCAATGGTGAGCTGACCGCAATGGTGAGCTGACCGCGGCCGCTACCGCGCCGGTCGGTGCATCACACGGCCGGCGAGCCGCTCGGTCGCCCTGATCGCCATCGATCGCCCGCTCGACGCGACCTGCGCGGTTGCGACGCGCGTCGTGCGGAGAGCGGCCCGCGGTGCGCTGGCCACGAGCGGCGTCAAGGCGAGATCCTGCTGGTTTGCCTGATCAGTGGCGACGTCGACCTGGGCTGCACCGGCAGCCGGAGCCCCGCCGTCCCAGCTGGTGCTTGAGCCCTGGCACCCCGACGAGTAGCCAACCGGCGCCGTCGTGTCGACCGAGATCGAACCCGCGCCGGACCAGCACACGCGGTACGACCCAGCGGTCAGACCGGGGATCCAATAGCTGCCGTCGTCGCCGGTGCGGACGGTTCCTGCCGTCGCGCCCGTCGCGTCGAAGACGGTCACGGCGACGTCGGTGAGCGGCGCACCGTTCCCGTCTCGTGCCACACCGTCGATGCCGCCCGCTCGCTCAAGGCTTGCGGCCAACGGTGTCGTCGAGTCGACGGTGACCGATACCGGGTCGCCAACGGGGCCCGCGCCATTCCAGGTCGGCACCCCGTTGCACCGGGAGGCGTAGCCGGGGCCGTGCGTCGTCGGTGAGTCGGTGTGGCGCGCGTCGAAGCAGACTCGGTAGCTCCCCGCGGGCAGCCCGCCGACGAGGTAGGCGCCGGAGGAGTCGGTGACCCCGTCCCATTCCAGCGGCCGGCCTGCCGCGTCGGTGGTCGAACCGAAGACGGTCACGCCGACGTTGCCGACCCCGAAGCCATTCGCGTTCGTCACGGTGCCACTGACCGCGCCGGTGTGCGCAAGGTCGAAGTTCAGCGAGTTCAGGCCCGCGGTCAGCGTCACCGGTGCCGCCGGACCGGGAGCGTCCACGACGTCCCACGGGACACCCGAATGGCACTCGGCGTCGTAGCCTGGACCGGACGAGTTCGCGGTGGAGTACTCGCCGTCCACGCAGACGGTGAGCGGGAGCCCGACCGGCAGGCCGGCCATCGAGTACGCACCGTTCGCTGCCGTGGTGTCGGCGGCGACCAGCTCGTTGTTGCTGTCGAACACGTAGACGTCGACGTCGCCCAGCGCGGTCTTGGTGCTGGCGTCGAAGGCCTGGCCGAAGAGTTGCGCGCCCGTGGTCACTGCGTCGCTCACACCCTTGGTGACGACACCGGCCCTGACCTGCACCGTCGTGGGCCGGGTGGACGTACCGACCAGCGCACTGCGATAGCACTGCGGGGCGTAACCGGTGGGGGCGGCCTTGGAGGCCTCGCCGTAGTAGCAGACGACGTAGGTTCCCGGGTTGAGCCCGGACGCGCTGTAGGAACCGGTGGGGCCCACGGGCACGTCGGACTCCTGGGCGGTCGTCGTGGAGAAGACGTCGACCTCGGCCGCGGCCGG
This sequence comes from uncultured Jatrophihabitans sp., assembly GCF_964252635.1. Lineage (GTDB taxonomy): Bacteria > Actinomycetota > Actinomycetes > Mycobacteriales > Jatrophihabitantaceae > Jatrophihabitans. Next base: position 41,923 of record NZ_CAXUNP010000017.1, read on the forward strand.
CTTGTGGTCGCTGCTCGCGAGCACCGTTCCCGCGATCGCCCCGCCTGCGGTCAGGGCGACGTCCGCGGTGTCGATGACGCCGTTGGCCAACGGCACTCGCCCTCCGATCGGACGTTCGGGGTCGGTGCCCCACGCCGTTGAGGATCCATGACACCCGGAGGCGTACCCGGTCTGCTCGTCACTGTCCGAACCGGTCGCGTCGACACACACGTACGCGCCGACGTTGTTCGGCGCGAGGCCGTCCGTGTTCGTGGCGCCGGACGTGAACGCGTAGGTGCCGTCGAGGTGCGTGGTCGTGTGCGCGATGACGTCCGAATCCGGCACACCGTCCTCGTCGGTATCGGCGACCGGGCGCCCGTTCGGGGCGATGAGGTAGACGGTGACGCCGGCAACCCCGGCTGAGCCCGTACCGGACACGGTCCCCTCGACGGTCGCGCCGGCGGGCGTCGGCATGGTGAGGCCTGCTTCGACCGGCACCGAGTACACGCCGGACCCGTCGCGGACGAACACGTAGTAGTCGTAACTGCGGCCGGGCAGGGCCGTGCCGTCGACGAACAGCCCGCTCGTCGAACCGGTGGTGGAGCCGTCGTGGCTCTGGGTGGCGCCACACGCGTCCGGGTCCGGAGCGGTGACGCCGCTGTCCACCCGGCAGATCCGGACGTCGGTTCCGTGCGGGGCGGTCCAGGTCACCAGGGCGGACGTCGCGCTGTACTTCCGTGCGCCCGCACTTGACACCGCGGCCGGCGGCCCGGTCACGGAGACCGACGCGCCCGACGCGTAGTGCCCGAGGTCGTCGTGGGCGAAGACCCAGTAGGTGTACACGCCTTCGACGGCGATCGTCGGGTCGTGGTAGGTGGTCACCTTCCCCAGCTCGGTGCCGTCCGTCCCCGTCACGACGCAGGACGCCGGGTTCGGGGCGGTGGTCGTCACCCCGTCGGTGCGGCAGACACGGACCCCCGTGAAGCTCGCTGTCGTCGGGTTACGCCACCGCAGCACGGCCGACGGTGCCTTGATCGATTGCGTCAGCTCGCTGACCGCACCGGGCAGCGGCACCGTGGACCCGCGAACGCCGGCCGGCGCCGAGTAATGGCCGTGGCTGTCGCGCACCCAGATGCCTACCGCGTAGGCCATGCCGGGCGTCAGGCCGGCGATGGTGACCGAGGACGCCTTCGATGACAGGGCTGCGCTTTTTCCCGACGTGGGACCTGCAGGCACGACACGGCCCGCGGCGTACCGCACGACGATTCCGCTGATCATCGAGGCGGCCGGGTTCGTCCAGTGCAGCGACAACGAGTTCTCGGTGCTCGTGACGTGGACGGCGTAGACGCCGGCCGGACGGGTGATGACCCGGACAACGGACGCCTTGCTGTACGTCCCGTGCCCGCGGGTCGAGAACAGCGCGAACGAGTAGGTGGTCTCGAGCGCGAGGTGCCGCACCGAGACCGAACGGTGCGGCGTCCGGACGGTGGCGACGGACGTACCCGATCGCGCGGTCCGCGGGGCGGTCCCGCCGCGAGCCATGCGCACGACGGTGGCGGTCGCCTTGGCAGGATTGGTCCAGGCCAGCGCGACAGAACCGTCGGCGACCTGCTTCGCGGTCGCGGAACGCACCGGCGGCAATGCAGTCGAGGCAGTGGCAGACGGGGCGAGGCCCCAGAACCCGGCCAGCGTGAGAGCGCCGGCGGACACCAGGGCAAGCGGGCGGCGTAAGTGCATCACTGTTACTCCAGGGACGGGCCGGGTCACGTTGCGTGCCGCTGGCCTCGGTCGTCCAGGAGCAAGATCAGCTATGTGTGACGACGAATCTTCACTTTCGGCTTACTGCACGTCAAGCGCGAGATGAGGCATTCGCGCGCCTTGTCGCAAAGCCCGTCAAAGTCACTTTCGCGGCCGCCTCCTCGGGGCTCAGACCTGCGTGACGCTGCCGCCGCTTTCGAGATACTGGTCGAGATTCGGTGCGCGGTACTGGAGCAGTTGTTCTCGCCGTAGCGCGGCGCTCGACGCAGCCGACTCGGCATCCGGTGACGAGACGCCGATCGGGCGGCGCCACGGCCGGGTGAGCCGGTAGAAGCTCTTGTAGGACGTGCCGGCCTTGGCCAGCGGGTCGGGCTCGAGCCCGCCGCCGGGGAAGCGTTCGTCCCAGGTTCCGCCCAGCAGCGCGTCGTGGTCGAGGTCCAGGCCGCACTCGCCCGCCCTCGCGGCAAGCCAGGCAAGAGCGATATCGGACAGCCCGTGCCCGGCGTTGCCGCCGCCGACGTCGCAATGCACGCCGGAGAACCAGACCTGCTGCAGGATCTGCCCGGGCGTGGTCGAGGGCGCCCACACGGCCGGCCGGAACGGCCGTCGGCGCTCGTCGATCGCCAGGGCCTGGTAGGCCGCGTCGACGATCGAGCTGAGCGCGACATCATGGAACTGATTGCGCCTGTTCAGCCAGGGGAACCCGTCGAGCGGGATACCGAGGGCGCCGACGGTGTCCCACACCCCGACGAACCGGATGCGTGGCTCGTAGGAGTACGAGGCACGGAACAGCCGGGCCTCGGTGCTGACCGGGTGCGCGCCGCGGCTGCGGTACAGCGCATAGGCGTCCCCGAGCCGGTGCGCGTGCTCGGGGCGCAGGATGCCCGCATTGCGGACGAAGCCGGCCACGCTGCGCGCGGTGAACGCACCGCGACTGAACCCGAAGAAGAACAGCTCGTCGCCCGGCTCGTAGCAGTCGACCAGATAGCGGTAGGCGTCGCGAACGTTGCGGGCCAGACCCAGCCCGAACGCGCCGCCCCGCAACCGCTCGCCGCGGGTCGTGCCCACCCCCGGGTGGTAGTACATGCACTGCCGCATTCCGGACGCGTCCTGCGGACGGACAACGAGAGCCAGCTTGGCAACGTTCGTCGGCGCAGAGACGGTGACCTTCGCACCGCCGCCGGGCGGAGCGGCGCTGGTGACCTGGTCGGGCCGGTTCCACGTGCCGTCGCAACACACCACCAGACGCTTCGGCATCGCACCCTCCTCGGGGGCCATCATGCCGCCCAGGGCCGTCATCGTCGTCCCTCTCGTCACGTCGACACCAGAATGTCGAGCGGACCCACCCGTGACCGGCTTCACGACAGGCCCGTGTGCCGCGTCAGGGCGGGGACACTCGTTGGATGAGCAGGTCGAGAACGCGCCGGATGTCGCACGTGCCCGTTCTCGCCACCCGCATCGCTGCGGCGGTCGCCATCGTGGTGCTGGCCGTCACCGCGCTCGTCGCGTGGGGTCGCCAGCACGACGGGGGTACGGCGCCGCCGCGGGTGGCCGGCGCCTCGCCGTCCACCGACAGCCAATGGGTCACCAAGTCGGGGTCGTCGCTGCGGCTGGCCGGGGCGCCGTGGCGCTTCACCGGCGTCAACATGTACTGGCTGGGGCTTGACGACAACGTTCGCGACGCGCACGGACCGACCTACCCGACCCACGCGGCGGTGGACAGCGGCCTGGACTCCGCGGTCGCGCTGGGCTCGCGCGTGGTGCGGGCGACGACGCTGGGGGTGAGCGTCGGCTCGCCGCGCAGCGTCGAGCCGTCCCTGGGCCACATCAATCAGGCCGCGTTCGACTCGATCGACTACGCGGTGTCGGCGGCCCGGCAGCGTGGCCTGCGGTTGATGATCCCGCTCACCGACCAGTGGCAGTACTACGAGGGCGGCAAGCACACCTTCACCGCGTGGCGCGGGCACGCCGACCTGCCTGGGCAGACCGTGTCGACCAGCGGCGAGCAGCGTCAGATCGAGTCCGCGTTCTACACCGACCCCACCGTCATCGCGGACTTCCACCGCTACATCTCGGTGCTGCTCGACCACAAGAACCCACTGACCGGGCTCCGCCTCGGCGACGACCCCACGATCGCCGTCTGGGAAACCGGCAACGAGCTGTGGGACGCCCCGCCGGCCTGGACCGAACAGACCGCGGCGTTCATCAAGACCAAGGCGCCGCACGCGCTCGTCGCCGACGGCAGCGTCGCCTCGGGCGCGCAGGTCGACGGAAACGCTCGCGCCGACCTGCCGCACGTCGACATCATCGACGCGCACTACTACCCACGGCAGGTGGACAAGGCCCGCTCGGACGCGAAGCTTGCCACCGACAACGGCAAGGTCTTCGTCGTCGGCGAGTACCCGCTGAGCGGGTCCGGACTCACGGACTGGATGTCGGGCCTGGCGGCCAATCCCTCCGTGAGCGGCGACCTGGCCTGGTCGCTGCTGCCGCGCGGTGCGGCGGGGGAACCCGAACCGCACGCCGACGGCTACACCTTCCACTACCCGGGTGCCAACGACGCCGAGAAGGCCCAGGACCGCGCGGTCATCGTGCACGCCCGGGCGATGAACGCAGGATGAGCCGCCCTCGTGGGTAAGTCACTCGAATCATGACGCGCGCACCCGGGCCGGAGGCCGGCCCACAATCGGTGTGTGTCGTCGGCTCCAGCTTTCACTTCATGAGCGGCATCAGCACGCACACCTGCATGCTGGCCAACGCGCTCGCCGACGGCCGGCACCGCACCAGCGCGCTGCTCATGCGCAAGCTGATCCCGCGGCGGCTGTATCCGGGGCGCGACCGCGTCGGCGCCCAGCTCACCACCCTGCGGTACCGCAACGACGTCTCGGTGTTCGACGGCGTCGACTACTACTGGGTGCCCAGCATCATCCGCGCGATCCGGTTCCTGCGGCGCGAGCGACCGGACGTGCTGCTGATGCAGTGGTGGTCGGGCACGGTGCTGCACACGTTCCTGCTGCTGGCCGCGCTGGCCCGGCTCAGCGGTGCCCGAGTGGTCATCGAGTTCCACGAGACTCTCGACACCGCCGAGTCCGCCATGCCGGCGTTCGACCGCTACGTCAGTACCGGTAGCCGCCCGCTGATCGCCATGACGTCTGCAGCCGTCGTGCACTCCACCGGCGACGTCGACGCGGTGCGGCAGCGCTTCCCCGGCCTGCGCAACAAACCCGTCGTCGCCGTCCCGATGGGGCCACAGGAGATCACCACCGACGCCCGTCGATGGCAGGCTGAACGGCCGCAGCACGACGGTGTGTTCTCGCTGCTCTACTTCGGCACCATCCGCCCGTACAAGGGCCTGGAGAATCTCATCCGCGCGTTCGACGCGCTGACCGATGAGCAGGCGGCCCGGTTCCGGCTCACCGTCGTCGGCGAGACGTGGCAGGGCTGGGACCTGCCGGCCACCCTCATCGCCGAGTCACCGCACCGCGATCGGATCGACTTCGTCAACACCTACGTCACGGACGAGCAGGTGGCCGGGTACTTCCGCGACGCGGACGCCGTGGTGCTGCCCTACCTGCGCTCGTCCGGCAGCGGACCGCTGCACATGGCGATGAGTCAGGGCGTCCCGGTGGCGGTCACTGCCGTGGGCGGCCTGATCGAATCGGTCGACGGCTACAGCGGGGCCCGGCTCGTCCGGCCCGACGACGTCGCCGACCTGACGGCCGCGCTGCTCGACCTGCCGACCATGCCCGGTCCGCACATCGACCCGCACACGTGGGCTCGCACCACGACCCGCATCGCCGAGCTGTTCTGATGGTCGACGTCCAAGGGACGACGCACGACCCGGACGCCAGGCAACCGTCGGGTCGACGCCCCACCCTGGCAACGGTGTCGCGCGGCGACCCGCTCACGCCGTACCTGCACGCGGCGCTCGCGGCGCGGTACTCGATCACCGCCGACGTCGACGTCGAGCTGACCGGCCTGTCACGGGCCGCGGTCGGCGCGCTGACCGTGCGTCCCACCCGCGACGCGTGGGACGAGAAGTACATGAAGAGCAACGTCGGGGCGCGGCTGCGTACCCGGGCGGCCCGGCGGGGTCTCGCCCCCGTGCTCGACCGGACCGACGTCGTCGTGCAGACGCATGCCCTGTTCCAGGCCGTCACCGACCGCACCGTCCTGTACATCGACTGCACCTATCGTCAGGCCGAGCGCGGCTGGCCCGCGTGGACCCCGCTGCGCGGAGCGTCGAGGGCGCGGTGGCTACGACACGAGACGACGCTGTATCGGCAGGCCGCGCACCTGTTCGCCTTCACCGACGCCGCCCGCAGCTCGCTGGTCGACGACTACGGCGTGCCGGAGGGCCGGGTCACGACCGTGGGCGCAGGGGTGAACTTCTACGCCGAGCCGCACTCGCCGACGCCTTCGGCCGCCGGGCCGCCGACCGTCCTGTTCGTCGGCAAGGACTTCGCCCGCAAGGGTGGCGACGTGCTGCTGCACGCCTTCGCCCGCGTGCGGGCGGTCCGGCCGGACGTGCGGCTGCAGATCGTGGGCTGCGAGCCCGACGGGCCGCTGCCAGACGGCGTCGAGGTGCTCGGTCGGGTGACCGACCGGCAACGCATGGTCGAGCTGTACGCCGGCGCCACGGTGTTCTGCCTGCCGTCACGCTTCGACCCGGCTCCGCTGGTCGTCCTCGAGGCGATGAGCACCGGCCTGCCGTGCGTGCTGTCGCGGGGCGCCGCGGCGCACGTCCACGGCGTGCTCGGCGACGGCGGCGGGTGGCTGGCCGAGGACGGCGACAGTGACCGGCTGGCCGAGGGGATCCTGACCTACGTGCAGAGCCCGGACGCCGCACGCCGGGCCGGTGCGGTCGCGCAGCGGGCTACGGCCGAGCGGTTCCGCTGGAGCGACGTCGTCGAGCGGATGGCGCCCGCGATCGCCGCGATCGCTGCGCGACGCGGGCACTGAGCACCCGGTAGAGCTCGTCCACGCGGGCCGCGGTCTGCGCGGCGCCGTAGCGGTCGGTCAATGCGACGGGGGTGGCGGCGACGTCCCGGCCCGCGGGCAGCAGGTCCTCGACCGCCGCGGCCAGCGCGGCCCGCTCCGCCGCGGCGTCCAGCGTGGGCGAGACGGCGCGGAACCGCTCGGCCGGCAGGTCGAGGTCGTCGAAGGCCGGGCACTGCACGTACACGACGGGCAGCCCGGCCACCGCGGCCTCGACCGCGGCCATCCCAAACGTCTCGTCGCGGGACGGGCTCACGAACACGTCCATCGCGGCCAGCAGCGGACCGACGTCGCTTCGGGCGCCGACGAGGTGCACCGTCGCCGCGACGCCGAGCGCCTCGGTCTGCGCCCGCAGCTCGGCCCGGGCCGGGCCCTCACCGACGACGAGCAGGTGCGCCCCGGCCTGCAGCCGTGGCGCGAGCGCGGCCAGCAGCGGGCCGAAACGTTTGACGGTCTCGAGCCGGCCGACGGCGCCGATGACGACGGCGTCCGGCGCGATGCCGAGCTCGGCCCGCGCGTCACCGCTGCCGCCGCGCAGGGCGACGACGTCGATCGGTGGGTTGATGACGGGCATGGCGTCGGTGCCGGGCACGCCCCAGTCGCGCAGCCGCTGCACGGTGGCCGGTGACACCGCGATCGTCGCCGCGGTGAGCCGGTTCAGCGCCAGGTACAGGCGTCGCAGCCGTTCGGTCTTCGGCCGGTTCTCGATGGTGTCCTGCATGATCGAATGCTCGGTCGTGAGCACGACGGGCACCCCGGCCAGGTGCGCGGCGGGGATGCCCCAGAGCTGGCCGCTGAGCAGGTGGGTGTGCACGACGTCCGGGTGCAGCGTCCGCAGCAGCCGGGCGAGCCTGGGCACGGCCGTGAGCCGGCCGGCGCCGGCCATGCCGCCGAGCACCCGGACGGGTACGCCGCGCTCGCGCAGACCCTGCTCGACGATCCCGCCCCGGAACAGCGCGATCACGCTGACGTCGTGCTGCGAGTCGCCGGCCAGCAGTTCGACCTGGCGTTCGGCGCCACCGGCGGTCAGCGTGGTGATCACGTGAACGACCCGCAGCCGTCGGCGCTGCGGCGGTGCCGGGGTGACGGCGAGCTGCTCGGCGGTCATGCGCCGGGCCGTCGGGCCTCGGCGCGGTAGACCTCGGAGAGTTGCCGCGCGCATGCGTCCCAGGTCGGGAAGTCCGTGGCGGCCAGGTTGTCGCCGCGCGGGCCGCGCATGGCCGTGGCGACCGCAGCCGCGACCTGCCCGGCGCCGGCCGTGATCGGCAGGCCCGTCACCAGCCCGTCCTCGACGAGGTCGCCGATACCGGCGACGTCGAACCCGACGACCGGCACGCCGAGCGTCAGGCCCTCCATGACGGCGACGGGGTGCGCCTCGTAGTCCGACAGCGCGGCCAGCACCTGCGCGCCGGCCAGCTCACGGGCCATGGCGCCGCGGTCGCGCGGGTCGACCTGGCGGATCTGGACGTGCTCGGCCACACCGCAGCGGTCGGCGAGCGCGCGCAGCTCGCCCTCGTACGGGCCGCCGCCGAGGATGACGAGGTGGGCGTCCGGGTCGCTCTGGCGGAGCAGGGGCAGGGCCTCGATGACCCGGTGGTGGCCCTTGTAGCGCTCGAGGCGGCCGCTGGACACGATGCGTCCGGGCACCGGGGACACCGGCTCGGTCAGCTCGGGCAGCGAACCGCCGTTGCGGATGACCGTGAAGTGCGACGCGTCGATGCCCGTGGCCTGCTCGAAGCGGGTGCGCTCGTAACGGCTCACCGCGATCAGCCGGCGGGCCCGGCGCAGCAACGGGGTCAGCGCCCGCCACTGGGTGTCGCGGATCGCCGTCCGGCTGGGCGCGGAGTGGCCGCCGGTGTGGAAGGTCAGCACGTAGGGCACGCCGGCCCGTGCGGCGGCGGCCATGCCGACGATGGGCACGAAGGTGTGCACGCCCTGGAAGTGCACGAGGTCCCAGTCCCCGCGCGTGATCACCCGGGCGATGCCGGGCGCAAGGTAGTAGTCGCGGCTCTGCGGATAGGCGCGGCGGCGCACGATGTCGAAGCCCTCGTCGGCCCGCTCGGTGCGCGGCAGGCGGCCGCTGCGGTCGGTGGCGAGCACGGTCAGCTCGAGGTCGGGTTCATGCACCATGCGGGTGGTGACCTCGTGTACGTGGCTCTCGGTGCCGCCGAGGTCGGGGAAGTATCGCGGTGCTACCTCGAGCACGCGCAGCGGCGCGGTCACTGGCGTGCCGTCGCGGGGTCGATCACGAGTGACCGGGTCGAGCGGCTCGTACCCACCGCGACCAGCTCGACGGTGACCCGCCGGTCGCTGGCCGGGAACCGGTAGGCGATCTCCCGCCCCGCCTGCAGCCGGAACGGGTCGGAGCGGTTCAGCTCCGTCGCCCCCTGCGTGACGACGATTCGGTACGGGCTGCTGTCTCGGACGGCTTCGACGTGCACCGCCACGGACCCGGCGCTCTGCTCGGCCAGCGACAGCTGCACCGGCGGCCGGTTCGACAGGTTGGTCGCGTGCACGGCGATGACGAGCGCGACGACCGTGACGCCGGCCGCGGCGGCGACCCAGGGGCCCTGACGCAGCAGCGTCGACGTCGGCACAACGAACGCCGGCTCACCGGACGGGGTGGTGCGTGCGCCCCAGGCGACAGCAAGCAGGCCGAGCACGCCGGCGCCGATGCCCCAGGACACCCGGGTGAGCCCGGGCGGGAACAGGTCGAGCACCAGGCCGAGCAGGACGAGCCCGGCCAGGGTGCCGGCCACGCCGATCACGGCGGCGTCGAGGCGGCCGCGACCGCGGCGACGTACGGCGGTGCCGAGGACGGCCAGCACACCTGCAGCGGCGAGGACGGCCCGCACCGCGGTCGGGGCGTCGAGGACGGCGGCGACCGACGCCTCGACGACGAGCGCCGCGCGCAGCACGGGGTCGACGACGCGCCGGTCGGTCAGGGCGCGTCGGGTGGTGGACAGGTCAGGCAGCATGGAGCGCTCGCACGTCGTAGATGACAAGGGGGCCGTTCGCGTACACCCGGGTCACGCCGGGGACGTGCGCGAGCTTGGTCAGCGCCGCCACGGACACCGGGCGGGTGCGGTTCTCGCCGCCGTACTCGCCGGACTCGACATAGACCTGCTGGTTCGGCAGGTTGGTCGAGTCCCGCAGGTCGACGATCACGTAGTCGATGTCGGCCCGGCGGATGAGCGCGCGGTCGGTCGCGGTGAACGTCGGGGCAAGCAGGACGCGGGAGGCGTCGATGTCGTCGCCGACGTGCGTCACGGTGTGCTGGCCGCCGACCGCCGCCGCGAGCAGGCCGGCGTCGCGGTCGGCGTAGACCCGGCTGCCGGGCGGCAGGTGCGCGTGCTCCCAGCGGGCCGCAGCGAGGTTGGCCGCGTCGATGCTGCGCGCGTCGGCCGACACCAGGAACGGTCCGGGCAACTGGGCGACGGTCGCACCGGCGCCCAGCACCACGCCGCCGACGAACACGACGCCGAGCAGCCCGCACGTCAGCGGCGCGGCCCACCGCGCTGCGGCCAGCCGCGAGCGGAACGCCGGCCCGAGGGCGATGACCACGCCGACCCCGACGAACAGGAACCCGGAGGCGCGGTCGGTGACCTCGCCGGTGCCCGGGGTCAGGTGCCCGACAGGGATCACCGGGTAGGCCAGCGCGACCAGGCCGAACAGGGCGAGCAGGGCGCGTCCGCGGCGGAGCCAAGACCGAACGACCGGGATGCCGGCCAGCACGACCACGAAGACGATGAGGATCGACAGCACGGTGGCGACGCGCTCCCAGGGCGGGCTGGTGACCCCGCCGGAGCTGGTGAACAGCTGGTGCGACTGCTCGCCGTCCAACCGCGCCTGGATGCTCGTCACCGAGCTGGTGCCGATGGAGTCGAGGTAGCCCAGGACGGGGTTGCCCGGAAGCGCCGCCCACCCGATCACGAACAACACCCCGAGCGCGGTCATGACCATCAGGTCACGCAGCGAGCGGGGACCTGCCTCGCGCGCGCGTCGACGGCCGAGCGTCGCGTCGACGAGCAGCCAGGCCGCGAACGCCAGGACGAGCAGCATCGCGGTCAGGTGGTGGCTGACAGCCACGACCAGGAGCAACGCGACGGGCAGCAGGTCGACCCGCCACCAGGGCGACGTGTCCGACCGGGAGCGCCGGACCGCGAACGCGTACACCGTCACGACCGCCAACGGCAGCGCGAACGACTGGTAGGAGAACTGGGCGTTGAAGAAGATGGCCTGCGGGTTGGCGGCGTACACGACGCTGGCGACGCACGCCGCGCGCAGCGACCCGGTGACCCGGCGGACGACGCCGATCAGGGCCAGAGTCAGCACCAGCCGCGAGAGCATCAGCACGACGACGGCCGACGTGTGCCCGGACAGCCCGGTCAGCGACTGGACGGCGTCGGTCGCGATCTCCATGCCCGGGTAGCGAGGGCTGACGGGCAGCAGGGAGTTCGTGCCGAACAGGTGGTGCGTCCGGTTGATCGATCGCAGCGTCGCGGCGTGGATGAACTCGTCGTGGAAGACAAACAGCGTGGGGTACAGCACGACGCGGCTCGCCTGCAGCACGACGGGCAGTGCGACGGCGAGGATCAGCCGTTCGGTGCGCCCCGTGCGAGGGGCGACGATGCGGGCGGTCGGCGGCAGGAAGATCAGCAGCAGCCCGAGCCAGAACAGCCATTGCGTTCCGGGGCCGAGGTCGTCGGCGCGGCTGCGCCCGACGCTCCAGGCGCCGAGCAGCAGCCCTACGCTCATGGCGAGCAGGGTCGGGCCGGTCAGGTTGAGCGGCGCGCGGTGGGCGGCGCGCTGCTCGGCGTGAGGACGCACGACCGCGGTCGACGTCGCCGGGCCGGCGTGCAGGGCGGTCACGACGCGACCCCCACGGCGCGCTGGTCGTGCGGCACGGGCAGGGGGCGACGGTGCCGCGGGCCGGGTCGCGGGCGCCGGTGGAGCGCCGGGGGTGGCGGCGGGTCGACGGGCGCCGGCGCGCGCGCCGCCCGCAGGATCGGCCCGGTGAGCAGGACGGCCTCGACGGCCAGGGCGCCGACCCAGAAGGAGCAGAGCCCGACGGTGCCGCCGACTTTCGCGCCGATGACCGCGGCGACGAGCTCGAAGACCGCCCCGAGCAGCGCGATGACCGCGGCGTTGCCGGTGCGGTTCTGCGTGCGGCGCAGGGCGACGAAGTGGTCCTTGATGACGAAGGGCAGCCCGGCGAGCACGAGCACTCGCAGGGTGGTCAGCGCCTCGACGGAGTAGGAGTGCCCGAACGCCGACAGCACGGTCGGGCCGAGGGGCCACAGCACGGCGTCGGCGACCAGGCTCGCGGCGATGCCGAACGGGATGGTGAACCGCATCCGCTGGGCCAGCTCGCGCTCACGTCCCTGGGCCGAGGCGAACAGGGCGATGGTGATGCTGAACGGGAGGACGAACACGAACCCGGCGATGCTGCGCGCGGTCGAGAAATAGCCGTTGGCCTCGGCGGACAGCACCGCGGCGACGACGACCGACAGCAGCAGCATCGGGGCCTGCAGCATGAGGTTCAGGGCGTGGTGGCTGGCGGCCGAGCGGGCCAGGCGGCGCAGCAGGCCGAGGTCGACGAGGCGGCGGCCGACGGCGCGGGCCGTCACGACCGAGGTCCGCACACGCGTGCGCATGGCCACGAGCCCGAGCGACACCAGGTTGCCGAGCGTCCAGGACAGGAAGATGTCCATGCCGCTGCGGCGTCCGGCGTAGACGAGCCCGATCAAGATGACGATCTTGGCGACGCTGGCCAGCGTATTCCGCTCGAGCTGCACCCGGCTCAGCCCCACGACGAGCACGGCCTGGTCGAGCACCATGCACAGGCCGGTGATGCCCGTGCCGATCGCGAAGTCGACGACGTTGAATGGCGTGGCGATGCTGGACAGGTCCGTCAGGCCGAGCGACCCGACGCCGATGGCGACGAGCGCGCCGAACACGGTGCTGGCGACCCCGGCCACGACGAGCGCGGTGCGCACGAGCAGCCGACGGGTCGCCGGGTCGGTGCGCGGGATCTCGGCGATCAGCAGGGTGCCGAGCCCGAGCATGCCGAAGCTGCCGAGCAGCAGCATCAGCGACGTGGCCGCGCCCGCGACACCGACCGCGGTGACGCTGGTCAGCCGGGCCGCGACGGCCCAGTAGAGCAGGCCGAGGATCCCCGTGACGGCCTGCGTGCCGACCAGCGCGGCGCTGATGCCGGCGACGTGCCGGACGCCGCCCTTGAGCGAGAACCGCCCACCTCGCGGCGCAGAGACCGGCGCAGCAGCAGGCCGCGTCGGTCTCGGTGCAGGACGCAGCGCCGAGCTGTCGGCCGTCATGACGGCCGCACCCACTCCTGTGTCAGGGGCCTGCGTCACGCGCTTTCGGGCAGCTCGCGCCCGACGTCCGACCGCGCGGTCCGCTCGTCGCCCGCGGCGACGGACGGGGCGGCAGCGCGGGCGCGGTGCCGGCGACGCTCGGTCACGATGGTCTTGAGAACTCGGAAACCGTCGCTGACCGCGTTGAGGTTGCTCTCGCCGTGGATGCGCAGGCGTTCGACGCTGCCGACCTCCTGGACCGTCAAGCCCGCGGAGGCGATCCGGCAGTTGATCACGGTCTCGATCTCGAACCCGTCGCCCCAGATCATCCGCTCGGCGTTGACCGAGCCGAACGCGTGGTTGGGCAGCTCAAGGGTGTGCCGGATGTCGGTCCAGAACGCGTTGTAGCCGTAGCAGAGGTCGGTGTAGCGGGTGCGCATCATCAGGTTGGCGATGATGTTGAGCATCCGGTTGCCGAGCGACCGGAAGCGGGTGATGTCGTGACTGCCACCGCCCTCGACGAAGCGGCTGCCTTTGGCGAAGTCGGCGCCGTCGGTCAGGGCCTCGACGAACGCGGGGATTTCGCCGGCGTCGGCCGACCCGTCGGCGTCGAACATGACCACGACGTCGCCGGTGGCTGCGGCGAACCCGCAGGCCAGGGCATTGCCCTTGCCGCGCCTGGTCTGCGTCAGCACCCGGATGGAGGGCATGAGGTCGCGGGCCGTCGCGACGGTGTCGTCGCTGGAGCGGCCGTCGACGAGGATGACCTCGTGGACCTCGGGGAGTTCGGGAAGCACGACTTCGAGGTTGCGCGCTTCGTTCTTGGCCGGAATCACGATCGTGACCCTTGGCTGGGCAGGTCGGTGCGTTTCAAGGCGTGACAACGTATCCCCTGGTTGGTTGGTCACTGGTGCTCTGCTGCGGCCGGACGCGCTGGTTGGATCCTGGCCGTGCGGGTGCGGACGTTGTTCGTCCGGCTCAAGATTTCCCGACTCTTACCGTTCGGGCAAAACGAGCATGGGGTTCCCTGGAGAGCGCTGTGGATTGCGATCACACCGGTGCGCCATGCGCTGTTCATTCCGATGTAGCGGTTAAGACGTGCGTCTCACAGAGGCCGACCCCGCCCGGTGGTCACGTTGTGCTGCGCACCCGTCGGTAACTACAGTTGGGCCCACTAACACGCTTGTGGGTCGGTACACAACGAGGCGGGCAGCCAGGGTGGACGCGAAGCAGTGCCGGTGCGGTCATTCCCGCACCGCGCACGAGCACTATCGGCCCGGGTCCGAGTGCTCGCTCTGCGCGCCCGACGAGTGCGGCCGCTTCCGCCCGAATCGGTCGCTGACCTCCAGCTTCTCGGTGATCTTGAACAGGTTGCGGCCGCAACGACATGTCAACGGAGCGCCCGGCGCGGTGCTGCGCATTCGGTCGGACGATCACCCGACGGACGGGCCGGACGCCGGCGGCGACCCCTCGGTGGCGCGCGAGGCGTGACGCTCGCTGAACTTGTTTTGAGGTCGAACGAACATTGATCGCGTTGATCGTGTTCTCTTCGTGTGAAGTATTGGGTACGTTCGGTGGTGAACGACACGGACGTCGGTGCGGGGGCACCCCTCCACCCACGCGCGCCGTCCGGACTCCTCGGCGGCCTCGTCGCCCTCGAAGGTTTCCAGCATGTGTCGTCATTCGCGCCCGTTTTGTAGGCAAACCTCCCGTCAAATTGGCCTAGTGAGCCTGATCACTCTCTGCGCTCTGACTGGCGCGTCGGCGGTGTCGGCCTCGGCCAAGACCGCAGCTCACCACCCCGTGACGCACCGCAACCACTCACACCACGCACAGAAGCACCACCTGAAGAAGCGCCACGCCCTCAAGCACAAGCCGCCCAAGCACCCCACTCCCAAGGCGACCGCTGGGAAGGCAACCTCGGTCAGGCCGGCCCCGCCCAGGGTCGCCCCCACCACAGCCACCCCGACGAAGGCGTCCTTGACCGCTACGCCGTCGACCGCTACCGCCTGGGTCACCCGCTCGGGCTCCCAGCTGCAGCTGGCGGGCAAGCCGTGGCGCTTCGCTGGGGTGAACATGTACTGGCTGGGCCTGGACGAAAACGTCACCGACGCCGCGGGCCCGACCTACCCGACGCATGCGGCAGTCGACAACGGGTTCTCGGCGGCCCGGTCGCTCGGGGCGGGGCTCGTGCGCTCGATCTCGCTCGGCGTCAGTGTCGGATCGCCCCGCTCGCTCGAGCCGACGCTGGGCCACTTCAACGACGCGGCCTTCGCGAGCATCGACTACGCCGTGGCCGACGCCCGGCGGTACGGGGTGCGACTGATGATCCCGCTGACCGACGAGTGGCACTACTACCACGGCGGCAAGCACACGTTCACGAACTGGCTCGGCTACCCCGACGCGCCGGGCCAGAACTGCGTCACCGACGCCGGGCAGCGGCAGCGCGAGGCCGAGTTCTACACCGACCCGCGCATCGTGGCCGCCTTCCACGCCTACGTCGCGCACCTCCTGAACCACGTCAACCCGTACACCGGGCTGCGCCTGGGCAGCGACCCGACGATCGCCATCTGGGAGACGGGCAACGAGGTGTGGGACGCGCCGACGGCCTGGACCGAGCAGACCGCCGCCTATATCAAGTCGTTGGCGCCGCACGCGCTCGTGGCCGACGGCAGCGCCGCCACCGGCAAGGCGATCAGCGAGACCGCCTACGCAGCGCCGCACGTCGACCTCATCGACGCGCACTTCTACCCGACCAGCGTCGCCACCATGACCTCGGACGCACGGTTCACCGCGGCGCACGGCAAGGCCTACATGGTGGGCGAGTTCCCGCTCACCACCCAGACCGACTCGTCGTGGACGACGGCGCTGGCCACCGACCGCGACGTCGCCGGCGGCCTGGCGTGGTCGCTGTTTCCCTGGCTAAGCGCAACGCAACCCGAACAGCACGACGACGGGTACACGTTCCACTACCCCGGCGCCAACGCCACCGAGCGCTCGGCCGTTACCCGCCTGCAGGCCTACGCCAAGCAAGTGGCCGGAACGAACTGAGTCGCGGCGTGTGAAGTGGCTGACGAATCACCTAGTCGACTCCTACCGGCCGCTGAGGTGTGACAGCGTGAGGCGTTCACTCTTGTCACGCAGTTGAAGAAGGTGCCGTGCACATTCCTTCCGGGCCGCTCGCGGGTCGCTACCCGGCGGTGGCCGCCATGGCACTGCTGGCGTTGGTGCCCTACCTCGCCCTGTCCTCGGCGTTGGCGCCCCTGACACCGTTGATCAGCGCCGACCTGCACATGGGGCCGCAGACCCTGTCGCTCGGTCTGGGGATGGCGAACGCGGGTTACGCGCTGGGCACCGTGCTCGCGGTGGTGTTCGCCCAGCACCTGCCGCAGCGCATCATGCTTGTGACCTACGCGGCCATCTCGGTGGTCGGTTCGGTGTTGCTGGCCGCCGCCCAGGACCCGGCCATGTTCATCATCGGCCACGTCCTGCAGGGCCTATGCACGAGCCTGCTCCTCATCGCCGCGGTTCCCCCGCTGGCGTTGGGCTTCGGCGCCGAGAAGCTGCGGTACACGTCGGTGACGATGAGCATGTGCATCTTCGGCGCCGTCGCGCTCGGACCCACCATCGGCGGCATCCAGACCAACGCCCACCAGTGGCGCCCGCTGCTGTGGATCGTGGCCGGCGTCGCCGTGCTGGCCCTGCTGCTGACCGTCCTCACCTACGACCACACGCCGCCGGCCAACCGCAACGTGCCCAAGGACCCGCTCGCCATCTCGTTGGCCGCTATCGGCTCGATCGCCGCCTTCTTCGGGGTGTCCGAGCTGACCTCGCACGACTTCCTGTCCACGGTGACCGTGCTCCCCCTGGTTGCTGGGATCGTCGTCATCCTCGCCCTCATCGTCTACCAGACCAGGAGCCGCAACCCGTTGCTGCCGCTGGGGCCGCTGCTGCGCAGCACCATCCCGGTCTCCGGCATCACGATCGCGTTGTGCGCCGCGGCGGCGTCGGTATCGGTCAGCGACCTGACTCTGACTCTCGTCGCCGAGCAGCGCGGTGCGCTTCACGCGGGCCTGCTGTACCTGCCCGAGCTCGGCGGGGCCCTGCTCACCGCGTTCGCGCTCGGCCGGGTTATTGAGACTCGCTGGCTGCAGTATCTGCCGCCGGTGGGCATGGTCTTCCTCGCCGCGGGCATCCTGGTGTTTCTCGTCAAGGTCCCGGCCGACCCGACCATCGCCCTGGTCGGCTCCGGGCTCACCGGTGTGGGCCTGGGTGCGACGGTGGCGCCGGCGTTGTTCGGTGCCGGGTTCTCGCTGCCGGCACCGAGCCTCCAGCGGGTCTTCGCGATGGTCGAGCTGCTGCGCGCCGTGGCGGCCTTCATGGTCGCGCCGATCTTCGTCCATCTCGCCGCGACAGTGGGCGGCTCGACCGCAGCCGGGACCCGGGACGCACTGTGGATCAGCCTCGCCATCGTCGTGGGTGGCACAGCGCTGGCGGGCCTGTTCTACGTCGCCGGTGGCGCGCGCCCCAGCACGCCGAACATGGACGCCTTCCTCAACGGCGCCGCACCCGCGTGGCCGTCACCGCTGTTGTTCGACCGGCTGCGACGCAGCCGGGTCGAACCGATCACCGACGAGCTCCGCGAAGACCAGGTCGTCGCGTCGCAGGGGTAGGCCGTCGCCGGACGACTACCTGCAACATGCGCGAAGCATGGAATTGCGTACGGTAGGTGCGCTCAAGCCAGCCAGCGAATCGGGAGCACACCAGCACCATGCGCATGTCGGTGATCGGGACGGGTTACCTCGGGGCGACGCACGCCGCCGCCATGGCCGAGATGGGTCATGAGGTTGTGGGCGTCGACGTCGACGAGTCAAAGGTCGCCCGGCTCTCCAAGGGTGAGGTGCCGTTTTTCGAACCGGGGTTATCGGAGCTGCTCTCCAAGCACGTCGACAGCGGCCGCTTGCGCTTCACAACGTCGGTGAAGGAGGCCGCCGAGTTCGCCGACTTGCATTACGTCTGCGTCGGTACGCCGCAGACGAAGGGTGAGTTCGCCGCGGACATCAGTTTCGTCGACGCCGCGTTCACCGAGCTGTGCGCACACGTCAATCCGGGCGCGGTATTGGTCGGCAAGTCGACGGTGCCCGCCGGAACTGCAGCCCGGCTGGCAGAGCAGGTCGAGGCGGTCGGCGGCGAGCTGGTATGGAACCCAGAGTTTCTGCGCGAAGGCCTCGCGGTGCAGGACACGCTCACCCCTGATCGGGTCGTACTCGGCATCCAGGGCGAGCGCGGGCTGGCGGCCATGCGTGAGGCGTACGCGACCATCTTCGCGGCCGACACCCCGCTCATCATCACCGACTACGCCACCGCGGAGCTGGTCAAGGTTGCGGCGAACTCGTTCCTCGCTACCAAGATCAGTTTTATCAACGCGATGGCCGAGATCTGCGAGGTCACCGGCGGCGACGTCGTGCAGCTGGCCGACGCGATCGGTCATGACGCCCGGATTGGCCGCAAGTTCCTCAACGCCGGCCTCGGTTTCGGCGGCGGCTGCTTGCCCAAAGACATCCGCGCTTTCATGGCCCGCGCCGGCGAACTCGGTGTCGACCAAGCGCTCACCTTTCTCAAAAGCGTCGACGACATCAACATGCGACGCCGCGCCCGCATGGTCGATCTGGCGCGTGAGGTCTGCGGCGGGACGCTCGCCGGCAAACGAGTCGCTGTCTTAGGGGCGGCATTCAAGCCCGACAGCGACGACATCCGCGACTCCCCTGCTCTAGACGTAGCCTTGGCTGTTCAACAGGCTGGTGCCGCGGTCCATATCTACGACCCCGAGGCCATGGACAACGCCCGTCGCGATTACCCCACCCTCGCCTGCGCCGACAGCGCACTCGACGCGTGCCGCGACGCCGACGTCGTGCTGCATCTGACCGAATGGCAGGAGTTTCGCGACATCGGGCCGGACGAGATGGGCGCGGTGGTTAGGCAGAAAGTGATCCTCGACGGCCGTAACGTGCTGGATCCTGTCCTGTGGCGCGCTGCCGGTTGGGCTTTCCGCGCTCTTGGCCGGGCGAAGAGCATCACTCGCTAGGAGTGGTTCGACAGTTCGTCAGTGACGATCTGGCGAATTCGAGAGCGGAACACTACTGGCGAGAAGCTTTCGGCATGGGCCTTGATCTGCGCCTCATCCCAATTCATTGCCAACGCCTGGGTGATTGCTCGCGACAGTGACGCCGGTGCTACCTCGTCGAAAAAGATGCCCGAAACGCCGTCTCGAATAGTGTCGAGGTACCCACCGGCACGCAGCGCCACGGTCGGACGCCCGAAGGCCGCGGCTTCCAGAGGAGATAATCCGAAATCCTCGTGTGACGCCGCGACCAGGATGGAGCAATTCGCGTACAGCCACCGCAAATGTTCGTCCGATACACGCCCGAGTAAGCGAACCTGGTCGCCGTCTATCTGCTCTTCCAGAACCCGACGGTACGGCCCCTCACCGACCACGACGAGTTGAATTCCAGGTTGGCTCTGCACGGCCGAAACGACGAGATCGACATTTTTGTACGGGAGCAATCGGGCCACGCACAGAACAAACCCTCCGTCGAGCTTCTGCACGGGTTCAGCTGTACCCGGTCCTAGTGTCGTAGGAGGAAAGACAATTTCGGAGTCAACCCCGTAGGCTCGCCAAATCGCGTTTCTGGTCGCCGTGGAGTTTGCGATGTAACGCTCTGCGCCCAAAGCTGACCGGGCGTCCCATTTGCGCAGTCGACGCAGGCCGACCTCGGAGCCGGAGCGCGCGACCCGACGCCAGCTGAGCGGGTTGGACGCGTTATCGACACCAAAGTATCGGCTACCTTGGTAGAGCCATCTGGCAGGTGCGTGGCAGTAGACTACCTTCGTACCCGAGCAGGAATAACCGTGCGCCCACCCGCTCGAGCTGGCGAGCGTCAGTTCCGCTTCGATCGTGGTGTTCGAAACAACTGACGCCAGGGCCGGCATCGACATGCGATGCCAATTCCGCAACGGCTTTATCGAATTGAGCCAAGACGCCCGAACGTCGACGTCCGAAAATTCAGGAAAAGTTGATTCAGGGTTGTACAGCGTCGTGAACAGCGGAGCCTCAGGAAACGCCCGAGCAAGCTCCAGCGCGACGCGTTCGGCACCTCCCCGCTGGGTGATGTAGTCATGCGCTAACGCCACTGTCATCAATATTTATCCCTGCTGGTCGAAATCGAACGAACTGTCACGCCGCGCCTTGAGCACGGCAGTTCGCTGACGCGTCATTTCCGGGTGAAAACGAAATTGTTGACGTAGGCACCCACGTCGAACGTCGCTCGGGTGCGCCCGTTATCATCAATCCACTGCAGTTGGTCTCGATCCACATCAAAGTTCGACCATGGCAACAACTGACGGTCGAGAATGTATTCGCACCGGTAGGCTCCAAGTTCGCAAATGTCCCGCACCACATCGGCCACTGTCCGGCTTCCTATGTGGCGTTGCTCGATCTCTACCACCAAAGCCGGGCGGTGCGTGGCGATAACACCCTTTGCGCCCTCCAGCACAGACCATTCGTGGCCCTCCACGTCGATCTTCATCATCGATACCTCTTCGGCCGGGCCAAGAAGATCGTCCAATCGAAGCGTCCGCACCTCGTTCTGCACCGTTTGGGCTGAGAATCGCTGCGGCTCTAACGACCCCTGGGCAGGTGCCAATCCGCTGCTCTCGTCGACCGGCACGCTGAAGACTGCTGGGCCGCTGTGGGACGATAACGCCACGTTCATCGGGATTACTCGGGTGGCCCACGTCGCGTTCCGCAGCTGTTCGTACAGTTCTCGCTGTGGTTCAAAGGCAAAAACTGTTCCAGTTCTGCCTACAGAGCGGCTGAGCGCGACCGCAAAGGTGCCGACATAAGCGCCAACATCGACGGCGGTGGACCCTGGCCTGGCAAGCCTCTTGCACACAGCCAGCTCGTGCGAATGACGGCTGTGGGACATTCGATAGGACAGTAACTCGCCGGCCACGCGGCCTGTACCCGGCCGACGCCGCAACCGGGATCCGAGCCCTTCGATCCTCACGCTCTCGCCCTCCTCGTCTCGTGAACGCGCAACGGTACCTGTCCTCTACGTCTCGACGAACGCCGAATGGCAACACGCACGGTAGGCCTAGTCGAGTGTTGTGTGACTGGACCAGGAGAGCAGTTGACGAGCCTGCTCGAAACGATTCTCCCAAGAATGCGTCTGAGCGAGCTGAGAACGTTCCGCGGCTGCAGGTTCACTGAACTGCTGCATTCGATTATGAACCATGCTAGCAAACTTGGGGGCCGATGCGATATGCAATCCGCTAATGTCTGTGGCCGCAAAACTGGCAAGCGGCGTCGATACCACCTCCAAGCCGGCAGCCAGATATTCGAATGTCTTCATCGGGAATATGCCGGAGGTGAGCCCCGACAGCTTGTACGGAATGAGACCAATCCGAGATCGCGCCACTTCTCTGGCCAGATGGTTGAGGGACAGAGGACCTAAATAACTGACTTTAGGATCGCGAAGAAGGCGCTCCACCTCTCTGTCGGAGGTGCCGTCGATGCCTATCGGGCCTGCGAGCGCTAGCGGCGTGCCGGACGCGGCCACCTCGGCGAGCAACGAGAAATCGACCTTCTGCGGCGTCAGATTCCCCGCGAAGATCGCACGCGGTTCCCTTGCACCAGTCAAGTCTCGACCGAACAGCGCCGTATCGGCGACGTTCTCCCATAGAATGACGTCAGTACGTCCCAGTTGAGCCAGGTGTTCAGCAATCTTAATGCTGCTTGCTATGACCGCATCGGCGCGCTGAACGACACGTCTCTCGGCATCAAGTAAAAGCCCGGCGGGCAGCCCCGGCTGCTCATGCAATAAATCCACGCTGTGGTACACGAAATGCGTGGCCAATCGCTCCATCCCGTAAGTCACCGGGGAAAACGACCACAGCGTTTCGGGCTCCGACTCCGCCAGTTCGGGAACGATGGATGCCTGCAGGATTCGCTGATTGAGTGATCGCGCGAGCCAATTGGCGTGAAAAGGCAGAACGCGCGGGCTGACTACCCGCACCGCTCTCGCACTTTCAGTCGTACCCTCCGGCCGGCCATGTCCGGAGGCATCTTTCAGGCGTTTTCTCATTCGAGTTAAGTCAGCAACCGAGATTCGAGGACGGCGTAGACCCAACGACTCGACGTAGAGGACCTGGCGGTCGCGCGCGAGTCCGGTCGCAAGGTGCTGCTTGTTCGTCCAGATGCCGCCGCTGAAATCAGCCGTGGACAGAATTACTACCGTCCCATGCTCTCGGCTGTTTACCATCACATTCCTATCGATACGGCGAGCAGAGCTACCGCCGGAACAACGCAGCTGACAATTGCCAACGCGAAATACGGCTTTGCTGTTCGGCGAGTCCGCGGATCAAGGACACACACGATGACGAAAAGCAACTCGCCCACGATGGTTGCTGTGGCCGTGCCTTTGAGACCGAACGCAGCGGTGAACAATATCGTAAAGGCTAACGACCCGACAAAGTAAACGCTGCTGGCCAGCAAGAATCCAGTGTAATTTCGAGTCACGATGAATAGGGAGGCAAGAATAAAACGTAAACATATCAAGGGCAGCGCCGAGGCCAACAACCTCATGAGTGTGACTGACTGTGTAAACCCGGGCCCAAAAATGACTTCCTGAATAAGCCCGGCAAACGGCCAGAAGACAATGCTTGCCGCACTGGCGAGGGCAATAGTGACAACGGCAAGCCGATCGGGCCGCGTACCGCGGGTCTGATCGCGCTCCGCACCGCCGTCGCTGTGCAACTGACTCAACCTGGGCGTCAGTACTCCGACCAGCGCCGATGGCAGTACGGTCATCTGGTCCAGCACTCGGTAGGACGCCGCGTAGATGCCGGCCGGCACCGCTCCCAGCATGACGTAGGCAGTGGGAAGATCAAGTTTCCACGCAACCATGGTCAAGACGGACGTCAGCAGGAGCAGCCTGGGTTCCTTGGAAGGCGCAGCGGCAGATGTCCGGTCCGCATCAACTTCGCGGCCGCGACGCCGTCGGTCGCCAGCACGCCAGGCAACCCTGAAGGGGAGCTGACGTCGTGACAGCACGACGACAAACAAGCTGGACAAGAGCGTAACGACCCAGAGCTGAACGGCAACCGCAATGAGACCGCCATTGAAGACGCGGACAAGGATCAGCCCCGCAATGGTCAGGACGCTTTGCACGACGATCGTCAATCCGATGAGGTCGCCCCGGTAATTCGCGTGGAGGATGACCGATACACAGCTAAGGTTGTTCGGAATCATCACCAGCGCGAGGACGACGCCAGCAGCCGTTCGTTCTCCTGAGGTGGTGAAAAGGATCACGACGACTCCTGCGCCGGCAAGCACAGCACTGGACTGCAGGCGACGGCGCAGGTAGTCCGATAGGGCTGCACCGGACGGATTGGTTGAAAGATCGCGCAACATCACAGGGCGCTGCGCATACTCAAGTACGTTGGTGATCGTCACCATGACCAGAGTCAACAAGCCGTAGTAACCGAGGTTGCCCGGTCCCAGCTGCCGCGTGATCAGCGCCGTCGCGATGACCCCGAGGGCCGCGCTCAGGATGCGCAAGGTCGTCTCACCAGCCATGCCGAACGAGGCAGAGCCAATGACTAAATTGGTTCTCGTCACCCTATGTCTCGGCACCGACGCCGTCCGCGTGCCGCCTACCCGCACGAAAGCTCACAGGGATTGGGCTGCGTGCTGGGCGTAGACGGCCCAGACTGCGTACTCGTCGGATACGGGCGAGCTGACCGGCGGTGAATGCAGAACTTGCCGGATGGCCTCGACGTAGGCATTCGGCGTCTCCTCCTCGACCGAGGTAGTAGCCAACTCAGCGAGACCTCCTGCTGTAGACGAGACGGTGGGCACGCCCAGACTTCTCGCTAGGGACAACACTCCGGACTGCGAAGCCCGCCGATACGGAGTGAGCAGCACATCTACCGCCGACATCGCCGACGCGAATTCCTCGAGCGGCAAGTAGCCCTCAACGACGTGCAGGGTCAGACCAAGCGCTTCGGCCATCGCTCGAATCTCAGTCAACCCTCCCAGGTCTTGTCCGACAACAACACCGACCCCCTCGGGCATCGCCGCCACGGCCCGGACAAACTGATCCCCGCCTTTGTCTGCGCGCACCTGGCCAAACAACCCGACGACGACACAATCTGCACCCGTCCGGAAGCGCGTTCGGTAGCGCCCGACGAGCTGCGCATCGGGCTTCGGTGCGAACTGTACGAGCGGCGCCTGTCTGACGTTCGCCCCCCACGAGCGCACGCGTTCGACGTCGCGCTGCGAGAAGGCCACCACGACGTCGGCCCGGCGTGCTGCTGCAACGAGCATGCGCTGTTCCAGGACGGAACCCGAGCGCGAGAACGTGTTGTGCGGACTGTAGAGAACCCTATTCGCCGGCAACGTCACTGCCAGCAGAGCACCCGAACATAGCGGCGATGCACCTTGCACGTGCATGACGTCAACGGTGCTCGCCACACGCATCAGGTGAGGCACCGTGCGACAGAGATACCGGATGACCAGTGCGCATTGGCGGAGACGCCTACTGCGCACCGTACGGAACCACGACATACACCGACAGAAACGAACTCCCTCAGGCGAGTCCTGCTCTGGGTCGAACGCGGTGTGTATGACTACGTCGATCTCGCGCCCGACTAGCAACTCAGCAACCCGTAGCGTGTGCTGAAATACGCCCCCACTGCCGCCGATCTCGACGAAATGCACCGTGTTGTCGAGACGCGACGTCACATCTTGCCTAGAGAGATGAGCCGCGACGGACCCGCTTCCGGCTGATTCAGCGTGGTGCCCTTGTGCGCCATGTCAGGTAATCGCGTCCGGGGTCTACTCGTGCGAAGCGCAAGGTATCCAAGAATGAGTGCGGTGGCGAAGAACGGCATCTGCGCACCCATGGGCCCACGAAGGAAGCCTATTTGACATGCGCCGATTATTGCGCCGAGGTGACCGGCAAGGGTGTTTCGATTGTGCAACGTGCGCAGGTCCAACGCCCTGCTCAAACGACCCAGAAAGAACATGATGACCAGCATTCCCGGGACACCGAAGTCGACGAACAGCTCGGTCCACAGCGGTAGTGACAGGTTCTGGAACACGTAATCTCGGCTGGCCGAGACAGGATAACTGGCCGGCTGCGCCTTGCCCGACCAGATCGCTCGGGGAATCCAGAATCCCAGGGCCGAGACGGTGAAGTGCCCGAAACCATAGCCGGACCTGTGTACGTAGTACACAGCATTGGCGGTCTGCTGGAACCCATCGAAATCGACGCCGAGAAACGACGATGTCCCCACGTTCAGAGACCGGCCGCCGTTGTAGCCGGCGAACGTCTGGCCGCCCAATTTGAACCACGCAGACAGGGGATACACCGCCATCAGACCGACGACCTGGGCAAGAGCCAGTACCTGATGAGACTGTCTCGACCGGAGGCGGAACGTCGCATAAATTGCCGCGAGAAGAACGCTGAAGAAAATGAATCTCGACGAGGACAACGGATTCGCGAATAGGGCTACCGCGACCACCGCGAGCCCCAATTGGAGAGCGGACCGCGCCGGGTATTTGGCAGTCGCACCGTCCTTCCGTGCGGCGAAATCCGCGAATGCACAATAGGCCAAAACGGCAGCAGCCGCGGCAGGGAACAACTGAATGATCGCGATCTGGATGGAGCCGCCGGTAGCTTGCGAGATACCCACCTGCTGTAGGTGCTGCGTGAATGTGTATCGCGAGGTGAATCGCGCCGCGACACCGCCAGACCTGCTTAGTGCATACGGTCCGACCACGACCAGCGCAAGCAGCGGTATCCACTTTCGGTTGACTTCAGTAGATGGCGCCGTCCAGGAACTCACCCGCTGGCGGGCCGAGGTCGAGCCCACGCGCGAGCCCACGAAATAGGCCCCTACCGCACCTGCTAGTAACAGCTGGGCAGGTACGTACAACCCGGTAATCGGCACGTCGGGCCACGGCAACTTGTTGTAGTGCATCTGCACGAGAGGCGCGAAACCGACCCAGACGAAGACGAAGCTCCAGAAGCCGTACTGCATGAAGGCACCGGTGCGCGATGAGACGAGGTGAGCGAGTTGGTAGAGACACAAGCCGCAGATGGCCAGGCCGATCCAGGACGCAGGTGAACTTGCTGGGCCCACATAGATCGCCCACATGGCGATAATCACCGCCGCAAGGACAGTTAACGATCCGAAACTCAGCGTACTGGTGATCGCGGCCTCGCCGCGGCGTCGCTTATCGAGCGAGTTACCCAAGGCCTTCGTGTACGCCGCTACCACGACGTCACCCTGTTGATTGCTGTCATTACATCTCTACCTCAAGGGCATCGTAAAGTTCGGCGTACTGTTCCATAGCTCGTTTATGCGTAAAGCTGCTGGCGACCAACATTCGCGCCGCGCGACCTAGGGTGTTGTCGTCGAGGGCTAACCCGCGCGCGACTGCGTCTTCCAAGGCCTGCCAACTCGTATCAGCCGCTAGTACGCCCGTTTGACCATCAAGAATCTTGTCCGGAATGCCGCCTACCGGCGTGGCAACGACGTTTGTGCCCTGCGCCATCGCCTCGAGAGTAGTCAGACTACTTCCCTCGTAACGCGAGGGTTGCACAAAGATTCGACATGATCGCAGAGCACTGGACACCGATTCGTCGTCCGCTCCGTGCACGACACTAAAAGAAACCTTTCGAGATCCGCTCATCATTTTGCTGACAGTGGCTTCGGCCGGCCCGGACCCGAAGTGCGACCAGGCCATTCGCCGCGTGAAAAACCCGCGGTCTTCCAGAGCCAGCAACGCTCGCGCCAAATTGTCGTAGCCCTTGTTCGCGACCATTCGGCCCACGGTCACGATGGCCGGCGGCTCGGACCCGGTCGACCGTGTATCTGCGTCGACCAAGGCTTGATCAGCCAGCACGGATTGCACTGTGTTCGGGACAACCACCAGCTTCGAGTCGTCGACCCCGAGGTTGCGCTTTATGGCTTCGTTCATCGCGTTGTCGGTGCTGATGATCTTCGCCACTGCCTGCGCTCCGCGCTTGCTCATACCACGTACAACGCGCCGGTTTGTCTCCTGCCAAACTGTTCCGGCCTGAAACTCTTCCATCCCGTGCGGATTGGACACGGAGCGTCGCGATATCTCCGTGTTGCGGACTCTGGTCAGCGCGGCGACGGCAGCGCCGTGCAGGTGGGCGATGTCGCCTGGCGTCCAACAGCTCTCGAGAGACCGCGCCAGCGAGACAGCCCACACCCAGTACGACAGGCCGAAGCCTGGGCGGCCCGGCCCGGCAAATGAAACAGGCCAACGGACATCGCGGAAGACGACTCCGTCAGGTCCGGGCTCGGCCCGCGGGGTCGAGTGAACGCAGACCCGAATCCCAAGTTCTCGCAGCATACGCACGTGTACGCCTGCCGCTCGTTCGAGTCCCCCGCGTGGCCGGTCGAAAGCGACGCTTCGAACTCCGATATGAACAACCGGTCGTCGGCTGTCGCCGGAGATCGGCCTTCTCACCACCGGATTAGACAAACGTGTGCGCCGGGAGGACAAGTCCTGGAGCCGCAGGTGCTGCACATGGACCACAGTCTGCCCGATCAAAGCCAGCCGCGGTGGTCCACGTACAGAAGTATTGCCAGGACCACCAGAGCGACCCCGAAGCACATTACGGCGATAGTCCAGCCGAGCCGTCTAGCTATGGCTACAGGGTTTCACGGCGGTCAGTCCCGCGCTGAGGGGCGCGGCCCAGGCCAGCGGGTGAAGGTGAGCTGGCCTGGGCCTTCGCATGCACGGGTTCCGGCGCCCAAACATGCGCACACAACTGTAACTCCGCCCCCGTGACGCGGGGGTAAGAGCTACTGGACAACGGAATAGCTGCCCGTCGGAGACGCCTCCTCGAAGACGCTGATCGGCGGGCCCGTGAGAGCGCGCTCCCACGGATCGAGCGTCACCACCTCCGGCCGGTGACGACCCGGCCCGGGCTTCGGTCGCTGTCCAGCACGGTGAGCGTGGTCGCCTGACGCCGAGCGTCGCTGAAACGGGTCGAAGATCTGCTTGTTGTCGTTCATGTCGAACCCCCGGAAGATCAAGGTTCGGCGCCCCCCTGGTCGCCGATGCAAGCCCTCGACGAAAACGGTAGGTCAGGGTGATCGGCTGCGCACGCCCAGCGCCGCGACGCTAAACGCTCACGACACACGCCCCCCCGCGCCGGCGATCGGCGGAGTCGGTGCTCTCGACGCGGCCGGCGCGACGGGGACGTTCGTGCCAGATGTGGCGGCCACCGGTGAGTCTTCACCGTCAGACACTTTCGCGTCACGTGCTCGACACTTACGGTGTGCAGGCTGTGACACGCACCGACCAGCACCGAGATCGAGTCTTTCGGGGGACCACCACCATGAAGCGCGTCCGACGAAGCCAATCTCATGCTGACGTGGCCCACGCTCTGCGCGAGCTGATTCGGATGGAGCTCGCTCACGAACGCGTCTCCGCCGACGACCGGGCCCGGGCCGCCGACCTGCAGCGGCGACTCGACGAGGCGCGTGCCCGGTACAGCGAGCTCGTCGGCGTCGTCTGAGACCAGCCCGGAAAAGCAGTCGCCGCGAACGTTCGGCGACAGCCAAGTTCTGTCATACCCCTGCTCTATGTTCGATTTATGGCTGCAGTGGTCCTCGACGACGTTCTCGCGTCGCTGCACGCGGTCGTCGACGACCTGTTGTCGCTCGATCTCGACTCGCTGTCCGGAGTCGACGTCGCCGGCCTGATCTCCTCCGTCGAGGTCGAGCGGCGTCGTCTGGACGCGGCCGACGTGCGGGTGCTGAGCGATGCGAACAACCGCGGGCTCTCACTCGATCGGTGCGCTCCCTCGCTGCCCGACCTGGTCGGCGGGCTCACCCGAGTGGCCCGCGGCGAGGCCCGGGCGCGGGCCCTGCGGGCTACCGACCTCGGCCCGCGCCGCACGGTCACGGGCGAGCCGCTGCAACCGCTGCACCCACGCACCGCCGACTCGCTCGCCGCCGGCGAGATCTCCGCGGCCCACGTCGACGAGATCACCCGGTGCCTCGGCCGCGTCCCCAGCGACCTCACCGTCGAGGCGTTCTCGGCCTGCGAGGCCTACCTCGTCGAAGCGGCCCGGCACGAGGACCCAGTCGGGCTGCGCCGTTGCGGAGAGCTCACGCTCGCCCGGCTCGACCCCGACGGCGCCGAACCGAAGGAGCGCGACCTCGAGCGCAACCGCACCTTCGGTTTCGGCGGCCGCAGCGGCGCGAACGGCGTCTACGGCTCGCTGACCACCGAGACCAAAGCCGTGTGGCAGACCATCGTCGACGCGCTGGCCAGTCCACAACCGGACGGGGACGGCGAGCCCGACCCTCGCACCGCCGGGCAGCGCCGCCACGACGCGATGCTCGTGGCCGGCCTCCGGCTGCTGCGCTCGGGCAGCCTGCCCGACACCGGCGGCGTTCCGGTCAGCCTGGTCATCCGCATCGACGCCGACGACCTCGAGCGCGCGCGCCGCGGCGAGCCCGGTGGCATCGCGCAGACCGCCCACGGCGACCTGATCAGTGCCGAGCGGGTGCTTCTGCTGGCAGAGCAGTGCGAGACCACCGAGGTGGTCCTAGGCGCCTGGGGCGAGGTGCTCGATTACGGCCGCTCCCGCCGCCTGGCCTGCCCCGCCCAGCGGAAAGCGCTGATCGCCCGCGACGGCGGCTGCTGCTTTCCCGAATGCACCCGGCCGGCCTCCTGGACTGAAGTGGACTTGCCCTGGTTTCACGGACAGGTGGTTGATTGTTCCGTGTAGTCGGTGGG
>NZ_CAXUNP010000018.1:0-41686 GCF_964252635.1 uncultured Jatrophihabitans sp.
CGGTCACTGGGGCTGAGCCGCAGCGGACGGGCGCAGGAGCGTCGCACATCAGGTCAGACACTGCCGGGGACAGAACCTCGCAGCGTTCGACCCGGTTCGGACCGCGCGGTGCTCAGGTGGTCGGTGAGGTGGACGTGACGGCTTCCTCGTGGCGGACGGTGTCGCGCCACACCGTGGCCTCCTGCACCGTGACCACGTCGACCGTCACCCGTTCGTAGACGTTCCGGTGCATCACGACCTCCGGAGCCTCCTCGCGGAGCAGCAGCACCAGTGGTTCTGCAGCGGGGGTGACGGGGTGCTGCACCGCCGGCCCGTCCAGAACGGTGCCTCGGTAGGACTCGCCGACGGTGCCGGGGGCCGCGTCACGGACCTCGATCACCAGTTCTTCCCGCCGTACCTCGACGTCGATGGTCCGCATCTCGGACACGACGCGCCGACGCACGCGCACGTGCCCCGACTCCACCCACTTGGTGGTGGTCAGCAGCTGCTCGGCCGAGAGCAGCACGGACGGATCGCTCTCCGAATCTCTCGGATCGGTCATGGTTGGAGTCTCCTGATGTCGGCAGCAATGCAAGGCGTGGACGTCGTCCCGCCGACCGGGGTTAGGGACGGTGACTGAGGTTAGACACGGCCCGGGAGCAAACCTCGCAGCCCGTTTTTTAGGCGCTACAGGCTGTGCGAGGCTGTTCGTGGCGACCAGCGCCGCGGGGGACACGTATGACGGAGTCGGTCGACGACGCCTTCCTGGTGGCGAAAGCCCAGGAGGGTTATCTCGACGCGTTCGAGACGTTGAGCGAACGCCACGGTCCGATGGTCTACCGGGTCGCGTTGCGCATGCTCGGCAATCATCACGACGCCCAAGACCTCGCGCAGGACACGATGCTCGCCGCATGGCGCAGCCTGGACCGTTTCCGCGGCGACTCGTTGTTCTCCACCTGGCTGTACCGCATCGTGACCCGTCAGGCCCTGAACCGGCTCACCCGGGGGCGGGTCCATCAATCCCTGGATCTGCTGAACGAGATCCCGACCAGCGAGGTGGCGGGAGACCCCCAGCTATCGGCCGAACGGCAGGCGACGGTCGACGCGGTGGGTGCCGCGGTGAGCACGCTGCCGCTACCCCAGCGCGTCGTCGTCGTCCTGCATCACTTCGAGGGCCTGTCGTACGCGGACGTGGCCGAGGTGACGCACAGCAGCGTGGCCTCCGTCCGCAGCCATCTCTTCCGGGGGCGGCGCACACTGGGCCTGTTGCTGGCCAGGGAAGCACTCGGAACCACCGAGGAGGAGGCGGACACATGAGCAACGACCGCGCCCATCCGGCGGAGAGTTCGGACGCATCCTCACGTGGTCGCGAGCGCGCGCCCTCGGACGACGGGGGCCAGAGGCTGGCGTGCGGCGCCGGCGTCGACGACCTGCTCGAACAAGTCGCCGAGGGACAAGCACACCGGCGCAGCGAGCACCAGAACGCCTGCGCTCAGTGCGAGGCCGCGCTCACCGAGTTCGTTGCCCTGTGGGCGCCGGTGAGCACGGCGGTGTCGGCACCGGTCGCGTTGCCCGCCGGCTTCACGGCCTCGGTCATGTCGCAGGTGAGGCGCCTGGCCCAGGACGTCTGGTACACCCTCGAGCTGACCGAGGGCGGAAGCATCGCCATCGCAGCCCGGGTCGTGGCGACCCTGGCCCGTGACGCGGCCCGTTCCGTCCCCGGCGTCCGGGTCGCCCTGGGCCGGAGCACCGCCGCCAAAGCGGCCCAATTGGTCGAGCGGGCCACCCTCGGCCATCGGCACCCGCACGCCGCGGTCGGCGTGCTGGGGCGCACCGCGGTCGTCGACCTGGCACTGGCCACCCGTTACGGCCAACCGGTTCAGGACGTCGCGCGCGCCGTCCAGCAGCGCGTGACCGATGAGCTACGGAAAGGTATCGGGCTGCGCAACGTGACCGTGAACGTCACCGTTGACGACATCCTCGGCCCTGGCTGACGACAACGCGCCGACCGCGGTGCACCCGCTCAGGCGGCGCGGGTCGAGGCGTGCCGGGCGGCCAGCGCGGTGCCGTGCTCGCGCGCGGTGCGCTCGGCCTCCGTGCGCAGTTGTGCGGCCAGCTCGGTGAACTCGTCCAGCGCCGGGTTGACGCCGACCAGGGTGAAGTCGGCTTCGGTGACCGTCAGGTCGAGGCCCCAGACGTCGGCGAGGATGCGGCGGATCCACGGCGTCGCGTGGTCCCAGCCCTCCCGCGGCGTCCCGGCGCCGTAGTTGCCGCCTCGCACCGTGACCAGTTCGGCCGGCTTGCCCTGCAACAGGGTGGTGCCCGGTCCCATCCGCGGGTCGGTGATGACCAGGTCGACGAAGGCCTTGAAGAACTGTGAGACGCCGAAGTTGTAGAGCGGCACCGCGAACAGCAGCGCGTCGGCATCAACGAGCTCGTCGACGAGCTGCGCGGCCAGTGCCTGCGCGGCCCGCTGCTCGTCGCTGCGGTCCTCGGGGGAGAGGAAACCGGCGGTCACGGCGGCACCCCAGTAGGTGGCCGGCACCGGGTCGGTACCGACATGCCGGCGCACGATGCGGTCGTCCGGCAGCTGCGAGGTCCATTCCCCCTCGACGAGGTCGGCGATGGCTCGGCTGTGGGATCCGTCGACGCGGAAGCTGGCGTCGAGTCGGTACAAGGTCATTGTCGCTCCTTTTCACGAGGCAACTACTTATTCAGAAGTAACACTGAGAAAGCTAGCACTATGCTGGTGGCGTGACGACAGGGCCGGCGAGTGACGTGCAACAGCACGAACCCCAGCTCTGCGACGCTGCGCTCAGCCGGGTCTTCGACATCCTCGGCAAACGGTGGAACGGCATGATCCTGGGCGCCCTGTCCGGCGGCCCCGTGTCGTTCTCGCGGCTGTCGCGCGGCGTCGGCGGGATCAGTGACTCGATGCTGTCCGACCGTCTCGGGGAGCTGGCCCGCGAGGGCATCGTCGAGCGTGCCGTCGCCGCGGGCCCACCCATCGCGGTCACCTACCGGCTGACGCCCGCCGGCGTCGCGCTGATGCCGGCCCTGGACCAACTCACGGTCTGGGCTCGCCAGCACCTGGATGCGCCCAGCTGAACCGGACTACTCGTCGTCGTCCTCGCCGGAGTCGATGTGCACGACCCCCGCAATGCCGGCCAGCGCGGCGGCCGCCCCGGCCGCACCCGGGCCGCGCAGCACCAGTGACACCGTGACGAGCCCGTCGGCGGCAGCTGTACCGCCCTCGGCCGGGCCCTCCCGGGCGACCATGGCCATCGAGTTGACCGTCCAGTCGTGGGCCGTGCACGTGGCGAGCAGGTCGCGCAGGATGCCCCGCCCGTCCTCGTAGGTGATGACGAAGCCGCGCTCGCTGTACCCGTGGGTGGCGATGAGGTGGCTCAACGGGCTGTAACCGATGACGATGACGAAGTGCAGCCCGGTCACGACGAGGGCCAGCAGGGGGAGCCCGGCACCAGCCGCCATACCGATCGCCGCGGTCTCCCACACCGACGCGGCGGTGGTCAGGCCACGGATGGCGCCCCGGCGGGTGATGATCAGGCCAGCGCCCAGGAAGCCGATGCCGGACACGATCTGCGCCGCCACCCGGGACGGGTCGAGGACCACCCGGCCGTCGGCCAGCACGTCGCCGAAGCCGTACTTGCTGACCAGCAGGATCAGGGCGGACGCGGTGCCCACGATGGCCTGGGTGCGCAGCCCGGCGCTCTTGCCCCGGAACTGCCGCTCGATGCCGATCACCGAGGACAGCGCGAAGGCCAACAGCAGCTCGCCGACCTGACGCAGGCCCTGACCGTGGCTCGCCGCGGCGGCCAGGACGTGGGACATCACGTCATTATGGCCGCCGCGGCGGGTGGTTCGGTGGTGCAGGTGATCAGTGGGCAGCCTCGCGCGCGTGCATGGGCAGCCGGAACACCAGCAGGAACCCGAGCGCGACCGGAACCAGGCAGGCCCACGTGGTGACGGCGAGCGCGTGCGTCGGCAGGTGGGCGCCGAAGGAGGAGAAGAAGATCGTTCCCAGGGCCGCCACACCGAGCGCCGACCCGAGCTGCTGGACGGCCTCGAGCACGCCCGACGCCGACCCGACCTCGTCCATGGACACGCCGGCCACGATGAACTCGAACAGCTGGCCGACGCTGGCGCCGGCCCCCAGGCCGATGAGGAACAGTCCGGGCGCGAGGTCCGTCGTCGACGCGAAGTGCATGCCGCTGACGGTGAGGGCCAGGACGGCGATGCCCACCGCCGTGAGGCCGAAGCCGATGTGCAGCAGGTGGCGGCCGAGCCGGGCGACGAGGGCGGACGAGCCGATCATCCCGACGAACATCCCGATGATCGTGGCCATCAGCGTCAGGCCGGCGTGGACGGGCGTGAAGCCCTCGCCGAGCTGGCCGAACAGCGAGACGCAGAGGATGAGCCCTGCGAACGCACCGAAGAAGGCCAGCAGGACGAGGATGCCGCTGACGTAGGTGCGGTTGGCGAGCAGGGTCGGCTCGATCAGCGAGGCGCTGCCGCGGCGGCGCTCCCAGAGGATGAAAACGACGAGCAGCACCGCGCCCGCGCCGATCATGACGAACGTCCAGGCCGGCCAGCCGTCCGGCTGACCCTGGATCAGCGGGTAGATGAGCGCGGTGAGCGCGGCACCGATGAGCACCATGCCGGTGACGTCCAGGCGCATGCCGGGACGCGAGACGGTGCGCGGCAGGACCCGCAGGGCACCGACGAACGCGGCCAGGCCGATCGGCACGTTGACGAGAAACACCAGTCGCCAGGCCATACCCCACAGGTCGGCCTCGACGAGCACGCCCGCGAGGATCGGGGC
The DNA here is from genome assembly GCF_964252635.1 of uncultured Jatrophihabitans sp. Classification (GTDB taxonomy): domain Bacteria; phylum Actinomycetota; class Actinomycetes; order Mycobacteriales; family Jatrophihabitantaceae; genus Jatrophihabitans. The sequence continues at coordinate 4,823 of NZ_CAXUNP010000018.1, forward strand.
GGCCAGGCCGGACAGCGCGAGCAGGGGCCCGAACGTCCCGAACACCGTGCCCATCTCGTCGTCGTCGAAGACCTCCTTCAGCATGCCGATGCCCTGCGGGATCATCAGCGCCCCGAACGCACCCTGCAGCGCGCGGCAGGCCAGCAGGACGCCGGCGGTCGGGGCCGCGGCGCACGCGGCGGACATGAGGGTGAAGCCGGCCGAGCCGATGAGGAACAGGCGCCGGCGGCCGAACATGTCGCCGAGCCGGGCGCCGGTGATGAGGAAGACGGCGAACGCCAGGGTGTAGCCGGCGCTGAGCCACTGCAGCGTCGAGGTGCTGCCGCCGAGCGCCGAACGGATCGACGGGCCTGCGACATTGACGATGGTGGCGTCCATCAGGTCCATCATGTTGGCGACGACGACGACGGCGAAGACCAGCCAGCGCACCGGGTTGCGGGTCCGGTCGCTGGTCGCGATGCGGGGTGGCGGTTCGAGAACGGCGGTGGTCATGACTGCCTCCGGTGGGATCAGGTGGGGACCGCGGGTGGGCCCTTCGTCTGACCCCGACTGTGGCGGGGGGTGCTGGCAGCGTGCGTACACGGCACTGGCAGGTGCTGGCAGGTGCTGGCAGGTGCTGACAGCGTGCTGGCAGCTACTGGTACCTACTGGTACCTGCCTGACAGATAGCCGCGGTGTGAGTCTTGCGTTAGACCGATGTGATGTGTTTGTCTATGTCCGGTTAATCAGTAGCCGCCGTCGGTGACGAATCCCGTGAGGCTGGCCATGCCGCAAAGCCGGTGGTTCATCGCGCGATTCACCCGACCCCACACGGGCGGGGGTGAACGATGCCGGCCGCGGGGGACGGGGTCGTTCACCCCCGCCAGCCTCTCGTTGCGAGTCTCCAGGTACCGGACGGCCCGGTCTCGGTGATGGTGACGCCGGCCAGGGCGGCCGCGAGAGGTCCCGAGAGGACCTGCAGCGTCTGGGTGTCGTAGCGGTGAACAGCTACGGCCCGTAATCGGGACACGGCCTCGGGAACCTGACCCAGCATCCGGGTCAGCGCTGAATCACGAGATCTGTCGAACAGTCGCCGGCCCGTGCACGACCTCGCCGAGCCGGGACACCGACAGGACGTCATCGAGCGGCAGCAGCTCGTCGAGACCGGTGATGGCCAGCAACTGCCGGGTCTTCGGGCGCAGACCGACGAGCACGAGCGGAACCCGACGAACCCCGAGTTGATCGTGGATCTCGACGACGGCACGCAGGCCTGCAGCGTCGCAGAACGAGAGGCGGGACAGGTCGAGGCGGACCGAACCGACGCCCGACGGCAGCGCCCGGGTCACAACGGTCGGAAGCAGCGGCGCGCTCATGGCGTCCATCTCGCCGCACACCTGCAGGGTCGCCTGGCGGTTGTGGTCGATCACCTGCGTCACCTCGAGCCCGTGACGCCGGTGCACAGTGATCGACGGGGCGGCGCGGGAGGTAGTCGACCGGATGCGACGCGGTGGGGGAGTGTTCACAGCGGCAGTTCTCCAAGCAGCAGCCTCGAGGCATGCCAGAGCTTGGGGCCGTTCCTGTTGAACGGGACGGGTTACGGCGTGCGGCCGAACCGGACGAGGATCACGCTACCTGCTCCATTTCGGCGGTCGTGGGTGCCCCGGGTCAGTGCAGTCGGCGCGCGTCGATGAGCAACTGGCGGGCGAAGTCGTCGACGGTGACGCCGGCCTCGCGTGCCTGGTCACGGACCCGGCTCAGCGCCTCCGAGGCGTCGATCCCGAACCGTTCGCGGGTCATGCCGATCGCCACCCAGACGACCGAGCGTCGCTCGACGTCCGGGTTCGCGATGCTCGCGTAGAAGTCCTCACGGAGACAGGTGGTCACCAGTGCGCTCACGGTGTCGACCGCGTGGGTGCCCAGCCCGGCAGCGCCGTCGTCGTGCGTCAGATACACATCGAGCGCACCTGTGACCCCGTCGAGCAGGATGGGCTCGGACAGCGCCGACCGGTAGGGGGTGTCGGTGCGCCACCGCTCGGCGAGGCCGGGCCAGCGCCGCCGGAGCACCGAGGCGGGGGCGTCCACCCGCGACCTGGTCATGATCGACTCGATGCACGGCCCGACGCCCTCGGTGAACTGCACGCTCTCGGCGAGTGCCGCGGTGGCGTCGCTGGCGCCGAACGGCACCCGCACCTCCGACACCTGCACGCTGATGCTCGCCCCCGCGGCGCCCAGAGCACGGGCCGCGGCGGCCGCGATGCGACCCACCCGGTAGGGGTCGTCCTGCGGGTCGGGTGCACCGCTGAGTTCGTGGCGGAACAGGTCTTCGGCAGCCATGGCTCTCCAGGACGGGGCGCGGCTGTTCCGCTCATCGGTCATTACCCCGCACGGCCGCCGGGCAAGCGTAGGACGTGCACCCCGGGCCGATCGTTTGTCGGGGCGGGGGTGCGGGTACCCGGCTGCCGACGCTGAACAGCAGCGCTTACCGGACGAGGAGTGCCTGTGGCCAGTTCGACCGACCCGTCAGCAGCCGCACCCCCCGATCAGGAGGGGCCGTCCGACTTCGACAAGCTGCGCGAACCGCTGATCGGCAGGCTTTCGATGCAGGCCGTCGCTCTGTTGTTCGCAGCCGTCTTCGTGCTCGTCGGCATCCTGGGTTTCCTGCCCGGCATCACCCAGCACCTGCTGTTCTCCACCGGCCCGCGCTTCTCCGGCGAGCATTCGCACGCCATGCTGTTCGGCGTCTTCATGGTGTCGGTGCTGCACAACCTCGTGCACATCGCGTACGGGGCGATCGGCGCGGTGGCGTCCTTCTTCGCCGGGACCGTGCGCGTCTACTTCTTCGCCGGTGGGCTCGTCTACCTGGCCCTGTTCGTCTACGGGCTGGTGATCGACCAGCACACCGCGGCGAACTTCGTCCCGGTGAACACCGCGGACAACTTCCTGCACCTCGGTCTGGGCCTGCTCATGATTCTCACCGGCTTGGTGCTGCACGTCCGGCTGAACCGGATGTCGGCCGAAGAGGTCCGCGACTCCGAGTAGGGCCGCGTCAGCCGATCGGGACGATGTCCTCCGCGCCGAGCCGTGCGGCATCGGCCGTCGCGTCGTCGGGCTGCTTCTGCGACGCCCGCTCCGCCTCGACCCGCGCCAGGTAGTGCGACACCTCGCGCTCGACCTGCTCCGGGGTCCACTCGAGCAGCGGGGCCATCAGCTCGGCGGCCACCCGGGCCGCCGCGGTGCCGCGGTCCCACGTCTCGATGGAGGCCCGGGTGCGGCGGGCCAGCACGTCGTCCAGATGACGCGCGCCCTCGTGGCTCACGGCGTAGGGAACCTCGGCGCGCAGGTAGTCGTCGGCCCCGGGCAGGGGCTCAGCCAGCGACCGGTCGTTGGCGATGAGCTGCAGCACCTCCTTGACCATCGATCCGTAGCGGTGCAGCAGGTGCTCGACGCGCACGACGTTGAGGTCGTAGTCCTCGGCCAGCTCGTGTCGGCTGTTCTGCATGGCCGGCCAGCCCTCCGAACCGACCAGCGGCACCTCCTCGGTGCAGGACTCCGGTACCAGCGCGTCCATCGACCGGACGGCCTCGTCGACGGCGTCCTTGGCCATGACCCGGTAGGTCGTGTACTTGCCGCCGGCCACGACGACCAGCCCCGGTGCGGGGTGGCCCACCACGTGCTCACGCGACAGCTTGGACGTCGAGTCGCTTTCGCCGGACAGCAATGGACGCAACCCGGCGTACACGCCCTCGACGTCGGCGTGCGTCAACGGGGAACGCAGGACGGAGTTGACGTGCTTGAGCACGTAGTCGATGTCCGACGAGCTCGCCGCCGGGTGGGCCTTGTCGAGCTCCCAGTCGGTGTCGGTGGTGCCGACGATCCAGTGGCGGCCCCACGGGATGACGAACAGCACCGACTTCTCGGTCCGCAGGATCAGCCCGGTGTCGAGCTGCAGACGGTCGCGGGGCACGACCAGGTGGACACCCTTGGACGCGCGGACGTGGAACTGGCCGCGGGTGTCGGCCATGGCCTGGGTGTCATCGGTCCAGACGCCGGTGGCGTTGATGACCTGCTTGGCGTAGACGACGAACTGCTCACCGGACTCGAGGTCGCGGACCTTGGCGCCGACGACGTGCTCGCCGGCACGCTCGAACTCGGTGACCCGGGTGCGGTTGGCGACCAACGCCCCGTACGTGGCCGCAGTACGAACGATCGTCATGGTGTGCCGGGCGTCGTCGACCTGGGCGTCCGAGTACTGGATCGCGCCCACCAGCGAATCGGCCTTGAGGGCCGGCGCCACCCGCAACGCGTGCTTCTTGGTCAGGTGCTTGTGCAGCGGGAGGCCCATCCGGTTGCCGGACGTCGCCGCCATCGCGTCGTACAGGGCGATGCCTGCGCCCACGTACGGGCGTTCCCACACACGGTGCTTGAGGGGGTAGAGGAAGCGCACCGGCTGCACCAGGTAGGGCGCGAGCGTGCCGAGGGACAGGCCCCGCTCCTTCAGGGCCTCCCGGACCAGCGCGAAGTCCAGCATCTCCAGGTAGCGCAACCCGCCGTGCATCAGCTTCGACGAGCGCGAGGAGGTGCCGCTGGCCCAGTCGCGGGCCTCGATCAGGCCGACCCGCAGCCCACGGGTGGCGGCGTCCAGGGCCGCTCCGGCGCCGACCACGCCGCCGCCCACCACGAGGATGTCGAGCTCCGGACCGTCCCGCATCTCGCGCAAGGCATCGGACCGGTTCTGCGGCGACATGGCGGTTGGTTGCATGGTGCGCTCCTCGACAGGCGGTAGGGCGGCGGCTGCTGAGGGTCAGTTGTCGTCGTCTACCCAGTCCAACGTGCGTTCGACGGCTTTCTTCCAACCGCGGTACCCATTCTCACGCTGTTCATCGTTCCAGGTGGGGTCCCAGCGCTTGTCCTCGTGCCAGTGCTTGCGGACCTCGTCGGTCGACTCCCAGAACCCGACGGCGAGGCCGGCGGCGTAGGCGGCTCCCAGGGCGGTGGTCTCGGCGACCACGGGTCGCGACACCGGGACGTTGAGGATGTCGGCCTGCAGCTGCATGCACAGGTCGTTGGCGGTGACGCCACCGTCGACCTTGAGCACCTCCAAGGTGACGCCCGAGTCGGCGGCCATGGCGTCCGAGACGTCACGTGACTGGTAACAGATGGCCTCGAGGGTGGCACGGGCCAGGTGGGCGTTGGTGTTGAAGCGGGACAGCCCGACGATCGCCCCACGCGCGTCGCTGCGCCAGTACGGGGCGAACAGGCCGGAGAAGGCCGGCACGAAGTAGACCCCGCCGTTGTCGTCGACGCCGCGGGCCAGGCCCTCGATCTCGGACGCGCCGCTGATGATGCCCAGCTGGTCCCGCAGCCACTGCACGGCCGACCCGGTGACCGCGATGGATCCCTCGAGGGCGTACACCGGGTCCTGGTCGCCGAGCCGGTAGCAGACCGTGGTGAGCAGGCCGTGCTCCGAGCGCACGATCTCGGTGCCGGTGTTGAGCAGCAGGAAGTTGCCCGTGCCGTAGGTGTTCTTGCCCTCGCCTGGTTCGAAGCAGACCTGGCCGACCATGGCGGCGTGCTGGTCGCCCAACGCTGCGGTGATGCGGACGCCCTCGAGCTCGGTCGGGCGGGCGATGGTGCCGAACGCCTCGGTGTCGGACGACGACACGATTTCGGGCAGCATCTGCTTGGGGATGTCCAGGAAGCTGATGAGCTCGTCGTCCCACTGCAGCGTCTCGAGGTCCATGAGCATGGTGCGGCTGGCGTTGGTGACGTCGGTGACGTGCCGGCCGCCGTTGCGCCCACCGGTGAGGTTCCACACCACCCACGAGTCGGTGGTGCCGAAGATCGCGTCACCCTTCTCGGCAGCTTCGCGAACTCCGTCGACGTTGTCGAGGATCCACTTGATCTTGCTGCCGGCGAAGTAGGGGGCGGGCTGGAGGCCGGCCTTGTGCTTGATGGTGTCGGCGTGGCCGTCGCGTTCGAGCTGGGAGATGATCGAGGCGGTGCGGGTGTCCTGCCACACGATGGCGTTGTAGTACGGCCGGCCGGTGTTCTTGTTCCACACGACCGTCGTCTCGCGCTGGTTGGTGATGCCGATGGCCGCCAGGTCGCCGGGCTCCAGGTTGGCACTGTTGAGCGCGCTGGCCATCGTCGAGCTGGTGCGTTCCCAGATCTCGACCGGGTTGTGCTCGACCCAGCCCGATTTCGGCAGGATCTGCTCGTGCTCGAGCTGGCTGCGCGACACCTCGGTGCCGTCGTGATCGAAGATCATGAAACGGGTGCTGGTGGTGCCCTGGTCGACGGCTCCGACGTAGTCAGGCATGCGTGACGCTCCTTCGCGGCAGGGTGGTGGTTATCAGATGGTCGCTTCGTCCGGGACGGTGCCGGTCTCCTGCGACTCGGGCTCGGCGGTGGGGTCGACGTCCGGGTCGTCCGGCAGCCAGTAGCGGACGAGCAGTGAGTACAGCCCCGAACCGACCAGGCCGCCGATGAGCGGCCCGACTATGGGCACCCAGAAGTACAGGTTGCCGTACTGGTCCCGGAACGCCGTCCCGTAGCCGGTGATGAACGAGGCCATGCGCGGGCCGAAGTCGCGGGCCGGGTTGATGGCGTAGCCGGCGTCCGCGCCCAGGGCCATGCCGATGACGACGACCAGCAGGCCGATCATCAGCGGCGCCATGTTGGCCAGCGGCGGGGAGTTGCGTACGTCGCCGAGGGCCCGGATGACCAGCAGCAGCACCGCGGTGCCGATGATCTGGTCGCGCAGCGCGCCCCATTCGCTGACGGGGAGGCTGCCGTTGCCCGGCAGGGTGGAGAAGACGCCCTGCGTCTTCATGGTGTGTCCGGGGTCGACCTTGGCGAGCGTCTCGGTGTAGTTCCACCGCACGAGCAGCGCGCCCGTGAACGCACCGAGGAACTGGGCGCCGATGTAGGGCATGACCTTGCGCCACGCGAAGCCCTCGAACACGGCGAGGGAGACGGTCACCGCCGGGTTGATGTGGGCACCGCTGCGCCGGCCGGCGACGTAGATGGCCAGGGTGACCGCGATGCCCCATGACCACGCGATCGCGTCGTGGCCGCCCAGGCTGCCGTCGGTGGCCGCGTTGACCTGGGCCACGACGCCGTCGCCGAACAGGATGAGGATCATCGTTCCGACGAACTCGGCGAGCAGGGCGCCCAGCAGGCCCGTCGTCCGGTCGGTGGAAACCCCGCGCATCGCCACAGCTGTCGCCCCATCTCCGCGCTTCGTTGCACAGTTGGCGGTCGTCGTCGGCCAGGACGACCTACCCGGTCCTTCCCCGGCAAGAGGCGAATATCACTCCCGCTGGCAGTTGGGGCACCAGAACAGGTTGCGCGTCGCCAGGACCTCGGTGCGGATGGCCGTGCCGCAGATGCGGCAGGGCAGGCCGGTGCGTCGGTACACGTAGTGCGAGGTGGCACGGGTGGCCCGTCCCTTCGGACGGTCCTCCGTGCGCACGGTGACGATCCGGCCCGACCGCACCCCGGCCCGCATCAGCACCACGAGGTCGCCCCACATCTGCGCCCAGAGCTCGGGGTCGACGTCGCGTCCGGCCCGGAACGGGTCGAGCCGGTGGCGGTAGAGCAGCTCGGCGCGGTAGACGTTGCCGACCCCGGCCAGGACGCTCTGGTCCATCAGCAGGGTGGCGATCGGCGAGCGGCTGCGGCCGATGCGCTGGTAGGCACGGGTGCCGTCGGGCCGCGGGCGCAACGGGTCCGGACCGAGACGGGCGAGCAGCATGTCCACCTGTTCCGGCGTGTACAGCTCGCAGGCGGTGGCGCCGCGCAGGTCCGTCCAGGCCGAATCGGTCCGCAACCGCAGGCGCAGCGCTCCCCGCGGCTCGGGTGGTTCGGGCCGCTCGGCGGACAGGTGGCCGGTGCTGAACTTCCCGTACAGGCCGAGGTGGACGTGCAGGATCGGCGCCTGCTCGGCCGTGCCGCCCGTCTCGCTGTCGGCGGAGTAGTGGTGAAACAGGTGCTTGCCGTACGCCTCGGCGCGCTCGAGGACGCGCCCGTCGAGCACCCCGGCGCCGACCGCGAAGCGGCCCTGCGGGCTGCTGGCGTGCACGACGGAGCCGCCGAACAGCTGTTGTTGATCTCGGGCCAATCGATGCAGCGTGTGCCCCTCCGGCATGGCCACCTCCCGTCGCAGTCTGCCGGGCGACGGCCGCCGGACGCGCGGCGCCCCGGGGGTCCGTAGAGTGGAGGGCTGTGAGCGTCCGGGGTGTGGCGCAGCTTGGTAGCGCACTCGCTTTGGGAGCGAGGGGCCGTGGGTTCGAATCCCGCCACCCCGACCGAGCGTCGCGCCCGGACCGTCCCAGCCGTAACCGCCCGATCATCTACTTCCCCAGGAGGAGTACAGCACCGTGAAGAGCACCGTCGAGAACCTGAGCCCGACCCGTGTGCGGCTCGCCGTCGAGGTGCCCTTCGACGACATCAGGCCCAGCGTCGACAACGCCTACAAGGCCCTCGCCCAGCAGATCCGGGTTCCCGGTTTTCGCCCCGGCAAGGTGCCCAACCGCGTCATCGACCAGCGGGTCGGCCGCGGCTCCGTGCTCCAGGAGGCCGTCAACGAGGCCCTGCCCCGCATCTACGGCGAGGCGGCGCGCGAGCACGACCTCAACGTCCTGGGCCAGCCCGAGATCGACATCACCGACCTCGACGACTCGGCCGGTGGCGCCTTGGCGTTCACGGCCGAGGTCGACGTCCGCCCCGAGATCCCCCTCCCGAACCTCGACGCCGTCGCGGTCGAGGTCGACGACGCCGAGGTCACCGACAGCCAGGTCGACGAGCAGGTCGACGAGCTGCGCGAGCGCTTCGGCACCCTGAAGGGCGTCGACCGACCCACCGAGGCCGGCGACTACGTGTCGCTCGACCTGTCCACGACGGTCGACGGCGAGCCGATCGACGAGGGCTCCACCAAGGGACTGTCCTACGTCGTGGGTTCCGGTGACCTCGTCGACGGCCTCGACGACGCCATCACCGGCAAGTCCGCGGGCGAGAGCGCGACCTTCACGACCTCGCTGCTGCAGGGCGACCACGCCGGCCAGGAGGGCGAGATCACCGCCACCGTCAACTCGGTGAAGGTCAAGGAGCTGCCCGAACTGGACGACGAGTTCGCCCAGCTGGCCAGCGAGTTCGACACCGTCGCCGAGCTGCGCGACGACCTGCGCGAGCGCCTCGGGCGCGTCCGTGTCATGGAGCAGGGTGCCCAGGCGCGCGACAAGCTGCTCGAGAACCTCATCGCCCAGGTCGACTTCCCGCTGCCCGAGTCGGCGGTGACGGCCGAGATCGAGTTCCGCCAGCACGACATCGTGCACTCGCTGAACCACGACGACGCCTTGCTCGAGAAGTACCTGCAGGCCCAGGGCAAGACCCGCGAGGAGTGGGACGCCGAGGTCCGCGAGGGCGCCGAGCAGTCCGTACGCGCGCAGTTCATCCTCGACGCCATCGCCGAGAGCCAGGACGTGCAGATCGGCGACTCCGAGCTCACCGAGTACATCGTCCGGCAGGCGCAGCGCTACCAGATGCCGCCGCAGGAGTTCGCCAACCAGATCGTCCAGGGCGGCAACCTGCAGATGCTGGTGGCCGACATCCGCCGGAACAAGGCGCTGGCGTCGGTGCTCGAGACCGCGACCGTCACCGACGCGTCCGGCAACGCCGTCGACCTCGCGGCATTGTCCGAGGACGCCGACGACGAGAGCGCCGACGAGATCCTTGCCGAGAGCGACGTCGACGCGCTGGCCGACGGCGACGCGGCCGACGGTGACGCGGCCGACGGTGACGCGGCCGACGGCGACGCGGCCGACGGCGACGCGGCCGACGGCGACGCGGCCGACGGTGACCGGGCCTGATCCGCGCGCTTCACGCCCTGAGCGAACGCGGCCCCTTCCGGGAGTTGCCGTGACCCGCGCTTCGTTAGGGTCGAAGACAACACCGACATCGAAAGAAGGTTCGACGCTGTGAGTCGACTCGAACGCCACCCCGCCGAGCTGCGTTCGCCGGGCGCGGGCATGACCCTCAACGACTCGGTCTACGACCGGCTCCTGCGCGAGCGCATCATCTTCCTCGGCCAGCAGGTCGACGACCAGATCGCCAACCAGATCTGCGCGCAGCTGCTGCTGCTCTCGGCCGAGGAGCCCGAGCGCGACATCGCGCTGTACATCAACTCGCCCGGCGGCTCGGTCACGGCCGGCATGGCCATCTTCGACACCATGCAGTTCGTGGACTGCGCCGTCGCCACCTACGCCATGGGTCTGGCCGCCTCGATGGGTCAGTTCCTGCTCTCCGCCGGCACCCGCGGCAAGCGCTACGCCCTGCCGCACGCACGCATCCTCATGCACCAGCCGTCGGCGGGCATCGGCGGCACCGCGGCGGACATCGCCATCCAGGCCGAGCAGTTCAAGCTCACCAAGGTCGAGATGGCCGAGCTGACCGCCGAGCACACCGGTCAGCCCGTCGAGAAGATCCAAGAGGACGCCGACCGCGACCGCTGGTTCACTGCCCAACAGGCCCTCGAGTACGGGTTCGTCGACCACGTCGTCAGCCGCGTCGCCCAGGTGCCGGGCAACAACAGCCCGAACCCGTCGGAGTGAGAGGGAGACCATGACTGACTACCGACCCACCGGCATCTCCGCCGGTCTGCACCTGCCCCAGAACCGCGGCCCCGAGTCGCCGGTGTCCCGGTACGTGCTGCCGTCGTTCACCGAGAAGACGAACTACGGCTTCAAGGAGTCGAACCCGTACAACAAGCTGTTCGAGGAGCGCATCATCTTCCTCGGTGCGCCGATCGACGACGTCGTCGCCAACGACGTCATGGCCCAGCTGATCGTGCTCGAGTCCTCGGACCCCGACCGCGACATCCAGATCTACATCAACTCCCCGGGCGGCTCGTTCACCGCGCTGACGGCCATCTACGACACGCTGCAGTACGTCCGCCCCGAGGTGCAGACCATCTGCATGGGTCAGGCCGCCTCCGCCGCTGCCGTCCTGCTGGCCGCCGGCACCAAGGGCAAGCGTTTCGCCCTGGGCAACGCGCGCGTGCTCATCCACCAGCCCTCCGGCGAGGGCCAGGGCCAGGTGTCCGACCTGGAGATCCAGGCCAACGAGATCCAGCGCATGCGGGTCCTGCTGGAGGAGATCCTGGCGCGCCACACCGGGCAGACGGTCGAGAAGGTTCGCAAGGACATCGACCGCGACACCATTCTGACCGCTCAGCAGGCCAAGGAGTACGGGATCGTCGACGAGGTCATCACCTCGCGCAAGCTCGTCCCGGACGTCTGAGATACCGCGCGACAGGCGCGGTTTTCAGCGGACTTCCTGACCGTTTGCGGGTAGCGTGCGGGGTCTCGCCGGTCCGTCCGGCGGGACCACGCGCACGTTCTTCTCAGATTTGACCCGAGATTCGACCCCCGGCCGACCCTGTGGCCGGCCGAGGAACCCAGAGGGGACTGGTCGCCAGTGGCACCACGCGTCGGCGAGACGGGCGACCTGCTCAAGTGCTCCTTCTGCGGGAAGAGCCAGAAGCAGGTCAAGAAGCTCATCGCGGGCCCCGGGGTCTACATCTGCGACGAATGCATCGATCTCTGCAACGAGATCATCGAGGAGGAGCTCGCCGAGACCAGCGAGTTCAGCTTCGACGAGCTGCCCAAGCCGAACGAGATCTACGAGTTCCTCAACGGCTACGTGGTGGGTCAGGACCAGGCCAAGAAGACGCTGGCCGTGGCCGTCTACAACCACTACAAGCGCGTCCAGGCCGGGGGCGAGAGCAAGCCCCGCAACGCCGACTCCGCCGTCGAGCTGGCCAAGTCCAACATCCTGCTGCTGGGCCCGACCGGTTCGGGCAAGACGCTGCTCGCCCAGACGCTGGCCCGCATGTTGAACGTCCCGTTCGCCATCGCCGACGCGACCGCGCTCACCGAGGCCGGCTACGTGGGTGAAGACGTCGAGAACATCCTGCTCAAGCTGATCCAGGCCGCGGACTACGACGTCAAGCGGGCCGAGACCGGCATCATCTACATCGACGAGGTCGACAAGATCGCCCGCAAGGCGGAGAACCCGTCGATCACCCGCGACGTCTCCGGCGAGGGCGTGCAGCAGGCGCTGCTGAAGATCCTCGAGGGCACAGCTGCCTCCGTGCCCCCGCAGGGCGGCCGCAAGCACCCGCACCAGGAATTCATCCAGATCGACACCACCAACGTGTTGTTCATCGTGGGTGGTGCGTTCGCCGGGCTCGACACGCTCATCGAGAACCGGGTCGGCAAGAAGGGCCTCGGTTTCGGGGCCGAGCTGCACACCAAGTTCGACAAGGAGACCAAGGACGTCTTCGGCGACGTCATGCCCGAGGACCTGATCAAGTTCGGGCTCATCCCGGAGTTCATCGGTCGTCTCCCGGTCATCACCTCGGTGCGCCCGCTCGACCGTGACGCGCTCGTTGAGATCCTCACCGAGCCGAAGAACGCGCTGGTGCGCCAGTACGCCAAGCTGTTCGAGCTGGACAACGTCGAGCTGGAGTTCTCCGGCGACGCCCTCGAGGCCATCGCCGACCAGGCCGTCATGCGCGGTACCGGCGCGCGTGGCCTGCGGGCGATCATGGAGGAAGTGCTCCTGTCGGTGATGTACGAGGTGCCGTCCCGCGAGGACGTCGCCCGCGTCGTCATCACCCGCGAGACCGTCCTGGACCACGTCTACCCGACCCTGGTGCCGCGCGAGCCCGCCAAGCGCGAGCGCCGCGAGAAGTCCGCCTGACCTCCTGACCCGGGCTACGTGCCCGCGTGTCCTCTCTGACGCGGTGGCGGGATACGCGCCCGAGATCGAGCCACGGCGTGGGAGAGGCGTCGTGGTCGTCATGACCCGGCACCGTCGGCAAAGGGCCGAGGAACGGGTCGTAATCTCGATTCCATGAGCGATCTCCAGCCGCTGGCCCTCCCGACGGACGCATGGCCGGACTGGGTCGCCCAGCGGGTCGACGAGCAGCTCGGACGCGCGCAGGAGCTGCTCGCCCAGCTCAAGGACGGCACCCGCCGCAGCGCCGAGGAGGTGCTGCGCCTGTGGAACGACGCCGACATCGCGTTCGGCGACGCGTCGTCGGTCACCGGCGTGCTGCAGGAGGTGCACCCGCTCGCCGAGGTGCGCGACCTCGCCGAGCAGCGCGCCCAGGAGGTCAGCCGCATCCGCACCGATCGCGACCTGGACCGCGACCTGTTCGAGGTGCTGGACGCCACCGATGCCGCCGGCCTCGACGAGCAGGCCGAACGACTGCGGGACAAGATCCTGCGCGACTTCCGGCGCAGCGGCGTCGACCGGTCCGAGGACGTCCGCGACCGGCTCCGCGCGATCGCCGAACGCCTGACCGTGCTCGACCAGGACTTCGCCCGCAACATCCGTGCCGACGTCCGCACCATCAGCCTGACCCCCGACCGGCTCGGCGGGTTGCCGCAGGACTGGATCGACGCGCACCCCGCCGGCGCCGACGGGCAGGTGCTGGTCAGCACCGACTACCCGGACCTCCTGCCGTTCCGTGCGTTCGCCGCCGACGCCGAGGCCCGCCGTGAGCTGCTCACCGCGTTCCTCAACCTCGGCTGGCCGGTGAACGACGCCGTCCTGCACGAGATGCTCGACCTGCGCCACGAGCAGGCCACGCTGCTCGGCTACCCGGACTGGCCCAGCTTCGACGCCGACGTCAAGATGGTGGGCTCGTCGGAGAACATCGCCGATTTCGTCGTGAAAGTCGCTGCCGCGGCCGACGACGCCGGGCGCCGCGACCTCGACACCCTGCTGGCCCGCCGGCGCCAGGACGAGCCGGACGCCACGACCATGGACGCGACGAACGCCAGCTACTACAGCGAGCTCGTCCGCCGCGAGCACTTCGACGTGGACGCGCAGGACGTGCGCCGCTACTTCGATTTCGACCGCGTGCGCCAGGGGCTGCTCGACGTCACCGGCCGCCTGTTCGGGGTGGAGTACTACCGCGTGACCGACGCGCCGGTGTGGCACGAGGACGTCGCGGCCTACGACGTCATCGAGGGGGGCGAGCGCGTCGGACGCATCTTCCTCGACCTGCACCCCCGCGAGAACAAGTTCAAGCACGCGGCGCAGTTCGACCTGGTCACCGGCGTCACCGACCGGCAGCTGCCCGAGGGCGTGCTGGTGTGCAACTTCTCGCGCGGGCTGATGGAGCACGGCGACGTCGTCACGCTGTTCCACGAGTTCGGTCACCTCGTGCACCACGTGCTGGGCGGCCACCAACGGTGGGCGCGGTTCTCGGGCGTGGCCACCGAGTGGGACTTCGTCGAGGCGCCCTCGCAGATGCTCGAGGAATGGGCGTGGGACGCCGACATCCTGCGCACCTTCGCCAAGGACGCGGACGGCGAGCCGATCCCGCGCGAACTGGTCGACCGCATGCGGGCCGCGAAGGACTTCGGCAAGGGCCTGTTCGTGCGGACGCAGCTGTTCTACACGGCCGTGTCCTACGAGTTCCACCGCGACCGGCCGGACGACCTCACGCAACGCCTGCAGGACCTGCAGCGCCGCTACGACATGCTCAGCTACGTACCGGAGACGCACTTCCACGCCGCGTTCGGGCACCTCGCCGGGTACACGTCCGGCTACTACACCTACATGTGGTCGCTGGTGATCGCCAAAGACCTGTTCGCGCAGTTCGACCCGGCGAACCTGCTCGACCCGACCGTGGCGCACCGCTACCGCGACGAGATCCTGGTGCCCGGCGGGTCCCGCGACGCGGCGGACCTCGTCGCGACGTTCCTGGGCCGGCCCTTCAGCTTCGACGCCTTCGCCGCCTGGCTGGACCGCGCACCGGCGGCGCGCAGCTAGGGGATCGGGCCCCGCCGGGCGACGTACACGCGGTCCTCGACCGGGTGGTAGCCGAGCGTCTGGTAGATCTTGTTCGACGTCGGGTTGTCGAGATCGGTGAACAGCACCGGGATGGCGCCGTCGTCGAGGATCGACCGGGTGGCCGATGCGGTGACGCCGGAGCCGTAGCCCCGGCCGCGCTGCTCGGGCGGGGTGTACACCGGGCCGATGCGCGCGCTGCCCGAGATGACCGGGCGCCGGCACGCGATGGCCGTCGGTTCGCCCGCGGGGTCGAGCCAGAGGTGCAGTAAGCCGCCGTCCAGCGAGGTGTCGGCAACCGCGTCGGTACGGGGTATGTCGTCGCGGGCCTCGGCGGCGAACGCGGCGACGCACGCCCGGGCGAACGCACGGTGCTCGGGCCCGGCGACGACGGCGTACCCGTCGACCGCCGGCTCGGTCAGCCGGTCGAGCCGGTAGAGGCGCTGGCGCTCGACGGTGGGGTCGACCCCCAGCAGCTCGGCCAGGGGCCACACCTGATCCTCGGCGCCCGAGAGCGCGGTGAGGTCATCGAGTGCGGCGAGCAGCCCGTGCAGCTCGCCGCGGCGTTCCTCGGTCCAGGTACCGACCAGCAGGACCGGGTACAGCGCCCCGGAGCGCACCGCCAGCCGGTCGCCGTCGGTCGCGGCCCATGCCGAGCCCTCCAGCATCAGCAGCATGGTGCCGAGCACGGTGTGGCGGACTGGGTCGGCGGCGAGCAGCGGTTCGACGAGGGCACGGATCGCGGCGTGATCGGTGGTGGTGGTCAGGGGCACCCGTCGATCATGACGCGTACGGCCAGCGCAATTGCGGCTACCGAGGGTTCGTAGGATTGGCCGGTGAGCTCACCCGCCTCGTCCTCCGCCCCCGGTCTGCCGACGCACTTCGTGCCGGCCGACGTCGAGGGCCCGCTCTACGAGCGGTGGGTCGAGCGCGGCTACTTCACCGCCGATCCGTCGAGCGACAAGCCGCGGTTCTCCCTCGTCATCCCGCCGCCCAACGTCACCGGCTCGCTGCACCTCGGGCACGCGCTGGAGCAGTCGATGATGGACGCGGTGACCCGCCGGGCGCGGATGCGCGGCTTCGACACGCTGTGGCTGCCGGGCATGGACCACGCCAGCATCGCGGTGAACAACCTGGTCGAGCGCTACCTGTCCGAGACCGAGGGCAAGGGCCGCTTCGACTACTCGCGCGAGGAGTTCGTCGAGAAGGCGTGGGAGTGGAAGGCCCGCTACGGCGGGCAGATCCTCGGCCAGATGCGCCGCCTGGGCGACGGGGTCGACTGGTCGCGCGAGCGCTTCACCATGGACGATGGGCTGTCGCGCGCCGTGCAGACGATTTTCAAGCGGCTCTACGACGACGACCTCATCTACCGCGCCGAGCGGATCATCAACTGGTGCCCACGTGACCTCACCGCGCTGTCGGACATCGAGGTCGACCACGTCGAGGAGCCCGGCGAGTTGATCTCGATCCGCTACGGCGACGGCGACGCGTCCATCGTGGTGGCCACCACCCGCGCCGAGACGATGCTCGGTGACACCGCGGTGGCCGTCCACCCCGACGACGAGCGCTACCGCCACCTCGTCGGCACCGAGGTCGCCCTGCCGCTCACCGGGCGCACCATCCCGATCATCGCCGACGACCACGTCGACCCGTCTTTCGGCACCGGGGCGGTCAAGGTGACCCCGGCGCACGACCCGAACGACTTCGAGATCGGCCGCCGGCACGAGCTGCCCATGCCGACGATCATGGACGAGCGCGCGAACATCACCGCGCCCGGCCCGTTCGAGGGCCTGAACCGGCTCGAGGCGCGGACGGCGGTCGTGGCGGCGCTGCGCGAGGAGGGGCGGATCGTCGCCGAGAAGCGGCCCTACCTGCACTCGGTCGGGCACTGCTCGCGCTGCGACACGGTGGTGGAGCCGCGCCTGTCGCTGCAGTGGTGGGTGCGGGTCGAGACACTGGCCAAGGCCGCGGGTGACGCCGTGCGCGACGGCCGCGTAGTCATCGAGCCGCCGTCGCTGGCCGGGCGGTACTTCCAGTGGGTCGACGGGCTGCGCGACTGGAACATCAGCCGCCAGCTCTGGTGGGGCCACCGCATCCCGGTCTGGTACTCACCCGACGGCGACGACGTCTGCGTCGGCCCGGACGAGACGCCGCCCGCGGGCTGGACGCAGGACGAGGACGTGCTCGACACCTGGTTCTCCTCCGCGCTCTGGCCGTTCTCCACACTCGGCTGGCCCGACGACACCGAGGACCTGCGCGCCTACTACCCGACCACTCTGCTCGTCACCGGCTACGACATCCTGTTCTTCTGGGTCGTGCGGATGATGCTGTTCGGCCTCTACGCCATGGACGGCGAGCCGCCCTTCCGAACGGTGTTGCTGCACGGGCTGGTGCGCGACTCGTCGGGCAAGAAGATGTCGAAGTCCCGTGGCAACGTGATCGACCCGCTGGTGTGGATGGACACCTACGGCGCGGACGCGGTGCGGTTGTCGCTGCTGCAGGGCGCCAACCCCGGTGCCGACCAGGCCGTCAACGAGGAATGGGTGGTCGGCGCCCGGAACTTCTGCACCAAGCTGTGGAACGCGACGCGCTTCGCGATGATCAGCGGCGCCACGGTGACCGGGCCGGTGCCGGACCACGTCGAGGGGCCGGACGCCTGGATCCTGTCGCGCCTGGCCGAGGTGATCGCCGAGGTCGACGCGCTGTACGAGCGCTTCGAGTTCGCCAAGATCGCCGACGTGCTCTACCACTTCGCGTGGGACGAGGTGTGCGACTGGTACATCGAGCTGGCCAAGCTCTCGTTGTCCGGGCCCGGCGGCGACACCACACGTCGGGTGCTCGGCGAGGTCCTCGACGGGCTGCTGCGGCTGCTGCACCCGATGGTCCCGTTCGTCACCGAGGAACTGTGGACGGCGCTGACGGGTGGCGAGTCCCTGGTCGTCGCGTCCTGGCCGCAGGCCGACCCGTCGCGATCGGCACCGGACGCGACCGCGGACGTCACCCTGGTGCAGACCGTGGTGACCGAGGTGCGGCGCTTCCGCTCCGAGCAGGGCGTCAAGCCCTCGTTGCGCGTGCCGGCCGCGCTCGCCGGCGCGTCGCCAACGACCGAGCCCGCGATCCGTTCGCTGCTGCGCCTCGACGAGCCGGGCGACGGTTTCGCGGCCACGGCCTCGATCACCACCGCCGCGGGCGTGAGCGTCGACTTCGACCTGTCGGGCACCATCGATGTCGCCGCCGAGCGGGCCCGCCTCACCAAGGACCGCGCCGCCGCCGAGAAGGAGCAGGCCGTGAACGCGGGCAAGCTCGGCAACGAGGCGTTCACCGGCAAGGCGCCCGAGGCCGTCGTGGCCAAGGTCCAGGCCCGGCTCGCCGCGGCCGAGGCCGAGCTGGCCCGCATCGACGCGGCGCTGGCTGCATTACCGCCCGGCTGAGCCGTGCCGCCCTACACGGTCCAGCGCCGCGACCCGAGACGGGTGG
This sequence comes from uncultured Jatrophihabitans sp., assembly GCF_964252635.1. Lineage (GTDB taxonomy): Bacteria > Actinomycetota > Actinomycetes > Mycobacteriales > Jatrophihabitantaceae > Jatrophihabitans. The sequence goes on from NZ_CAXUNP010000018.1 coordinate 23,144, forward strand.
CCGACGCCGTCATCCGCTACCAGCTCGCCCAGCCGCGACTCGCGCTGACGGTGGCGGTCGTGGCGCTCGTGGCGGTCTTCGGGGGAGCGTCCGCAGGGGTCGGCGGGGCGGTGCTCGCCGCGCTGGCCGTCGTCGTGCTGGTCTCGCTCGTCGTGCTCTACAAGCGCGGCCAGCTCGCCAAGACGCTGGGCCGGCGGGGGTTCCGGCCGGGCACGGCCCTCGACGCGACGATGGACGAGACCGGCCTCACGGTCACGACGCCGGACGGGTCCGGGCGCCATCCGTGGACCGAGATCGAGCACGTCCGGGTGATCAAGGACGTCGTGCTGTTCCGGCCCGCGGCGGCACGGTTCGTGGTGGCCCTACCCGTCGAAGCCCTGCCCGACGGGGCACTCGAACGCGTTCTCGGTCCGGCCTGACGGACGCCGTCCGTAGACTGGCGTGTTGTGGCGGTGACCGAGAAGCAGAAGTACGCGCAGGAGCTGCGCGAGGTCGAGCAGGCGATCTTCGGCCGGCGCGGCGAGGGCCACGTCAACCCCACCAACGAGCGGATGCAGGCCCTGGTCGACGTGCTCGGCGACCCGCAGCGGGCCTACCGCTCGATCCACCTGACGGGCACCAACGGCAAGACCACCACGGCCCGCATGATCGACCAGTTGCTCCGCGGCTTCGGCATCCGGACCGGTCGGTACACGAGCCCGCACCTGGAGCGGGTCACCGAGCGGATCGTCATCGACGGCGAACCGGTCAGCGACCGCACGTTCGTCGAGGCCTACCGCGAGCTCGAGCCGTACGTCGAGCTGCTCGACGCCCGCTCCGACACCCCGCTGTCGTTCTTCGAGATCGTCACCGCGCTCGCGTACTCGATCTTCGCCGACGCGCCCGTCGACGTGGCCGTCGTCGAGGTCGGCATGGGCGGCACCTGGGACAACACCAACGTCATCGACGCCGAGATCGCGGTCGTGACGCCGATCGGCATCGACCACACCCAGTATCTCGGCAACACCGTCGAGCAGATCGCGTCCGAGAAGGCCGGGATCATCAAGCCCGACTCGGTCGCGATCCTGGCCGCGCAGCCCAACGAGGCCGCGCCGGTGCTCGTGCAGCGCGCGGTCGAGGTCGACGCGACCGTCGCGCGCGAGGGCATGGAGTTCGGTGTGCTCGAGCGCGAGATCGCGGTCGGGGGCCAGCTGCTGCGCCTGCAGGGCCTCGGCGGCGTCTACGACGAGGTCTTCCTGCCGTTGTTCGGTGCGCACCAGGCGCAGAACGCGTCAGTGGCCCTGGCCGCCGTCGAGGCGTTCTTCGGCGCGGGCGGGCAGACGGGCGCCCTCGACATCGAGGTCGTCCGCGAGGCCTTCGCGCAGGTCCGTTCGCCGGGCCGTCTCGAGGCCATCCGCTCCGCGCCGACCATCCTGCTCGACGCCGCCCACAACCCGGCGGGCCTGACGGCCACGCTGGCCGCGGTGGGGGAGTCCTTCGACTTCCGCCGGCTCGTCGGCGTGCTGGCCGTGATGGCCGACAAGGACGCGACGAGCATCGTCGAGCTGCTGGAACCCGCGGTGGACGAGATCGTGGTCACCGAGGCGTCGAGCACCCGCAGCCTGCCGGCCGACGACCTGGCCGCCATCGCCGTCCCGGTGTTCGGCGCCGACCGGGTCACCGTGGAACCGCGCCTCGACGACGCCCTCGAGGCCGCGGTGCGCCTGGCCGAGGACACCCCGGACGAGATCGTGTCCGGCGCCGGCGTCCTGGTGACGGGTTCGGTGCTCGCGGTGGGCGAGGCCCGCACCCTGCTCGGCGGCCCAGCGCGCCCGGGTGACACAGCGTGACCGATCCCGACCGTGCACCCGAGACCGACGACGACCAGCCGCAGGAGCCGACGCCGGAGCAGATCGAGGCCAGGGCCCGGCGGGCCGACCGCGCCACCCGCGGAGCGCTGGCCGCCATCCTCGCCCTCGAGGCGGTGGTCGTGCTGCTCGTACCGCGCGCGATCGCGTTGACGTCGGGCCTCGGCACGACCCGCACCGTCATCCTCATCGCGCTGGCCGTCGTGCTCGTCGCGGTCGCCGGGCTGTTGCGCCGGCCGTGGGGGATCGCCGTGGGGTCGGCCATGCAGGTGCTGTTCACGGCCACCGGCGTCATGATCACCACCATGTTCGTCGTCGGCGTGATCTTCGCGGCGATCTGGTTGCGGCTGTTGATGCTGCGTCACGAGATCGTCGGCTCGCCGGGCGGCCTGCGCCTGCTCGCCGGCTGACCGGACCGCGCGGCAGGATGGGCGCGTGAGCGCAGCGCACCCCGACGAGCCGGCCGGCTGGGACGCCATCAGCAGGAAGCTGGCCGGAGTCCACGGGCCGGCGGAGCCGCTGCAGCTGTCCTACGCCGTCGCGGACGGGGCCGCCGAGGACAACCCGGCGCTGCAGGCCTGCTCGGCCTACGCCGCCCCGGGTTTCTGGCACTACGTCACCTACGGCCTCAGCGAGCTGTACTCGCCCCCGGTGAGGTGTCCGGCTGGGGCATCGAACTCACGATGCGGGTCGTGCGCGGCCGCGAGCCGTCCGCGCCGCGCTGGCCGTTCGTCGCGCTGCACACGCTGGCCGAGCACGTGCACACCTCGCGCACCCCGCTGCGTGGCGGTGACCGGATCGACCTGCACCGCCCGATCACCGGCTACCCCGAGCTGCCCGACGCCCCGCCCACCGACCAGACGATGTTCGCCGCGACCGTCGACCCCCAACTCGGCATGCTGCGCGGACCGAACGGCCGGGTGACCTTCCTGCAGGTGGTCGGTGCCACGCCGGCCGAGAAGGCGCGCATGATCGCGACGTCGACCGAGGCCGTGCTCGCGGAGTTCGCGCGGTTCAACCGCCTGCTGGTCATCGACCCCCGCCGGGCCTGACCCCGACGCTCGCTAGGCTCGGCGCGTGAGCGTCGAACGCACCCTTGTCCTCGTCAAGCCCGACGGCGTGCGCCGCGGCCTGTCCGGCGAGGTGATCCGGCGCATCGAGGCCAAGGGCTACGTCCTGGTCGCGCTCCGGATGCGGGACGCCACGCCCGAGCTGCTCGCCGAGCACTACGCGGAGCACGTCGGCAAGCCCTTCTACGACCCGCTCGTCGAGTTCATGCTCTCCGGCCCCGTGGTGGCCATGGTCGTCGAGGGCGAGCGCGTCATCGAGGGCTTCCGTTCGCTGGCCGGCGCCACCGACCCCACCACCGCCGCCCCCGGCACGATCCGCGGCGACCTCGGTCGGGACTGGGGTCTGAAGGTCCAGCAGAACCTGGTGCACGGATCGGACGCGCCGGCGTCGGCCGAGCGCGAGATCGGGCTGTGGTTCCCGCCGTCAACGGGCTGAGAGCCTTCGTCACATCAGTAACACACGACTCGTCCGTATCCGCGAGTCGCAGCGGGGGATGACCCCGGCACAACCCTACGATCGCTGCAGACCGTCCGTGTTCGGTGGACGGCTGCTGCTGCGACGAAGGGCTTGGGCCGGCCGTGACGTACACCCCGATCGCGAGGCGCGCGATGGTCTCGCGTGTGTCGCAACGCGGCGGTGACCTCCTCGGCGGCGACCTCGCGATCGACCTCGGCACGGCGAACACCCTCGTCTACGCACGCGGCCGCGGCATCATGCTCAACGAGCCGTCGGTCGTCGCCGTCGACGTGACGACCAACTCGGTGGTCGCGGTCGGCGCCGAGGCCAAGCGCATGATCGGCCGCACGCCCGACCACATCCGCGCCGTGCGGCCGCTGCAGGACGGCGTCATCGCCGACTACGACGTCACCTCGGAGATGCTGCGCTACTTCGTGCGCAAGGTGCTGCGCCGGCGCGGTGCGCTCACCGGCCCGCGCATCGTGGTGTGTGTGCCGTCGGGCATCACCAGCGTCGAGCAGCGCGCCGTCAGCGAGGCGGCGTACGCAGCCGGCGCCCGCAAGGTGCACACCATCTCCGAGCCCATGGCCGCGGCGATCGGCGCCGGGCTGCCGGTCAACCAGCCGTCGGGCTCGATGGTCGTCGACATCGGCGGCGGCACCACCGAGGTCGCGATCCTCGCGCTCGGCGGCATCGTCGCCTCGACCAGCGTGCGAGTGGCCGGAGACGCGCTCGACACCGCGATCAGCGACTTCGTCCGGGCGGAGTTCTCGCTGCTCGTCGGCGAGCGGACGGCCGAGGAACTCAAGATCAGCGTGGGGTCGGCGTTCCCGACGTCCGGCCCGAAGACCGCGGAGATCCGCGGCCGCGAGGTCAGCACCGGCCTGCCGCGCAACATCGCCATCTCCGCCGACGAGCTGCGCAAGGCGATGGACCCGCCGATCGCCCGCATCGTCGCTGCCGTCCGCACCACCCTCGACCGCTGCCCGCCGGAGCTCGCCGGCGACCTGTTCTCGGGCGGCATCGTGCTGACCGGCGGTGGCGCGCTGCTGCGGGGCATGGACGCGCGGCTGCAGCACGAACTCGGCGTGCCCGTCCAGGTCGCCGAACGGCCCCTCGACTCCGTGGTCCTCGGCACCGCGACCGTGGTCGAGCACTTCGACCAGCTGCATCGCGTCGTCGTCGACGGCCACCGACGCTGACCCGGGCCGCTCGTGCGTCAGCTGACTCGGCGGCAACGGACGTCGGCCCTGGTCCTGGCCGTCGTTGCGCTCTGCTTCATCACCCTCGATCTCGGCGGCGGCAGCCTGCGTGAGGCGCACAGCGGCGTGCGCGGCAGCCTGGGCTCGCTCTACCGCGGCACCGACGCCGTGCTCGGGCCCGCCCGGCAGTGGCTGACCGGGCTGCCCACGGCAGGGTCGAACCAGAGCAGGATCGACACGCTGCAGCACCGGAACACCGAGCTGCAGGCCCGCCTGAACGCGCAGGCCTCCGACCGGCGTACCAGCAGCCAGCTCGCCGCCCTCCAGCGCGCGGCCGACGGCACGGACCACACGGTCCTGCCCGCCCGGGTGGTCGCCTTCGGGCCGGGACAGGGCTTCGACTGGACGGTGACCGTCGACGTGGGCACGGCCGACGGTGCGCGCGACGGGCAGACCGTCACCGACGGCGCCGGGCTCGTCGGCCGCGTGCTGCACGCCGACGGCCACAGCGCGGTCGTCCTGCTCGCTGCCGACCCGGGGTCCGGGGTCGGCGTCCGCGACACCCGCACCGGCGAGATCGGCGTGGCCACCGGCAATCGCGACGACGGGTTGGTCTTCCAGCCCCTCGACCCGGACGCCACCGTCCGGACGGGCGACCGGCTGATCACCGGTCCGGGTGGTTCCAGCAGCTACGTCGCCGGGCTGTCCGTGGGCACGGTGACCGCCGTGCACGCGTCCTCCGACGGTGCGACCCGGGCCACCGTTCGGCCCACCTCCTCGCCGACCGCCGTCGACCTCGTCGGCGTCATCACCGAGGCCCGTTCCGCGGTGGCCGGCCGCAACGCCCTGACCCCGAGCGGCCGATGACCCGCGCGCGGGTCGCGGCGGCCGCGGCGGCGGTCATCACGGCGCTGCTGCTGCAGGCGGCGCTCGTCGGGCCCGTCGTCTCGCCGTACGCGGTCAGCCTGCCGCTGGTGCTGGTCGCGTGCGTCGGCCTGGTGGACGGCCCGGCCACCGGCCTGGGCTTCGGGTTCGCGACAGGCCTGGTCGCCGACCTCGGTTCGGCCCACCCGGCCGGCGTATTCGCCCTGGTCTGGATGGGTGTCGGCCTGCTGTGCGGGCTCGTCGCCGACCGGCACAGCCTGCGCCGGGACGCCGTCACGGCCGGCGTGCTGAGCGGCATCGGCAGCAGCGTCGCCACGCTTGTCCTGGCGCTGGTCATCAGCCGTGCCGGGGTCATGGACGCGGTCCGCGACCTCCTGCCGTCGATGCTCGGCGACGTCGTGCTGGCGTTCGCGCTGCTCGCCCTCGTCCGCCGGCTGCTGCACACCGACTCGCTGCGCAAGCCCGCCCCCGTCTACATCGAGCTGACCGGCGTCGGCCGTGGCTGACACGCTGGTGCGGCCGGGGCCGGCGACCCCGGGCTCGCCACCGCCGCGCCCCCGCACCAGGCCACGCCGGCCCCCGACCCCGCGCCGGTTGGGTATCGTCGTCGCGCTCGTGGTCTCGCTGATGCTGACGCTGTTCGCCCGGCTCTACTACGTGCAGCTGCTCGACCCGAACAAGCCGACGCAGACGGCGCACGCGGTGCACGACGGGGCGATCGTGCTGCCGGCGCCGCGCGGGCTGATCGTCGACGCGCAGGGCCGGGTGCTCGTGGCGAACACCACCGTGCAGACGGTCACCGTGACGCGGGACATCCTGCAGCGTCGTCCGGACCACGGTGCCGCCGTCCTCGCGCGCCTGGCCACCCTGCTCGGCACGAAGGCGTCGCTGCTGGCCAAGCAGATCACGCCCTGCTCGCCCAAGGTGACGGCACCGTGCTCGACCGGCCAGCCGTACGCGCCGGTCACCGTGGCGAGCAAGGTGCCGACGAAGGTGGTGCTCGCGATCAGCGAGCACCGCGAGCAGTTCCCCGGCGTCTCGGTCGACACCGTCAGCCTGCCGACCTATCCCGGCGGCTCCCTGGCCGCCCAGGTACTCGGTTACACCAGCGACGTCACCGCGGCCGACGTCAAGGCCAACCGGGACCTGAACGACGCCGACACCATCGGCGCCGGTGGTCTCGAGCAGCAGTACGACTCGGTGCTGCGGGGCACCGACGGCACCCAATACGTGCAGCTGAACCCGCAGGGCATCACGGTCGGCAGCGGCAAGAAAGTCGCCGCGCAGCAGGGCGACACCCTGGTCACGAGCATCGACGCGCACCTGCAGGCCCTCGCCGAGAGCTCGTTGGCCCGCCAGATCCGCGACTCGCGCAAAGCCGGCAACGCGGCACCGTCGGGCTCGGTCGTGATCATGGACCCCAACACCGGACGCATCCTGGCCTCGGCCAGCTACCCGACCTACGACCCCTCGGTCTTCGTGGGCGGCATCTCGGCCCAGGACTACCGCACGCTGACCAGTGACGCCTCGGGCACGCCGCTGATCAACCGGGCCACCGCGGGGGAGTACGCGCCGGGCTCGACGTTCAAACTCATCACGTCGTCCTCGCTGGTCACCCACCACGAGATCTCGTTGGGCCAGACCTACGGCTGCCCCGGGTCGCTCACCATCGACGGTCGGGTGAAGACGAACTACGACAGCGAGGTGCTCGGCAACATCACGCTGCGCGACGCGCTCGGCTACTCGTGCGACACGTTCTTCTACCGGCCGACCGCGAACGAGTACTACGCCGACCAGGCCCGCCTCGCCGAGGGCAAGCCCGTGCACGAGTACCTGCAGCGGATGGCCGCGCAGTTCGGCGTCGGTCGCAGCCCCGGCGTGGATCTGCCGGCCGGCGAGCAGTCCACCGGCAGCTACGCGGACCGCGAGACCCGGCTCAAGCGCTGGAAGGCCAACCGGGCCACGTACTGCGCCAACGCCAAACGCGGCTACCCCGACGTGAAGAACCCGACCGACCGGGCCTACCTGACCCTGCTCGCCTCGGAGAACTGCACCGACGGCTGGCGCTACCGCGCAGGCGACAACGCCGACATGTCGATCGGCCAGGGCGAGACCACGATGTCGCCGCTGCAGCTCGCGATGGCCTACTCGGCCCTGCTCAACGGCGGCAAGATCTACGAGCCGACCTTCGGCTGGGGCGTGGTGGGCGCGAACGGCAAGGTGGTCAAGACGATCACGCCGAAGGTGCGCAACACCGTCCCCGTCAGCCAGAAGACCTTCAACTACATCGCCAACTCGCTGTCGTTCAGCCGCGGGTGGGCGGTGTCCGGCGCCTTCGCCTACATGCACTCCCCGTACCAGAACAAGCTCGGCGGCAAGACCGGCACGGCCGAGGTATTCGGCAAGCAGGACTCGTCGTGGCTGGTCAGCTGGGGGCCCACGTACAAGGACAGGTCCGGCAACGTCCGCGCGCACTACGTCATGGCCGGCATCATCGAACAGGCCGGCACCGGCGCGACCGCCGCCGGCCCGATGGAGAAGCGCATCTGGGACGGCATCTTCGGGGTCGGGCAGGCACCGGTGATCCCCGGCATTACCCCCGAGACGACGCTGCCCAGCATCACGCCGCAGAGCGCGGTGACCCACAAATGACGCTGGCCGCCCGCGACCCGCGCGCCCCGTTCACGCTGACGCCGATGGCGCTGCCGCTGGACAAGCGCGCCCGCGGCTACGACATCCCGCTGGCCGTCATCACGCTGGCCCTGGCCCTGATCGGCAGCGTGCTGGTGTGGGCGGCCACCCGCAACGCCCAGCAGGCGGTCGGCGGCAACCCGCAGGCGTTCTTCTACCGGCACCTGATCAACATCGTGGTGGCCGCCGCCCTGTTCCTCGCCGCGTCGCGCGTCGACGCCCGGCTGTTGCGACTCGTGGGGCCGATCGTCTACCTGGCCAGCCTCGGCGGCCTGCTGCTGGTGATGGTCGCGGGCACCACCATCAACGGTGCGCACGCCTGGATCAGGCTGGGCAGCACCGTCGAGATCCAACCCGCCGAGTTCATGAAGCTGGGACTGGTCGTCGGGATGGCCGTGCTGTTCGTCCAGCGCGCCGAGCAGCGCGAGGACGAGGGGCCGCCGACCACCCGGGACGTCCTGCTCGCACTCGGGCTCATCGCGGTGCCGTTCGCGCTGATCATGCTGCAGCCCGACCTGGGTTCGGCGATGGTGCTCGCGTGCGCCGCCTTCGGCGTGCTGATCACCGCCGACGTCCCGGCCCGGTGGACCATCGGGCTCATCGTGGTCGGCGTGCTGGTCGCGGTCATCGCCGTCAGGGCCGGGGTGCTCGCCGAGTACCAGCTGGCCCGCTTCAAGGCGTTCGCCGACCCGAGCCACGACATCAAGGGGGACGGTTACAACGTCACCCAGGCGCACATCGCCATCGCGAACGGCGGCCTGTTCGGCAAGGGCCTGTTCCACGGGCCGCAGACCAACGGCGGGTACGTGCCGGAGCAGCAGACCGACTTCGTGTTCTCGGTGGCCGGCGAGGAGTTCGGTCTCGTCGGTGCCGGCACGCTCATCGCGCTCTTCGGACTGCTGTGCTGGCGTGCGCTGCGCATCGCGCGGGACAGCGACGCCGTCGGACGGCTGGTGGCCACCGGCATCGTGTGCTGGTTCGCTTTCCAGATCTTCCAGAACATCGGCATGAACCTGGGGCTGACACCGGTCACCGGCGTCCCGCTGCCGTTCGTCTCCTACGGCGGGTCGTCGATGTTCGCGCAGGCCCTCGCGGTCGGGCTGCTGCAGGCCGTGCACCGGCGCAGCGTGGCCTGAGCCTGTCCGTCAGCCGTCGGTGGGTGCGGTGGCGGCCCGTCCGGTGAGGGTCGCGCCGACGCTGGCGAGGACGACGAGGACGAGCGCGACGACCAGCACGAGCGTCAGCCCCTGGCCGAGCACCACGACCCCGGCCAGGGCGGCCACCGCCGGCTCGAGGCTCATGAGCAGCCCGAAGACGGCGGTACCGAGCCGGCGCAGCGCGACGAGCTCCAGCGTGTAGGGCACGAGGGAGGACAGGACGGCGACGCCGAAACAGGCGGCGAGCACGCCGGGTGACAGCAGCGCCGAGCCGCCCTCGACGAGGCCGGCCGGGAGGACCAGCAGCGTGCCGAAGGACAGCCCGATGGCCAGCGCCTCGGTCGCGCCGAAGCTCGTGCCCACCCGCTTGGCGAGCAGGATGTAGGCCGCCCAGCACGATGCGGCCACCAGGGCCAGCAGCACACCGATCAGCTGCACGCCGGCATGCTCGCCGCGGACGGCGAGCAGCACCACGCCGCCGCCGGCCAGGGCCACCCAGAGCACGTCGAGCAGCCGCCGCGAGCCCGCGACCGCGACCGCGAGCGGTCCGGTGAACTCGATGGTCACGGCGACGCCGAGCGGCAGGTGGTTGAGCGCCTCGTAGAAGGACCAGTTCATGCCGGCGAGGGTCAGCCCGTAGGCGATCACGGTGCGCACCTCGGTGCGCGAGCGGCCGCGCAGCGACGGCCGGGCGAGCACGAGCAGCACCACGGCGGCGAACAGCACCCGCAGGAACGCGACGCCGCCCGGCCCGGCATGACCGAAGATGCGGTCGGCGAACGCCGACCCGAGCTGCACCGAGGTGACCGCGCCGAGCACGAGCACCTGCGGCGGTACCGCAGTGGCACGCTCGCGGGTGAGCCGGGTGGTCACCAGCGCGATCCTCCTCCACCGGGTTGTCCGCGCGTCGACGCGCTCCACCCGGTCCGGGCGCGGACCACTCGCGAGAGGTGGGCGTCAGGCCCAGGGCCGACGCATGCGCTGCGCGCTGAACCGGCGCCGCTGGTGGTTCGTCATCTGGGCCCACAGCTGCTCCTGCGCGGGCCGGGGCAGGGCGTTGACGTGCTCGACCTGTTGCTGCGGCGTCAGCGCGTCCCAGGTGGGCAGCAGGCCCGAGCCGGGCGGTTGCAGGATGCCGTGCTTGTCCCCGAGCCGCCCATAGGGGTCGAAGTAGGGGCTGGGTACCTCGCCGGGCGCGGCCGCGTGCGGTGTCGGGCCGGACGGCGGGCCGTACTGCGGGGGTGAGTAGCCCGGCTGCGGCCCGTAACCCTGTTGGCCAGGGGGCGGGTAGCCCTGCGGGCCGGGCGGCGCCTGTCCCTGCGGGCCGGGCGGCGGGTAGCCGGGGCCGTGACCCGGTTGCGGGTAGGCGGGCGGCGGGTAGCCGCCGCCCTGGGGGTAGCCGTGCGGAGGCGGTCCCTGCTGCGGGTAGGCGGGCTGCGGGCGGTAGGGCGGCGGCGGCGCGGGATACCCGGGTGGCGGCCCGTACCCGGGCGGCGGGTAGCCGGGCTGCGGTCCGTACCCGGGTGGCGGCTGGGCGGGATAGGCAGGCGGAGCGGCGGGGTGACCCGCGCCGCCGGGTTGCGCGGCGGCGCCCGGGCCGGAGTACACGGGATTGATCTCGGTGGCGGCGATGAGCTCGGGCTCCGCCTCGACGTCGCGCTCCGGGTCGGGTGACCCGGCAGGTTCGGCGACGGCTGCCGACGGGCCTGGCATGAACGGTGGCCGCCACGTGGCCTCGTCCGGCGCGGGCCCGGCGGCCCCGGTCCCGGTCACGCGTTTCGCGGCCGCGATGACCTCGGCCGCGCTGGTCGAGCCGTCGTCCGGCAGGCCTGCCACCCAGGCGGCGAACCCTTCGGGTGACGTCGGTGACGGAGCCGCGAGTTCCGGCGCGGCGGGCGGGCCCGAACTGTGTTCGACCGTCAGATCCCCGTCCACTTCGTCCTCTCCGGCCCGTTGCGCGGGCACACGCCCGTACACTGGGCTCCCATGCCCGTCGACTCGATCTTTCCCCTCCTGGAACCCGTGCTACCTCTGGTCAGCAAGCCGATCCAGTACGTCGGCGGCGAGCTCAACGCTCGCAGCAAGGAATGGGACGCCGTCGACGTCCATTGGGCACTCATGTACCCCGACGCCTACGAGGTCGGCGTGCCGAACCAGGGCGTCCAGATCCTGTACGAGGTCCTGAACGAGCGCGACGACGCCCTGGCCGAACGCACCTACGCGGTGTGGCCGGATCTCGAGGCGCTGCTGCGCGAGCGGGGCATCAGCCAGTTCACCGTCGACAACCACCGCCCGGTCGGTGCGTTCGACCTGCTCGGGGTCTCGTTCTCGACCGAGCTGGGTTACACCAACCTGCTGACGGCGCTCGACCTCGCCGGCATTCCGCTGCATGCCGCCGACCGCGACGAGACGTACCCGGTCGTGGTGGCCGGCGGCCACGCCGCGTTCAATCCCGAACCCGTTGCCGACTTCATCGACGTCGCGGTGCTCGGCGACGGCGAGCAGGCCGTCGGCGCGATCACCGAGATCGTCAAGACCTGGAAGCAGCAGGGTCGTCCCGGCGGTCGCGACGAGTTGCTGCTGCGCCTCGCGGCCACCGGCGGCAACTACGTCCCGCGCTTCTACGACGTGAGCTACCTGCCGGACGGGCGCCTCGCCCCCATCACGCCGAACCGCGACGGCGTGCCTGAGCGGGTCACGAAGCACACCGTCATGGACCTCGACGCGTGGCCCTACCCGAAGACGCCGCTCGTGCCGATGGCTGAGTCCGTGCACGAGCGCATGTCGGTCGAGATCTTCCGCGGCTGCACCCGCGGCTGCCGGTTCTGCCAGGCCGGCATGATCACCCGGCCGGTGCGCGAGCGCAGCATCGACGGCATCGGCGAGATGGTCGCCCGCGGGCTCGCCGCCACCGGGTTCGAGGAGGTCGGGCTGCTGTCACTGTCCAGCGCCGACCACTCCGAGATCGCGCCGCTGACCAAGCAGCTCGCCGACCGTTACGCCGAGGAAAAGGTCGGGCTGTCGTTGCCGTCGACCCGCGTCGACGCGTTCAACATCGACCTCGCCAACGAGATCAGTCGCAACGGCCGCCGCTCGGGGTTGACCTTTGCCCCCGAGGGCGGCAGCGAACGACTGCGCCGCGTCATCAACAAGATGGTCAGCAAGGACGACCTGATCAACACGGTCAGCACCGCGTACGGCAACGGCTGGCGCCAGGTGAAGTTGTACTTCATGTGCGGCCTGCCCACCGAGACCGACGAGGACGTCCTCGAGATCGCCGAGATGGCGCACGACGTCATCCGCGCCGGGCGGGAGGCCGCGGGGCACAAGGACATCCGCTGCACCGTCTCGATCGGCGGCTTCGTGCCCAAGCCGCACACGCCGTTCCAGTGGGCCGCGCAGGCCTCGCCGGAGGTCGTGGACGCGCGCCTGGCCAAGCTCCGCGCGGCGATCAACTCGAGCAAGCTGGGCCGCAACGTCGGCATGCGCTACCACGACGGCGAGCCGTCGATGGTCGAGGGACTGCTCTCGCGCGGTGACCGCCGGGTCGGCGCCGTCATCGAGCAGGTGTGGCGCGACGGCGGCCGCTTCGACGGCTGGTCGGAGCACTTCTCCTACGCCCGCTGGGTGGCCGCGGCCGACACCGCGCTGGCCGGCACCGGCGTCGATCTCGCCTGGTACACGACCCGCGAGCGCGACGGTGACGAGGTGCTGCCCTGGGACCACCTCGACTCGGGGCTGGACAAGCAGTGGCTCTGGGACGACTGGCAGGACGCGCTGGGCGAGTTCGAGCAGGACGACTGCCGCTGGACGCCGTGCTTCGACTGCGGCGTCTGCTCCAACCTCGGCACCGACATCCAGATCGGACCCACCGGCCGCTCGCTGCTTCCGTTGGCCGGCAAGCCCGTGCTGGCCCCGAAGGTCTGAGCCGCACCCCACCTCGTTGATTCACTGCGCGTCGCGGTCGGCCGCCGACCACGAGACGCAGTCGATCACGACGGCGGGCCGGGTTGCCCGATCTCCCACCGGGCCACCAGCGACGCGGGCTTGCGGAAGATCAGCCCGGTCGCCGGGGTCGCCGACTCCAGCTCCAGGTCGGGCAGACCGAGCACGGCCGCGATCGCGGCGCTCGTCTCGAGGCGAGCGAGGTCCATCGCGATGCACACGTGCGGCCCGCGGGCGAAGGACAGCTGCGACCGCACGTTCGGCCGGCCCAGCCGGAAACGGTCGGGGTCGTCGAAGACCGACGGGTCGCGGTTGGCGCCGGTGATGGACACGCGGACGAGGTCCCCGCGCCGCACGGTCACCCCACCCAGCTCGGTGTCGGCGGTCGCGTAGCGGTCGACAACCGCGGCGGCGGGCTCGAGCCGCAACGACTCCTCCACTGCCGCGCCGATCAGCCGCTCGTCCGCGCGGAGCCGGCCGAGCACGTCCGGGTGGGTGAGCAGGTGCAGGGCCAGGTTGGTGATCATCCCTTCGGTGGTCTCGATGCCGCCGAACATCATGACCGCGGCGTTGGCGATGACGTCCGGTTCGGGGAGGTCGGCCCGGGCCGCAGCGAGGACGGAGCCACGGCCGAGGCCCAGCGCGATGTGGTCGGCCAGGTTGGCCATGGCCGTGGCGGCCGCACGGTCCGGTTCGATGCCCGCGCTCAGCGACGTCACGCCGGCCACGATGGCGCCGTACCACGCCAGGACGGTGGCGGCGTCGACGGCGTGCAGGCCCAGCACCTCGGCGATGACGGCCACCGACATCGGGCCGGCCAGCTCGCTGCGGAGCTCCGCCCGGCCCGCCGGACGGATCCGCTCGACGAGTCCGGCGGCCACACCCCGCACCGAGGCGCCGAAGGCCTGCTGCACCCGCGCCGGGCGGAAGGGGGCGACGAAGGGCGTGCGGTGGCGCCGATGCTCGGCCCCGTCGACGGACAGCATGCTGGCCCCCACGACCTGTGCGGTGCTGAACCGCGGGTCGTCGACCGTGAACGACGCAGGAGCACGCATGACCGTGCTGGCCTGGTCGTAGCCGGTGACCAGCCAGCCGCCGACGGCCGGCACCCAGGTCACCGGCCCGTCGGCCCGCAGCCGGGCCAGGGCCGCCGGAGCGTCGGGTCCGGCCAGTTCCTCGATGCTGACGGGCACCGGCTCGAGTATGGCCCGGTGCGCGCCGCCTGGCATGCTGGGCCCGATGGCACGCCGAACCCCCGAAGGCCCCCCGCCACCGCCGACGGTGCAGCGGCTGCGTGTCCGCTACGCCAAGCGCGGCCGGCTGCGGTTCTCGTCGCACCGCGACTTCGCTCGGGCCTTCGAACGCGCGCTGCGCCGCGCCGAGATCCCGATGGCGTACTCGGCGGGATTCTCGCCGCACCCCAAGATCAGCTACGTCGGCGCGTCCCCCACCGGCGTCGCGAGCGAGGCCGAGTACCTCGAGATCGGGCTGGCCGCCGAGCGCGACCCGGCCGCCGTGCGCGCGGCGCTGGACGCGGTCCTGCCGGACGGGCTCGACATCGACGAGGTCGTGACGGCCGGCCCTGGTTCGCTGGCGGAGCGCATGCACGCCTCGCGCTGGCGGATCGAGCTGCCCGGGGTGACCCTCGAGGACGCCCGGAGCGCCGTCGACGCGTTCCTGGCTGCGGAGCACCTGCCCGTCGAGCGGATGACCAAATCGGGCCGACGGGAGGTCGACGTCCGCACCCCGGTGTTGTCCATGATCGTCGTGCCGCACACGACCGATGACCCCGGGCGTGCGATACTGGTCACGGTCGTACGGCAGGTGACCCCTACCGTTCGCCCCGACGATGTCGTAGTCGCATTGCGCGACGTCGCCGGTCTCGCCCCGGCCGGACCTCCTGTATCGGTCCGCCTGGCGCAGGGACCGCTCGACGACGCCCATGACATCGGTGACCCCCTGGCCACCGATCGTGACCCGACCGCGACCTCGCCGTAGTTCCACCGCACGCACCACCCACCGGGCCGCGGGAGCGACCCGACGCAGACTTTGCGAGCAGCGCCGGCCGACGTGCCGCCGCTACCTCGCCACAACCGCCTCTGTGCGGTCGCGTACCGCGAGAGCGGACGCGCCCGGAGGCCGAATTGGAGCAGACGAGCACATGCTCGACACCGACAGCCCGAACAGCACCGACACCCCGAACACTCCGGACAGCAGCGGCGCGGAGCCCACCCCGGCCCCGGCGGCACGTACCCCCCGCAAGCGGGCGCCCCGCAAGGCGACGGCCGCCGCCGGCCCGCCGGCCCCGGACACGACTCCGGCCGACACGGCCCCGGCCGACACGGCCCTGACCGACACGGCCCCGACCGACACGGCTCTGGACGCGGCCACCCCGAGGCCCGCCCGCAAACGAGCGCCCCGCAAGACCGCTGCCAAGGCGGCCGCCGCCGCCCCGGCGGTCGAGCCGAACGAGGGCGACGGCGAGACACCCGCCACCTCCGCCGAGCCCAGCGGCGCCCCGGCCAAGAAGACCGCCCGACGAAGCCGCGCCAAGGCTGCACCTGCCGTCGAGGCCGAGACCGACGCCGCGCCGACCGAGCCGGCGGACAGCACTCCGACAGACACCGAGTCGACCGACACCGCGCCGGCGGCCGGCACCGAGGCCGACGGCATGGCCGCCAAGGCCCCGGCCAAGAAGGCCACCCGCAAGCGCGCCGCCAAGAAGACCGCCGCCGCCGCCGTGGCCGACGAGGCCGCCGCTGCCTCCGACACCCACGCTGCCTCCGACACCCACGCTGCCTCCGACACTCCCGCTGCCTCCGCCGACGCGGAGCAGGCCGCCGGGACGCAGGACACGCCCGGCGCCCCCAGCGTGGTGTTCGTGGCACCGAGCGCCGGTGCCCCGACCGCCCGACGACGCCGCCCGGCGAAGAAGACGGCCGCCGCCGAGGACGCCGTCGCCCCCGAGGACGCGACCCGCACGGACGCGACCCGCACGGACGTGACCCTCACCGACGCGGTCTCCGACGACACGACCGGTGACGTGACCACGTCCGAGCCCGGCCCGGTGACGGACGCCGACGAGATCGAGCCCGACCCCGACGACGTCCGCGAGGCCGCGATCGAGCAGGCCAACGGCGCCCGCCGCCGCCGACGCCGCGGGCGTCGCGGACGCGGTGGCGCGGCGAACCGGACCGACGAAACCGGCGACGACACCGAGGACGAGGCCGATGACACGGCCGACGATGCCGAGACGCCGGACGCCGACAGCACCGCTGAGGACGCCGACGGCGGGGACGACGCAGCAGAGTCCTCGACGGGCTCCCGCCGACGCCGTCGCCGGCGCCGGTCCACCTCGGGCGGCGACGCGGACGCCGACGGCTCGGACGACCCGCCGAACACCGTCGTGCACGTGCGCGAGAAGAAGGCCAAGGCCGACAGCGACGACGGTGTCCGGGGCATCAAGGGTTCGACCCGGCTCGAGGCGAAGCGTCAGCGCCGCCGCGACGGCCGCGACACCACCCGCCGTCGCGCGCCGATCCTCACCGAGGCCGAGTTCCTCGCCCGCCGGGAGGCCGTCGACCGCGTCATGGCCGTGCGGCAGAACGGCGACCGCACGCAGATCGCGGTCCTCGAGGACGACATCCTGGTCGAGCACTACGTGACCCGGGCCAGCGCGACCTCCTACGTGGGCAACGTCTACCTCGGTCGCGTCCAGAACGTGCTGCCGAGCATGGAGGCCGCGTTCATCGACATCGGCAAGGGCCGCAACGGCGTGCTCTACGCCGGTGAGGTGAACTGGGACGCCGCCGGCCTCGACGGCAAGTCGCGCACCATCGAGCACGCCCTGAAGTCCGGCGACTCCGTGCTCGTGCAGGTCACCAAGGACCCGATCGGGCACAAGGGCGCCCGCCTCACCAGTCAGGTGTCGCTGCCCGGCCGCTTCGTGGTCTACGTGCCCGGCGGCGGCATGACCGGCATCAGCCGTCGGCTGCCGGACGCCGAGCGGCACCGGTTGAAGTCGATCCTCAAGAAGATCGTCCCGGACGAGGCCGGCGTCATCGTGCGCACTGCCGCCGAGGGCGCGTCGGAGGAGGACCTCACCCACGACGTCGAGCGGCTGCAGGCGCAGTGGGAGCAGATCCAGGCCAAGGCCGAGCAGAAGAAGTCGGCGCCGGTCCTGCTCCACGGCGAGCCGGACCTCGCGATCCGCGTCGTCCGCGACGTCTTCAACGAGGACTTCAAGCAGCTCGTCGTGCAGGGCGGCGAGGCGTGGGACACCGTCTCGGACTATGTCAGCGGTGTGGCACCGGACCTCGCCGAGCGCGTGTCCAAGCACGTCGGCAACACCGACCTCTTCCACGAGCTGCGGGTCGACGAGCAGCTGATGAAGGCGCTCGACCGCAAGGTCTGGTTGCCGTCCGGCGGCTCGCTGGTCATCGACCGCACCGAGGCCATGACCGTTATCGACGTCAACACCGGCAAGTTCGTCGGTTCGGGCGGCAACCTCGAGCAGACGGTCACCCGCAACAACCTGGAGGCTGCCGAGGAGATCGTGCGCCAACTGCGCCTGCGCGACGTCGGCGGCATCGTGGTGATCGACTTCATCGACATGGTGCTTGAGTCGAACCGCGAGCTGGTGCTGCGCCGGCTCACCGAGTGCCTCGGGCGCGACCGCACGAAGCACCAGGTCGCCGAGGTGACGTCGCTCGGGCTCGTGCAGATGACACGCAAGCGGGTCGGCGAGGGCTTGCTCGAGGCGTTCAGCGAGCCGTGCGAGCACTGCCACGGCCGGGGCGTGATCATCCAGCAGGAGCCGGTCGACCAGAAGGGTGGTTCGTCCGACGAGGGCGACGACCGTTCTTCGGGTCGGGGCAAGCGTCGTCGTGGCGGTAAGGGCTCGAACGGGGGCGGCGGCGAGTCCGTCGAGCCGGTCGAGCCCCCCATGACCGACGAGCAGCGCCAGGCCGCCAACGCCGCGATCGCCGCGATCCACCGGGCCGCTGCGGCCGAGAAGGCGGAGGCCGAGGCCGCCGCGGCCGGCGAGGGCGGCGTGCTCGCCACTCTGGCCACCGACCTCGTGGCCGCGGCCCGGCAGGCCGAGGCTCCCACCGGGGCGCCGGACGCCACCGAGACGGACGCCCCGGTCGCGGGTCCGTCCGGGTCCGAGGCGCAGGCCCCCGAGGCGCAGGCCTCGGAGGCGAACGGGACGCAGGCCCCCGAGGCGAACGAGGCGCAGGCCCCCGAGGCGAACGAGGCGCAGGCCCCCGAGGCGAACGAGGCGCAGGC
>NZ_CAXUNP010000018.1:41786-66157 GCF_964252635.1 uncultured Jatrophihabitans sp.
CCCCGAGGCGAACGGGACGCAGGCCCCCGAGGCGAACGAGGCGCAGGCTCCGGAGGCGAACGGATCGAACGGGGCGGCCCCGGCCGGCCGTCGCCGTCGCCGGGCGGCCAGCCGACCCGCCGGACCGCCGGTCGCCACCCCCTGACCCGCGCTTCCCGCCCGGTGTGGCCGCGATTCGGCCCGCGCCGGCGACCACACCGGGCGGGAAGACCCCACACCGGGGGTGCGGGAGGCGTTTTGCCTCCGGTGCCGACGGTGACGTAATCTGGATGACGGCCCATCACGCGGTGGGCCTCTCGTGCGTCAGTGGCTCGTCGAGCCCGACGCGGCAACACCGAACAGCAGCTCGAGGAGTGGATCCCGCGATGTACGCCATCGTCAAGACCGGCGGCAAGCAGTACAAGGTCGCCGAAGGCGATGTGATCGAGGTCGAGAAGCTCGACGCCGCGCCGGGTGCCGAGGTCGCGCTGCCCGCGATCCTGCTCGTCGACGGCAGCACCGTCACGCACGAGGCCGCCGCGCTGTCCGCCGCCACCATCACCGCGGAGGTCGTGGCCCAGACCAAGGGCCCGAAGATCCGCATCCACAAGTACAAGAACAAGACCGGCTACCACAAGCGGCAGGGCCACCGTCAGCGGCTGACCCAGCTCAAGATCACCAGCGTCACCGGCGCTCAGTAGGGATGGCACGCAATGGCTCATAAGAAGGGCGCATCGAGCTCCCGCAACGGCCGCGACTCGAACGCGCAGTACCTCGGCGTCAAGCGCTACGGCGGTCAGGTCGTGAAGGCCGGCGAGATCATCGTCCGGCAGCGCGGCACCAAGTTCCACCCCGGCGTCAGCGTCGGCCGCGGCAAGGACGACACCCTGTTCGCGCTCGAGGCCGGAGCTGTGCAGTTCGGCTCCAAGCGCGGCAAGAAGACCGTCAACATCGTCTAGAGATCCGCTGGTAGTCCCAGGCAGCCGCGTACCGAGACCCTCTGCTGGAACGAGACAACAGCAGAAGAGTTTCGGAGAGGCGGGATCGTGAAGTTCGTCGATCGCGTCGTCCTGCACCTCGCCGCCGGCAACGGCGCGCACGGTGTGGCCTCCATCCATCGCGAGAAGTTCAAGCCGCTGGGCGGCCCCGACGGCGGTAACGGCGGGCGCGGCGGCGACGTCGTGCTGGCCGTCGACACCAACGTCCACACCCTGCTGGACTTCCACCACCACCCGCACCAGAAGGCCGGTAACGGCGGCCAGGCTGCTGGCGGACACCGCAACGGTGCGCACGGCTCAGACCTGCGTCTGCGGGTCCCCGACGGCACGGTCGTGCTGGACGAGCGCGGCGAGGTGCTCGTCGACCTCACCGGCCCCGGCGCCGAGTTCGTGGCCGCCCGCGGGGGCCAGGGCGGCCTCGGCAACGCCGCGCTCGCCTCGACCAAGCGCAACGCGCCCGGGTTCGCGCTGCTCGGCGAGCCGGGGGAGGCGCGCGACCTCGTCCTCGAGCTCAAGAGCGTGGCCGACGTCGGGCTCGTGGGGTTCCCCAGCGCCGGGAAGTCCTCACTGGTCGCGGCGCTGTCGGCCGCCCGGCCGAAGATCGCCGACTACCCGTTCACCACGTTGGTCCCCAACCTCGGCGTGGTGAGTGCGGGCAACACGACGTTCACCGTCGCCGACGTCCCGGGCCTGATCCCGGGTGCCGCCGACGGCAAGGGTCTGGGCCTGGACTTCCTGCGCCACGTCGAGCGCTGCGCGGTGCTGCTGCACGTGCTCGACTGCGCCACCCTCGAACCCGGTCGCGACCCGCTGAGCGACCTCGACGCGCTCGAGTCGGAGCTGGCCCGCTACGAGGGCACCTTCGGCGAGCTGCTCGAGAAGCCGCGGCTGGTCGCGCTGAACAAGATCGACGTGCCCGAGGCGCAGGAGCTCGCCGACCTCGTCCGCCCCGAGCTCGAGGCGCGCGGCCTGCGCGTGTTCGAGATCAGCGCCGTGTCGCACGCGGGCCTGCGCCCGCTGACGTTCGCGCTCGCCGAGGCGGTCGAGGCCGACCGGACCGCGCGGGCCGTCCCGGAGTCGCCGCGCATCGTGCTGCGCCCGCGCGCGGTCGACGACGTCGGCTTCACCGTGCGCCCCGACCCGGACGATCCGGGTGGGTTCGTCGTGCGTGGCGAGAAGCCCGAGCGCTGGATCCGGCAGACCGCCTTCGACAACGACGAGGCGGTCGGTTACCTCGCCGATCGGCTGGCGCGGCTGGGCGTCGAGAAGGAGCTCGCGAAGCAGGGCGCCGAGCGCGGTGCGTCCGTGACCATCGGCGACGTCAGCTTCGACTTCCAGCCCACCGGTGGCGTCGACGTCGACGACTGGGCACCCGGCCGACGTGGTACCGACGAGCGCCTCGACACGTCGTCGCGGCCCCGTGCCGACGAGCGGTTGGCGGCCAAGAAGTCGCGCCACACCGGGCAGTGGACCGACGAGGACTTGTAGGCATGAGCGACGCTTGCGGAGCGAACGAGAGCATTGCGTCTCCGCATGGCCGAACGGAGTGAGGGTGTGAGCGACGCTTGCGGAGCGAACGAGAGCATTGCGTCTCCGCATGGCCGAACGGAGTGAGGGCGTGAGCGACGCTTGCGGAGCGAACGAGAGCATGGCGTCTCCGCATGGCCGGACGGAGTGAGGGCGTGAGCGACGCTTGCGGAGCGAACGAGAGCACTGCGTCTCCGCATGGCCGAACGGAGTGAGGGCATGACGCAGCGATCGGTGATCGCGACGGCCCGCCGGACGGTGGTCAAGGTCGGGTCGTCCTCCCTGACCTTCCGCGGACGTCTCGCACCCGATCGCCTCGACCTCGTCGTCGACGCCGTCGCCGCGCGCCGGCAGGCCGGGCAGCAGGTGGTGCTGGTGTCCTCCGGCGCCATCGCGGCCGGCATCGGGCCGCTCGGGCTGCGCGCCCGCCCGCGTGATCTCGCGACCCAGCAGGCCGCGGCGAGCGTCGGGCAGCAGCTGCTGGCCGAGCGGTACGCGGCGTCCTTCGCCCGGTACGGGCTGACCGTGGGGCAGGTGCTGCTGACGGCCGACGACCTGCACCGCCGCGGCCACTACCGCAACGCCGAGTCGACGTTGGAACGCCTGCTCGCGCTGGGCGTGGTGCCGATCGTCAACGAGAACGACACGGTGGCCACCCACGAGATCCGCTTCGGCGACAACGACCGCTTGGCGGCCCTCGTGTCGCACGTCGTGCACGCCGACGCGCTCGTACTGCTCACCGACGTCGACGGCCTGTACAGCGGTTACCCCGGCCGTCCGGACGCCCGCTTCATCGCCGAGGTCGCATCCATGGCCGAGCTCGCCGGGATCGACGTCAGCCGCTCGGGCAGCCACGTCGGTTCGGGTGGCATGACCACCAAGGTCGACGCGGCCGCGATCGCCACCAGCGAAGGCATCCCGGTGGTGCTGGCCGCCTCCTCGCAGATCGCCGACGCGCTGCGCGGCGACACCGGCACGTTCTTCCATCCGGCGGGGGACCGCACGACGTCCCGGCTGTTCTGGCTGCGGCACGCCACGACCCCACGGGGGCGGCTGCTGCTGGACCACGGTGCGGTGACCGCGGTCGTGCAGCGGCGCAGTTCGCTGCTGCCGGCCGGCGTTCTCGGCGTCACCGGCGAGTTCTACTCCGGCGAGCCCGTCGACCTCGTCGACCCCGACGGCGTGCCGGTGGCCCGCGGCCTGGTCGGCTACGACGCGGCGGACCTGCCGCCGCTGCTCGGGCACCGCACCAGCGAGCTGCCCGCCGAGTTCCGACGCGAGCTGGTGCACCGCGACGACCTCGTCGTGCTGTAGCCCCGGGCGCGCGCACACCCGCGCCTCGTCGTGACGATCGTCCCTCGTCCGGGTAGTGATGAGCGCATGACCGGTCCCGAACCCCAGAGCCCACCGCCGTCGCAGCCGCAACCGGCCAAGTCGAAGCGCAGCGGGATCGCCTTCGGCCAGATCATCGGCGCCGTCCTGCTGGTGCTCGTGATCATCTTCATCCTGGAGAACACCCGCAGCGTCAAGATGCGGCTGATCATCCCCGAGGTGCACGCCTCGCTGTCGGTGGCGCTGCTCATCGCCGCCCTGCTGGGCGGGCTCGGGGTACTGCTCCTGCAGTACCGCCGGCACCGCAAGTCGAACCGGTAGCCGCCCGCGCCCGTATCCTGTGCCCGTGACCGAGCAGCACGCCAGCGCCGACGACGTCCGCTCGGCGGCGCGCGCGGCCAAGGAGGCCGCGGTCGAGCTCGCGCCGATGTCGCGCGCCGACAAGGACACCGCGTTGCACGCAATGGCCGACGCCCTCGACGCGGCGACCGACGACGTCCTGGCCGCCAACGCCGAGGACCTGGCGTCCGGACGCGCGGCGGGCATGGCCGACGGGTTGCTCGACCGCCTGGCCCTCGACGCCGATCGTGTCGCGGCCATGGCGGTCGGTCTGCGGGACGTCGCCGCCCTGCCCGACCCCGTCGGCGAGGTGGTGCGCGGCTACACGCAGCCGAACGGTCTCGAGATCCGTCAGGTGCGGGTGCCCTTCGGGGTCATCGCGATGATCTACGAGGCCCGGCCCAACGTCACCGTCGACGCCGCCGGGTTGGCGTTGAAGTCCGGCAACGCCGCGTTGCTGCGCGGATCCGGGTCTGCGTTCCGCTCGAACGCCGCCCTCGTCGCGGTGCTCGCCGCCGCTGCCGAGAAGGCCGGGCTGCCTCGCGACGCCGTGCAGCAGGTGCCGGGTACCGACCGCGCGAGCGTCGACCATCTGTTGCGCGCGCGGGGGCTCGTCGACCTCGTCATCCCGCGCGGGGGCGCCGGCCTGATCAACCACGTCGTGGAGACTGCGTCCGTGCCCGTGATCGAGACCGGGGTAGGCAACGTGCACGTCTACGTCGACGCGTCCGCCGACCTCGACGTAGCGGAGCGCATCGTCGTCAACGCCAAGACCTCGCGCGTCAGCGTCTGCAACTCGGCCGAGACCCTGCTCGTGCACCGCGACGTCGCGGACGAGTTCCTGCCCCGCATCACCACGGCGCTGCAGCAGCAGGGGGTGACGGTGCACGGTGACGACGCGTTCGCGCAGCTCGACGGCGTGCGGGCCGCCACCGACGACGACTGGGAGCGCGAGTATCTGTCGCTGGACATGGCCGCACGGGTCGTCGACGACATCGACGCCGCGATCGCCCACATCCGGCGCTGGTCGTCCGGGCACACCGAGGCCATCGTCACCCGTGACCTCGATGCCGCCCGCCGCTTCACCGCACGTGTCGACTCGGCTGCCGTGATGGTGAACGCCTCCACGCGCTTCACCGACGGCAGCGAGTTCGGCTTCGGTGCGGAGATCGGCATCTCGACGCAGAAGATGCACGCCCGCGGGCCGATGGGCCTGGCCGAGCTGACGTCGACGAAGTGGATCGTCACCGGCGACGGTCACGTCCGTTGACGGGCATCGCGCGCTGATGGGTACCGGCAGCTGATGGAGCTGCTCGCCGACCGCTACCGGCGCGTGGCCACGCTCGGTGAGGGCGCCATGGGCGAGGTGTGGCTCGCCGACGACCTGGTACTCGGCCGGCGGGTGGCGGTGAAGCAGCTGCGCGTCGGCTCCGATGCTGCCTCGGTCGAACGGATGGTGCGTGAGGCACGCACCGCGGCGCGGTTGCACCACCCGAACGCGGTGTCGGTGCACGACCTCGTCACCGCCGACGGCCGCCCGTACCTGATCATGGAGTACGTCGAGGGCGAGACGCTCGAGGAGCGGCTGCGCCGGGTCGGGCGGTTGTCGCCGGCCGAGGCTTGTGCGATCGGTGCCCAGGTAGCGCGGGCGCTCGAGGCGGCGCACGCGCAGGGGGTCGTGCACCGCGACGTCAAACCGGCGAACGTCATGATCACCGGAGACGGTCGGGCCAAGCTCGCCGACTTCGGCATCGCCCGCCGGGAGGGCGACACGTCGCTGACGGCGACCGGCCACACCATCGGGACGCTCGCGTTCATGGCGCCGGAGGCGGTCGGCGACGGCCACGCCTCGGCCGCCAGCGACGTGTGGTCGCTCGGGGCCACGGTGTTCGCGGCGGTCGAGGGGCACCCGCCCTACCTGGACGGCGACGGCGCCACCGCCAGGCTGTTGTTCCGGTTGATGACCGAGCCGCCGCCGCCCGCGCCGCACGCCGGCCCGGCCGGCCCGCTGCTGGCGCGGATGCTCGACCGGTCGCCCGAGCGCCGACCGTCCGCGGGCGAGGCGGCCCGCCGGCTCGCCACCGCGCCGACCGACCGGGTGCCGGCCCCGGTCGCGGTCACCACGAACCGGCGACCGATCACGCCGCCGTCCGCCTTCGCCCCCACGGCGGGTTCCACGTCGGGTTCCACGTCGCGCCCGCGCTGGGGTCGCACACGGACGATCCTGGCGGCCGTCGTCGCGGTGATCGTGGTGGCGGCCGGGCTGACCGCCTACCTGGTGACCTCGGGATCGGACAGCCCGCAGGCGCGGGGGAGCGGGTCGGCATCGGTGTCGCGTTCGCCGTCCGCAACCCACTCGTCGACCGCGCGAACGACACCGTCGGCCTCGAACACGGTGAGCGCGTCGCCCGACGCGCTGTTCGCGAACCCGACGCAGGTCACGAGCATCCTGGCGAGCGCCCGCACGGCGATCATCGCGCTGTTGAGCTATGACTACCGGCACCTCGACGAGCACGACCAGCAGGTCTCCGACCTCACCACCGGCGCCTTCCACGACGAGTACCTGAACCTCGTCAGGACGGCGGTCGACCCGCCGGCCACCGAGGACCACATCGTGCTGTCGGCGAGCGTCGCCGCCGTCGGGATGGGCCCATTCGACGGGACGACGGCGACGGTGCTGGTGTTCGATGACACGACCCGCACCGACCGCACCCGCACGACGACGAAGAACACCTACGCGACGGTCCTGGCGATGCGTCAGGTCGGCGGCCAGTGGCTGGTCGCCGGGATGGAGCAGGACGGTGGGATGCAGAGCGATCCGCCGGGCTCGGCAGGGCTCGCGGCCGCGACGTCGTCGGCCCGTCGGGCGGCCGTGCTGCTCACCAGCCTGACCAAGGCCGACGTCGCCGGACGGCTGACCCAGCTGCGGGCGATGTCGACCGGCGACTTCCGCCGGACGTTCGACGCCACGACGAAGGCCGCGCGCACCGCCGCGGTCGGCGGCGAGGACTCCACGGGCACCGTGAAGACCTACGGGGTGGCCTCGGCAGGTGGCTCCACGGCTGACGTGCTCGTCGACGTCAAGCAGACCGGCACGAGGTCGCGCACGGCGTACCGACCGCGACGGGTGCGCCTCGACCTCACCCTGACCCGTTCCGGCGCCTCGTGGCTCGTCAGCGACGTGCAGAACCTCGGCTGACACCGTCACACGCATCCCGTCCCCGAGCTGGGTAGGCTTTTCCTACAATCCAGGTGGAGAAGGGACGTCAGACCGTGGCCATGCCCGACTTCCTCATCGCCGGTGCCCCGAAGGCCGGTTCGACGGCTTTGCACGCGGCGCTCGTCCGGCACCCCCAGCTGTTCCTGTCGACGCCGAAGGAACCGAAGTACTTCCTCACCGACGGCCGGCCACCGGCTCGCGAGTTCCAACGCGGGCCCGGCGACGCGCACAGCGCCCGGGAATGGATCTGGCAGCGCGAGCGGTACGAGGCCCTGTTCGACCAGGCCCCGCCGGGGACCCTGCGCGGGGAGAGCACGCCGTTCTACCTGTGGGACCACGCCGCGCACGCCCGCATCGCCGCCGCCGTTCCCGACGTCCGCATCGTCGCCGTCATCCGTGACCCGATCGACCGGGCCTACTCGAACTGGACCCACCTGTGGGCCGACGGGCTCGAACCGGAACCCGATTTCCTCGCCGCCTGCGACCTCGAGGACGAGCGCGCTGCTGCGGGCTGGGCCCCGTTCTGGCGCTACCTCGGGCTGGGGCGCTACGGCGAGCAGCTGGCCTCGCTGTACACGCACGTCGACCGCGACCGGGTGCACGTCGTGCGCTACCGCCAGCTGATCGACGCACCGGCCCGCACCCTCGACGGCATCGCGACGTTCCTCGGGGTCGAACCCGGCGTCGTCACGACCATCCCGGGCTCGAACGTCACCGCCTGGGCGGGGCACGGCGCGGTCAACTCCGCGCTGCGCGCGGTCGTCCGCGGCGGTGCCGAGCTGGGACGTCACGTGCACCCGCGCGTGTGGCGCCAGGCCCAGCGGCCGCTGGTCGCAGCGCTGCAGCGCGGGCCGTCGCACCGGCCGGCCCTCGACCCCGATGTCCGGCGCGAGCTGGTGGCCCGCGTCCGCGACGACGTCGCGCGGCTGGAGGAGGTGCTGGGCCGCTCGTTTCAGGACTGGCTGGGCGACTCCGGGCGCGGCACCTTCGCGGTACGCAGCTCATTGGCGCCGTCGGACCGCGACGCCTCCCAGTAGACCCGGGTGCCGGTCAGCGACTCGGCGAAGCTGAGGTAGCGCAGCGTCCGGCCCGCCGGGGTCGGGCCCGCGACCGCCGCGAACGCGTCCGGCGTCCCACCCTGGGCCAGGCCGGTGCGCTCGAACCAGTTCTCGTCGGCGGAGGCCCGCCCGTCGTAGAACGCCTCCCACGCCGTCCCGCTGCGGACGACGCTGGTGATCCGCGCGCCGCGCGCGTCCCAGCTTCCGGCCGTCGGCGCGAGGGCCGTCGACCGCTCCTCCCACTGCAGCCCGTCGGCGCTGGTCAGCAGCACCGACGTCATCCGGTCGGCCTCGTCGTCCCCGCCGTCGAGCGGGTGGCGGCACGCCCACATCTGCCAGTCCGGGCCGCTGCGGCGCACGACGACGTCCTTCCACGCCGTCACGCCCGCCTCGCCGGGCAGGACCACGGTGCGCGTGCCGTCGGCCAGGGTGGTCAGGTCGTCGGACTCGATCGCCTCGACCCACCAGTGCTTCGAGTCCGGTGTCGAGCACGAGACGTAGAGCCGCCAGCCGCCGCCGTCGAGCGGGACGAGGGCGGGCCGCTCGAGCGAGGCGGCATCGAACTGCGCGCTCGTCACGGTGGCCAGGGTGTCGAAGTGCACGCCGTCCTCGGACCGGGCGACGACGTTCGCGTAGCCGCGTCCCTCGGTGACCGGGCGGCGCAGCCGGTAGGCGAGATGGAACGCGTGGTCGTGGAAGACGGCCGACGGGGCGCCCGCCCAGTAGCCCTCGCCGTCACCGGGGGGATCGACCGCCACCTCGTAGTCGTCACCGGCGATGAGCTCGAGGATGTCGGCGGCCTGCGTCACTGCCCGACCCTATCGACGCAGCCCGCGCCATCCGTGGCCGGTGGCGGTCAGGACTGCAGGTGGCGCAGCACCGCGAGCACCCGACGGTTGTCGGTCTCGGACGGTGCCAGGCCGAATTTGATGAACACGTTGGCGATGTGCTTCTCGACGGCGCGGTCCGAGATCACCAGGGCCTCGGCGATCCCTGCGTTCGACAGCCCCGCGGCCATCTGCTCCAGCACCTCGCGTTCCCGCGGGGTCAGCGCGGCGAGCGCGTCACGGCGGCGGGACGCACCGAGCAGCTGGGCCACGACCTCGGGGTCCAGGGCCGTGCCGCCGCTGGCCACCCGGGTCAGGGCCGCCACGAACTCCCGGACGTCGGCGACCCGGTCCTTGAGCAGGTAGCCGACGCCGGTGGGCGAGCCCGCGAGCAGCTCGTCGACGTAGCGCGTCTCGACGTACTGGGAGAAAACCAGCACCCCGATGCCCGGGTGCTCCCGGCGGACGGCGACGGCGGCGCGCAGGCCCTCGTCGGTGAACGACGGCGGCATCCGGATGTCGACGACGCAGACGTCCGGCCGCAGTGACCGCACGGCGCCGCGCAGGGCGTCACCGTCGCCGACGGCGGCGACGACCTCGTGACCGCGGTCGGTGAGCAGCGCGACGAAGCCGTCGCGCAGGATCGCGCTGTCCTCGGCGATCGCCACTCTCACGCCGGACCCCGCCGGGCCGCAGCGGTCACGGGGACGTCGATGCGCACGCTGGTCGGCCCGCCCCGAGGGCTGTCGACGGTCAGGGTGCCGTCGACGGTGGCGACCCGGTCGGCGAGCCCGGCCAACCCCGTGCCGCCGCCGACCACCGTGCCGCCGCCGACCACCGCGCCGCCCCGTCCGTCGTCGTCGACGCGCAGCCGCAGCCGCCCGTCGTGGGTCGCGACGTCGACCACGACCGTGTTCGCACCGCTGTGCTTGGCGGCGTTGGTGAGCAGCTCGGCCGCGCAGAAGTAGACCATGGTCTCGATGGCCGGCTCCGGCCGCTCGACGATCGCCGAGCGCACCTGCACCTCCAGCGCGCTGTGGGCCGCCAGGGTCGTCAGGGCGGCGTCGAGACCGGCATCGAGCACCGGCGGGTGGATGCCGCGTGCCAGGTCCCGGACCTCGACGATGGCCTGCTTGGCCGTCGTGTGTGCCGTGTCGAGCAGCCGCGACGCCTCGGCCGGGTCGCCGCCCTCGGCCAGCTTCTCCTTGGCCAGCCCGACGTTCATGGCCAGCGCGACCAGTCGCGCCTGCGTCCCGTCGTGCAGGTCGCGCTCGATCCGGCGCAGCGTGGCCGCCGAGTCGTCGACGGCGCTGGCGCGCGTCCGTTCGAGCTCCTGGACCCGGGCGTCGCGGCGGGTGGGGCCGAGCAGGTTCGTGACGAGCAGCCGGTCGACCGACAGCACCGCCCGCACGGCCCACGGAGCGACGAGCAGAGCCACGACTCCGAGGACGACCGCGAGCGCGATCCGGAACGGCGTGTCGAGGTAGTAGTGCGGCCCCAGCCCGGCGCCGCGGTGGCACGTCCCGCGGGAATCGGTGTTGCACCTGGAGAACGGGCGCCAGATCGGATAGGTGATCCCGGCCAGGCCGTAGAGGTAGAACGTGACGGCGACGACGAACGCCGCGATCGCGACCGGCAGCTTGAGGAGCAGATAGAGCCGCGCCCGCCAGGCGACGGGGTCGAGGAGGTGGGCGCGCAGGTACCCGCGGCCCTCCTCGTGCGTCCGCACCCGGGACGGCGCCGCGACGTCCGTACCCAGCAGGATGTTCGCTTGCTGGCGCGCGCCCCCGGCCAGGAAGCGCACCGCCTCGTTGGTGACGGCGAGGACCAGCACCCCGACGATGGTGATGAACAGGCCCGCACCCAGCAGCAACGTCACCAGGGTGAAGACGAAGCCGAGCGCCCCGAGCGGCAGCCCGACCAGCGCGTACGCGAGTTCGGTCCAGGTGCGCCTGCGGGCGAGCTGCGTCACCGCCCGCCGCAGAGGGGTTGCCGTGGTCATCGCCGGACCAGCGTCCCAGATCGTGTCGCTCATCGCTGTACCCCGCGAACGGCAGAACGGAAGCGGTGTACGGGCAGCAGACGGGTGTCGGACATGTCAGCCAGCGTCGTCGCGTCCGCCCGGCCGATCGAGGGAGCTGGCACGTGTCTCGGGGTGGGGTTTGCCGCACCACGGGGTCGAGCAGCCGGGTGGTCGGCGGGGGGCGGTGCACAGTCGTATCCTGAGAACGGTGAGCACCGAGGCGACGACACCCACCGGTACCGCGCGCACGCCCGAGCCGGGCCCGGCCCCTGCGGCGGGAACGCCCCCGCGCGGCGGCCCGTTCGCGTTCGTCGGTGCGTTCACCGGCTTCTACCCGGCCCAGGCGTCGGAGTTCTCGCACCTCGACCCGGTGACCCGCTTCCTCTACGCCGCCCGCAGCGTGATCCTGGTCATCTCCGCGCAGTCGGCGTTGATGGCCGGGCTGCTGGCCGCCACGGACCGCCGCTTCGAGTGGCTGCCGTTCGTGCTCGTGTTCCTGGCCTACGTCGTCCTGCACGCCGTGAGCAACCTGTCCAACGACTACTTCGGGTACCGCCGCGGCCACGACACCGACGACTCCCCGCGGCGCCGCTACACCCTGCACCCCGTCGCCAGCGGCGCCGTGACGCCGCGGCTGCTCGCCACCGGCCTCGTCGTGCTCGCTGCCGTTTCGGTGGCCATCGCGGCGTACTTCATCGCCCTGCGCGGGCTTCCGGCGCTCTGGCTCGCGCTCGTCGGCGGAATCCTGCTCTACGCCTACGACGCCGCGCCGCGAGCGCTCAAGGAACTGAGTCTCGGCGAGCTGGCCGCCTTCGTGGTGTGGGGCCCGCTGATGATTGGCGGCGGCTACTACGTCATCGCCGGGCACTGGTCGGGCGTGGCCTTCGCTGCCTCCGTCCCGCCCGGCCTGGGCGTCATGTCGATCCTCGTCGGCAAGCACGTCGACCAGCGCGAGTTCGACACCGGCCAGCACCAGCGCACCCTGCCGGTCGTGCTCGGCGAGCGGGCGGCACGGACGTTCACCGCGGTGTCGGTCGTCGCCATGTACGTCGTCACGGCCCTGCTCGTGGCCCTGGGCGACCTCACCCCGTTCGCGTTGCTGATCGTCGTCGCCGGTCCGCGGGCCCTGCACGCGTTGCGCGTGCTCTCGCGGCCGGCACCGGCGTCGCCGCCGGCCGGCTACGTCGGCTGGCCGCTCTGGTACCACCGGGTCTGCCTGGTCCACAACCGTGCATTCGGCTGGCTCTACGTCGCCGGCCTGGTCGTGGGTGCCGTCTTCCCGGAGGTGCTCATCGGCTGACACCCTGGTTGGCCTCGGGGGCCTCGGTGGACCAGACTCTGGCTACCCACCAGTACAGACCGTCCCAGGGGGATTCTCATGGCGTACTTCGTCACCGGGGCGACCGGGTTCCTCGGTCGCTTCCTGCTCGCCCAGCTGCTGGAGCGCGAGGGGACGATCTATGCCCTGTGCCGGGCCAGCTCGCTGGACAAGCTCGACGAGCTGCGCCTGCGGCTCGGTGCCGACGACGACCGCATCGTGCCGGTTATCGGCGACCTGAGCAGGGAACGTCTGGGCGTCGACCAGGAGGAGATCGAGCGCCTCGACGGCACGATCGACCACTTCTTCCACCTGGCGGCGATCTACGACCTCACCGCCGACGCCGACAGCCAGCACGCCGCGAACGTCGAGGGCACCCGGCACGCTCTCGCGCTCGCGGGGGCGGTGCACGCCGGGCACTTCCACATGGTCAGCTCGATCGCCGCGGCCGGGCTGTACCGGGGCACGTTCACCGAGGACATGTTCGACGAGGCCCAGGACTACGAGCACAACCCGTACTACCAGACCAAGCACGAGTCCGAGGGCATCGTCCGACGGGAGTCGCCGGTGCCGTGGCGCATCTACCGTCCCGGCGCGGTCGTGGGGCACTCGGAGACCGGCGAGATCGACAAGATCGACGGCCCCTACTACTTCTTCCGGACCATTCAGCGGCTGCGTGGGGTGACGCCGTCGTGGCTGCGGGGCGTCGGGCTCGAGGGCGGCGAGATCAACCTCGTGCCCGTCGACTACGTGGCCAAGGCGATGGACTACATCGCGCACCAGCCCGACCTCGACGGCCAGGCGTTCCACCTGACCGATCCCGAGGCCCTGACCGTCGGCGGGTTGCTGAAGGCACTGACGAAGGCCGCGAAGGCGCCGCAGCCGTCCGTCAACCTGGACGCCCGCGTGCTCGACGCGTTGCCGGCCCGGCTGACCTCGACGTTGGCCAAGCTGCCCGGCGCCAAGCAGCTCACCGACCTGGCGCTGGCCGAGCTCGGCATCCCGCGCGAGATGTTCGCCTACCTCACCTATCCGACCCACTTCGACTCCAGCAAGACCCAGGCCGTGCTCGAGGGTTCCGGCATCGAGCTGCCGCCGTTCTCGCTGTACGCCCAGCACCTCTGGGAGTACTGGGAGCGCACCTACAGCCCCGACCGGCGCAAGGACAAGCAGCTGGCGCGCGCCATCAAAGGCAAGACCGTCATGATCACCGGGGCGTCGTCGGGCATCGGGCGCGCGACGGCGATGCGGGTCGGCGCGGCCGGCGGGCGGGTCATCCTGGTCGCGCGTGGTGTCGAGAAGCTCGAGCAGACCAAGCAGGAGATCGCCGACCTCGGTGGCGTCGCCTTCGTGCACCGTTGCGACCTCGCCGACCTCAGCGACATCGAGCGGATGGCCAAGGAGGTGCTGCAGGAGCACGGCCGGGTCGACGTGCTGGTCAACAACGCCGGCCGGTCGATCCGTCGCTCGATCGCGCTGTCCTACGACCGGATGCACGACTACGAGCGCACGATGCAGCTGAACTACTTCGGGCCGGTGCGGCTGATCCTGTCGCTGCTGCCGGTCATGCGCCAGACCGCGCCGGACGGCCGCAAGGGCGGGCACATCATCAACGTCAGCTCGATCGGCGTGCAGACCAACATCCCGCGCTTCTCCGCCTACGTCGCGTCGAAAGCCGCGCTGGACGCGTTCTCGCGGTGCATCGCCTCCGAGGTCGTCGACGACGGCGTGCACCTGACGACGATCCACATGCCGCTGGTGCGCACGCCGATGATCGCCCCGACCAAGATGTACGACCGGTTCCCGACGATGACGCCGCCCGAGGCCGCGGACATGATCTGCAAGGCCATGATCCGCCGGCCGAAAAAGGTGGGCACGACCCTCGGCAACGCCGGTGCGCTCGCCTACCAGGTTGCGCCGCGTGGGGTCGACGTCGTGCTGAACGCGGGCTACAAGCTGTTCCCGGATTCGCACGCCGCGAAGGGCAGCGGGGGCAACAAGTCCGACCAGCCCTCCACCGAGAGCGTGGCGTTCGCCCACATCCTGCGCGGCGTGCACTGGTAGCGGCGCGACCGTCCCGGCCGGGGCGGCGGCGTTCGTCGGGCTTGTTGCGTCCGTGCCCAGGTCGTCCTGTCTCACGCGGTGGCGCGATGCGGCTGCAAGAACGAGCCACCGCGTGAGACAGGACGACGCTGCCGGCTGCCGTCTCACCGCGATTCGACGCGGCGGGTCGGGGCAATACCCTGATCCGGGTACACCGTGGGTTTGAGCGCCAGATCGAAGGAGACCGCATGACTCACAGCACGGACGATCGAGACGGCGCCGCCGGGCGCATTCCCGAGGGCGTCCCGCTGGATCGGCAGGCTCCGGGTCAGCCGCCCTCGGCCGCCCGTCACACCGACTGGGCGACCGACGCGACGGCGGTGGAGCCGAGCGGCGACGAGTCGTCGGCCGACGAGTCCGCGAATGCGTGGTCGGCCGCTCCGGTCCACTACAGCAGCTCCGACGCAGCACCCGGCGACGCGCAGCCGAGCTACGAGCCGGCACCCGCCGAGCCGGCCGGGTACGGGGCGCATTCGTGGGAGCAGCGCTCCCAGGCCCCCGGGTTCGACGCGGCGCCCCCGCCGCCGGCACGACCGACACCCGGCCCGCAGCCCGAACCGCAGTCCGTGCCGTGGGATCAGCACCAGGCGTCGCGTTGGCCCGCGCCCGATCAGCAGTCGGCACCCTCCGTGCAGCAGCCACAGCCACAGGGTCCGCAGCAACAGCAGCAGGGCCCGCAGCAGCAACAGCAGCAGCCGCAGCCGCAGTGGGACCAGCAGTACCAGCAGCCGGCGGCCAACCCGGCACAGGGCCCGCAGCACTACGCACCGGCCTACGCGCCGCAGCAGCCCGTGCCGCCGCAACCCGCGCTCCCGCCCAAGCCCGAAGACCTGCTGGTACCGAACCAGTCGTCGGTCGTCGCGCAGCCCGCGAGCTGGGGTTGGCGCGGCCGGGTCAACCGCGCCACCGGCGGTCTGGTGAAGTCGAAGGCGGCGCCGGCCGAACTGCAGGCGCGGCAAGCGATCAATGACATCCAGCGCAGCTTCTCGCACCCGATGACCGTCGTCGTCGTGCAGCCGAAGGGCGGTGCGGGCAAGACGCCCACGACGATCTGCCTGTCGGCCGCCTTCGGGTCCAACCGCGGTGGCTATGTCGTCGGCTGGGACGACAACGAGACGCGCGGCACGCTGGCCGTCCGCGTCACCAACCCCGACAGCAAGCAGAAGACAGTGTGGGACCTGCTGGGCGACCTCGCCGCCTTCGAGCGCTTCGACGCGCGCGTCGGCGATCTGAGCGACTACGTGCGGTCGCAGCCCGACGCGCACTTCGACGCCCTGGTCAGCGACGACAACCCGGGGAACATGTCGCAGATCGGCGAGGGGGAGTACGAGCGCCTGCACAAGGTGCTGCAGCGCTTCTACCGCATGATCGTCGTCGACACCGGCAACAACGTCCGCTCCTCGAACTGGCAGGCCGCCGTCGACTCGGCCGACCTCGTCGTCGTCGTGTCGTCCTACCAGCGCGACGTCGGCTACAGCGGGTCGTGGGTGCTCGACCACCTGGCCCAGACCGGGCGCGAGGAGCTGGCCCGCAACGCCGTGACCGTGCTGACGGCTGCGGACCCCACCACCGACAAGACGGTGCGGGGCCAGCTGCTCGAGCACTTCACGGCCCGTACCCGCGCCGTCATCGAGATCCCGTACGACCCGGAGCTCGCGCACGGTGGCCCGATCCAGTGGACGAGCCTGGCCGCGCCGACCCGCAACGCGTGGATCCAGGCCGGGGCCACCATCGCCAACTGCCTGGCCGAGCAGGACCAGCGCGCGTTGTCCGAGCGGCGCGCCTGACCGTGGTCGCGGTCCCGGGGCGACGGCCCCGTCTGCTGCTCGAGCTCGACCTCACCAGCGCACCCATCGAGCTCGAACCCGACGACCTGGTCGGCAAGCTGCGCAGCCGGCACCGTCCGCGGCTTCGTGGCGTGCTGCGCACGCTGCACGAGGCAGGGAAGGACGACGTGGTCCGCGGCCTCGTGGTCAAGGTCGGGGGAGCGGCCCTGCCCTGGGCCATCGCCCAGGAGGTACGGGCCGGTCTCGCGGCTTTTGCCGCATCGGGCAAACCCGCCGTCGCGTGGGCCGAGACGATCGGCGAGGGCGGCAACGGGACGTCGGACTACGTGCTGGCCAGCGGCTGCCGTGAGATCTGGCTGCAGCCGTCCGGTGAGCTCGCCCTCATGGGGGTCGCCAGCGAGACGACCTTCCTGCGCGGCGCGCTGGACAAGCTCGGCATCGAGCCGCAGCTGGACAAGCGGTACGAGTACAAGAGCGCCGCCGACCGCATCATGCGCAGTGAGTTCAGCGACGAGGGGCGGGAGGCGCTGGACCGTGTCGTCGCCTCCTTCTGGGACGGGGCGGTCGAGACGATCGCCGGCGCCCGCGGCCTGTCCGTCGAGGACGTCCGTGCCGCGGCCGACCGGGCTCCGCTGTCGGCCGAGGACGCTGTCGCCGCCGGGCTCGTCGACCGGCTCGGCTACCGCGACGAGGTCTACGCCGACGTCCGCAGCCGTGCGGGCGAGGACGTGCAGCTGCTGTTCGCCGACCAGTGGACCCCGCCGCGCAGGCCCGTGCAGGCGTTGCGGCGCGGCAAGGGTTTCGTCGCCCTGGTCGAGGGACACGGTGAGATCACCGGCGGCCGCAGCCGCACCGGTCCGCGCGGGCGGCAGCTGGGCAGCGACACCGTGTCGTCCGCGTTCCGGGCCGCGCGCGAGAACGACCACGTCAAGGCCGTGCTGTTCCGGGTGGACTCCCCGGGCGGCTCCGCGGTCGCGTCCGACACGATGTGGCGCGAGGTCGAGCTGACCAAACGGGCCGGCAAGCCCGTCATCGTGTCCATGGGCGCCGTCGCCGGCTCCGGCGGCTACTACGTCAGCTGCCCGGCCGACGTCATCGTCGCCCAGCCCGGCACCATCACCGGATCCATCGGTGTGCTCGGCGGCAAGGTCGTCGTCGCCGAGCTGCTCGACCGACTCGGGTTGGGCACCGGCCTCGTCGAGCGCGGGGCGAGCGCGTCGATGTACTCGGCCCGCCGCGGGTTCACCGACGAGCAGCGTCAACGGCTGTCGGACATGCTCGATCGGGTGTACCGCGAGTTCGTGCAGAAGGTCGCCGACGGCCGAGGGATGGGCTACGACGCCGTGCACGAGGTGGCCCGTGGGCGCATCTGGTCGGGGTCGGACGCCCTCGCGAACGGGCTCGTCGACCGGCTCGGCTCGTTGCGTGACGCGGCCGCCGTGGCCCGCGAGCGCGCGGATCTGCCCGAGGACGCCCCGGTGCGACCGGCGATCTCGATCCCACCGCTCGCGCGGCTCGGCCGACCGAAGTCGAGCGAGGACCCGCGGTCGCTCGCCGCCACCGCCAGCGCCTGGGGCGACCTGGCCGCACTCGCCGCCGAGTTGCGGCTGCCGGGCGGGGGACCGTTGCGCATGCCGACGTTCCGGATCGGCTGACCGGTGCGTCGAGTCGGGATCATGGGTGGCACCTTCGACCCCATCCACCACGGGCACCTGGTGGCGGCCAGCGAGGTCGCCTCGCTGTACGGGCTGGACGAGGTCATCTTCGTGCCCACCGGACGTCCGTGGCAGAAGACCGAGCGCGAGGTCAGCGACTCCGAGCACCGTTACCTGATGACGGTCATCGCCACGGCGTCCAACCCACGGTTCTGGGTCAGCCGTGTCGACATCGACCGCGCCGGGCCGACCTACACGATCGACACCATCCGCGACATCGCCGCCCTGCGTCCCGACGCGGAGCTGTTCTTCATCACCGGCGCCGATGCGCTCGGCCAGATCCTGTCCTGGAAGGACGCCGAGGAGGCGTTGGGGCTCGCCCACTTCGTCGGCGTCACCCGTCCCGGTTACGAGCTGTCCGACGCGCACCTGCCGCGCGACGCGGTGCGGCTGCTCGACG
Organism: uncultured Jatrophihabitans sp.; assembly: GCF_964252635.1. Classification (GTDB taxonomy): domain Bacteria; phylum Actinomycetota; class Actinomycetes; order Mycobacteriales; family Jatrophihabitantaceae; genus Jatrophihabitans. The sequence goes on from NZ_CAXUNP010000018.1 coordinate 60,413, forward strand.
TGCCCGCGCTGGCCATCTCCTCCAGCGGCATCCGGGAACGGGTGTCGGCCGGCCGGCCGGTCTGGTACCTCGTGCCGGACGGGGTCGTGCAGTACATCAACAAGCACGGCCTCTACGGCCCGTAGACTCAACGGCAAATGACTGCCACCGACGAAGCGATCGAGCTCGCCCAGACCGCCGCCCAGGCGGCCGCCGACAAGCTCGCGACCGACATCGTGCTCATCGACGTCAGCGACCGCCTGGCCATCACCGACGTGTTCGTGGTGGTCACCGGCACCAACGAACGGCAGGTCGAGGCCGTCGTCGACGCCGTCGAGGAGAAGCTGCGCGCGACCGGCCACAAGCCGATCCGGCGCGAGGGCCAGCGCGACGGTCGCTGGGTGCTGCTCGACTACGGCGACGTCGTGGTGCACGTGCAGCACTCCGAGGAGCGGGTGTTCTACGCCCTCGAACGGCTGTGGAAGGACTGCCCGTTCATCCCCTTCACCGACGCGGCGGCCGCCGCGCACGCCGCCGCCCGCGCGTCCGGCGACGACGGCGCGTGAGCAGCAGAAGCCTGCTGCTCCTGCGACACGGACGCACGGCGTGGAACGCCCAGCGCCGCTTCCAGGGTCAGGCCGACCCGCCGCTCGACGACACCGGGCGGGCGCAGGCCTACGAGGTCGGCGCGCTCATGGCCGCCGTCCGTCCCGACCTGCTCGTCACCTCCGACCTCGCCCGCGCGGAGCAGACCGCCGAGATCGTCGCGGCGGCCACGGGGCTCGACGCCATCACCGACGCCCGGCTGCGGGAGCGCGGGCTCGGCCACTGGGAGGGGCTGACCCGCGACGAGGTCGAGCAGACCTACCCGACCGAGTACGCCGAGTGGGTGGCCGGCCGCGACGTCAGCGAACGCGGCGGCGAGGACCGCGAGCAGGTCGCGACCAGGGCCCGGAAGGCGTTCGACGAGCTGCCCGTCGTGCCCATCACCGTGCTCGTCAGCCACAGCGCGACGGCGATGGCGTTGACGAACGCGCTGCTCGGCATCCCGCAGCACGTCCGTCCTCTCGGTCCGCTCGCCAACTGCCACTGGACCGAGCTGTACTGCGAGTTGCACGACGACGTCCCGACGTGGCGGGTCCGCGGCCACAACCTGGGTGCGCCGGGCACCGTGGTGCCGTTGCCGGCACACGGCACCGCCCTCGACGACGCGGCCGACGCCGACGCCTGAGCACGTCCGCCGTCCGCCTTGTCCGGTCTTGTCCCCCCGGCCCGACGCGCGGGTCGCACGACCTGCGTGGCCGCGCGTCCGTCGCCCTCGACCTCCCGCTAACCTGACCGACAGGTGCCCCCGCGCCCGGTGGCGACGGACGGCGGGCGCGGGGTGTGCACCTCAACCGGGCCTCGAGGCCGTCCGCGGTATCCTCTTCAGCGTGACGAGCCCGGACGACCTGCTCCTTAGTGAGCCGCGCTGATCGGTAAGCAGACACCGACAGTGCGGCCGAGCCTCTGCGACAACGCAGGGGCTCTTCGCATGTCCGGCCCGGCCGCACCCGCAGATGACCCCCGCGCGGTGACCGGCCAGGGCGCGGCCGCAGTCACCCACCCGGCATAGGAGCCACCATGAGCAGCGGCGCAGACACCAGACCCGCCAACCCCGAGTCGCCCGCCGACATCCCCGCCCACCGCTACACCGCCGCCCTCGCCGGCCAGATCGAGACGGCCTGGCAGCGGCGCTGGATGGACGAGGGCACGTTCGACGCGCCCAACCCCGTCGGTCCCCTGTCCGAGGGCTTTGACCGCGTCGCCATCGGGCGGCACACCTACATCATGGACATGTTCCCGTACCCGTCCGGGACGGGCCTGCACGTCGGCCACCCGCTGGGCTACATCGGCACGGACGTCTTCGCCCGGTTCCGGCGCATGCAGGGTGACAACGTCCTGCACACCATGGGCTTCGACGCGTTCGGCCTGCCCGCCGAGCAGTACGCGGTGGAGACCGGGCAGCACCCGCGCGTGACCACCTACGGCAACATCGAGGTGTTCCTGCAGCAGCTGCGCCGGCTCGGCCTGGGCCACGACGAGCGGCGCCGGTTCGCGACCACCGATCCGTCGTACTACCGCTGGACGCAGTGGATCTTCCTGCAGATCTTCAACTCCTGGTACGACACCGACCTGGACAAGGCCCGGCCGATCGCCGAGTTGATCACCGAGCTGGACGCGGGTGAGCGGCGTCCCGGGCCGGGCACGAACGCGACCGGCCGCCCGTGGTCGGAGCTGTCCGAGACCGAGAAGCGACAGGTGGTCGACAACCACCGGCTGGTCTACCGCAGCGACGCCACCGTCAACTGGGCCCCGGGCCTGGGCACGGTGCTGTCCAACGAGGAGGTCACCGCCGACGGCCGCTCCGAGCGCGGCAACTTCCCGGTGTTCCGCAAGCCGCTGCCGCAGTGGAACATGCGCATCACCGCCTACGCCGACCGCCTGGTCCGCGACCTGGACCTCATCGACTGGCCCGACAAGGTCCGCGCCATGCAGCGCAACTGGATCGGTCGCTCGACCGGCGCCCACGTCGCGTTCGCCTCGCCCGCCGGCGACATCGAGGTGTTCACCACCCGTCCCGACACCCTGTTCGGTGCGACGTACATGGTGCTGGCCCCTGAGCACCCGCTGGTCCCGTCGTTGACGACCGACGCCTGGCCGGCCGACACCCCGGTGACCTGGACGGGGGACGCGCTGACCCCGCCCGTCGCCGTCGAGCAGTACCGGCTGGCCGCGTCGCGACGCTCGGAGCTGGACCGGCAGGCGGGCGACCGCGCGAAGACCGGTGTGTTCACCGGCTCCTACGCGATCAACCCGGTCACCGGCGCGCCCGTGCCCGTCTTCGTCGCCGACTACGTGCTGATGGGCTACGGCACCGGTGCGATCATGGCCGTGCCGTCCGAGGACCAGCGTGACTGGGACTTCGCCGAGGTGTACGGCCTGCCCGTCGTGCGGACCGTCGCCCCGCCCGAGGGCTGGGACGGTGGCGCGTACGCGGGCGAGGGCGCGCGCATCAACTCCAGCAACGACGAGGTCTCCCTGGACGGGCTGGACGTCGCCGGCGCGAAGGCCCGCATCATCGAGTGGCTGGAAGCGGCGGGCCGTGGTCGCGGGGCCGTCACGTACCGCCTGCGCGACTGGCTGTTCAGCCGCCAGCGGTACTGGGGCGAGCCGTTCCCGATCGTCTACGACGAGACCGGGCTGCCCGTCGCGCTGCCCGAGTCGATGCTGCCCGTGGAGCTGCCCGAGACCGACGACTTCTCGCCGAAGTCGTTCCCGCCCGACGACGCCGACTCCACGCCCGAGCCGCCGCTGGGTCGCCTGGGGGACTGGGTCGAGGTCGAGCTGGACCTGGGCGACGGGCCCAAGAAGTACCGCCGCGAGACCAACACCATGCCGAACTGGGCCGGGTCGTGCTGGTACGAGCTGCGCTACCTCGACCCGAACAACACCGAGCGGCCGGTCGACCCCGAGATCGAGCACTACTGGATGGGCCCGAACGCCGACCGCCCGCTGGGCGGCGTCGAGTTGTACGTCGGTGGCGTCGAGCACGCCGTGCTGCACCTGCTGTACGCGCGGTTCTGGCACAAGGTCCTGTACGACCTGGGTTACCTGACGTCGTCCGAGCCGTTCCACAAGCTGATCAACCAGGGTTACGTGCAGGCCTACGCCTACCGCAACGCCGACGGGTTCGCGGTGCAGGCCGACGAGGTCGTCGAGGACGGCGAGCGGTTCTTCCACGACGGGGCCGAGGTCACTCGCGAGAACGGCAAGATGGGCAAGTCGCTGAAGAACGTGACGACCCCCGACGAGATGTACGCCGCCTACGGCGCCGACACGTTGCGGCTGTTCGAGATGTTCACCGGGCCGCTCGAGCAGGACCGGACGTGGGACACGAAGGCCGTCGTCGGCCCGTTCCGCCAGTTGCAACGCATCTGGCGCGTCGTCGTCGACGAGCAGACGGGGCAGACGCACGTGGCCGACGTGCCCGCTCCGGACGAGCTGAATCGCCTGCTGCACAAGACGTTGCACGCGGTGCGGGAGAGCTACGAGGCCTTGCGCTTCAACACCGCCATCGCCCGCATCATCGAGCTGAACAACGCGGTCGGGGCCGGCTTCCCGAACGGTGGCGCGCCGCGTGCGATCGCCGAGGCGATCGTGCTCATGCTCGCACCGCTGGCCCCGCACATCAGCGAGGAGCTGTGGTCGCGCCTCGGGCACCCGTCCTCGCTGGCGTGGGAGACGATGCCGCAGGCCGATCCCGCGCTGCTGGTCGACGACGTCGTCGAGGTGCCGGTGCAGGTCAACGGCAAGGTGCGCGCGGTGGTGCAGGTGCCGGCCGATGCCGACACCGACGCGCTGGAGGCCGCCGCGCGTGCCGACGAGAAGATCGCGTCCGCGCTGGACGGACGCGACGTGCGGCGGGTCGTCGCCGTGCCGGGCCGCCTCGTCAACTTCGTGGTCTGACGCCGATGACGGGTCGGGTCGCGGTGGTCACGGACTCGACGTCCTGCCTGTCCGGTGCGACAGCGGCCGAGCTCGGCATCCACGTGGTGCCGCTGCGCGTGATGCTGGGTCACCGGGTGGCCGTCGACGACGGCGCCGACATCACCCCGGGCGACGTCGTGCGGGCGCTGCGCGAGAAGTTCGCGGTCAGTACCTCGCGTCCCACACCGGCGGAGTTCGCCGCCGCGTACCGGACGGTGTTGGAGTCCGGTGCGGAGCGGGTCGTCTCGGTGCACCTGTCGGCGGCGCTGTCGGGCACGTGGGAGTCGGCGACCCTGGCCGCACAGGACTTCCCGCACGGCGTGGTCCGGGTCGTGGACTCGCGTTCGACGGCGATGGGGCTGGGGTTCGCGGTGCTCGCCGCGGCGCACGCGGCGCAGGCGGGGCAGAGCGCGGCGGGCGTGCAGGGCGCGGCCACCGAGGCCGTCGACCGCACGCGCACGATGTTCTACGTCGACACCCTGGAGTACCTCCGGCGGGGCGGCCGGGTCGGGTCGGCGCAGGCTCTGCTCGCGACGTCGCTGTCGGTGAAGCCGTTGCTGCAGATGGTCGAGGGGCAGATCGTCCCGCTCGAGAAGGTGCGTACCTCGTCCCGGGCCGTGGCGCGCCTCGTGGAGCTGACCGTGGCGGCCGCGGGCGACGACGACGTCGATCTCGCCGTGCACCACCTCGGCGTGCCCGAGCGGGCCGATGCCCTGCTCGCGACCCTGCAGACCGCGCTGCCGCGGCTGCAGGACGCGCGGGTGGCCGAGCTCGGCGCCGTCATCGGCGCGCACCTCGGCCCGGGCGTCCTCGGGACGGTCTTGGTCAGAAAGTAGGAGCGGGCCCGGAGGTAGGAGCCGGTTCATAGGGGTGAGAGCCGAGCCAGCGCCGGCCGCTGCTACCACACCGGCCCGACAGTGGCGGCCGGTTCGTACACAGGCGGCCGGCACGTCCACAACCGTGCGTTCCTGCCCCCACGGTCCGTCGCCGCTGCCTAGCGTCGGCCGGGTGCGAGGTGAGCGGTCGGTACCCCGTGGTGAGGCGGGGCGGGTGGCGTTACGGGTGCGCGAGCTGCTCGAGTACCACGAGCGTGCGGTCGGTACGGTCGGTGCGGTCGACGACGTCGACGGCGGTGGCGGATACGTCGGGAACGGGAACGGCGATGCCGACGGCCGCGATCTCGACGGCCGCGATCTCGACGGCCGCGATCTCGACGGCCGCGATCTCGACGGCCGC
>NZ_CAXUNP010000018.1:66257-71182 GCF_964252635.1 uncultured Jatrophihabitans sp.
GATGTCGACGACCGCGGCCGGTGGAGCGGTGGCCCGTCGCGGTGGCAGCGCCTGCAGGCGCGCGTCCCGATGCGGCTCGATCCCGGTCGCCGTGCGGCGTGGGGGGTGGGGGCCGCCGTCGTGCTCGCGGCCGTCATCACCGGAATCTGGCTGATGTCGTCACGCCCGGCGGCGGTGCCCGTCTCCGCGCGGGTCCCGCAGGTGCCCGGGTCGACGCTGACCGGTAGCGGTGGCTCGCCCTCACCCGCCCGAGGCTCGCCCTTGGGTGGTACGTCCGCGGGTACGGCCATCAGCAACGGCCCGGCCGTGTCGGGCTCGACGCCGACCGGGCTGGTGGTCGTCGACGTCGCGGGCAAGGTCGTCCGACCGGGGCTGTACCGGCTCCCCGCCGGTAGCCGGATCGACGACGCGCTCCGAGCCGCGGGCGGTGCCCGCCACGGGGTGGACCTCAGCAGCCTCAACCTCGCCGCCCCGCTCGTCGACGGCCAGCAGGTCGTAGTCGGCGTGCCGGGCGCAACGGGGGCGCAGCCTCCGGTCGCCGGGACGGGCGGCTCGGTCACCGCCGGCGGCACGAGCCCGGCCACCGCCGGGCCGGTGAACCTCAACACCGCGAACCTCGAGCAGCTCGACGCCCTGCCGGGCGTCGGGCCGGTGCTGGCGCAGCACATCCTGGACTGGCGCGGCCAGCACGGCCGCTTCACCGGCGTCGACCAGCTCAACGACGTCAGCGGCATCGGCGACGTCAAGTTCGCCGAGCTCAAGAACCTGGTCACCGTGTGACCCTCGATGAGCCGCTGGACGTTCGACTCGCTGTCGGTGCCGGGACGGCGTGGCTCGGTGTCCTGTGGGCGTCGAGTCGGGCTCCTATCGCGGTCGTGGTCGCCGCGGCCGCCGCCACGGTCCTCGCCGCCGTCGCACTGGTGTGCGCCCGCATCCGCCGCTGGCTCGCCGCGCCCGCCCTGGCCCTGTTCTGCCTCGCCCTGGTGCTGTGGCCGCTGGCCGGACGGATCGCCCACGCCCACGGCTCGCCGCTGGCCGCCCTCGCCCGTCAACACGCCGCGGTGGACGTCGAGCTGACCGTCACCGCCGATCCGCGCGTACTCGCTGCCAAGGGGATCGCCGGCTCGGCGCGGGTAGCGGTCACCGCGTCGGCCGACGCGGTGACCTATCTGGGGCACCGCCTGACGACCGACGGGTCCGTACTCGTGCTCGGCGACGCGGGGCCCTGGGCCGATGTGCTGCCCGGTCAGCGGGTGCGCCTGAGCGGCTCGCTGCAGCCGTCACTGGACGCCGGCTCCCTCTCGGTGGTGCTGTTCACCCGCGGGCCGCCGCGGCTGCTCGGCAGACCGCCGTGGTGGCAGCGCCTCGCCGGGGCCGTGCGTGCGTCCCTGCGTCACGCCGCGAGCGGCCTGCCACGTGCGGAGCGGGGATTGCTGCCCGGGCTGGTCGACGGTGACACCAGCGCCCTGGACCCGGTCCTGGCCGAACGCTTCCGCCTGGCCGGTCTCACCCATCTGGTCGCGGTCAGCGGCACGAACTGCAGCATCCTGACCGGCGCGGTGCTGCTCGTCCTGCGCCGCCTGCGGGTGCGCCCGTGGGTGTGCGCGCTGACGGGTGGGTTGGTGCTCGCGCTGTTCGTCGTGGTGGCGCGGCCGTCGCCCAGCGTGCTGCGGGCCGCGCTCATGGGCGCCGTCGCGCTGGCCGCGCTGGTGACGGGGCGACCACGGTCCGCGCTGCCCGTCCTGTCCGCGGTGACCATCGCCCTGTTGCTATGGGACCCGACCCTGGCGAACAGCGCGTCGTTCGCCATGTCGGTGCTGGCCACGTGCGCCCTGCTCGTCGTCGCCCCGGGGTGGGCCGAGGCACTACGGCGCAGACGGGTGCCGGTCGGTGTCGCCGAGGCGACGGCGGTCGCCGCGGCGGCGCACCTCGTGACGGCGCCGGTGGTCGCGGCGCTGTCCGGTCAGGTGAGCCTGGTGGCCGTTCCGGCGAACGTCCTGGCCGAGCCGGTCGTGGCGGTGACGACGGTCGTCGGGTTCGCGGCCGCGGTCTGCGCGCCGGTGTCGGCGCCGGTCGGCACCGCGCTGGTCTGGGTCGCCGGCTGGCCGTGCCGCTGGCTCGTCGGGGTGGCCGAGTTCTTCGGCGGGCTGCATGGGGCGGTCCTGCCGTGGCCGGGGGGCGCGTCGGGCGGCCTGCTGTTGCTGCTCGTCACCGCGGTCGTCTGGGTGGCGTGCGCCCGTGCCGGCCCCCGCAGGATGCTGGCCGCCGGGCTCGTCACCGCGCTGTTCGTGCTCGTCCCAGTGCGCTCGGTCGCCACGGCGTGGCCCACGTCGGGCTGGGTCTTCGTCGCCTGCGACATCGGGCAGGGTGACGGGCTCGTGCTGTCCGCCGGCCCGCACCAGGCCGTCGTCGTCGACGCCGGTCCCGATCCGGTGCCGATGGACCGCTGCCTCCGGGACCTGGGCGTCACGGACGTCCCGCTGCTCGTCTTCACCCACATGCACGCCGACCACGTCGGAGGCATCCTCGGCGTCGGGCACGACCGGCGGGTGGGGCAGATCCTGGCCGGGCCGCTGGGCGACCCCGAGGCCGGGCTCGAGCTCGTCCGACGCTTCGCCGCGGAACGGCACCTGTCCGTACGCACACCGGCGCCGGGCACTGCGATCGACGTCGGCGCGGTGCACCTGGACGTGCTCGGGCCGGCCGTCGCCTTCCACGGCACGCGGTCCGACCCGAACAACTCCTCGCTGATCCTGCGCGCGACGGTGCGCGGCATCCGGATCCTGCTGCCCGGCGACGCCGAGATCGAGGCGCAGGACGCGCTGCTGCGGTCGCACGTGGATCTCCGGGCCGACGTGCTGAAGGTGCCGCACCACGGTTCGGCCTACTCCGACCCGGCGTTCCTCGCCGCCGCGCACGCCTCGGTCGCGGTCGTGTCGGTCGGCCTGCACAACGACTACGGTCACCCGTCCCCGGTGCTGCTCGGCGAGATCGCCCGGCTGGGCATCCCGTTGCTGCGCACCGACCGCGACGGCGATATTGCGATCTCCGGCGACCGCGGTGCGGTGCGTACCTCGGTGCACGGCACCGCGGCGAGCCGGGTGGGAGCATTGGCGGCGGTGCGACGTCCCGCACCGCAGACGGCCGTGGCCCGCGCGGTTGCCGCCCGCGCGATCGTCACCCGCACCACGGGCACCGTTGCGTCGGTGATCGGTGCGAGGATGGTCGCGTGCCAGCACGCCCCGTCAGCCTTGACGACCTGCCCGTTCCCCTGCCGCCCGTGCTGCTGCTCGTCGGCGACGAGGACCTGCTCGTCGACCGCGCCGTCAGCGCGATCTCCGCCGCCACCCGGGCCGAGGACCCGCAGGTCGTGGAGACCGAGCGCACCGGCGGCCAGATCGAGGGCAACGAGCTGCACGAGCTGCTCGGTCCCTCCCTGTTCGGCGACTCACGGCTGATGATCGTCCGCGCCGCGCAGGACGTCCGGGTCGCGGCGGCCGCCGTTCTGGGTCCGTACCTGCAAGCCCCGGCCGAGGGCACCCGCATCGTCTTGCAGCACCCGGGCGGGGCCAAGGGCAAGGCGCTGCTCGAGCTGGCCCGCAAGGCGAAGGCTCTCGAGATCGGCTGCGCCAAGCTCACGCGGCCCGACGAGCGCGCCGACTTCGTCCGGCGCGAGGTCCGGCGGCTGGGCGGGCGGATCGGCCCCGACGCCCTGTCGGTGCTCATGGACGCGGTCGGCAGTGACCTGCGCGAACTCGCCGGGGTCGCAGGTCAGCTGGTCAGCGACTCCGGTGGCGAGGTCGATCTCGACACCGTCCGGGCCTTCCACAAGGGCCGGGCCGAGGTCAGCGGGTTCGCGGTCTCCGACCTCGCCGTGGTCGGGCGCAGCGGTCCCGCGCTCGAGGCGTTGCGCTTCGCCCTCGAGGTCGGGGTGCCCTATGTCGTCATCGCCGATGCACTGGCCGACGGCGTGCGTTCGATCGCCCGCGTGTGGTCGGCCGGGCGGGGCAGCGAGTACGACCTCGCCCGCCGCCTCGGCATGCCGCCGTGGAAGGTGAAGCGCGCGGGTGGTCAGGGGCGGGGCTGGTCGGAGGACGGGCTGCGTCAGGCCCTCGGTGTCGTCGCCGACCTGAACGCCGATGTCAAGGGCGCAGCGGTGGACCCGGCGTTCGCGCTCGAGCTGGCGGTGCGCCGCATCGGTGCGGCTCGCGCCGTCGCCTGAGCCCTACGGCGAAAGACGTCCGCGGCACGGCGACCGTCGCCGGACGCGAAAGAGCCGCGCACGGCGATCGTCGCCCGGACACGAAAGAGCCGCGCACGGCGATCGTCGCCCGGACACGAATGAGCCGCGCACGGCGATCGTCGCCCGGACACGAAAGAGCCGCGCCGTCCGGTAGGGACGACACGGCTCGGGCGCGGCCGGCAGCTCGGAGCTGCGAGCTTGATGCGGTGAGCGGTGGGCTCAGCAGCTCCGCGTCAGCAGTGGGTCAGAGCGCCTTGGCGCGCAGCGCCATGGCCGACTTCTTGTTGGCGGCCTGGTTGGCGTGGATGACGCCTTTGCTGGCGGCCTTGTCGAGCTGGCGCGACGCGTGCGCGAGGGCGGTGGTGGCGGCCGCACGGTCGCCGGAGTCGGCGGCCTCGCGGAACTGCCGGATGGAGGTCTTCAGGGCGGACTTGACCGCCTTGTTGCGCTGCCGCGCGATCTCGTTGGTACGGATGCGCTTGATCTGCGACTTGATGTTGGCCACGAAATCCTCGACGTTCTCGTTGGTGGTGTTCGCTCCGCCCAGGGCTGAGCAGACAACCGTGCCAGGTTACCAGCGGCACGGACGGCCGCCCAAATCGTCGAAGACGCCGTAACGGGCCGCGTCGGGCCCCGGCGGGGCGGGCCCGGTTACGGTGTCCCGCGTGACCCACCCCTCCGA
>NZ_CAXUNP010000019.1:0-53891 GCF_964252635.1 uncultured Jatrophihabitans sp.
ACGGGCAGGCGTTGGAGCCGTAGGCCAGGACCGGGTGCCGGCCCACCGTCGGCAGCGCACCACGGGCGACCAGCCAGTCGTCGAGCGGCACCCGCCCGACCCGCCACCCGTCCGCGTCCGACGTCAGCACCCGCCCGATGCCGTCGTCGTGGACGAACGAGCAGTCCGGCCGGGCACCCGGGTAGGGGTGCGCGGGGAACTGCCGGTCCGGGAACGTCGCCCCGGTAAACGGAGCACCCGACGACACGGCGTCGTCGGACACGGCGGCCGGCGTCCGCCCACCGGCCGCCGGCCACGCCGGGGTCAGTGCGCCCACAGCGCCCCGTTGACGCGGATCGCCGACGCGTAGTTCGCGTGCGCCGTGGCCGCGATCGAGCGCATGGTCCGCAGCGCCTCGTGCGCGTCGGTGCTGCCCGCCCGCCACCGGTCGTGGGCGGCGGCGTGTTCCTCGGCCGCCACGCCGCGCCACACCGCGTGCACCCGGTTCATGCGCGACTGCACATCCGTCTGCACCGACTCCAGCGCGTCACCGAAGCGGGCGAGCGCGGCCACCAGTTCCTCGAGCTGCTCGAGGTCGACGCTGAAAGCGCCGGACCCGTCGCTCATGACGGCCGGCTGCTCATGACGGCCGGCTGCTCATGACGGCCGGCTGCTCATGACGCCATCCGGTTCAGGTCGGTGGCGTTGGCGGTCTCGGCGCGCTCGTAGTCGACCCCCGCGTCACCCAGTGCGCCGGCGAGGGTGTCGAGCGCGGCCAGCATGCTGACGGCCCCGGCGTGCCACTCGGCGTAACCGGCGTGGAACGCGCTCGCCGCCCCACCGCGCCAGCCGGCGGCGAACAGGTCGTTCGCCAACGTCTCGAGCCGGGCCAGCTCGTCCCGCCCCTCGCCGGCGGCCTGGTGCACCTGACCCTCGGCGGCAAACAGCTCGCTGGGATCGACGTCGTACCCGGGCACCGCCACCACCTCCGTCTGCTCCCGACCGACCCTAGATCGATCCGGCCCGTCCCGGAGCGGCCTGTGGACAACCGACGAGCAGCGCGTCAGTAGCCTGAGTGGGTGATCGACCTGAAGACCGTGCGCGAGGACCCCGAGCGGGTCCGGGCCTCGCAGCGCCTGCGCGGCGACGACGAGGGCGTCGTCGACACCCTGCTGGCCGCCGACGAGGCGCGACGCGCGGCCGTCACGCGGGCCGACACCCTGCGCGGCGAGCAGAAGACCATCAGCAAGCAGGTGGGACGGGCGACCCCCGAGGAGCGTCCGGCGATCCAGGCGCAGGCCAAGGAGCTGTCGGCCCGCGTCGCGTCGGCGGCCGCCGAGGCGACGGCCGCCGAGCAGGAACTGCGGGCCGCCCAGCTGTCGGTCGCCAACCTCGTCGAGGACGGCGTCCCGCCCGGGGGAGAGGACGACTTCGTCACCCTCGAGACCGTGGGCACGCCCCCGCACGTGGACGAGCCGCGCGACCACCTCGAGATCGGTACGGCACTCGGGGCCATCGACACCGAGCGGGGCGCGAAGGTCAGCGGAGCGCGGTTCTACTTCCTCACCGGGGTCGGCGCCCAGCTCGAGTTCGCGCTCGTCAATCTCGCCATGCAGCAGGCCACCGCGGCCGGGTTCACCCCCGTCATCGCACCGTCGCTCGTCAAGCCCGAGATCATGGAGGGCACCGGCTTCCTCGGTGCGCACGCCGACGAGGTCTACCACCTCGACAAGGGCGACGACCTGTACCTCGTCGGCACCTCCGAGGTCGCGCTCGCCGGTTACCACCAGGGCGAGATCCTCTACCCCACGCAGCTGCCCCTGCGCTACGCCGGCTTCAGCTCCTGCTTCCGCCGGGAGGCCGGGTCGTACGGCAAGGACACCAAGGGCATCATCCGCGTGCACTGGTTCGACAAGGTGGAGATGTTCTCCTATGTGACGCCCGACGACGCGCAGGACGAGCACCAGCGCCTGCTGGCCTGGGAACGCGAGTTCATGGACTCCCTCGAACTGGCGTACCGGGTCATCGACGTCGCCGCGGGCGATCTCGGGTCCAGCGCTGCCCGCAAGTTCGACATCGAGGCCTGGTTCCCGTCGCAGCAGGCCTACCGCGAGCTGACGTCGACGTCCAACTGCACGACCTTCCAGTCCCGCCGGCTCAACATCCGCACCCGCGGGCAGGCCGGAACGGCGCCGGTCGCGACGCTCAACGGCACGCTGTGCGCGGCGGCGCGCACCATCGCCTGCCTGCTCGACCACCACCAGCAACCCGACGGTTCGGTGTACGTGCCGGCCGCGCTGCGTCCCTGGCTCGGCGGGCGCGAACTGTTGACCCCCCGATGACCGCGGCAGAGACGGCGGAGCTGTCCGGCGCAGGCATCCGACTCGTCGCCACCGACCTCGACGGCACCCTGCTGCGCAGCGACGACACCGTCTCCGACCGCACCCGGGCGGCCCTGCGCGCCGCGGCCGAGGCGGGCCTGGTCGTCGCGTTCGTCACCGGTCGCCCGCCGCGCTGGCTGGACGACGTCATCGACGAGACCGGGCACGTCGGCGTCGCCGTCGGCGCGAACGGCGCGGTGCTCTACGACATGGCCGACCAGACGCTGCTGTCGGTACACGCCTTGCCACCGGAACTGATGCGCGAGATCGGCGACGAGCTGCGGGCCGAGTTCCCGGACGTCACCTTCGCCGTCGAGTACGCGAACGGGTTCGCCGCCGAGCCGGGCTACGTCCACGACTGGCGGGTCAACCCCCGCCTGGACCGGCAGGGCCGACCCATCCCCGCGCCGCGTACCGGCGCGCTGGCCGACATCACGGGCGAGCCCGGCATCAAGCTGCTGGCCAAGGAGCGCGCGGAGAAGCCCGACCGTTTCCTGGCTGCCGCCACCGAGCTGCTGGGCACGCGCGCGAGCATCACCCACTCCTCGTCGTTCGGGCTGCTCGAGATCGCGTCAGCCGGTGTCACCAAGGCCACCGGTCTCGCCGAGCTGGCGACGCGGCACGGCGTGCGCCGCGAGGACATCCTGGCCGTCGGCGACATGCCCAACGACATCCCGATGCTCGAGTGGGCCGGTCACTCCTTCGCCGTGGCCAACGGACACGCCTCGGCGCGGGCCGCCGCCCGGACCACCGTGGGGCGCAACGACGACGACGCCGTCGCCGACCTCATCGAACGCATCCTGGGCTGATGCGCAGGGCAGCGCTCGTCACGGCGCTGCTGCCGGGTGCGCTGCTGGTCCTGCCGGCCTGCTCGTCGTCGAACGACACCCGGCCGGCCTACCGGGTGCCGGCGTTGATCAAGCTGCTCGTCACTGCGCGCGACGTCGACCTGCAGGGCTACACCACGACGCGACCCGACGGCGAGGAGCAACCGGGTGCGGCGACGGCCACCGCGTACTTCAACCGCGCCGGTTTCACCGACTCCGGGCTGCACAGCTCGGACGTCGCGAGCCAGGTGACGGTCACCCTGGTCGCGACGAGCAGTCCGGTGGCCGCCCGCGCGCGGGTGGACGACGCGGTGGCGTCCGCAACGGCCGGCCTGCGCGACGCACCGACGTCGACGCCCGTCGGGCTGGGCACCCACGGCCGCGAGGTCGCCGGGCGCGCCAAGGGTGACGGCGCGGCCCAGCGGGGTGTCTACTTCGCCGACGGCGAGGTTGCGGTCAGCGTCATCGTGAGCTCGGTCGTCGCCCAGCCGGCCACGATCGCCCGCGACGTGGCCCGCGCCCAGGACGCGAAGCTGCGCCGCTCGTCCTGACGTGGGCGGTGTTTCACCCACCTCGCGCGGCGCTTGAGGTCTGCAAGCACCCTTGCAACCCCCGCCGCGGGGCCGTTGTCAGCCGTGCCCGAGGGCCGTTGCGAACATGCGTGCAAGGCACAAGCGCCGCCGACAGCCAGTGGTGACGTCAGCTACGACCCGTCCTATCAGACGCCAGACACCGCCGGCCGCGGTAAGAGGGCGCGCATCAGGTTGGTGGCGGCGGACGGAGTGCCGCCCGGTGGATCTTGCCGCTGGTGGTCTTGGGCAGCTCGTCGACGAACCACACCCGACGGGGGTACTTGTACGGCGCGGTCTCGGCCCGGACGTGTGCCTGCAGCTCGGCCACCAGCGCGTCGTCGGCCTCGACGTCGTCCTTCACCACCACCGCCGCACCCACCACGGACCCGCGGGCGGCGTCGGGCACACCGAGCACAGCGCACTCGCGCACCGCCGGGTGCGACTGCAGCGCCGACTCGACCTCGGTGGGCCCGATCCGGTAACCGGCGCTGATGATCACGTCGTCGGCGCGCGACTCGAAGAACAGCCAGCCGTCGGCGTCCTGCCGGACCTGGTCTCCCGTGTGCCAGCGGCCGGCCGGCACGGGGGCGCCGTCGTAGCCCAGGAAGAAGGTCGGGACCGTGGCCGGGTCGAGGGTCAGCTCACCGTCGACGATCTCGACGTCGATGCCGGGCAGGGCGCGGCCCATCGAGCCGGGCGGCGCGGTCTCGCCCGGGCGTACGCCGGTGATCTGCCCGGTCTCGGTCTGCCCGTAGCCGTCGGAGATCTCGAGCCCGGTCTGCGTACGCCAGGCCTCGAAGGCGGGGACGCCGAGCGGCTCGCCCGCGGTGACCGCGCGACGCAGCGTCGGCAGCGGATCGATCGGGCCGGCCGCCGCGATCAGGCGGTACTCGGTGGGCGCCATGCACAACACGTCGACGCCCTCGGCCCGGATGGTGGCCAGGCGCTGCGCGGCGTCGAAACGGGTGTCCTGCAACAGGGCGGCGGCAGCGCCGAACCACGGCGCCAGGAAGCTGTTGCGGGCCGCCTTCGACCAGCCGGGCGCGGCGGTCGACCACACCAGCTCGCCGGGCCGGGCCGCCATCCACTGCGTCGCCTGCAGCTGCTGTCCGGTGACGTACCGCTGCCCGTGGGTGACCAGCTTCGGCTCTCCGCTGGTGCCCGAGGTGAACAGCACGAACGCCGGATCCAGGTCGCCGAGCTCGGCGAACGGCGGTGCGGCGTCGCCGGCCCACTGCGCCGGGTCGGGAGCCAGCACCGGGCACGAGGGACCGGCGGCGTCCAGGACCGCTCGATTTCGTGGGTCGCAGACGATCGCGCCGGGCCGCGCCCGTTCGAGCCGCAACGCGATGTCCTTCGGGCGCAGCTGCTCGCTGCAGGGCAGGACGGGCGCGCCCAGCCACAGCCCGGCCAGGATGGTCAGGACGTACTCGATGCGGCTGCCGACGAGCGTGAGCACGACGGTGCCACGGTCGACGCCGTGGTCGGCCAGGGTGGCGGCGAAGGCGCCGGCCGCGCGGCCGAGCCGGTCGAACGTCCATTCCTCGCGGGTGCCGTCGGCGTCGAGCGTGACGACGGCCCGCTCGTCCGGCCCGCGGACCAGCACGAGATCGCGTACGGCGTTGCCCACCGTCACCGAGCCCTGCCGTGCCCGGTCAGAGGTACTGGCCGGTGCCCCGGCCGTCACCCGGCTCGCGTTCCTCGCCCGGGCCACCGAGCCCCGCACCCGGCGGCATGATCATCTGCCCGCCGGGGCCGACGATGACCTGCCCGCTGCCCGGACCCCCGGGCAGGGCACGGCGGCGCATCTCCTCGAGCTGCGCGCGTGCCGCGGCCTGTTGGGCGTACAGCGCAGTCTGGATGCCGTGGAACAACCCCTCGAGCCAGCCGACCAGTTGGGCCTGGGCGATGCGCAGCTCGGCCTCGGAGGGAACGTCCCCGCCGAACGGCAGGCTCAGGCGCCGCAGCTCCTCGCGCAGCTCCGGCGCCAGCCCGTCCTCGAGCTCGTGGATGGACGTCTCGTGGATCTCGCGCAGCCGACGGCGGCCCGCCTCGTCGAGCGGTGCGGCCCGGACTTCCTCGAGCAGCTGCTTGATCATCGTGCCGATTCGCATCACCTTGGCCGGTTGCTCGACCTGGGCCGTAATCTCGTCGATGTCATGTTCGTCGGTTTGGGCGGCGTTGTCGTCGGGGGATTCACTCACCGATCCAGTCTGCCCGGGCCACTGCGGGCAGCAACATCGAGGACGGATCCCGGGGGGCGGACGTGCAGGTGATCGGCGTGGACGTGGCGCGAGTCCGCGGGCTGTATCCGACCCTGGCCACCCGCACCGCCCACCTCGACGGTTCGTTCGCGGCGCTGCAGCCCGAGTCCGTCATCCGGGCCGTCATTGCCACCCTCCGCTCGGCACCCAGCCAACCCGGGTCCCGCTCGATCCGCTCGCAGCAGGCCGCCGAGCGCGTGGCGCGGGCCCGTCACGCGGCCGCGGACCTCGTCGGTGCCCGGTCCGGGGACGTGGTGCTGGGGTCGGACCTGCTCTCGCTGCTTACCCGGTTCGCGGCGCTGGCGGGCGGTGACTGGCAGCTCGGCGACGAGGTCGTGCTCAGCCGTCTCGACTCCGACGCCGCAGCCGACCCCTGGCTGGGCCAGGCGCGGGCGCGCGGCGCGATCGTGCGGTGGGCCGAGGTCGATCTGGAGACCGGCGAGGTGCCGGCCTGGCAGTACGAGACGCTGCTCGGTCGTCGCACCCGGGTCGTCACGGTCGCGCTCGGCAATCCCGCCACCGGCACCGTCCCCGACGTCCGGGCCATCGCCGACCTCGCCCACGGCCACGGTGCGCTCGTCGTCGTCGACGCCGGTGCGGCGCCGCCCTACCTGCCCATCGACCTCGGCGAGCTCGGTGCCGACGCGGTGGCCGTGGCTGCACCGGCCTTCGGCGGCCCGACCGTCGCGGCGCTCGTCACCCGTCCCGGTCTGCTGGCCGAGCTGGCGGCGAGCCCGGGCCACCGCGACGACCCGCCGCTCGTCGAGACCGCACCCCTGCCGACCGAACTGCTCGACGGGTTCACCGCCGCGGTCGAGCACCTGGCCGACCTCGCAGAGAGCACCCAGGGCACCCGACGCGAGCGGTTGGCGCGCTCGCTGATCGTGGCCGGCGAGTACACGCGCGGGCTGCACCGCGAGCTCGACGCGGGACTGCGCGCGCTGCCCGGCGTCACCGTGCTCGGCGCCGCCGAACGCGCGCTCCCGGTGGCCGCGTTCACCATCGCCGACCGCACCCCGTCGCAGGTCGGGGCGTTCCTGCAACGACACGAGGTGTCGGTGTGGACGGGGCCGGCCGGGATGCGCGAGCTGCTGCGGGCCGTGGGCGCCGACGAGCTGGGTGGGGCGTCGTTCGTCGGGCTGATGGCTCACACGTCGAGCGCCGAGGTACGCCAGCTGGTCGAGGCCGTTTGCCGCCTGACGCAGTAGCGGGTCCGACGACCCGGGCGCGGCACGTCCGGCCGGCCCGCGGTGCTCAGAGCTGCAGCAGGATCTTGCCGATGTGGCCACTGTCGTCCATGAGCTGGTGCGCCCGTCCGGCGTCCTCGAGCGGCAGCACCGAGTCGACGACGGGACGCACCGTGCCGGCCTCGATCATCGGCCAGATCGCGTTCTGCGCCTCGGCCACGATGGCCGCCTTCTGCTGGGCGGGGCGGGCGCGCAGGCCGGCGGCGTGCACCGTCGCCCGCTTGGTCAGCAGGGCACCCAGGTTCAGCTCGCCCTTCGCGCCGCCCTGCATGCCCAGCACGACGAGCCGCCCGTCGGTGGCCAACGCCTCGATGTTGCGGGCGAGGTAGGACGCACCCATGTTGTCCAGGATGACGTCGACGCCGGCGCCGTCCGTCTCGGCTTTGACGCGCTCGACGAAGTCCTCGTTGCGGTAGTTGATCCCCACGTCGGCGCCCAGGTCCCGGCAGACGTCGAGCTTGGCCTGCGAGCCGGCGGTGACGAACACGCGGGAGCCACGACCGGTAGCGAGCTGGACGGCCATCGTCCCGATGCCGCTGGAACCGCCGTGGACGAGCAACGACTCGCCGGGCTGCAGCCGGCCGGCGGCGGCGCCGAAGACCATCGACCACACCGTGCAGGTGACCTCGGGCAGCGCAGCCGCGGCGACCAGGTCGACGCCGCTGGGCACGGCCATCAGCTGCCCGACCGGCACCGCGACGCGCTCGGCGTAGCCACCACCGGCGAGCAGCGCGCAGACGCGGTCGCCGACGTTCCAGCCGGCCACCTCGTCGCCGACCTCGGCAACGGTTCCGGAGACCTCCATGCCCAGGTACTCCGACGCACCGGGCGGCGGCGGGTAGAAGCCCTGGCGCTGCAGCAGGTCGGCCCGGTTCAGCCCGGCGGCCGCCACCTGCACGATCACCTCGTCCGGCTTCGGGGTCGGGTCGGGGACGTCCTGCACCTGGAGGACCTCGGGTCCGCCGGGCTCGGTGATCACGACTGCACGCATCCTGCGAACGTACCCAGGCACCGGGTGGTCATTTCGGTGGACGGGTGGTCAGGTGTGAGCGACCACCGGTCGACCGAACCGACCACTGCCGAGAGTCTGGGATCGCAGACCCGGCCCACCCCGGACTGACCCGCCCGCACGGGTCGCGGCACAGTGACGGCATGACTGACGACGTCCCGACGTCCCCCGCATTGTCTGCCGCCTCGCGCATCGCCGTCGGCACCGGACCGGTCGGCGAGGCCGACCTCGTTGCCGTCGCCCGCTTCGGCGCCGGCGTCGAGCTCACCGACGGGGCGCAGCAGGCGATTGCGGCCACGCGCGGCGTCGTGGAGGCGTTGGCCGACGACGTCGAGCCGCACTACGGCATCTCCACCGGGTTCGGCGCCCTGGCCATGAAGCACATCCCGCCGGACCAGCGAGCGCTGCTGCAGCAGTCGCTGATCCGTTCGCACGCCGCCGGCAGCGGCCCCGAGGTCGAGCGCGAGGTCGTGCGCGCGCTGATGCTGCTGCGCCTGTCGACGCTGGCCACCGGTCGCACCGGCGTGCGCCCGCAGACCGCGGCGACCCTGGCCGGCATGCTCGACGCCGGCATCACCCCCGTGGTGCGCGAGTTCGGGTCGCTGGGCTGTTCCGGCGACCTCGCACCCCTGGCGCACGTCGCCCTGGCCCTGACCGGTGAGGGCACGGTCCGCGACCTGGACGGGGTCGAGCAGCCCGCCGCCGACGCCCTTGCCTCGGCCGGCCTGGAGCCGGTCCGGCTCGCCGAGAAGGAGGGCCTGGCCCTCATCAACGGCACCGACGGCATGCTCGGCCAGCTGCTGCTCGCGTGCACGGACCTGGACCTGTTGCTGCGCACGGCCGACCTCACCGCGGCGATGAGCGTCGAGGCGTTGCTCGGCACCGACCACGTGTTCGCGGCGGACCTGCAGGCGCTGCGCCCGCAGCCCGGCCAGTCGGTCGCGGCTGCCAACATGCGGGCCCTGCTCGCCGGCTCACCGATCATGGCCAGCCACGCCGGCCCGGACTGCGTGTACGTCCAGGACGCCTACTCGATGCGGTGCGCGCCGCAGGTGGCCGGTGCCGCCCGCGACACCCTGGCCCACGCCCGCCGGGTGGCCGGGTACGAGCTCGCCTCCGCCGTCGACAACCCCGTCGTCACCCTGGACGGCCGGGTCGAGAGCAACGGCAACTTCCACGGGGCGCCGGTCGCGTACGTCCTGGACTTCCTCGCCATCCCCGCCGCGGACGTGGCGAGCATCAGCGAGCGGCGCACCGACCGCATGCTCGACGTCGCGCGCTCGCGCGGGCTGCCGCCGTTCCTCGCCGCCGACCCGGGCGTCGACTCGGGGCACATGATCGCCCAGTACACCCAGGCCGCCCTGGTGAGCGAGCTCAAGCGGCTGGCGGTGCCGGCGAGCGTCGACTCGATCCCGTCCAGCGCCATGCAGGAGGACCACGTCTCGATGGGGTGGTCGGCGGCCCGCAAGCTGCGGCGCAGCGTGGACGCGCTGACCCGCGTGCTCGCGATCGAGCTGCTCACCGCCGCCCGCGCGCTCGACCTGCGGGCCCCGCTCGAGCCCGGGCCGGCCACGGGTGCCGTGGTGCGGGCCCTGCGCGAGCAGGTTCCCGGGCCCGGCCCCGACCGCTACCTGGCGCCCGAGATCGAGGCGGCCGTGGCGTTCGTCGCGAGCGGGGCCGCCGTGCGGGCGGCCGAGTCGGCGCTGGCGGGCCCGCTCGACTGACGGTCCCGACGACGGTAGGCAGACGCGCGGGCTGTGACCCGCGTGTCTGCATACCGTCCGGCTGGAACGGGCGGGTGAGCTCAGCCGGCGAGGACGCGGCGCAGGAACTCGACCTGCGCGGCCACCGACTTCTCGAACGGCTCGCCGGTGTAGATGTCGAAGTGGCCGACCGGGAAGGCGATCGTCTCCGCGCGCGGCGCCTTCTCGGCCACCTTGCGCACCGCGCTGACCGGGGCGATGTTGTCGCGCTCGGCGACGACGAGCAGCAGCGGGCATGACACGTCGGCAGCGGCGGTCACCGGGCGGTTGGCGGCGATCCGCAGCACACCCCGCGCGCACATCTCGTTGCGGAAGGTGGGTCCGGTGATGGCCGCGTAGCCCTCCTCGGCGCCGGGGGCCGACAGCACCGCGGCGGAGCCGGGCGGCCCGACGATCGGCACGTAGGCCGGCGAGCGTCGGGTCACGGCCCGGCGGGCGTCGCGCAGGCCGGCACGGGTGAGTGCCACTGTCTTCCCGATGCCGCTCTCCTCGCGCACCATGAGCAACGCGGCCAACCCGTCCATCGCCGCGCCCTGGCTGATGACCGCGGCCACGCGCTGGTCCTTAGCGGCGACGGCGATGACGTGGCCGCCCGAGTAGGAGCTGCCCCAGATCGCGATCCGGTCCGGGTCGACGCCGCGCCGACCCCTCGCCGCGGCGATGGCGGCGTGGTAGTCCTCGCGGTGCCGCCGGTGATCGACGTCTTGGCGCAGCTGCCCGTCCGACGTGCCGAAACCGCGGTAGTCGAAGACGAGCACGTCGGCGCCGGCCGCGGCGAAGTGCTCGGCGAACGGCAGCAGCCCGGTGTCGCGGGTGCCGCCGAAGCCGTGCGCCATGACGACGCAGGGCCGCCCGCGCGAGGTCGTCAGCGCGTCGTTGACCGCCTTCAGGTAGCTCGCCTCGCACCGCGTGCCGTGGCTGTCGAAGCTGATCGTCTCGACCGTCGTCCCACTGCTCATCTGCCTGACCCCCGTCATCGACTGGACACACCGTGCCCCGGCGCGGTGCTCACCGCAAGGCAGGGCGGACCGCGTCGAGCAGGGCGGCGTCCACGGGCAGCCAGTCCACCAAAGACAGAGTGGTGTCGTCCAGCCAGCGCAGCTCGTCGTGGTCCTCGCCCGCCGCGGGCGTCCCTCGCTCGACGACGGCGAGATACAGCGCCAGGTCGACGTCGCCGTCGCGTCCGGACCCGAGCCGTGCTCCGACCGAGACGGTGATGCCCAGCTCCTCACGGCACTCGCGGACGAGCGCCTGCACGTCGTCCTCCCCGGGCTCGCGCTTGCCGCCCGGGAACTCCCACCGCCCGGCGAGCGCCGCCGGCCGCGACCGGCGCGCGGCCAGCACCCGCCCGTCCGCCACGATCGCCGCCGCCACCACCGCGACCCGCGCCGGCTCGGTCACGGTGCGCGCGAGCCGCGGTCGCGCTCCTGCACCACCAGCTCGTCGAGGTCCTTGAGCCGGTCGAGCCCGTGAACCGCGCGGGCGATGCGCTGGTTGCCCTGCAGCGCCTCGCGGTTGCGCTCCAGGAAGGCCCAGTACCCGGCCGTGAACGGACACGCGTACTCGCCCACCCGCACCTTGGGGTTGTAGCGACAGTCGCCGCAGTAATCGCTCATCCGGTCGATGTAGGCGCCGCCACCGGCGTAGGGCTTGGTCGCCATCACCCCACCGTCGGCGTACTGCGACATGCCGACGACGTTGGGCACCATCACCCAGTCGTAGCCGTCGACGAACGCGCGGTGGAACCAGTCGGTGACCTGGCTCGGCCGCCAGCCGCGCTGCATCGCGTAGTTGCCGAGCACCATCAACCGCGGGATGTGGTGCACCCACCCGTGCTCGGCCACGTCCTGCAGGGTGTGCGAGAGGCACGCGGCGTCGACCGACTCGTGCTGCAGCTCGGCGAACCACTTCGGCAGCGACGCGGTGGCGCCCAGTTCGTTGCGACGGCGATAGTTGCGCGGCTGCTGCCAGTAGAGGTGCCAGACGTAGTCGCGCCAGCCGATGACCTGCCGGACGAACCCCTCCGTCGACGCGATCGGCGCGTCGCCGGCGCGGTACGCCTCCTCGGCCCGGTGCGCGACCTCGACGGGGTCGAGCAGCCCCAGGTTCATCACCGCCGACAGCAGCGAGTGCGCCATCCACGGATCCGCGGACAGGATCGCGTCCTCCTGGGCGCCGAAGCTCGGCAGGCGGTGCTCGACGAAGTCACCCAAGGCGTGCAGGGCCTCGGTGTGGGTGACCGCGAACCGCCGCGGTCCGTCGGCGCCGAGGAACGTCACGTCGCCGTCCGACTCCCAGGCGTCGAGGTCGGCGCGTACCTGCTCGTCGATCTCGTCCTCGTCCGGCCACCACGGCTCGTCCACGCCGAGGGTCGGCGTCTTCGGTGGCGGCTCGCGGTTGTCGGCGTCGAAGTTCCACTTGCCGCCGGCCGGTTCCGAGCCGTCCATGAGCACGCCGAGCCGCCGCCGGCTGTCGCGGTAGAAGTCCTCCATGAGCATCCGCTTGCGGCCGCGTCCGTCCGCCCAGGTCGCGAAGTCCGCCAGCGACGTCGCGTACCCGCGCGGCTCGAGCACCTCGACCCCGTCGAGACCGCGGACGAAGTCGTCGGCGGCGTGCGAGGTCGGCTGGCACACGGTGAGCTCGTCCGTCACCTCGCGCAGTGCCTCACGGTAGGTGTCGGCGCGGACGTAGGTGCACTGGTCACCCAGCTCGGCGGCGCGGTGGCGCATGGCCGAGAGCACGAGGTGCGCCTTCTGGCGGTGGTACGCCCGCCGCGTGAAGACCGCGCGCGACTCGATCATCAGGACCGGTTGGTCGGGGGCGTCGAGGAAGTGTGGGCCGAGCTGGTCGCCGAACAGCCAGCGTCGCGAGATGGTCACCCGGGCAGCCTTCCCACCGGGGCGAGCGGCGCACGCTCGAGACGACCGGGCCGCTAGGCCACCCGCACGGCGAGAACGGCGACGTCGTCGGCCCGGGACACGCCCACCACGTCGCCGAGCACCGAATCGAGCAGCTCCCCGACGGGGCGGGCGTGGTGGCGCTCCAGCGCGCCACGGAGCCGACGGACACCGTCCTCGAGGCTCTCGCCGCGCTGCTCGATGAGCCCATCGGTGTACAGCAGCACCGTGTCGCCTTGGCGCAGCTCGACCTCGTGGTCGTGGCGGACGAACTCGGGCAGGACACCGAGGACGGGATCGGCCGGGCCCGCGGTGCCCAGCACGCGGCAGTGGCCCCGCCGGTCGACGAGCAGGGGCGGCAGGTGCCCGGCGTTCGTCCAGCGCAGGCGACGGCGCCCGGTGGACGGATCGGGACGGTCCAGGCGGGCGTACACCAGTGACGCGAGGGTGGCCACCTGCAGGTCCTTCGCAGCGCGGTCCAGACGAGCGACGTTGACCGACGGCGCGTCGTCCAGCGCCCAGCCGAGCGCGCGCAGCATGCTGCGGAGCTGACCCATGGCGGCCGCGGCGCGGATGTCGTGACCCATCACGTCGCCGATCATCAGGGTCACGCTGTCGTCAGCGAGCACGGTCGCGTCGTACCAGTCGCCGCCGACCTGGTCGTTCGCGGCCGCGGTGCGGTAGCGCGCGCCGAGCTCGAGCCCGGCCGGGGAGGGCAGCGCGGTCAGCAGGGCCCGCTGCATGGTGCTGGCCGCGCTCATCCGCTCGTCGAGCAGGCTCGCGCGGTGCACGGCCTGCCCCGCATAGAGGGCGAGGGCGGCGACAGTGGTGCGCAGGTCGTCGTCCACACGTACTTCGTCCGGCCAGGTGAGCGCGAGCACGCCGATGGTCGTGTCGCCGACGACCAGCGGGACGGCCGCGGCCGACCGGTCGAGCGGGTCACCGCCCGGATACCCGGCCCGTGACGCGCTCACCGCCGCCTCGTCGGGCAGGAACACGGCCTGGCCGGTGCGGTACACCTCGGCGACGGGGTGGGCACCGGCCACCGGGAGTTGCGACAACTCCTCCAGGCGCTCCCAGCTCGCGCCGGGGTCCCGGACGCTGTGCAGGCTCGCATGATTGCGATCGGGCCGGTGCCAGATGCCCGCGTGCCGGCACCCGAGGCCGGTCTCGGCCGCCCGGGCCACCGCCGCCGCGACGTCGGCCATGCTGAGGGTGTCCGAGAGCGTCTCGCTCAACGCGAGCAGGACCCGGGAGTGCCGGGACGCGTCCTGCGCCGACTCCCCGACCGCGGCCGGGCGGTGCGTCAGCTCGTGCAGGGCCAGGTCACGCGCACACTGCCGCGCGAGATCGTCGAGCAGCCCGAGCTCGCGGTGGGTCCAGCGGCGGGGTGCGTGGTCGATGGCGCACAGGGTGCCGATGACGTGACCCTGCGAGTCGGTCAGCGGGAACCCGGCGTAGGCCGCGATGCCGAACTCGAGCACGCCGGGGTGGTCGTACCAGCGCGGCTCCCGCCGCACGTCGTCGATGACCAGCGGGCACCCGTCACGGACGACCTCCCGGCACACGGACAGCGACAACGGGACTGTCCGGTGCCGAGCGAGCCGTGGCGGCAACCCGTCGCCGCCGAGGACGGCGTGGTGGTGCTCGTCGATGACGCTGACCAGCACGACCGGCGCGTCCAGGAGCTCGGAGGTGATGTGGGCCAGGCGATCGAGGCCGGCGACCGGTTCCGCCCGTACCAGGGTGGCGGTCATCGGGTCACCTCCCTTTGAGAAACGAGACCCGAAGAATAACTGTAAGTTTTGTGTTAGGCAATGCAACGAAGTAGCGACTGAACGTCACCGCAGGCGACGCAGGGTGTTGGGTGCGCCCATGGTCCTGTGGTGGGATCGCGGCCATGCACCTCGCCACCACCACCTCCGGGAACGCGCTGCTCGAGCACGACCCGCTCGCCCTGCTCGTGGGCATGCTGCTGGACCAGCAGATCCCGATGGAGAAGGCCTTCACCTCACCGTCGGTGCTGCTCGAGCGCCTCGGTGGCGGCTCGTCCCTGGATGCCACCGCCATCGCCGAGCACGACCCCGCCGCCTTCGAGGAGCTGTTCCGCACGCCGCCGGCGCTGCACCGCTTCCCCGCGGCCATGGCCAAGCGGGTCCAGGCCCTGGCCCGCGTCCTCGTCGAGCAGTTCGACGGGCGGGCCGAGAACGTCTGGACGCAGGCGGGCGACGGGGCGGACCTCGTCGCGCGGATCGGTCGCCTGCCCGGGTTCGGCGAGCAGAAGGCCCGCATCTTCGCGGCCCTGCTCGGCAAGCAGTTCGGGGTCCACCCGTCCGGGTGGCGCGAGGCCACCGGTGCCTACGGCGACAGCGGCGCGTTCCGCTCGGTGGCCGACGTCGTCGACGACGCCTCGCTGCTCAAGGTGCGCGCCACCAAGCAACAGGCCAAAGCCGCAGCGAAGGCGGCCCAGGCCTGACGTTCGTCACGCGGCGGCCGACGCCGTTTGATCAACTCGCAGTCCGCAGGCCTGCAGCCCGGCATGTTGCGTGTTGATCGACGCAGGGGATGTCTCAGGCCGTCGCGAACGCCGTGGCCTGCAGCGCGGCGACCTCGTCGCCGAGCCGCGTCACCAGCGCGTCGTCCACCGTCGTCCCGCACCGGCGCAGCCAGTTGCCGACGATACGGTGTCCGTGCTGCGTGAGCACCGACTCCGGGTGGAACTGCACGCCCTCGACCGGCAGTGTCGCGTGCCGCAGGGCCATGACGACGCCCGACGCGGTGCGGCCCGTCACCACGATCTCGGGGTCCAACGCGTCCTCCGGCACGGTCAGCGAGTGGTACCGCGTCGCGGTGAACGGTGACGGCAACCCCGCCAGCACGCCCGTCCCGTCGTGCACCACGTCGCTCGTCTTACCGTGCAGCAGCTCCGGGGCACGCACGATCGGTGCACCGAACAGCTGACCGATCACCTGGTGCCCCAGGCACACGCCCAGCAGCGGCAGCGCGCGGTCGGCGGCGGCCTGCGCGACGGCCAGCGAGGAACCCGCGTCGTCGGGGTCGCCCGGGCCGGGGGAGATCAGCACCCCGTCGACGCCGAGGCCGTCGAGGTCGGCGGCGGACACCTCGTCGTTGCGGCGCACCACCACCTCGGCTCCGAGCTGGGCGAGATACTGGACCAGGTTGTAGACGAAGCTGTCGTAGTTGTCGACGACGAGAACGCGCGTCACAGAACCACCCGGACAGGGCTCATTTGTGGTTGGGGACGGTCACCTGGTTGATCGGCAGGTGCGGCTCGATCCACGGGAAGATGACGAACAGCAGCAACGCGGTGACGGCCAGCAGCAGCAGCAGGGTCTGCACCAGCTTGACCGCGAGCGGGCCGGGGAGGTGACGCCAGATCCAGGTGTACATCAGTGACTCACCTGCGAGTAGAGGGCCTCGATCGACGCCGGCATGGCCAGCACCTGATCACCGGACTTCGCGCTCACCCGCACCGACGACGCGGTGTCGAGGGCGGCGTAGACGATCATGCGCTTGTTGGCGGAGAACTTCGGGTGGCACGTGGTCATGGTCAGCAGGGCCTCGTCGGCGCGAGCACCCGGGTGGTCGGGCTTCGGCAGCAACACGTTGCCGTCGCTCGGCGACACGATCTCCCGGCCCGGGATCCCGTCGGAGTCCTCCTTCGTGAGCCCGTGCTGCTGTCCTTTGACGCGGTACACGAACCACGCGGAACGGGTCTCGACGATCACCGTGTCGCCGGCACGCAACTGGTCGAGGTTGAGGAACGGCTCGCCCTTGCCGACCCGGTGCCCGGCCATCGCGAAGTTGCCGACCTTGCCGGGCAGTCCGGTGTCGCGGTAGTGCGCCGGACCCTTCTCCAGCTGGGAATCGGTCGGGACGACGCTGCCCTCGACGATCGTGAAGTGGAAGTCCTTGCCCAGGCGGGGGATGTAGAGGTTGGCGATGCCGGTGCCGAGCGCAATCGTTGGGTCCTTGCTGCCGGGCAGGGCCAGCAGCGGGTCCTTGCCCTGCACCAGTTCCTTCTTGAACGCGTTGGCCACGTGCTTCTGCTCGCGCTCGGCGTAGAGGTTGGTGATCCAGACCTCGTAGACGACGAACAGCAGCACGACGAGGCCGGCGGTGATGAGGGTCTGACCGATGCCACGCAACACGAAGCGGACACGGTCGCCGACCGAGCGTCCCTGGCCGCTCGGCGCCGGCGGCGGGGGCGGCTCGACTACCGCGGTGTCGGTCATACGTCCTCACTCGGGTGCGGGGGCGACGTGCGTTCAGGAACCCGGCCGTGCGTAGATCAAGGTCAGCGGGCCCGTGTAGGCGGGCACGTCGACCCGGTCCTCGGACTCGACGGTATAGCCCAGACCGAAGTACCCGGCCGCCTGCCGGAAGAGCGTGACGCCCGGCGAGGCGGTCAACTGCTCCTGCATTGTGGCTGATGGACCCACCGCCGCAACACGGAACGGGGGTGAATACACATCTCCGTTCAGCAGCAGCGTGTTGCCGACGCACCGGACGGCCGAGGTCGGGATCACCCGCTGCCCGGCGATCGACATGGCCTCGGCACCGCCGGCCCACAGCGCGTTCACCACCGACTGCAGGTCGGACTGGTGCACGACGAGCTGGTTCGGATCCACCGAGGCGTTCGCCGAGGACGGGTCGGCATCGTCGAGCACGACCTGGAGCCCGGCTCCGTGGACCGCGGTCAGGCCCGCGGCCGCCGCCAGCGGCGACACCGCCCGTTGCGCCGCGGAGACCTTGCCGTCCCTCATGCCCGCCGAGGTGGCGGCCGCCTGCACCTGCGCCTGCAACGACGCGACCTGGCCGTCGAGGCCGCGCACCGTCCGTTCCGCGGCGCCGACGGTGTCGGCCAGGCTGCCGATGCCGGGCGCGCGCAGCTCGGTGCCATGGGAGTCCCGGGCGCTGGTGGCGAACCCGATCCCGGCGATGAGGCAGATCACCGGTACGAGCACCCGCCACGCCCGGGGGCGGGGGCGCGCCGGTCCGGGCGTGGCCGGAGCCGGCTCTGACGCTCGTGCCATCCGCAGGATCCGTCCGTCGGGCTGAGCGCCGGGACGCAGTGGTCCGGGCGCCGGTCGGGGTGCGGCGTCTACGCTAGCGGGCAGTCGACATCTGTCCTGCCTGCATCCCGGGAGTGAGCGCACGTGCCCAAGTCCAAGGTCCGCAAGAAGAACGACGCGCCGGTCCGGTCCTCGTCCAGCGCAGCGGCCCCGGCGCGTCAGCTGTCCCCGAGCCCGTCGTGGTACCCGATCGTCATGGCCGTCGTCCTCGTGCTCGGGCTGGCCTACCTGGTCACCTACTACCTGACCTCCAGCGGCACCGACCCGCACATCCCGGTGATGGCCGGGCTGCACGCGTGGAACTTCGCCGTCGGCTTCGGGATCATGCTGCTCGGCCTCGTCATGGCCGTCCGCTGGCGCTGACTCGTCCGTCCACACGGTTGTCCACGCCTGTGATTACACGACTGTAGTTCTGTCCCCAGCTGGGGAAAACACTGTGGACGACGCCACCCCGACCCGCCTGCGCTTCGTGCCCGACCGGCGCGCCACCGGCCTGGCCGCTGCCGGCCTGGTCGTCGCCGTGGTGGTGGCGCTGGTGGCCGCCGACGGCCCCGGCCGGCTGATCGCCGCGGTCGCGGCCGTCGTGCTCGGTGCCTACGCCGTCGGTGACCTGGTGTTCTCGCCGCGGCTGACGGCCGACGCGCAGGGCCTGGTCGTCCGCTCGCCGGCCACCCGCGCGCGCCTGCCCTGGGCAGACGTCGAGCACGTCCGGGCCGACACGCGGCTGCGGTTGGGGCTGCGCAGCACCACCCTGGAGATCGACGCCGGGCCCGTGCTGGTCGTGCTCAGTCGCCGGGCGATCGGCGCCGACCCCGAGCAGGCCGCCGGGTTGATCAACGCGCTGCGGCCGGCCTGAGCCTCACCAGGTGGCGGTGCGCACCCCGACCACGAGCACGACCAGCAGGAGCACGCCGGTGAGTCCGGCCGCCTGCAGGCGCGGCGCGATCTTTCGACGCGCGGTGGGCAACCCGGCGATCACGACGGCGGCCAGTGCGCCGGTGACGAAGCCTCCGATGTGTCCCAGCTTGGAGATGTTGGGCACCGAGAAGGTGATGATGAAGTTCAGCACGATGGTGCCGACCAGCCACTGGGTGTTGAGGCCGAGCCGGCGGACGAGCACCAGGCAGGCGCCGAACAACCCGAAGATCGCCCCCGATGCCCCGGCCGTGGTGCCGAATGCGTTGCCGAAGGCGTAGATCGCGGCGCTGCCACCGAGCGCGCTGAGCAGGTAGACGGCCAGGTAGCGCCATGGGCCCATGGCTCGTTCGAGAACCGGACCCACGATGGCCAGCGAGATCATGTTGGTGGCGATGTGCAGCGGGGTCAGGTGCAGGAAGGCCGAGGTGACCAGCTGGTAGTACTCGTGCTTGTCGTGCAGGTAGAGCGGGAACAGCTGCCAGTCCAGGAACAACCGGGAGTTGCGCGGATCCTGCAACGTGGCGTGGGTCTGCGTCCCGCTGACCAGGTAGGTCGCCACGTTCAGGACGATGAGGGAAATCGTGACGTAGGGCGGGTTCTGGCGCAGGCTCGCACCGAGGGCGTTGCGTGGAGCCCGCACGGAGCGGGCGCCCGCCCGAACGTCGTCCGGGCAGTGGAAGCCGACCGACGCCGGATGCATGCAGTCCGGGCAGATCGGCCGGTCGCAGCGCGTGCACCGGATGTAGGCCTCCCGGTCGGGATGGCGGTAACAGTGCTGCGCGAGCTGGGGGCCCGAGCTGCCCGGACGGTCGGCCATGCAGGGGCTCAGACGGCCTCGACGGTCACCGACGTGATGGTGATCGGTTCGACCGGCTTGTCGCCACGGCCGGTCTTGGTGGTGGCGATGGCGTCGACGACGGCGCGGCTGTCGGCGTCGGCCACCTCACCGAAGATGGTGTGCTTGCGGTTGAGGTGCGGCGTGCGGCCGACGGTGACGAAGAACTGCGAGCCGTTGGTGTTCGGCCCCGAGTTGGCCATGGCCAGCAGGTAGGGGCGGTCGAACTGCAGGTCGGGGTGGAACTCGTCCGCGAACTTGTAACCCGGGTCGCCGTAGCCCTCACCGAGCGGGTCGCCGCCCTGGATCATGAAGCCCTCGATGACACGGTGGAACACGGTGCCGTCGTAGAGCGGGTCGTTGGTCTTCGTCCTGGTGCCGGGGTGCGTCCATTCCTTGGCACCGGTGGCGAGGTCGACGAAGTTCTTGACGGTCTTGGGGGCGTGGTTGCCGAACAGCTCGATCCGGATGTCACCGGAGGTCGTGTGCAGCGTGGCGATCTGGGTTGCGTTGCTCATGACTCGATCCTGCCAGACGGCCCAAACGGGCCCGGACGCCTAGAACTTCGCGACGATCGCCCGGCCCAGGTTGACGGCGTTGCGCGAGGTGTCGGTCTGCTGGGTGTGCACGACGACCAGCACGCGTCCCTTGGCGAAGGCGAACGCCCAGTCGCGGGCCCCGTCCGGGCCGAAGAAGCGCGTCCGGTAGGCCACGCCGTCGACGCCCGGGGTGACGTCCGGCTCGCTGATCGGCTCGGTCCCGGCTCGGGCCGTGAGCACGAGCGCGTTGTGCGCGTCGTCGGCGCTGGCGAAGGTGCGGGGCAGGATGTCGGCCACCGCCTCGTGCCGGGTGTTGCCGTAGGAGTACGCGAAGTAGAACCGGCAGCCGACGGGCCGGAGGCCGGTCAGCACGGTCACCTGGCCGACGCGGTCGCCCTCGAGGTCGGCGACGTTCGGCCCGCTCGTCGGCTCGCTGTCCAGGCCGGCCTTGAGGTACGGGCACGAGCGGTCGACCTCGCCCCGCGGCAGCCGGCCACTGGCCGGCAGCGCTGCGACGCTGGTGGCGGGTGCCGGGGTGAAGGACCCGGACGGCGCCGGGGCGGTCTCGGTCTGCACGACCGTGCGGGTCGACGGGGCCGCGGTACTTGCACCCGAGCCGCCGCCCGACGTGCACGCGGCCAGGGACAGGACGCCGCACAGGGCGAGTACCCCGGCCGCCACCCGCGGACGTGCGGGCCGCGTCACCGCGGGCGCCCGACCGCCACCTTGGCGGCGAGCTCGGGCAGGGCGTCGTCGATCGGCTCGAGCTCGCTCGTCACGCCCGCCCGGTCGTAGGCGCGGCGCAGCAGGTCGTCGGCGAGACGCGGGCTCTTGGCGAGCACGGGGCCGTGTAGGTAGGTCCCCAGGACGTTGTCGCGGACCGCGCCTTCCGTGCCGTCCTTGCCGTTGTTGCCGCGCCCGGTCTGGGTCCGGCCGAGTGCGGCGGCGTCGGGGCCGAGGGTCGTCAGGCCGCTGTGGTTCTCGTAGCCGACCAACCGGCCGGCCTGGGGGGTGTCGACCCAGTTGTTGCCGATGAGCCGCTCGGGCTGGCCGTGCGTGACCACGTCCAGGACTCCCACGCCGGCGAGGTGGCGCCCCTCGTGGGTGACGAACTCGTGCCCGAGCATCTGGAAGGTGCCGCAGATGGCCAGCATGACGACGCCGTCGTCGGCCATCGCGCGCAGCTGCGCACCACGGCCGGCGAAGTCGGCGCCGATCTCGCCCTGGGCGGCGTCCTGCCCGCCGCCGCCGAGCAGGATGTCGGTGTCGTGCGGCAACGGGTCGCCGACGCTCACCGGCGTGACGGTCACCGGCAGGCCGCGCCACTGCAGGCGGCGCCGCAGGACCAGCACATTGCCGGTGTCGCCGTAGATGTTCATCTCGCGCGGGTACAGGTGCACCAGGGTCAGGGTCTTCACGACGCCGCCGTCCCGATGCGCTGCAGCACCGCGTGCAGCGCCCACATCGCGGTGTAGGTGCTGAACACGACGACGTAGCGGCCGGTGGCCACCGAGGCCACGGCCGAGCGGACGGCCTTCTCCAGGTCCGGTTCGATCTCGTCGACCTCGACGTCGTCGTAGCGCAACCGCACGGCCATGTCGGCCGCACGCGTGCCGGCCGTCGAGCGCCGGGACGGCAGCGGGCCGAGCGCGGCGAAGTCGACGTCCCACAGCCACGACACGTCGCGCCCGTCGGCGTAGTCGTCGTTGATCGCCACCACCACCGCGTCCGGCGTGGCCGTGTCGAGCGTGCGCAGCGTCTGCCGGAACCCCGCCGGGTTCTTGACCAGCTGCAGCACGACCCGGCGACCGTCGACGTCGAAGGACTGCCCCCGCCCGAACGCCGGTGAGACCTTGGCCAGCCCCGCCACGACGGTGTCCGTGTCCAGACCCAGGGCCAGGCCGAGAGCCGCTGCGCCACAGGCGTTCTGCGCGTTGTGGGGGCCCTCGGCGCGCAACGTCACGTCGTGGTCGACACCGTCGATGCGCAGCGTCGCCGCGGGGTGCGCCGTGCTCGGCAGGGTCTGCAGCTCGACCGCGGCCGGCACCGACGACACCGACACGGGGCCGCCGTAGAGCTCCTCGTCGTTGGGGAACAGCTCGCGCAGCGCGGGCGCCACCCCGTAGTGGGTGACCTCGGCGGCGGTGACGTCGGCGAGCGCGGCGATGCGTTCGTCGTCGCGGTTGAGGACGACGTGGCCGGTCGTCGCGGCCGCGACCTTGCCGAGCAGCCGTGCGGTCGTGTCGATCTCGCCGAAGCGGTCGAGCTGGTCGCGCATCACGTTCAGCAGCAGACAGTGCCGGGGCGCGACCCGTGCGACGAAGCGCACGGCCCAGGCCTCGTCGAGTTCGAAGACGGCGACGTCGTAGGGCAGCCGACCGCTCCAGGTGGCGTGCTCGACGGTCGCGGTGATGGCCCCGCGCACGAAGTTCGACCCGGTGTCGTTGGTGAGCACGCGGTACCGCTCGCCGAGGACGGTCGCGACCATCTTTGTGGTCGTGGTCTTGCCGTTCGTACCGGTGACGACGACGACGCCCTGCGGCAGGCCGGCCATGGCCGCGGCGAGATAGCGAGGGAACACCTTCTCGACGACGAGACCCGGCAGCGCGTTGCCCCGCCGCCCGAGGATCCGGAGCGCGGACAACGTCAGCTTGCCGAGCCAGACGGCGAGCATCTCCATGGTGGGCAACGGTACCGATCACCCGGGTCGATCACGTCTTCCCCTGCTGTTGCCGATCTGCGGCGCCGAACCGGCAACTCCGCAGGAAGACGTGATCGACGGGTCCGGCAGACGCGACTGCGCCCCCTCCCGTGGGACGGGAGGGGGCGCAGTCGCGATCAGTGGTGGGTCAGCTCCCGCCGAGCGCGGAGAACCACGCCGGCTTCGGCACGCCCACGCCCGTCACCAGGTCGTAGCCCTTCGTGGTGGCCAGGCTGCTGTCCTGGTCGAAGGTGCGGACCGAGTACGACAGTCCCTGCGAGGCGTCGACGCTGTTGACGAAGTTCACCCGCACGACGCCCTTGTCCGGAGCGCCCGCCTGGGCGGCCGGGAGGACGTCGGCGAAGGAGCTCTTCTTGGCGTAGATCGTCGGGTTGAGGAAACCGCCGCCGTGGCCGGCCTTGCCGACGGCCAGCGCCGTCATGCCTGCGAACAGCGGGGACGCCAGGCTGGTGCCGCCCAGGCGGAACTCGTCGTAGTACGTCCCGTTCGGGAACGTCTGCGTCTCACCGATCAGCATGCCGGTCGCGTTGTCGGCGTCCATCGCCACGTCCGGGACGGTGCGGTAGGCGCTGTTGGACACGCCCTGCTGGTAGCTCGGCTGGTTGAAGATCGCCGAGACACCGCCGCCGGCGCCGGCCGAGAACGCGGTCGGGCCCCAGCTCTGGCCGTTGCTGCTGAGGTTGGCCAGGCCCGTACCCCAACCGGTCTGGAAGATCATCTTGCCGTCGGAACCGATGCCGGTGGCCGTGCCGCCGACCGCGGTGACGTAGGGGTCGGAGGCGTCCGCGTCGGCCTGCTTGATGCCGGTGTTGGCCAGCTCGTCGCCGCTGTCACCGGAGGAGAACAGGAAGCTGATGCCCTCGGTGGCGCCCTGCAGGTACACGGCCTCGTTCGCCGCGATCAGGTTGGTGTCGAGCGCTTCCTCGGGCTCACCGTAGGAGTTCGAGACGATCTGCACGTCGTCGTCGTCGACGACCTTCTGGATCGCGTCGGTGAAGTCGGGGTCCAGGCAGCTCTTGGCACCGTAGTAGTGGATCTTGGCGCCGCCGGCCATGGCGTGCACGGCCTCGACGTCGAGGGTCTGCTCGCCGTACCAGCCGGTCGAGTCGCACTCGGTCTGGTTGGTGAACGTCTTCGGGGTCGTGGAGGTGTACTGGCCCTTGGCGTAGGAGGCGTCACCGTGCTCGCTGGCGTAGCGCGCGGCGTCGGCCTGAATGGTCGGCGCGTTGTAGGCGTCGACGATGCCCACCGTGGCACCGCTGCCGTCGAGCGTGGTGCCGCCCTCGTAGGCGCTGCGGAACTGGGGGCCGGTGTAGCCGCACAGCACGTAGGGCAGCGTCTTGCCCTGGTACTTGGGCAGCGGGGTCTTGAAGTCGGCCTGGTACTTCGCCGAGAGCTGGCCGTAGTAACGCGAGCAGGGACGGGCGTTGCGGAACCCGGCCGGTGCGTCCACCGGCTTGGCGGCGGAGGGCTGGCGGGTGGCCGGTGCCATCTTGTGCTTCGTGGTGTCCAGGCCCGAGACGGCCAGCACGGTGCCGGCGATCGACTGCGGGACCTTCACCGAGGTCGACGGGGCCTGCACGGTCTGGCCCGAGTGGCTGTAGCGCTGGATCTTCGCGCCGAAGGCCTTGTTCGCCGCCTTCACCGTGCCGGTGACGGTGACGTAGTGGTTGCCGGAGCTCGGCTTGCTGACCTTCAGGCCCTGCGAGCGCAGGTAGGAGGTGACGCTGTGGACGCTCTTCGCCGTGACCCCGTACTGCTTCTGGAACTGCGGCTGGGTCAAGAAGTGCTGGTACTGGGCGCTGCCCGGGGTCGAGATCGAGGCGACCCTGGCCTTGAGGGCGTCGAGCCCGCCCTTGGGGGCGAGGTAGACCCGGGCCGTGACCGGAGCGGACGTCTTGGCCGCACCGAGGTGCTTGGCGTGCGCCGTCCATGCCGGTTTGGTGTGCGGAACGGCCTTGGGGCTCGCCGATGCCGATGCCGACGGTGTCACCGCGATCATCGTGCCGACGAGGGTGCCCGCGGCGACGGTGGCCGCCGCGATGGTGCGTGGATGCATCCAGTTCCTCCAGGTGGGGTGTCCAGGCCGGCCACGCTATGACCGGATAAGACCGAAAGTCCCAACCTAGGTGTTCACGAGGAACTGCACAGGGGGATGCGGTGGCGTCTTGCTGCCAGGCCGGTTGTGACCGAGTTGGGCGGTCTGACCAAGAAAGACAGTCTTGCCGAACAGTTTTACCTCGAACTAACATTCGAGGATCGCTGCGGGGGGCCGTTTCTGGGAGAAGGACGACGATGAAGCGCTTTGCCTGCGGAGATGTAGTGCCCGGCTGTGAGGCGAGTTGGGTGTGTTCCGAGGAGGACGAGATCCTCGCGAACGTCGCCCGCCACGCCGCCTCGGCGCACGGCATCACCCACGTGCCACCCGAGCTCGTGACCACCGTGCGTTCGCACATCGTGGCCGTCGGCTAGGTCATGGTTCGTCATACCTCGGCCGTCCTGTCGCCCGACGCCGAAGTGTCAGCTCCTCGGTCCGGGCGGCCGCGAGCGGGAGGGAACAAGGCCGTGGACACGGTGGACACCCTCGAGCCGACCTGCCGCATCGCTTACCTGCCCATCCTCGACGTGGCCCGCGGCGTGGCCGCCGGCTATCAGGCGGTCGTGCAGTCCGACGCCGGGATGCTCGAGCGCGCCGACCGCTCACCCGAGGCCAAGGCCGAGGTCACTGCGGCCGCCGCGCGCACGGCGCTCGAGGCCTTCGCGACGCTGCCGCCCAACACCTTCATCTCGATCCCCACGCCGTTCCCGGTGCTCGCCGACCCCCGCGTCCGCGAGGTGCTCACCCGGCACGGCAGCCTGGCCGGGATCATCCTGGACATCGTGGAATTCTCCGCCGCCCAGCTCGACACCGCCGCCGGTGCGCTCGCCGCCTACCGCGACGCCGGTGCCCTGCTGGCGGTCGGTGGGCAAGAGGCCGCCCAGCCCGAGCTGACCAGCATCGTGCGCCTCAAGCCCGCCGTCGTACGTCTCGGCCGGGCCTGGGTCCGCGGCGTCGACCGGTCGGAGGCCAAGCGCTCGGCCATCGAGGTGACCGGCCGCCTGGCCAGTCAGCTCGACGCCTGGATCCTGGCCGAGGGCGTGAGCACGTCGGCCGAGCTGCGCGCGCTGGCCGGCCTGGACGTGCCGCTGGCCCAGGGGTCGTTCATCGGCGAGCCGCAGCAGTTCTGGCCGGACATCGAGCTCAAGGCCCGCACCGCACTGCCGGCCTGCACCATGCCCACCGACGGGGTGCTGCGCGAGTTGCTGCAGCGGGCCTACACGGCCACGAACCTGGAGGCCGCGCGCAGCGTGCTCCCGGAGACCACCGGCTTCGACGTGCTCGTCGTCCTCGACGACCACAGCCGGCCCGTGGCCCTGCTGGAGCAGGACGTCGTCGGCGAGTGGGTGACCAGCCCGGTGCTCGCTGTCAACATCGACACCCCGGTCGCGGACGCGGTCGAGCGGGCGATGGCGCGACCGCGCGACGTCAGGTTCACGCCGCTGGCCTGCACCGACCACGCCGGCCGGTTCCTCGGTGTGCTGCGCATCGAGCGGCTGATGTCGCACCTGACCACCGCGACGGCGGCCGGCTGAGACCGGCGCGCCGCGCCCGATCGGTGGAGCCACGGAGATTCGAACTCCGGACATCTGCCTTGCAAAGGCAGCGCTCTGCCAGCTGAGCTATGGCCCCGGGAAACGCCCATTATAGCGGCGCACCCGAGCAGGACGGACGTCGCTCAGCGGGACGCGTCGGAGGTGGCTTCCCGCCACAGGATCGCCGCGTCGTTGCGGGCCTGCTTGCGCCGGGCGACGGTGGCCACCGCAGCGGCGAGGGCGGCGGCGAGCAGAGCTGGCGTGGTGCGGCGCATCTGCCTGAGGTTACGCCGCGACCGGGCCGGCCGCGGGTGCAGGGCAGGCCACGGCCGTTCGGTGCGGGGTGGGCCTGGGAGGACTTGAACCTCCGGCCTCATCCTTATCAGGGATGCGCTCTAACCGTCTGAGCTACAGGCCCGCGAACGCGACGAGTAAGACTATCGGGCGGCGCCGTGCCTCGTGTCACCGACCCCGTCGCGCGAGTTGGTCAGCGTTCGGACAGCGTGATCTCGATGCCGCCGACCAGATCAGCGCACAGGTTGTAGACCAGGGAGCCGATGGTCGACAACGCGATGAACAGGACGACGTTCACCACGCCGATGATGGCCGCGCCGCCGAACACGACGCCGGCGGTGACCGGAGCGTCGGCGTTGTTGCCCTGGATCGTGGTGACGGTGTCGTTGATCTTGCCGATGATGCCGGCGCCGTCGAGGATCCCGTAGAGCACGCCGACCACGATCAGCCACACGAAGAACAGCGCGATCGACAGCACGCAGGAGAACTTCAGCACCGTCCACGGGTTGATGTGGCGAAGCTGCAACCGGGCCCGACGCGGGCCCCGGTTGCGCGCGGCACGGGACTTGCCGCCCGACGGGTTCGCTGCGCCGTTCGCGCCGGCCTGCTGGTTCGCCCCCTGGGGCGGGGGCGTCTGGGCCTGACGCATCGGGGCCGGTGGGGTCTGGACGGTGGGTGCCTCCGGCACCGACGGCAGCGAGCCCGTGGTGGAGTCGGCCGTCGCCTGACCGTGGGCCGGCCCGGCGGGTCCCGCCGGGCTCCACGAGCCGGGCGCGGACCCGGACGTCGTGTGCTGCGGGGCCGAGAACCCGTAGTCGGGGCTCCGTGGCGCGGTCTGCTGGGCCGACCGGCCACCCGTGGCCCCGGGGGCTCCGCCTTGCGTCATGTCACTCCGTCCTCGAGCGCGCCGTGTGACGCGCTGCTCTCGCCGGTCCGGCTCTGGCAGGCCTATTCCTGCTCCTCCGGCTCGTCGGCGTTGCGTGCGATGGCGTTCAACAGCACGCCGTCCGGCAGGTTCATCAGCCGCACGCCCATCGTCTGGCGCTGCGCCCGGCGAACTTCACCGGCGGTCGTACGAATCACGACACCGTCCGAGGTGATCGCGAAGATCTCGTCCGTGGGGGCGACAGCGATGGCGCCCACAAGTCCGCCTCGGGTGGAGACGATACGCGCGGTGAGCACGCCCTTGCCGCCTCGGCCTTGAACCGGATACTCCCCGACCCGTGTCCGCTTGGCGTATCCGCCCTCAGTGGCAACCAAGATTTCGGCGTTCTCGTCCTCGACGACGACCATCGACAGCAGCGAGTCACTGTCGTTGAACCGCATCCCGAACACTCCGGACGTGGCGCGGCCCATCGGGCGCAGCGCCTCGTCGTCGGCGGTGAACCGGATCGACATCGCCTGGCGGCTGACCAGCAGCAGGTCGTGGTTGGCCGAGATCAGCGCCGCGTCGATGAGCTCGTCGTCCTCGCGCAGGTTGATGGCCACCAGGCCACCCGACCGGTTGGAGTCGAAGTCGGTGAGCTTGGTCTTCTTCACCAGCCCGTGCTTGGTGGCCAGCACCAGGTACGGGGCCACCTCGTAGTTCTTGAGGGTGATGACCTCGGCGATCTGCTCGTCCGGTTGGAAGGCCAGCAGGTTCGCGACGTGCTGGCCGCGCGCGTTCCGGTTGGCCTCGGGCAGCTCGTAGGCCTTCGCGCGGTAGACCCGGCCCTTGTTCGTGAAGAACAGGATCCAGTCGTGCGTGGACGTCACGAAGAAGTGCTGGACGATGTCGTCCTGACGCAGGCCGGCACCCTGCACGCCCTTGCCGCCGCGCCGCTGCGCCCGGTACAGGTCGGTCTTGGTGCGCTTCGCGTAGCCACCGCGGGTGATGGTGACGACCACGTCCTCCTGCGCGATGAGGTCCTCGATGGAGACGTCGCCGTCGTGCGGGATCATCCGGGTGCGTCGCTCGTCGCCGTACTTGTCGACGATCTCGTTCATCTCGTCGCGGATGATCTGCCGCTGACGCCCCGGCTTGGCCAGGATGTCGTTGAGGTCGGCGATCGTCGCCTCGATCTCGGCGGCCTCCTCGATGATCCGGTTGCGTTCGAGGGCGGCGAGCCGGCGCAGCTGCAGGTCGAGGATCGCGGTGGCTTGGAGCTCGTCGATCTCGAGCAGCTCCATGAGCCCGCCGCGGGCCTCGTCGGCCGACGGCGCGTTGCGGATCAGGGTGATGACTGCGTCGAGCTGGTCCAGGGCCTTGAGCAGCGCGCGCAGGATATGGGCGCGCTCCTCCTTGATGCGCAACCGGTACCGCGTGCGCCGGACGATGACCTCGACCTGGTGGTCGACGTAGTGCGT
This sequence comes from uncultured Jatrophihabitans sp., assembly GCF_964252635.1. Classification (GTDB taxonomy): domain Bacteria; phylum Actinomycetota; class Actinomycetes; order Mycobacteriales; family Jatrophihabitantaceae; genus Jatrophihabitans. The sequence continues at coordinate 29,323 of NZ_CAXUNP010000019.1, forward strand.
GACGAACTGGTCGAGGCGCAGGGTGCGGGGGACGCCGTCGACGATGGCCAGCATGTTCGCGCCGAAGGTGGTCTGCAGCTGGGTGTGCTTGAACAGGTTGTTCAGCACGACCTTGGCCACGGCGTCGCGCGACAGCGTGATGACCATGCGCATGCCGATGCGGTCGGAGCTCTCGTCGTGGATGTTGCGGACGCCGGCGATCTTGCCTTCCTTGACCTGCTCGGCGATGGAGGTGACGAGGTTGTCGGGGTTGACCTGGTAGGGCAGCTCGGTGATCACCAGGATGGTGGCGCCCTTCTGGTCCTCCTCGACCTCGACGACGGCACGCATGCGGATGGAGCCGCGGCCGGTGCGGTAGGCGTCCTCGATGCCGTCGCGCCCGACGATGAGGCCCTTGGTCGGGAAGTCCGGCCCGGGGATGAGCTCGATGAGCTTCTCGAGCAGTTCCTCCTCGGTGGCGTCCGGGTGGTCGAGGGCGAAGGTGACGCCGGCCGCCAGCTCACGCAGGTTGTGCGGGGGGATGCGGGTGGCCATGCCGACCGCGATGCCCTCGGACCCGTTCATCAACAGGTTGGGGATCCGGGCGGGCAAGATGACGGGCTCGACGGTGTTGCCGGCGTAGTTCGGGACGAAGTCGACGGTCTCTTCGTTGATGTCGGCCAGCATGGCCATGGCCAGCGGCGCCAGCCGGCACTCGGTGTAGCGCATCGCGGCGGCCGGGTCGTTGCCGGGCGAGCCGAAGTTGCCCTGCGGGTCGATGAGCGGGTAGCGCAGCGACCACGGCTGGGCCATCCGCACCAGGGCGTCGTAGAGCGCCGAGTCGCCGTGCGGGTGGTAGTTGCCCATGACGTCACCGACGACGCGGCCGCACTTCACGTAACCGCGGTCGGGCCGGAACCCGGAGTCGAACATGCCGTAGAGGATCTTGCGGTGCACCGGCTTGAGCCCGTCACGCACGTCGGGCAGCGCACGCCCGACGATGACCGACATCGCGTAGTCGATGTAGCTGCGCTGCATCTCCGTCTGGATGTCGACCGGCTCGATCCGATCGAACCCAGGGGGCTCCGTTATGTCCGTCATCTACAGCTTCCCTTCCGAGCACGAGGACCGTGCATCATCCGCAACCCGCGAACAGGTCGTGACCCCGGCCTCTAGCACCTCAAATGTCCAAGAACCGCACGTCACGCGCGTTGCGGATGATGAACGACCGCCGGGCCTCGACGTCCTCACCCATGAGCACGCTGAACAGCTCGTCGGCCGTGGCCGCGTCGTCGAGCGTGACCAGGCGCAGGATCCGGTTGTCCGGATCCATCGTGGTCTCCCACAGCTCGGTCGCGTTCATCTCGCCGAGGCCCTTGTAGCGCTGCGTCCGCTCGGTCTCGTCCTTGGGCAGCTTGCGCCCGGCGGCGAGGCCGTCCTTGATCAGGGCGTCCCGCTCCTTGTCGGAGTAGGCGTAACCCGGCTCGTTCTTCGTCCACTTGATCTTGTACAGCGGCGGGGCGGCGAGATACACGTGACCGGCCTCGACGAGCGGACGCATGAACCGGAACAGCAGCGTCAGCAGCAGCGTCGTGATGTGCTGGCCGTCGACGTCGGCGTCGGCCATGAGCACGATCTTGTGATAGCGCAGCTTGGTCAGATCGAAGTCGTCATGGATGCCGGTGCCCAGCGCCGTGATCAGCGACTGCACCTCGTTGTTCTTCAGCACCCGGTCGATCCGCGACTTCTCGACGTTGATGATCTTTCCGCGGATGGGCAGGATGGCCTGGAACTGGGAGTTGCGCGCCGACTTCGCCGAGCCGCCGGCGGAGTCACCCTCAACGATGTAGAGCTCACTCTCACCGGGGTCGGTGGAGCGGCAGTCGGCGAGCTTGCCGGGCATCCCGAAGGTGTCGAGGGCGTTCTTGCGGGCCAGCTTGCGGGCCTGCTGCGCGGCCTTGCGGGCCCGGGCCGCCTGCGTCATCTTCGTGACAATCTTCTTGGCCTCGCCGGGGTTGCGGTTGAACCAGTCCTCGATCCACTGGTTGCACACCGATTGCACGAACGTCTTGGCCACCGAGTTGCCGAGCTTGGTCTTGGTCTGACCCTCGAACTGCGGCTCGCCGAGCTTGATGGAGATGATGGCGGCCAGGCCCTCGCGGATGTCGTCGCCGGTGAGCCGGTCCTCCTTGGTGTCCTTGACCATCTTGGCGGCCACCGCCCACTTGTTCACCACGCCGGTCAAGGCCGCGCGGAAACCCTCCTCGTGGGTACCGCCCTCGATCGTCGCGATGGTGTTGGCGAAGGTGTGCACGCTCTCGGAGAACGAGGTGTTCCACTGCATGGCCACCTCGAGCGACAGGGCCTTCTCCGGGTCCTCGCCGGAGAAGGAGATCACGTTGGCGTGGATCGGTTCCTTGTCCTTGGTCCGGTTGATGTGCCGCACGAAGTCGGCGATGCCGTCGGCGTAGCAGTAGGTGAGCTCGCGGACCTTCGCCGGCGCCTTGGCCTCGGCCTCGGTGGAGCCGACCTGGGCGTCGTCCTCCTCGACGATCTTCTCGGTGCGCTCGTCGCGCAGCACGATCGTCAGGCCCTTGTTCAGGAACGCGTACTCCTGGATGCGCCGGCGGATCGTCTCGAAGTCGTACTCGGTGGTCTCGAAGATGGCCGGGTCGGCCCAGAACGTGACCGTGGTGCCGGTCTTCGTCGACGGGCCGCCCTTCTTCAGCGGCTCGGCCGGGACCTGGTCGACGAACGGCTGGGTCCAGCGGAAGCCGTCGCGTTCGATGTCGACCTCGAGCCGGCGGCTCAGCGCGTTGACGACCGAGACGCCGACGCCGTGCAGACCGCCCGAGACGGCGTAGGCCTTGCCGTCGAACTTCCCGCCTGCGTGCAGGACCGTGAGGATGACCTCGACGGTCGGGCGCTTCTGCGTGGGGTGCATGTCGACGGGCATGCCGCGACCGTTGTCCTTGACGCGGACGCCGCCGTCGGCGAGCAGGGTGACCTCGATGCGGTCGGCGTGGCCGCCGAGCGCCTCGTCGACCGAGTTGTCCACGACCTCCCACACGAGGTGGTGCAGGCCGCGGGCCGAGGTCGAGCCGATGTACATGCCGGGGCGCTTGCGGACTGCCTCGAGGCCCTCGAGCACGGTGATGGAGCTGCCGCTGTACTCGTCCTTCTTCGGGCTCTTCGCGCGGGCCGGACTACTTGTCACAGGATGACCTCTCTCGCCACCAGGGCGCACGCCGGCCTCGGGACGGGGCTGGCGACTAGACTGCTCAGCGGGACACGGCGTCGCGCGCCGGAGCCGGAGCACCGGCCCACGCCACTGTTGCGGCAGGGACCGACAGTTCTCGGTACCCGACCAGTCTAGCCCTTGTTGGCGTACTCGGTGGCCGCCACGCGGGCTCAGTGCGCCGCTGAGCGTTGCAGCCCCCGGTCGTCGGGGGACCTACCGACACCACCTGGTGTGGACTACTGCGAGGCGATCAGCCGTAGGTGTCCCGGGGGCCGCGCCCGTTGCGCAGGCTGCGGGGGCCGTGTTTCCAGCTCGGCGCGGTCGGCCCGCTGATGACGAGCCTGCGGACGACGTCGGGGCCCAGTTCGGCGACCAGGCGGGCGAGCAGCGTGCCCGCGAGCAGGCGCAGCTGCGTCGCCCACGCCGTCGACTCCGCCGTGATCCGCAGCTCGCCGTCGCGCAGGCTCTGCGGTTCGCAGTGCGCCGCGACGTCGGCCCCGACGAGGGTGGGCCACTGGGCGAAGACCCGGGCGTCGGCCATCGGCGCCTCCCATCCCAGGTCGGCCACGTACCCCGGTAGCAGGGCGCCGATCCGTTGCGGGTCGCGCGCCGGGTCCGGTCCCGGGCCGGAGTAGCCGCCCCGGTTGCGGCCCGGCACGTCGGCCCGGCGGCCGCGCTGCCCCGGACGCCGGCGCGAGGTCCGCGACGTGCCGCGCGCGCCGGCGAGCATCATCCGCGCCAGGTCGTCGTCGTCCGTCGCTCCATCGTCCGGTCCGACCTCATCGTCCGGACCCAATTCGTCCGGACCGTCGTCGTCGACTCCGTCTGCCAGATCGACATCGACGTCCTCGGCGGGATAGGGCTCATGGGCCCACGCGCCATCGTCGTCGTCGGGGTCTGGAGTCGGCGGATGCTCGGTGCTCACCAGCCGTCACCACCGAGACGGTCACCCGGGGGCCTCACCGGGGCGCCGCAGTCCTGCACAGGGTTGTCCACAGGACGTGGGCTGTCGGCGTGAGATTGACATACGTTTGTCCGGTTTCCGGGTCGGCCGCTGGTCTCGTCGTCCACAGACCGAGGACCTTTTCCACGGGTAGGTGTGGACAACGGGGTGACCCAGCTCTCGTTCACCGCAGGCGACGACACGACCTCACGCCCCTCCCACGATGGCACCGCTCGCGACCTGGATGCGGACCCCGTCCAGCTCACCGGGGACATCGCCGCCCACGGCGGCCGTGACGATGGCCTGCTCGGCCTTCCCGGCGACCAGCGCGAGCTGCGCCCGACGGTCGACGTCGAGCTCGGCGAACACGTCGTCCAGCATGAGCACCGGCTCGCCGCCGGGCAAGGCGTCGGCGCGCAGCAGCTCGAAACTGCCGAGTCGCAGCGACAGCGCCGACGACCAGCCCTCGCCGTGGCTGGCGTAGCCGCGCACCGGCAACTCGCCCAGCCGCACGTCGAGGTCGTCGCGGTGCGGCCCGACCAGGTTGACCCCACGATCCAGCTCGGCCGAGCGCACGGTCTGCAGCTGGGCGAGCATGGCCTGCGCGAGCTCGCCCGGCTCGGGTACGGCGTCGGCCTCGGCGAGCGCCGGCAAGACCTCCGCCAGCGAGGTCACGTACCGCAGCGACAGCGGCGCGCTGGTGGGCGCGACCTGCGCGTACGCGGCGGCGGCGTGCGGGTGGAGGTCGCGCACCGCCTGCAGGCGGGCGTGCAGCAACTGCGACCCGTGCTCGACCAGATGGCCGTTCCAGACGTCCAGGGTCGGCAGGTCCGCGCCGGCCGAGGAACGGCGTGCCCCGCCGGCCGACTTCAGCAGCGCCGCCCGCTGCTTGAGCACCCGCTCGTAGTCGGCGCGCACCCCGGCGACGCGGGGCGCGCGGGCCACCACCAGCTCGTCGACGAAGCGGCGGCGTTCGGCCGGGTCGCCACGGACCACGGCCAGGTCCTCGGGGGCGAACAGCACCGTGCGCAGCACCCCCAGGATGTCGCGCGGCCGGGTCACCGGCGCCCCGTTGAGGCGCGCCCGGTTCGCCCGGCCGGCCACGATCTCGACCTCGACGCGTAGCTCGCGGCCGTCGGCCACCACGGCAGCCCGCGCGAGCGCCCGTTCGGCACCCGAGCGGATCAGGGGCGCGTCGTTGGCCACGCGGTGACTGCCGAGGGTGGCGAGGAAGCCCAGGGCCTCGACGAGGTTGGTCTTGCCCTGCCCGTTCGCCCCGACGAGCACGACGGGGCCGGGTGGGAGGGCGAGGTCGGCGCTGCGCCAGCTCCGGAAATCGGCGACGGCGAGATGGCGTACGTACACGCCGCGACTCAGCCGGGCAGCCGCACCGGCATGATCAGGTACGTGTACTCGGCCGCGGCGCCGGCGTGCTCGGCCGCGGCGCTCTCGGTCGGGCGCAGCACCACCGGCTTGGTCGAGGACGTGAACAGCATGCGTGCGGTGCTGGTGGCCAGGGCGCCCAACCCGTCGAGCAGGAACTGCGGGTTGAACGCGGTGGTGATCGGTTCGCCGTCGTAGGCCACCTCGAGCTGCTCCTCGGCCCGGCCCTCGTCGTCACCACCGGCGGTCAGCGACACCGTGCCGTCGGCGAACTCCATCCGGACGGGCGCGTTGCGGTCGGTCACCAGCGCCACGCGGCGCACGGCCTCGACCAGCGGCGGCACGGAGACCTCGGCCGTCGAGGCCCATTCGGTGGGCAGCAGCGAGCGGTAGGCGGGGAACGTCGCGTCGAGCAGTCGGGTGGTGGCCCGGCTGGCGCGGCCGTTGGTGGTGCCGGCGAAGCCGATGATGCCCTCACCCGTTCCGCCCGCGCCCGAGAGCGCGATGGTCATCGACTCGCTGTGCGACAGGCTCTTGGCCGCATCGGCGAGCGTGCGCGCCGGCACCAGCACCTGGACGGCCGCGGCGCTCGGGTCGCTGGGGTTCCAGGACAGCTCGCGCACCGCCAGCCGGTAGCGGTCGGTCGCCGCGAGGGTCAACCGGTCGCCGTCGATCTCGAGGCGCACGCCGGTCAGCATCGGCAACGTGTCGTCGCGGCCCGCGGCCACGGCGACCTGCGACACCGCGGCGGCGAACTCGGCGCCGTCCACCGTTCCGGCGGTGGTCGGCATGGCCGGCAGCTTCGGGAAATCGTCGACCGGCATACCGGGCAGCGTGAAGCGAGCCGCCCCGCAGGCGATGGTCAGGCGGCTGCCGTCGAGGGTCACGTCGACGGGGTGCGGGGGCAGGGACCGGGTGATGTCGGCGAGCAGGCGGCCCGAGACCAGCGCCTGACCGTCCGCACCCGAACTCACCTCGAGGTCGACCTGGGTCGAGGCCTCGAGGTCGAAGCCGGACACCGACAGCTGGTCGCCCTCGACCGCGAGCAGCAGCCCGGCGAGCACCGGCAGGGTGGGCCGGCTGGCCAGGCTGCGCGCGGCCCAGGTGACCGCGTCCGCCAGCGCGTCCCGCTCGACCCGGAACTTCATCGCCAACCTCCGTCGTCGTCAGCCTCGCCGGCCCCGGGAGCACCGTGCAGGTCACGGTGGATATCCACGTTGTCCACTGGGCTGTTGCTCTGGTCGTTCACCATCAAGGAATTGAGATTCTCGTCCATCGTCTTCGCAGGTGTGGACACTGGGGACAACAGCCTAGATCGGCCGTCGTTACTGGCTCCGGTGACGGTACGGGCTGTGGACGACAACGTGGTGGACGTCCCCCGGCGACGCACGCAACGGTGGACGGCGGCCGGTCGTCGCGCCGCGTCCACACCGTGTCCCCAACGGTGCACCGCGTTACCCACAGCCGGGTGGACGACACGAACCCGGCCGGGGAGCGCCGGCGCCGTCACGACCGCGCCCGGATCTTGACGCGGCTGGTCAGCTCGGTGATCTGGTTGTAGACGGTGAGCTTCTCGGCCATCTGCGCGCGGATCTTGCGCTCCGCGTGCATGACGGTGGTGTGGTCGCGGTTGCCGAACTTCTCGCCGATCTTGGGCAGCGACAGGTCGGTCAGCTCGCGGCACAGGTACATGGCCATCTGGCGGGCGCCGACGAGCGTGCGGCTGCGGGACGTGCCGACCAGGTCGTCGAGGCTGATCTGGAAGTACTCGGCGGTCACCGCCATGATCGTGGAGGAGTTGATCTGCGGCGCGTCGCTCTCGCCGACGAGGTCTTTGAGGACCATCTCGGCCAGGCCCAGCTCGACCGACTGGCGGTTCAGGCTGGCGAACGCGGTGACGCGGATCAGCGCCCCCTCGAGTTCACGGATGTTGCTCTGGATCTTCGAGGCGATGAACTCGAGCACCTCGGGCGGGGGATCGGTGCCTTCCTGGGCGGCCTTCTTGCGCAGGATCGCGATGCGCGTCTCGAGGTCGGGCGCCTGGACGTCGCTGATCAGCCCCCACTCGAACCGCGTGCGCAGCCGGTCCTCCAGCGAGTTCAGCTGTCGCGGGGACTTGTCGGAGCTGATGACGATCTGCTTGTTGGCGTTGTGCAGCGTGTTGAAGGTGTGGAAGAACTCCTCCTGCGTGCGCTCGGCGCGCTCGAGGAACTGGATGTCGTCGATGAGCAGCAGGTCGACGGACCGGTAGCGGGACTGGAAGGCCTGCATCTTGTCGTCGCGCACCGAGTTGATGAAGTCGTTGGTGAACTCTTCGCTGGAGATGTAGCGGGTGCGCAGGCCCGGTTGCAGCCGCTGGGCGTAGTGCCCGATCGCGTGCAGCAGGTGGGTCTTGCCCAGGCCGGAGTCGCCGTAGATGAACAGCGGGTTGTAGGCACGCGCCGGCGCCTCGGCGACCGCGACCGCGGCCGCGTGGGTGAACCGGTTGCTGGAACCGATGACGAAGGTGTCGAAGGTGTACTTCGGGTTCAGCCTGGTGTCGCGCTGGTCCTCGGAGTGCCTCGGGCGGTAGGACGGGCTGACCAACCGGGGCGGGTCGGCGACCCAGTCCTCCTCGTCGGTCGTCAGGCCGTCGTCGAGCTCGTCCACCGGAGGCGGCGGGCCGTCACCGTTCTGGACGGTGACCGCGACCTGGATGTCGCGCCCGAGCTCCTCGCTGAGCACCGACGCGATCAGCGGACGGAGGCGGTTCTCGAGGTAGTCCTTGGCGAAGTCGTTCGGCGCGGCGAGCAGGGCGGTGTCCTCGACCAGGCCGAGGGGCCGGGTCAGACCGATCCATGCCTTCTGCTGCGGACGGATCGACGGATCCTCGAAGCGCGGTCTGGCTCTGTTCCATACGGCGACCAGTTCGGCGCTGTCGTCCACTTGGCGGCTCACTCCATGTTGCATGTCGGGTCGCTGCGGCCGCGGGGCGGACGTGGTCACGACGGTGGTGCTGTTGTGCGTATCTGCGCTGACGACCTTCTCACGAGCAGACGTGTCGGCCGAAATCCACAGGGTTGTCCACAGACTGTGTACGGACGACGCGGCGGCGCCGCAGGCACTCCCGGTCCCTGCCGGATGGGCGCCGCGGTGACCACCACAGCTCGCTCGTCAGTGAGCGACGAGGGGGGAACCTAACAGCGGCTGTGAGGCACGACAATAGGGATCGGCGTGTCGCCGCGGTGGCCCGGGTTTGACCAGTGCGGCGGTGCGTCCGTACCGTGGAGCGGTCTGTGGATAGCGGCCGCTGTGGCTCGTCTTCAGGCCGGTCGCCCCGAGGCAGATCGCAGCATCGTCGAGCATCGACCTTCCACGCTGCCCGCCCTGCCCGACGGCGACCGCACCGTTGCCGAACCAGGAGATCAGACCCGTGAGCAAGCGTACTTTTCAGCCGAACAACCGCCGCCGCGCCAAGACGCACGGTTTCCGGCTGCGCATGCGTACGCGCGCCGGTCGGGCGATCGTCTCCGCTCGCCGCCGCAAGGGCCGCAGCGAACTCTCGGCCTGAGCCTGTCGGCTCCCTCACCGTGCTGGCCAGCGTCAACCGCATGCGCCGCTCCGCGGATTTCCGATCCGTCGTGCGTGGCGGGCTGCGTGCACGCACCGGCCGGATCGTCGTGCACCACCGGCCGGACCTGCAGCACTCGCCGGACCTGCAGCACCCGCACGATCCGCCGAGCCGGTCCGCAGCGCCGTTGGTCGGTTTCGTGGTGAGCAAGGCGGTCGGGAACAGCGTGCAGCGCCACGCCGTCACCCGGAAGTTGCGGGCCCAGCTGGCCGCACGGGTGTCCGACCTGCCCGCGACGAGCGGCACCGTGGTACGGGCCCTGCCTCCGGCGGCCCAGGCCGACTCGGCGACGCTGTCCCGCGATCTGGACCTCGCGCTGACGCGGATCGGCCGGGCACGGGGCGCCGCCCCGGCGGCGGGGACGTCGTGAGCGGCCCCGGCCCGCTGTCCCGGATGCTGCTCGCGGCGATCACGGTCTACCGCACGGCGATCAGCCCGCTCCGTCCCCCCAGTTGCCGGTACCTGCCCACGTGCAGCGAGTACGCCTTCGAGGCCGTCACCGTGCACGGCGGGCTGCGCGGCGGATGGCTCGCGATCCGCCGCCTGCTCCGGTGCCACCCGTTCCATTCCGGTGGGCACGACCCCGTGCCGCCGCGCGTTGGTCGGCAGGAGCCCGCAACGCTCACTGTCCCCGCGATCGTCGGCCGCTAGGAGCTAACCGAAGTGCTGAACTTCCTCTACACCGCGGTCGCCTGGGTGCTGTTGCGGTGGCACCAGCTGTTCACGGCGATCGGCCTGCCGTCGGACAACGGGTGGACCTGGACGCTGTCCATCGTCTTCCTGGTCATCACCGCGCGCCTGTTGCTGTTCCGGCTGTTCGTCAAGCAGGTGCACTACCAGCGCAACATGCAGAAGATCCAACCCAAGATCCAGAAGCTGCGCGAGAAGTACAAGGACGACCGGCCCGAGCTGAACCGCCAGATGATGGCGCTGCAGCAGTCGGAGGGGTTCAACCCGCTGGCCGGCTGCCTGCCGATGTTCCTGCAGATCCCGGTGTTCATCGGGCTCTATCACGTGCTGCGGCACATCTCGAACTCCAACCGGTTGTGCCAGAGCAAGACCGGCAACAGCAAGCTGCTGGAGCTCTACACCTTCACCGGCGGCCAGGGTGGCGAGACCTGCTCGGCGGCCAAGGCGCACATCTTCGGTGCCCCGCTAGCGGCGTCCTTCCGCGACAGCGGCAGCATCATCCGTGGGCTGGGCGGCGATCCGAGCTCCACGCGCATCCTGCTGGTCATCCTGCTCATCGTCAGCGCCAGCGCCACCTTCGCCACCCAGCTGCTGGTTCGGGCCAATGCCACCACCCCGCCGGAGGGCACGGCGGCGACGGTCCAGAAGCTGATGCTGTACCTGATCCCGGTCGGCACGCTGGCCTCCGGTCTGCTGTTCAACTTCCCGCTCGGTGTGCTGCTGTACTGGTTCACGTCCAACCTGTGGACCCTCGGCCAGCAGGCCTACATCATCCGTTTCCATCCGCCGACCGACGACGACGAACCGGTCGTCACCGGTGCGGTCGGCAAGACGCTGGCGCCCAAGCCCGGGCAGCGGCCCGTACGCATGTCCAAGTCCGGCGGCACCAACGGCACCAAGCCCACGGGCGGCACCAAGTCCACTAACGGCACTAAGCCGACGAACGGCACCAAGCCCACGGGCGGCAGCACCTCGAACGGCGCGTCCTCCGCCGGTGCGTCGTCCACCGGCACGTCGGGTGGTGCGTCGTCGGGTGGGGCGCGCAGCGAGCCGGCCCGTGGTGCGGTGCCGCGGCCCGGCCAGCGTCCGTCCCGCCCGTCGGGCAAGCGACCACCCGCCAAGCGCGCGACCCAGACTAAGAAGCGACGCTGACCGTCGCCGAACGCGATCCGCGCACGGATCGCCATCGACCCTGCCCGGGTGCTGCCCGGGACCTGCTGGAGAGGAACCGCCATGAGTGACACCGACGTCGACGTGCACGAGGACACCCCGGACATTCCCGACGATCCCCGCACAGCGGACGTGTCGGACAGCGAGCCGTCCGGTCAGTCGCTGCTCGTGCAGGAGGGTGACATCGCGGCCGACTACCTGGAGCGCCTGCTCGACATCGTCGACTACGACGGTGACATCGATCTGGACGTCGAGAACGGCCGCGCCGCCGTGGCCGTCGTGGGCAGTGATCTGCAGGATCTGGTGGGAGGTCGCGGCGAGACCCTCGACGCGCTGCAGGAACTCACCCGCCTCGCGGTGCAGCAGCAGACGGGCGTCCGGAGCCGACTGATGCTCGACATCAGCGGGCACCGTCAGGCCCGGCGCGGTGAGCTGGAAAAGCTCGCTGCGGACGCGGCTTCGCGGGTGCGCGAGACCGGCGAACCAGTCCGGCTCTCGCCGATGAACCCGTTCGAGCGCAAGGTCGTCCACGACGCCGTGTCCGCCACGGACGGAGTGGTCAGCGAGTCCGAGGGCGAGGAGCCGCACCGTCGGGTTGTCATCCTGACCCAGCGGTGAGCGATCCGGCCGACCCGCGCGTCGGTCCGGGCAGGAGCGGTCGGGTACCCGAGCCGTCCGGCGGCGCCGGCGGCGGGGTGGCCCACCTCCCCGCGCCGTCCGCAGCCGCCCGGTCGGTGTTCGGCGACGAGCTCGGCGCGGCGGAACGCTACGCCGAACTTCTGGCCGGCCCCGGAATCGCCCACGGGCACCTGGGACCGCGCGAGGTGCAGCGGCTGTGGGACCGGCATCTGGTGAACAGCGCCGTGGTGACCGACCTGCTGCCCACCGGGGCCACCGTGGTCGACGTCGGAAGCGGAGCCGGCCTGCCCGGCCTGCCGATGGCCATCCGGCGGGTCGACCTCTCGGTGATCCTGCTCGAGCCCATGCAACGACGGACCCTGTTCCTCGAGCAGGCCGTGGGCGAGCTGGACCTGGCCGGACGCGTCCAGGTCGTCCGCGGCCGCGCCGACGACGAGCCGGTCCGCGCCCTGCTGAGCGGTCAGCAGTGGGTGACCGCACGGGCGGTGGCCCCCCTCGAACGGCTAATCCGGTGGTGCCTACCGCTGCTCGCCCCTGGTGGTCGTCTGCTCGCCCTGAAAGGATCGAGGGCGGCCGATGAGGTGGACCGGTTCCGTGAGGGTGCCCCACGTGACCTCCGCGACGCCGTGGCCGACATCGACGTGGCGACGCTGGCTGCGGAGGACGGGGCGCACGGGTCGGCCGACGTGACGACCGTGGTCCGCGTCGTTCGCAGCGCGCGCAGCCAGGCCAGACGACGGAGGACAGGATGAACCAGGACAGCCCCTCGCCGGGCGAACCCGACCGAGGGACGTCGTTGGACCTCGACGAACCGGCACCCGACGAGGTGCCGCGGGATCGCGCCAGTGACGACCTCAGTGACGTTTCACGGGAAACCGCCGCGGTCACTGACTCCGACGTTTCACGGGAAACCACGTCCGCCCTCGACATCGACGCTCCAGACCGGGAGCGGGACGTCGGAACCCCGATCGCCCGTGAGGCCGCGCAGGCGATCCACGTCCTCAACGTGCGGCAGGAGCACTGGCCGCGCCCCCCGAAGACCCGCGTGCTGACGGTCGCGAACCAGAAGGGCGGCGTCGGCAAGACCACCAGCGCCGTCAACATCGCCGCGGCGCTGGCCCTGCACGGCCAACGGGTGCTGCTCATCGATCTGGATCCGCAGGGCAACGCCAGCACCGCCCTGGGCATCGAGCACGGCGTGGGGACGCCGTCGATCTACGACGTGCTGCTCGGCGGCCGACCCGTCGCCGAGGTCGCGCACACCACCGACTTCGCCCCGCTGCTGCAGTGTGTCCCGGCCACCCTCGACCTGGCCGGCGCCGACATCGAGCTGACCTCGCAGGTCGCCCGGGAGTACCGGTTGCAGCGCGCACTGGAGACCTATCTCGAGCAGGCCGGCGACCAGCTCGACTACGTCCTCATCGACTGCCCGCCCTCGCTGGGGTTGCTGACGCTCAACGCTCTCGTCGCTGCGCGGGAGGTGCTGCTGCCGATCCAGTGCGAGTACTACGCCCTGGAGGGGCTGGCCCAGCTGCTCAAGACGGTCGAGCTGGTCACGTCCCACCTGAACCCGCAGCTCGAGGTGACGACGGTGCTGCTGACCATGTACGACAGCCGGACCCGATTGGCCGACCAGGTTGCCGACGAGGTGCGCCGGCACTTCGGGGAGCTGGTCCTGGCTCCCCGGATCCCGCGCAACGTGCGGGTCTCCGAGGCGCCGGGCTTCGGCCAGACGGTCATCACCTACGACCCCGGCTCCCGCGGAGCGATCGGCTATCTCGACGCGGCTCGGGAGCTCGCCGACCGCGGGGCAGGTTCATCGGTACACGCAGCGGAGGGTTCGGGGCATGAGTAAGCAACGACGTGGTGGTCTCGGCCGGGGCCTCGGTGCGCTCATCCCCACAGCGCCTCCGGACCCTGCAGAGGGCGAGACCATGGAGGACGCGACGGCGCAGAGCTCGGCCGCCGCGGGTGCCTCGGCCGCACCGGCCGGCGCATCGTCGCCTGCCAACGTCCCGACCGACGCCGGGTCCACGATCGCCGGGGACGCCGATCGCGCCCCGACGGGTGCGAGCTCGACTGACGACCCCACGGACGGGTCGTCCCCGATGGCCGTGCCCGGCGCAACGCTGGCCGAACTGCCCGTCGCCGAGATCCACGCGAACGCCAAACAGCCGCGGCAGGTGTTCGACGAGGACGCACTGACCGAGCTCAGCCACTCGATCCGCGAGTTCGGCGTCCTGCAGCCCGTCGTGGTGCGTGCCGACCCGGCCGGTGGCTACGAGCTGGTGATGGGGGAGCGTCGGCTGCGCGCGTCGACGGCCGCCGGTCTGGACACCATCCCGGCCATCGTGCGCACGACGTCCGACGACGCCATGCTGCGCGACGCGTTGCTCGAGAACATCCACCGTGCGCAGCTCAACCCGCTCGAGGAAGCGGCGGCCTACCAGCAGCTGCTCGAGGAGTTCGGGACGACGCACGACGAACTCGCCCAACGCATCGGCCGCAGCCGCCCGCAGGTCAGCAACACCATCCGGCTGCTCAACCTGCCGGTGGCCGTGCAGCGCCGTGTCGCGGCCGGGGTGCTCTCCGCCGGGCACGCGCGTGCGCTGCTGGGCCTGGACGATCGGGATCGGCAGGACGAGCTCGCCGGCCGCATCGTGGCCGAAGGGCTGTCGGTGCGCGCCACCGAGGAGCTGGTCGCCCTGGCGCAACGCGGTGACGACCCGGGCCCGCGGCGGCGCAGCGCACCCCGCACCTTCACCGCTCCCGCCGTGACGGAGCTGGCCTCGAACCTGTCGGATGCCTTCGACACCCGGGTGCGCGTCGACATCGGTCGGCGCAAGGGCAAGATCACCGTCGAGTTCGCCTCGATCGACGACCTGGAACGCATCGTCGCCGTCATGGCCCCGCAGGTGTCGGCCCGGCGTCGCGGTCAGCCGGACGGCGCCGACGGGACGGACGGGCCGGACGATTCAGCCGGCGTGGGCGGCGTGGGCGGAGCGAACGTTCCGTAGGCGACCACCTCGTCTAGTCCTCGGCGGCCCCGCCGCAACGACGGCGAGCGGCGGTCCGGCGCCGGGTAACCGAGGCTGACGACGCCGACCGGCTCGAGCCGCTCGGGAATCGCGAAGGCCGAGCGCAGGGCCGCCCAGCGCTCACCCGGCACGCCGAAGAAGCAGCTGGCCAGGCCGTCGTCCTCCGCGGCCAGCAGCATGATCATCGCGGCCATCCCCGTGTCGACGTGCCAGTAGGGGACGGGCCACCGCTCGACCGCGCGGTCCGTCCAGCCCTTGTCGTGCTCGGCGTAGCGGTCGAGATAGGCGTCGCGGTCGGACAGGCAGACGATCAGTACCGGTGCGGTGCGCATCCGGCGCAGCCAGCCGTCCGCACCGTCCTGTGCGGTCGCCGACCAGAACCGAGCCGTTGATGTTATGTCAGCCAGGACGAGAAATCTCCACCCCTGGGTATGGCCCGCCGACGGTGCCCGAATAGCCAGGTTCAGGAGGTTTGTGACCAGCTCCGGCGGCACCGGCCGATCGGTGTCGTAACTGCGGATCATGCGACGTCGACGAACCACCTCGGCAAACTCCACCCCTGCACTGTGACACCGCCCGCCGCGGCGCCGATATCGACCCGGCACCGATATCGACTCGGACACGGGCGCGGCGATGTGCCAGAGTTGCGGAGTGGATCTGATGCAGTCACGCAAGCTCCAGGACGTCTGTTACGACATCCGCGGACCCGTCCTCGACGAGGCCAAGCGCCTCGAGGAGGAAGGGCGCAAGATCCTCAAGCTCAACATCGGCAACCCGGCTCCGTTCGGGTTCCAGGCCCCGGACGAGATCCTCGTCGACGTCATCCGCAACCTCCCGACCGCGCAGGGCTACTCGGACTCCCAGGGCTTGCTGTCCGCGCGCACCGCGGTCATGCACCACTACCAGGCACAGGGCATCGACAGCGTCGACGTCGACGACATCTGGCTGGGCAACGGCGTCAGCGAGCTCATCTCGATCAGCCTGCAGGCCATGCTCGACAACGGCGACGAGGTCCTGGTGCCGGCCCCGGACTACCCGCTCTGGACGGCCACCACCTCGCTGGCGGGCGGGCGCCCCGTGCACTACAGGTGCTCGGAATCCGACGGCTGGCAGCCCGACCTCGACGACATCCGGTCCAAGATCACCAGCGCCACCAAGGCCATCGTCGTCATCAACCCGAACAACCCGACCGGTGCCGTCTACAGCGAGTCGGTCCTGCAGGCGATCGCCGACCTCGCCCGCGAGCACAGCCTCGTCGTGCTCGCCGACGAGATCTACGACAAGATCCTCTACGACGACGCGGTGCACGTGCCGTTCGCCCGCATCGCACCCGACGTCTTCACCCTGACGTTCAACGGGCTGTCCAAGGCCTACCGGGTGGCCGGTTTCCGTTCGGGCTGGATGATGGTCAGCGGGCCGAAGAAGCACGCGACCAGCTACCTCGAGGGCATCACCATCCTGGCCAACATGAGGCTGTGCGCGAACGTGCCGGCCCAGCACGCGGTGCAGATCGCCCTGGGCGGGCGGCAGTCCATCCGCGAGCTCATCCTGCCCGGCGGCCGGCTGCTGGCCCAGCGCGACGCGGCCGTCCAGGCCCTGCGCGCCATCCCGGGCGTGACGTGCGTCGAGCCACGCGGGGCGCTGTACGTGTTCCCGCGCCTGGACCCGGAGCGCTACCCGATCCGCGACGACCAGCGCTTCGTGCTCGAGTTCCTCCGGACGCATCACGTCCTGGTGGTGCAGGGCACCGGGTTCAACTGGATGCACAACGACCACCTGCGCATCGTCACCCTGCCCTACCCGGACCAGCTCAGCGATGCGATCGGCCGCCTCGGCGAGTTCCTGTCGAGCTACCAGGGCGATCTCTGACCGCACGGCCCGACGCGCTCTGGAGGAGGCCGGTCATGGGACGTCAGGTGGTGCCACTGACCCTGGACAACCTGTCGGACCTGCCCGGCACCTGTCGGCGGTGCGTGTACTGGGAGCTGGCCCCGGCGGCCGACACGGGCGCCGACGCGGCGCTGGACAAGGAGGCCTGGGTCTCCGACACCCTGCTGGAGTGGGGTACGTGTGGCCAGCTCGCCTACTCCGACGGGCGGCCGGTGGGCTACGTGCTGTACGCGCCGCCCGGGTACGTGCCCCGGGCGACCGGGTTCCCGACCTCTCCGGTGGGCGCGGACGCCGTCCTGCTGATGACCGCCTACGTCACGCCGCAGTTCCGCAACGGCGGCATCGGGCGGGTCCTGGCCCAGACCACGGTGCGGGAGATGGCCCGTCGCGGGTACCGCGCCCTCGAGGCGTTCGGGCGCACCGGCGACGGGGACGGGACCGGGTGTGTGCTGCCGGCGGCGTACCTGACCGGGGTCGGTTTCACCGTCATCCGGCGGCATCCGACATTGCCCCGGCTGCGGCTGGACGTGCGGGGTGCGGTCACCTGGCGGGCTGAGATGGAGGGCGCGATCGAGCGGCTGCTCGGCGGGATCACCTCGCCGGCCGCGACCCGCTGAGACGGTTCGTCAGCACGCCCGCCCGTCGGTGGTCGAGAGCGTGAGCACGCCGGTACGGCTCAGTGGGCGGCGGCGGGCATCCGCATGACCCCGGTGGTGGGGTCGTCGCCGAGCGGCAGATACAGGCGCTGCACGGCGACGAGCAGGCCCTCGGCCATGGTGTCGCGGTAGAGCGGGTCGAGCAGCTTGGCGCGGTCCTCGGCGGAGCTCAGGTACCCCACCTCGATGCGCACGGCGGGCATGCGGGTGAGCCGCAGCATCGACCAGGACTTGCCGTGGATGCGGCAGTCGAGCATGCCCGTGCGGGCGACGAGCTCGCGCTGGGCGAGGTCGGCCAGCCGCTCGCCGATGGTCGAGCTGGAGACACCCGCGCCGTAGTAGTAGGCGGCGACCCCGTTGGCCCGCGGCGACGGGGAGGCGTCGAGATGGATCGACAGCAGCAGGTCGGCCCCGACGTCGTTCGCCAGCTGCGCGCGCTGCTCGGTGCTGGCCCCGTTGTGCGGCCCGCGGGTGAACCAGGTCTGCACGCCCAGCGCGCTGAGCCGCCCTTCCAGGCGGGAGGTCAGCTCCCAGACCAGGTCGGCCTCGCGGATGCCGTCGACGACCGCACCGGCGTCCGGGCCGCCGTGGCCGGCGTCGAGCACGATGCGCTTGCCGAGCAGGTTGGGCCCGGAGTCGGCGACGGCGATCTGGTCGCGCAGCAGCTGCGGCCGACCGCCGACGACGCGGCGCCCGAGCTGGCGCAGGGCCCGCAGGGTGTCGGGCCCGCAGATGCCGTCGGCGATGAGCCCGTAGTCGCGCTGGAAGTCCCGCAGCGCCTCGGCCGTGGCCAGCGCGAAGATCCCGTCGGGACGGGTCAGCGGGAAACCGAGCTCGAGCAGCTGGGTCTGCAGCTCGGCGACGTCGTCGCCGACCAGCGGCTGGCCGGCCTCGTGGGCCAGCACGCGGTCCCCGAGCTTCCAGTGCGCCCCGGTCAGCGCGACGTAGGTCTCGCGGCCCACCTGACCGTCGACCGACAGCCCACGGCGTTGCTGGAAGTGCCGGATGGCGAGTTCGGTCGCCTCGTCGAAGTGGGACTGGGACACCGGTGCGATGTTGTCGAGCAGGCCGATCGTGGCGAGCATCGTGCGGACCTCCGCGACAGCGGTGCCGGAGTCACCGCGACGCAGGGGTTGCATATCGGTTCGGACCTCGCGCTTCATCGGCTGGTTCACGTCGTCATGCTTCACATCGAGCTGGTCGTTCCGATCTCGGAGGGACCATCGGACCACGGACATTCTGCCTCAACGCGGCGACGGGCCGAAACGCGCCTGACGCGTTCCGGGAGCGGTCTCAGCCAGCCGTCAACTCGGGGCTACGGCGGCAGGGCTCGGGAACGGCGCGATGACCGTAGAGCCGTTCGACCGAAAGAGGCGGTCACCCGGTGGGTGACCGCCTCAGCGGGGCTTCGTCAGCCGACGTAGTCGGTGAGCTCGCGCAGGATCGCGGCCTTGGGCCGGGCCCCCACGATGGTCTTGACGAGCTCGCCACCCTGGAACACGGCCATCGTCGGGATGGACATGACCTGGTACTTGCGCGCGGTCTCGGGGTTCTCGTCGATGTTGAGCTTGGCGATCGTGAGCTTGCCGGCCTGCTCGCCGGCGATCTCCTCGAGCACCGGGGCGACCTGGCGGCACGGCCCGCACCACTCGGCCCAGAAGTCGACGAGGACCGGCCCGTCGGCGCCCAGGACGTCGGAGTCGAAGCTGCTGTCGGTGACGGCCTTGGTGTTGGCGCCCATGTGATTCTCCTGTCGGTGAGGTGTTGCCGGCGAACCGGCTCTGGTGGAACGCGGACCGGGTGCTGCGGATTCCGCTCCGATGGTGATCGTTTCCCGTGAAACCTGTGGTGCATGGGACGGATGGTGCCGTGTGGTGACTGGATTACGCGTTGCCGACGAGCTCCGACTCCTCGGTGGCGACGGCCGGTGAGACGTGGTCCTCGTCGAGGGCTGCGAGGTACCGCTCGGCGTCCAGTGCCGCCTGACACCCGGTGCCGGCCGCAGTGATGGCCTGGCGATAGGTGTGGTCGACGAGGTCGCCGGCGGCGAAGACACCGTCGAGGTTGGTGTAGGTGCCGTCGTGGGTGAGCACGTAGCCCTCCGCGTTGAGGTCGATCTGACCCTTCACCAGCTCGCTGCGCGGGTCGTGGCCGATCGCGATGAACAGCCCGGTGACGTCGAGGTCGCGCTCGGCGCCGGTGGCGGTGTCGCGCAGGCGGACGCCGCTCACCGAGGTGTCACCGTGGATGTCGGCGACCTCGCTGTTCCACGCCCAGCTGATCTTGGGGTCGTTGGCCGCCCGCTCGATCATGAACTTGCTGGCGCGCAGGGTGTCGCGCCGGTGCACGATGGTGACCGATCGAGCGAAGCGGCTCAGGAACGTCGCCTCCTCCATCGCGGTGTCCCCGCCGCCGACGACCGCGATGTCGTGGTCGCGGAAGAAGAAGCCGTCACAGGTGGCACACCAGGACACGCCGTGCCCGGACAAGGCGTCCTCGCGCGCAAGGCCCAGCGACTTGTACGCGGAGCCCATGGCCAGGATGACCGCGTCCGCGGTGAACTCGCCGTCGTGGGTGCGCACGACCTTGACCGGTCCGCTGAGCTCGACGGACACGACGTCGTCGGCCACCAGCTCGGCCCCGAAGCGCTCGGCCTGGCTGCGGATGTTGCTCATCAGCTCGGGGCCCATGATGCCGTCGGGGAACCCCGGGAAGTTCTCGACGTCGGTGGTGTTCATGAGGGCGCCGCCGTACTGGCTGCCTTCGAACACCAGGGGAGCGAGATCGGCGCGGGCGGAGTACAGCGCCGCGGTGTAGCCGGCCGGTCCCGAGCCGACGATGATGACCTTGCGGTGGGTGGTCACGTGTCCTCATTTCCGCGGTCGCGACGAGCGTGTCGCTGGACGACTGCGCGCGAACCGCACGGTCTGGGCAACGACCCTAGGGCCTGCGATGTTCCGGGCCCAGCTGTGACGCGGGAGGCGGTGGGCGTCATCGGCGCCGCACCGAGGCGAGCGCCTGCTGGACCTCGGGGATGCGCATCCGCCAAGCGACCACAACGAGCACGAGCAACCCCACCAGCCCACCACCGACCAGGCCCGTCCACGACCCGAACCGGGCGCCGCCGAGCTCGTGACGGGCCAGCAGGACGACCGCGTACGCGGCCGCGGCCCCGACGGCGGACGCCACGGCGATCCGGGTGACGGTGCCCAGCACGGCGCCGAAGCCGAGGTGTCCCAGCCGCCTGGTCAGCACGATGTGGCCGACGACGGCGCCGACGAGATAGGAGAACGAGGTGGCGATGTTGAGCCACTGGACGGCGTGCACCGACGGGTGCAGCTCGACGTTCGTGCCCTTGGGGGCGGCGTAGATCCGATCCGTCACGAGCACCAGGACGACCTTGGTCGCCACCATGAACGCGTTGATGAGGGTCGGCGTCCGACCGTCGCGCATCGCGTAGAAGACCCTCAGCTGCAGCATGACGAGCGCGAACGGGAACAGGCCGAAGGCCGACCACGCCAGCGAGGAGCCGATGAGGTGCGCGCCGGCGATGGAGGTGCTGCCGTAGGCGAACAGCGTGACCGTCATGGCCGGGCCGAGCACGATCAGGCCCGCGGTGACCGGGATCAGCGAGACCGCGGACAGGCGCGCGCCCAGGGACAGGTCGCCGACGACGGCGTCGTTGTCACCGCGGACGGCGGCCCGGGACATCCTCGGCATGATCGCCGTGAGCAGGGAGACGACCAGGATCCCGTACGGCATCTGGAAGAGCAGGTCGGCGTAGGTGAAGACGCTGAAACCGCCGTTGCGGTTGCCCACCACCTGGATGACGGTGACGCCGACCTGGCTCACGACGACGTAGGCCAGCACCCAGCCGGCGAGTGACCCGACCTCGCGCATCCGGCCGACCTCGTGCGACCGGGCCCGGAAGCGCCACTGCCAGGTGAACCCCGATCGTTTCAGCGCCGGGATCAGCACCAGGGCCTGGCCGGCGATGCCCAGCGTGGTCCCGATGCCCACGACGAGGATCTGCGGGGTGGTGATGCTCGTGGGGCTCAGCGTCTTCGGGCCGGGCAGGGCCCAGAAGACGCCGACGGTGACGATCATGATCACGTTGTTGAGCACCGGTGCCCAGGCCCCGGGACGGTAGCTGTGCCGGATGTTGAGCACGGCCACGAACATCGCGCCGAGGCCGTAGAAGAAGATCTCGGGCAGCAGCAGGGTCGCGAAGATGCCCGTCAGTTCCCGGCGCGGGCCGGCCTCGACGAACCCGGCGGCGATGAGCGGTGCGGCCAGGACGGCCAGCATGGTCATCGCGCCCAGCGCGACGGTGGCGATGGAGAGCAGCCGCTGGGTGTAGGCGACCCCGTCGTCGTCGTCGTGGACCTGGGCCTGGACGAGCAGCGGGATCAGCACGCTGGACAGCACGCCGCCGAGCAGCAGCTCGTAGATCATGTTCGGCAGGTTGTTGCCGGAGTTGTAGGCGTTGCCGACCGCGCCCACGCCGAGGGCGGCGACGAGCAGGATGCTGCGCAGGAACCCGGTCACCCGGCTGGCCAGGCTGGCCACCGCGATGGAGCCGCTGGCCGCCATCAGCCCGCGGGTGGTGTTCTCCTGCGCGACCGGGTCCTCGCGGGCCTCGGCCTCCGCGGCCTGCAGGGCGGCGGTCTCGACGCCGCTGTCGAGCGGGTCACCCGTCGGCCCGGCCGTCTCCGGTGCGGCGTGGGCAGGCTTGCGACCTCGCTTGCGCGGGCGTCCGGTGTAGGTCGGCTCGCTCCAGCGCGGTTCGTCGCGAGGGCCGACGTCCTCGCTGTCGACCAGGACCGAGCCCATCGGGTCGGCCTCGGTGAACATCCGGGGCTCGAAGGGCTGGCTGCCGGCGTAGAGCGTGGGGCTGCCCCACTCGTCCTCGGCGACCGGCGTGCTCATCGGCACCCCATCATGACGCCGGCTCGTGCTCGGGCGTGGAGGCCGGGGTCGGCGGCGCGGCGCCGCTGCGCTTGCGGCGCAGACGCAGCATGCGACGGGTCAGGCGCACGAGCAGGGCGAGCGCGAGCACCACCCCGGAGACGACCGTGATGACCACGCCGATGGTGCCGAGCACCGTGCTGTGGACGAAGACCGTCACCGGCTGGCCCAGCGTCCCGCTGTCCGGTGTGTGCAGCTGGGCGCTCACCGGGATGCGTCCGGTGCGCTGGATGTGGGTGTCGACCCTGACGGTGGCCTTCGAACCGGCGCCGATCTGCACGACCTGGCTGGTGCGGTCGGCGAAGCCGGGCAGGCCGCCCACCGCGTTCACACCGACCCGCACCTGCACGCTCAGCGCGTTGTCGTTCTGCACGGTGATCGGGAGCTTGGAGTTGCTCGACGCCAGGGTGTAGCTGCTGTTGCGGCGGTTCAGGATGCGGACGCCGTGCAGGTAGCGCGTCAGCTGTCGCTGGAGGGCCTGGCTCCGGAGGGCACCCCCGGTGAGGCCACCGACACCGGCGGACGCGCCGGCCCGGCTCCACGCCGCGGACTCGGCGAGCTGCACCGTGACCGGCA
This sequence comes from uncultured Jatrophihabitans sp., assembly GCF_964252635.1. Classification (GTDB taxonomy): domain Bacteria; phylum Actinomycetota; class Actinomycetes; order Mycobacteriales; family Jatrophihabitantaceae; genus Jatrophihabitans. The sequence goes on from NZ_CAXUNP010000019.1 coordinate 52,106, forward strand.
GGGCGGCGAGGACGGTGCGCCCGGCCGCGGAGCCCTGGATGAGCGACGCGACCGGTTGTTCGGTGCGCCGGACCGCGGCGATCCGGTCCAGCTGGGCCGGCGACAGCCCGTTCGAGGACGTGACGGTGCGGCGCAAGGCGGTCGTGCCGGTCGAACTGGTGCCGGGCGAACCGGCACGGGCCGCGGCGTCGGCGGAGACCGCCCGGGTGAACAGCGAGCTGCTGGTCGCGGTGATGAGCTTCGCCGCGGCCTCGGGCGATGGGTCGACGTAGCGTGGCGCAGCGAACACGGCGTGCTGCGCCTGGTCGGGCTGCTGGGCGATGCGCACCGCCAGCTCCGAGACCAGCTGCGGCATCGCCGCCGTCGACCCGGCACGTGTCAGCATCGCGGCGCTGGTGCGCTGCAAGGTCGGCGCGGTGAGCAGGGCGGAGACCCGTCCGCCCGTCGAGGCCAGGGCGGCCGACGACACGGGGATGCTGCTGCGGGTGCTGGGCCGCACCCGCGAGCCGTCGAGGACCACGGTGCCGGCCCCGCCGGCGACCAGGCTGTCCAACGTGGCCCCGGTGGCCGCGTTGGTGGGTGGCCACGCCAGCGTGTGCGCGAGCTGGTGGTCGCCGAGCGCGTTGGCCACCCCGGTGGAGACGGGCTCCGGCAGGTTCTGCGTCCAGGACAGGTTGCGCCGGGTCAGGCCGGTGACGTCCGGGTCGGCCAGCGGCGTCAGCTGGAGATCGAGGACGTTCGGGCGCGCGTCCAGCAGCGCGCGCAACCGGGTCAGCCACGAGGACGCCGCCTGCTGACCGGTGCCGGTGGACAGGGTGCCGTTGCTCGCGCGGACGCGGTAGCCGAGGGTCATCTCCTGCAGCTCGTCGAGCAGTTCGGGGTCGACGACGAGCGTCAGCGGTTGGCTGCTCGAGAGCCTCTCGACGACCTGCAGGGCGCGATCGAGCCGGCCGCCGTTCGCGACCGAGCTCGCCAGGGCGTCGTCGGTGAAGGTGCGCCCGGTGGTGGTGCGGTGGGGCCTGTCGATGAGCGGCCAGATCCACGTGACGCCGACCTTCGTCGTCGGGGCCTGGTCGAAGGTGGGCAGGTAGGTGCGGGTCCCGCCGATGGTGATGGTCGAACCCTCCACGGTCCGTTGTGCCGTGAGGTCGATGGGGTAGACGGACGCGGTCGCGCAGAGGCAGACGTGCTCGTCGTTCTGCTGGCTCGTCGTCGTGGTGAAGGTCGCGGTCACCGGCACCTTCGGCGGCAGGGTGACCGACGGGGCCTTGGTCGCCTCGATCGTCCGGCCACCGGTGCGGGCGCTGCTGTCGGACACCGAGTCGTCGAGCACCGCCTGCGATCCGATCGGGTCACCGCGCTCGGCCGCGAGCGACACCCCGGTCAGGGTCTGGCTGCCGTTGTTGACCAGCGTCGCGGTGATCGTCAGCGGTCTCGGTGTCGCGGTGATGGCGGGGACGGCCGGGTCGACGTTCGCCACGGACACCGACACGGTGTCGGCGCGAACCCGGTTCGTGGCGGCCGGGGCCACCGCCGCGGAACCCGTCGCCGGCGCGGCCAGCGCCGCCGCGCCGAGCAGCGTGGCCGTCGCGAGCAGGCACGAGGCCGACCGGCGCAGCGTCGCCCGGGCCCCCGGGCGCGGCGTCGGACGCAGACGCCTTCCCGTGTCCGCTCCGCAAGCGTCGCTCACGCCTCGCTCCGCTCGGCCGTGCGGAGACGCATTTCCCTTGTCGCTCCGCAAGCGTCGCTCACGCCTCGCTCCGCTCGGCCGTGCGGAGACGCATTT
>NZ_CAXUNP010000019.1:53991-69503 GCF_964252635.1 uncultured Jatrophihabitans sp.
CCCTTGTCGCTCCGCAAGCGTCGCTCACGCGCTGTCGGCGAGCAACCTGCCCGCAGTGTCGACGAGGCCGCGCTCGTCGGGGTAGGCGAGCTGACCACGGATCTCGGGCAGCGGCACCCAGGCGACCTCGTCGACCTCGACGTCGGCGTCGGAGAGTTCCCCGCCGGTGCGCCGCATCAGGTAGTGCCGCACGGTCTTGTGGATCCGCCGGCCCTCGGCCACGAACCAGAAGTCGATGGTGCCGAGCTCGGCCACGATGATCCCGGCGATGCCGGTCTCCTCCTCGACCTCGCGGACGGCCGCCTGCTCGGCGGTCTCCCCGGCCTCGATGTGGCCCTTCGGCAGCGACCACAGCAGCCGTCCGTGACGGTCGGTACGGCCGATGAGGGCCCCGCGCGGGATCTCCCCGGCGAGGTCCAGGACGAGTCCGCCGGCGCTGAACTCGTCGACCTGACGCAGCCAGCGGCGCGGCCGGCGCCGGCGGCGCGACCCGGATTCGCCGCTCGAGCCGGCGCCGCCCGAGCCCGTGCCGCCGGATTTCGGGCCACCCGAGCCCCGCGACGAGGCGCTGCCGCGCGGGTGACCCGAGTGCGGTCCCGGCCGGGGTGGCAGCTGTTCGGGACCCGGGGACATGCCGCGATGGTAACCGGCGGGTGGGTACGCTGGCCGTCCGTGACACCGCATGAGGGCCGATCCGGATGCCGGCGGCCCGCCCGATGAGCGCCACGTCGGCCGCGTCCCCGGCCGAGCTGGTGCCGGTGCCCCCCGCCGCCGCCGAGCTGGGCCGGGTGTTCGCCGCCGCCGGCCACGAGCTGCACCTCGTCGGGGGTCCGGTGCGCGACGCGCTGATGGGCCGCGCCTGTGCGGACCTGGACTTCGCCACGGACGCCCGGCCGGAGCGCATCCGCGCCCTCGTCGAGCCTATCGCGTCCGCGGTCTGGACCACCGGCATCGCCTTCGGGACGGTCGGTGCGCAGGTGCACGGGGTGCCGTGCGAGATCACGACCTTCCGGGCCGACCGCTACGACCGGGTCAGCCGCAACCCGGAGGTCGCCTGGGGCGACACGCTCACCGACGACCTGCGCCGCCGGGACTTCACCATGAACGCGATGGCCGTGTCGGTGACGGCCGACGCGCCCACCGACCGGGTCTTCAGCGACCCCTTCGGCGGCCTGGCCGACCTCGCCCGCGGCGTGCTGCGGACCCCGGGTACCCCGCAGGAGTCCTTCGCCGACGACCCCTTGCGGATGCTGCGCGCCGCCCGGTTCGTGTCGACGCTGGGGGTCACCGTCGACCCCGCCGTCCGCGCGGCGATGACCGACATGGCGGCGGAACTGGGCCGGATCACCCCCGAGCGGGTGCTGGCCGAGCTGACCAAGCTCCTGCTCGGGGCGCACCCCCGCACCGGGCTCGAGACGCTGGTGGACACCGGGCTGGCCGACGTGGTGCTTCCCGAACTGCCGGCGCTGCGGATGGCCGCCGACGAGCACGGCCAGCACAAGGACGTCTACGCCCACACCCTGCAGGTGCTGGACCAGGCCATCGACCTGGAGCAGGACGGGCCGGACCTCGTGCTCCGGTGGGCGGCCCTGATGCACGACATCGGCAAGCCGGCCACCCGGGAGTTCCTGCCCGGCGGGCGGGTGACGTTCCACCACCACGAGGTCGTCGGCGCTCGGATGGCCCGTGACCGGCTCCGCGCGTTGCGGGCCGGCAAGGAGCTCATCGACGAGGTCCGCCAGCTCGTCTTCCTGCACCTGCGCTTCTACGGCTACCGCAGCAGCCAGTGGACGGACTCGGCCGTCCGCCGCTACGTCGTCGACGCCGGGCCGCTGCTGCCCCGGCTGAACAAGCTGGTCCGCTCCGACTGCACCACCCGCAACCGTCGCAAGGCGGCGGCGCTGTCGTCGGCGTACGACACCCTCGAGCAGCGCATCGCCCAGCTGCAGGAGCAGGAGCAGCTCGACGCCGTCCGTCCGGACCTCGACGGCAACGAGATCATGCGGCTGCTCGACATCCCACCGGGGCCGCTGGTGGGCCGGGCCTACAAGCACCTGCTCGAGGTGCGGATGCAGGAGGGCCCGCTGGAGCACGACGCCGCGGTGGCCGAGCTCAGACGCTGGTACGCAGAGCACGGACCCGGCGCGTCGACCGGCTGACGTAGAGCACGGCCGCCAGCGCCCAGCCGGCGGTGAGCGCCCCCACGGCCACCGGGCTGCGGCCGCTCTCGGGCAGCGCCAGCGCGGTGATGGTGGCCGCCAGCACGAGCGCCACGTTGAACAGCATGTCGTAGAGCGCGAACACCCGGCCGCGGAACGCGTCGGGGACGTCGTGCTGGATGACGGTGTCGACGCTGATCTTGATGCACTGCGAGGTGAAGGCCAGCAGCAGGGCGGACAGCAGCAGCCACGGCATCGAGAACGCGAGCCCGCAGACGACCTCGACGACGGCGCTGGCCAGCAGCATGACCCCGGGCCACACGGCCGGACCGAAGCGACGGAACCCCGTGGGCGTGATGAAGGAGGCCAGGCCGCCCCCGATCGCCACACCGATGACGATCTGGCTGAGCCCGGCGAGCCCGGCCCGGAAGACGCCGTCGCTGGTGAAGTAGTTGCGGTACAGCAGCACCGTCGTGACGGTCCAGACGCCGTAGAGCAGGCGATGGACCGCGATCATCGCCAGCCCGTTCTCGACCCGCGGGACGGAGCGAACGGTACGGGCGCCGGCGGCCAGCCCCCGGACGACCTCGCGCGGGGTCTCCCGGCGTCGCCGCTCGTCCTCCGACGGGCCGAGGTCACGCAGGCCGAAGCGGAGTGCGGCGAGGGCGGCCAGGCCGTAGGGGATGACGGCCAGCGCGGCGACCGCGGCGTAGTCGGCGTCGCCGGTGCCGAGCAGGGTGCGGATGCCGATGGCCGCGCCGCCACCCAGTGCCGCCGCGACCGTCCCGGCGGTGGAGGTCAGCGCGTTCGCCGTCACCAGCTCGGCCTCGTCCACGACGCGGGGCAGCGCGGCGGACAGCGTCGAGAGCACGAACCGGCTCAGGGAGATGACCACCAGACCGGAGGCGTAGAAGGCGACCCCCTGCACGCCGGCGGCCAGCTCGGCGGCGACGCCCAGCACCGCGACGCCCCGCACGAGGTTGCCGACGGCCAGCACGCGGCGGCGCCACCAGCGGTCGATGAGCACGCCGGCGAACGGGCCGATGACCGAGTACGGCAACAGCAGCACGGCGAACGCGGCGGCGACGTCGGCGGCATGCCCGGCCCGTTGCGGGTCGAACAGCACCGCGCCGGCGAGGCTGGCCTGGAACACGCCGTCACCGACCTGGCCGGCGAGGCGGACCCGGAACAGCCTGCGGAAGCCCGGGTGGGCGAGCGCCGCGAGCAGGTGATGCGATCGCAGGGCCACGACACGAGTCTCCCAGTCGCGAGCGTGCGCGCGGCGGGTGCGCTGGCCGCGAGCGCCCGCACGGACCACAATGCGGCCATGGAGTCGGCGGACTGGGCGGCGGTGAAGGGGGTCGAGCCTGCCGCCGGGCGGTTGCTCGTGGCCACGCCGCTGCTGACCGACGCGCACTTCCGTCGCACCGTCGTCTATTTACTCGAGCACGACGGCGGCGGCACGGTCGGGGTGATCCTGAACCGGCCGAGCCACACCCCCGTCGGCCAGGTGCTGCCGGACTGGCACGACGCGGTCAGCGGCCCGGCCGTCGTGTTCGGCGGCGGCCCGGTGCAGCCCGACGGGGCGCTGTGCCTCGGCCTGCTCGACCGCGACACCGACGCCGACGACCCCGCGCTCATCGAGGAGCGACCGGACGGGCAGCACGACGCTGACGGACGGCACGAGGTGGTCGACGGGGTGTCCACCGTCGATCTGGACGGCGACGTCACCGTCATCGCCCCGCTGGCCCGCAGCCTGCGGGTCTTCGCCGGCCATGCCGGCTGGTCGCCGGGCCAGCTCGAGCACGAACTGGATGAGGGCGCCTGGTGGGTGTTGCCCGGCGGTCCGGACGACCTGTTCAGCGAGCAGCCGCGGCGCATGTGGGCCCACGTGCTGCGTCGCCAGCCCCCGCCGCTGTCGCTGGTGTCGACCTTCCCGCCCGACGTCAGCGTCAACTGATCCTGCGCCGCCACGAGTTGTCCGCGCCCACACGAGGGGTAGCTCGTCTGAGCGCGGACAACTCTCGGCGCCGATACGAGTTGTCCGCGCCCGGACGCGATACAGCACGTCTGAGCGCGGACAACTCGGGAGGTGATCGCCTCAGGCGGCGACCAGCTGCTCGGCGGCCGGGTGCTGCGCCTCGGCCCGCTCGACCCGCTTGGCCTGCTCGCTGCGGGCCACGATGATGCCGACGCGGACCACGACCTCGCCGAGCGCCATCAGCACCAGGCCGGTCTGCCAGACGTCGCCGCTGGTGATGTGGTGGGCGATGCTGTAGTCGCGCAGCCAGTCCTTGCCGGAGCCGTAGCTGATCCAGACCAGGAACGCCATCCGGGCGCCCATGCTGGCCACCCAGAGCGAGGCGGCGACGAGGCCGGCGCGGGCGTAGCCGTGGCCGGCCGCGGCCCGGACGTGGGTCGCGAAGCCACCGGCGACGCCGAGTGCGACGCCCAGCGCGGTCAGGCCGGCGACGTAGGCGACGTTGTTGCCGTCGGTCGGGATCGAGGTCAGGTAGTGCGACGCGGTGTAGGCCACGATGCCCACCGGGATCAGCACGAAGCGGCGGTCGATGCGGGCCTCGCGGATCTGTCGGAGCACGATGACGATGAGGACGATGTCGATGATCCAGTCGGTGGTTGTCATGACCAGAACTCTCGTCCGAAAGGACGGGCGGCGAATCAACCCGCGGGTTGAGTCCGGGTGGAGAAACACTGAAGGCCGGCCCCCGAGGGGACCGGCCTTCGTCGTGCCTTCGTCGTGCGTGGTGCTGGTGCGATCGCTCAGCGCTCGACGGTGCCGTCGATGAAGTCCTGCACGGCCTTCTTCGCCTCGTCGTCGAAGTACTGCACCGGCGGGGACTTCATGAAGTAGCTCGACGCCGAGAGCAGCGCGCCGCCGATGCCACGGTCCTTGGCGATCTTCGCTGCGCGGAGCGCGTCGATGATGATGCCGGCCGAGTTGGGGGAGTCCCACACCTCGAGCTTGTACTCGAGGTTCAGCGGGACGTCGCCGAACGTCTTGCCCTCGAGGCGGACGAAGGCCCACTTGCGGTCGTCGAGCCACGCGACGTAGTCCGACGGGCCGATGTGCACGTTGCGGGCGCCCATGTCGCGGTCGGGGACCTGCGAGGTGACCGACTGGGTCTTGGAGATCTTCTTGGACTCCAGGCGGTCGCGCTCGAGCATGTTCTTGAAGTCCATGTTGCCGCCGACGTTGAGCTGGTAGGTGCGCTGCACCTCGACGCCGCGGTCCTCGAACAGCTTGGTGAGCACGCGGTGCGTGATGGTCGCGCCGACCTGGCTCTTGATGTCGTCGCCGACGATCGGGACGCCGGCGTCGGCGAACTTCTGCGCCCACTCCGGGGTGCTGGCGATGAACACCGGCAGCGCGTTGACGAACGCGACCTGGGCGTCGATGGCGCACTGCGCGTAGAACTTCGCGGCGGCCTCGGAGCCGACGGGCAGGTAGCAGATCAGGACGTCGGCCCGGGTCTCCTTGAGAGCGGCGACGATGTCGACCGGGGTCTCGTCGGACTCGGTGATGGTCTCGCGGTAGTACTTGCCGAGGCCGTCGAGGGTGTGGCCGCGCTGCACGGGCACGTCGAGCTGCGGGACGTCGCAGATCTTGATCGTGTTGTTCTCGCTGGCCTCGATGGCCTGCGAGAGGTCGAGGCCGACCTTCTTGGAATCGACGTCGAACGCGGCGACGAACTCGATGTCGCTGACGTGGTAGTCGCCGAAGGTCACGTGCATCAGGCCGGGGACCTTCTGCGTCGGGTCGGCGTCGCGGTAGAAGTGGACGCCCTGGACCAGGGATGCAGCGCAGTTGCCCACACCGACGATGGCGACCCGGATGCTTCCGGTGGATTGCGAACCCATCTGGGCTCCTCCTTCGTGGTTGTTGTTGATGTGACGTGCTGGGACGGTGACGTGCTGGGTGGTGCTCAGCGGTCGCGCGGGGGCGCGTCCGAGCGCTCGTGCTCGATGAGCTCGTCGAGCCACCGGACCTCGCGGTCCACGGCCTCGAGCCCGTGTTGGTGCAGCTCCCGGGTGTACCGGTCGACACGTTGGCCGGTACGGGTGAGAGCTGAGGTCATGCCGTCGCGCTGTTCCTCGACCCGGCGACGCCGGCCTTCGAGGATCCGCAGCCGGATGTCCGACCGCGTCTGGGCGAAGAAGGCCAGGCGCGCGCCGAAGCCCTCCTCCTCGAACGCGTCGGGCCCGACCTCGGCCAGCAGTTCGGCGAGGTGCTCCTTGCCGTCGGCGGTGAGGCGGTAGACCCGCTTGCCGCGACGGGAGCGTCCCGAGGCCGCGGTGTCCTCGGTCGGCGACTCGTCGTAGATCCACCCGGCCTCGGAGAGCTTGCGGAGGGTCGGGTAGAGCGAGCCGTAGGAGAAGGCCCGGAAGGTGCCGAGCAGGCCGGAGAGCCGCTTGCGCAGCTCGTACCCGTGCATCGGGCTCTCGTTCAGCAGCCCGAGGACGGCGATCTCCAACACGCGATCGCCCCCGCTCCGAGTTCGGTGGCCCGTGTCGACGGGCCCCGGTTGTGGCCAGGCCGAACGTCTCGGCCTGATGTATCAGCACGATACATCAGTCAGCCACCATTCGGACAACCGTCACCCTTCGTTCACCCGGAACGTGGTGTGCGGCTCACCCCACGGGGTCACGAAACACCGGGTCGCGGACGACGGGGCAGGTCATGCACCGTGCCCCGCCGCGGCCGCGGCCCAGCTCGCCGCCCGAGATGGCCAGCACCTCGATGCCGGCCGCCTCGAGCAGGGCGTTGGTGACGGTGTTGCGGTCGTAGCCGACGACCACGCCGGGCTCGACCGCCAGGTAGTTGTTGCCGTCGCTCCACTGCTCGCGTTCGGCGGCCCGGCTGTCCGCGCCGGCGCGCAGGATCGTCACCGTGTCGACCTGCAGCGCGTCGGTCAGCACGGCCTGCAGCGAGGGCGCCGCCTCGACGTGCAGCGGCTCGGACTCGTCGTGGCCGGGGGTCACCGTCCAGGCCCGGGCCTGATCGAGGTCGAGCTGCGGGTAGGCGACGAAACTCGCGCGGTCGACCATGGTCAGGACGGTGTCCAGGTGCATCATGGCCCGCGCCTGGGGCAGGTCGAGGGCGATGACGAGATGGGCGGTGCCGGTGGTGAACAGCCGCCGGGCCAGCAGCTCGACCGCGCTCGGCGTGGTGCGCTCGCCCATGCCGATCAGCACCACCCCGGGCGCCACGACCAGCAGGTCGCCGCCCTCGAGCGTGGCCGGGCGGTGGTCACGGTCGTCGTCGCCCCAGAACAGGTGGAAGTCCGCGTCGCGGAACAGTGGGTGGTAGCGGTAGACGGCCCGCGTGTGGATCGACTCGCGCTGACGGGCCAGCTTGGCCATCGGGTTGACGGTGACGCCCGCCCCGATCCACGCGGAGTTGTCGCGCTGGAACAGCGTGTTCGGCAGCGGCGGCAACACGATGTCGTCGTCGCCGTAGGCCTGCCAGCGCAGCCCGGTCAGCGCGCCTCGGGTGAAGTCGGACTTCAGGATCCCGCCGATCAGCAGCCCGGCGAGGGTCCGTGCGTCGACGTCGTCGAACAGCCTGCGCAGCGAGTGCGCCATCTGCTCGCCGAAGCGCTCGGCGGTGCAGGTGCGCTCGCTCACGAAGTGCCGGCCGTCCGGGGTGTCGAGGGCGCCGGCCAGCAGTTCCTCGAACCGGTGCACGGTTGCGCCTCGTCCGGTGAGGACGTCGACGAACTGGTCGTGCTCCTCCCGGGCCCGCGCGGCCCACGGCACGTCGTCGAAGAGCAGGGCGTGCATGTTCGTCGGCGTCAGGCGGTCGAGCTCGCGTCCGGGCCGGTGGGTGATGACGTGCCGCAGGTGCCCGACCTCGGACTCCAGCTGCGGACGCAGGACGTCGGCCGCTGCATGCGGGCCACGTTGGGTCATGGCCGTCGGTCTACCCCGATCACGCGTCGGCGTCGGCGGGCAGTGGCGCGAAGATCCCCGGTGCGGGCCGGGGGTCGACCTGCTGGCCGGCGCCCTGCAGCACACCGGCGACGCCGCCCCAGAGCAGGGCGCTGAGGTAGTCGCGCAGCTCGTCACGGGTCATCACGTCCGGGTGCTCGATCCACCACAGGCTGGCGGCCTCGATGAAGCCGACGATGGCCTCGCCCCACGGGCGGGCGCCACGGGGGTCCAGGCCCACCTCGGCCAGGCGCCGGCCCAGCGAGGTGGTCAGCACCTCGGCCACCGGACGGGCGAACTCGAACGCGGTGGGCTCGCCGGGACGGGCCTCGTGCAGCGACCGGTGGGACGTGACGAACTGGAACAGCTCGGGGTTGTCGGCGAGCAGCTGCAGGTAGGCGTCGATGGACGCCGCGACCAGCACCTGCGGCTCGGCCTCGTCCTGCACGCGCTGCAGCGCGCGGGCGATCACCCCGATGACGCGCTCGCCGAGGGCCCGGTAGAGCTCGTTCTTGTCCGCGAAATAGCGGTAGATCACCGGCTTGCTGGTGCGCGCCGCGGCCGCGATCTGGTCCATGCCGGCGTCGGTGCCGAACTCCTTGATGGCCACGACAGCCGCGTCGATGAGCTGCTCACGGCGCGCGGCGCGGTGGTCGTCCCACCGGGAGCTGCGGCCGTCGGTCCAGCCGACGTCGCGATCGACCATGTCCGCTCCCTCGTCCTGGGTAGGCCGCTGTTCGCCCGACCACACCAGCTTTCCGTGACCCAAAGTAGCCGATACCGTGGTTACCAGGCAGTAGCCGATCCGGCTGCCGCAGTTGTCGTATGGGGGAGAGTGCCGTGACCACCCGCCAGGCCGCCGTCGTCGGTGGCAACCGCATCCCGTTCGCCCGCTCGAACGGCCCGTACGCGCACGCCAGCAACCAGGACATGCTCACCGCCACGCTGGACGGGCTCGTCGCCCGCTTCGGCCTGCAGGACGAGCGCCTCGGCGAGGTCGCCGCGGGCGCAGTGCTCAAGCACAGCCGCGACTTCAACCTGACCCGGGAGGCGGTGCTGGGTTCGCGGCTGTCCGCCGACACGCCCGCCTACGACGTCCAGCAGGCCTGCGGCACGGGCCTGGAGACGGTCATCCTGACCGCGAACAAGATCGCGCTGGGCCAGATCGACTCGGCGGTCGCGGCCGGGGTCGACACCACCTCGGACGCCCCGATCGCCGTCAACGAGGAGCTGCGCGCGGTGCTGCTCGAGGCCAACCGCGCCAAGACCCTCGCCGGTCGCCTCAAGGCGCTCGGCGGGCTGCGTCCGAACCAGCTCGCACCGGCCATCCCGCAGAACCTCGAGCCGCGCACCGGGCTGTCCATGGGCGAGCACCAGGCCGTGACCACGCGGGAGTGGGGCATCACCCGCGAGGCGCAGGACGAGCTCGCCGCCGCGTCGCACCGGAACCTGGCCGCCGCCTACGAGCGCGGGTTCCAGGACGACCTCATCACCCCGTTCCTCGGGCTGTCGCGCGACCAGAACCTGCGGGGCGACTCCACCGTCGAGAAGCTCGCCAAGCTCTCGCCTGCTTTCGGCAAGAGCTACGGCGACGAGGCGACGATGACCGCCGGCAACTCGACGCCGCTCACGGACGGCGCGTCGGCCGTTCTGCTCGCCAGCGACGAGTGGGCCGCCGAGCACCACCTGCCGGTACTCGCGCACGTGGTCGACGCCGAGACCGCCGCCGTGGACTACGTGCACGGCGACAAGAAGTACGACGGCCTGCTCATGGCCCCGGTCTACGCGGTGCCGCGCCTGCTGGCCCGCAACAAGCTGACCTTCGACGACTTCGACTTCATCGAGATCCACGAGGCCTTCGCCGGCACCGTGCTCGCCACGATGAAGGCGTGGGAGGACCCGGAGTTCGGCCGCGCCCGGCTCGGGCTCGCCGGGTCCTTCGGCTCGGTCGACCGCAGCCGGCTCAACGTCAACGGCTCGTCGCTCGCCGCGGGTCACCCGTTCGCCGCGACCGGCGGGCGCATCGTCGCCGCGCTGGCGAAGATGCTGCACGAGAAGGGATCGGGGCGTGGGTTGATCTCGATCTGCGCGGCCGGTGGCCAGGGCGTCACCGCCATCCTGGAAGCCAACTAGGCCTCGAAGCCCACTGGGCCCCGACGCCAACTTGGTCTCGAAGCCCACTGGGCCCCGACGCCAACTTGGTCTCGAAGCCAACTAGGCCTCGAAGCCAACTGAGCAACGAAGCAAACGCAGAGAGAAGGCCAGCTCACTCATGTCCGACCGGTACCTGTCGCTCGTCAACTCCTCCGTGGGCTCGGCCGTCGCCTCGCGCGTCGGCCTGCCGCAGCCCTCGGTGCTGCGCCGCTTCCGGTCCGGTGACCCGTTGCTGCCCGGCGCGGTGCTGCTCGGCTCGACCGCGGGCCGTCCGGCCGCGGCGCTGAAGAAGCTGATCACGCAGGCCGGGGTCGAGGTCGTCGACGACATCGACAAGGTGTTCGACGGTGAGAAGGTCGCGGCCGTCGTGCTCGACGCCCGCTCGGTCGCCGCGCCGGCCGACCTCGCGGCGCTGCGGGCGTTCCTCGCGCCCGGCGTCAAGGCGCTCGGCCCGTCCGGCCGGGTCATCGTCCTCGGGTTGCCCGCCGACGGCGCCGACATCGCCGTCGACGCCACCCGGCAGGCGCTCGACGGCATCGTCCGCTCGCTGGCCAAGGAGCTGCGCCGCGGCGCCACCGCGAACCTGCTGTGGGTGGCCGACGAGGCGTCGCTGGCGTCGGCGCTGCGCTTCCTGCTGTCCGGTCGCTCGGCGTACGTCGACGGGCAGCCGCTGCTGCTCGGCCCCGGTACCGCCCCGGCGCCGGACGACTGGGACCAGCCGCTGGCGGGCAAGACCGCCCTGGTCACCGGTGCCGCACGCGGGATCGGCGCGGCCATCGCCGGCGTGCTGGCCCGCGACGGCGCGAACGTCGTCGTCGCCGACCTCACCCAGGCCGGTGAGGCGCTGGCCAAGGTCGCCAACCAGGTCGGCGGCACCGCGCTGCACCTCGACGTCGCCGCGGCCGACGCGCCGCAGCGCCTGCTCGAGCACCTGCACTCGCACACCGACGGTCTCGACATCCTCGTGCACAACGCCGGCATCACCCGCGACAAGCTGATGGCCAACATGAAGCCCGAGCAGTGGGACTCGGTCATCGCCGTCAACCTGCAGTCGCAGCTGTCGGTCAACGCGGCGCTGCTCGACAGCGACCAGCTCAACGACGGCTCGCGCGTCGTCTGCCTGTCGTCCACCACCGGGTTCTCGGGCAACCGCGGCCAGACGAACTACGGCGCCACCAAAGCCGGCGTCATCGGCCTGGTCCGGTCGTCGGCGGCGTCGTTCGCCGCGCACGGGGCGTCGACGATCAATGCCGTCGCACCGGGGTTCATCGACACCGAGATGACGGCCAAGATGCCCCTGGCTACCCGCGAGGTCGCCCGCCGGCTGTCGTCGCTGCAGCAGGCGGGCCTGCCGGTCGACGTCGCCGAGGCGGTGTCGTGGCTGTCGTCGCCCGGCGCGGGTGGCGTCAACGGCCAGGTGCTGCGGGTGTGCGGGCAGAACCTCGTCGGGGCCTGACGCCGTGCCGGCGCTGACCTCGCCCCCGTCGCTGCTGCCGCTGTACGCGCGCGCCGCGGTCACCGGGCCGCTGCACCGCGGCGACACCCTGCCCGACTCGACGTACACACTCGCGGACCAGGCGATCTCACGCGCACACCTGCAGGCCTACGCCGACGTGTGCGGGTTCCGCGTCTCCGACGTCCTGCCGCCGACCTACCTGCACGTGCTCGCGTTCCCGCTGTCGGTGGCGCTGATGACCGAGGCGGCGTTCCCGTTCCCGCTCGTCGGCCTGGTGCACGTCAACAACGTCATCACCGTGCGCCGGCGGGTGACCGCGGACGAGACGTTCTCGTTCTCGGTGCGGGCCGACAACCTGCGTCCGCACCCGGCCGGGCGCCAGCTCGACCTGCTCGCCGACGTGACCGTCGACGGCGAGACCGTCTGGACCGGCCGCAGCACCTACCTGCGCCGGGGCGGCGCGTCGTCGAAGGACGGCGGCAAGCGACCACGCACCGAGCTCGGACCGCAGCAGGGCCCGACCGTGCAGCTGCGGGTGCCGGGCGACGTCGGCCGCCGCTACGGTGCGGTCTCGGGCGACCGCAACCCGATCCACCTGCACCCGTTGTCGGCCCGGCTGTTCGGCTTCCCGTCGGCGATCGGGCACGGCATGTGGCTGGCGGCGCGGACCCTGGCCTCGCTCGAGGGACGCCTGCCGGACGCCTTCACCAACGAGGTGGCGTTCAAGCTGCCCGTGCCGCTGCCCTCGACGGTGTCGATCGGTGCGGTGCCGGTCGACGGTGGCTGGGACCTCGACGTGCGCGCCGCTCGCTCCGGCAAGCCGCACCTCGCCGGGACCGTCCGCCGCTCCTGACGACGACGACCACCACCGCCACCGCCACCGCCACTGCCACTGCCACCACGAGTTGTCCGCGCTCCGGCGAGCCGGGACGCGCGGAAGGGCGGACAACCCGAGCGGCGTTTCGGAGTTGTCCGCGCCAAGACGAGCCGGGACGCGACGGAGCGCGGACAACTCGGGTTCACGGCGCGTGCGGGGCGTCTGAGTCCGCGTCTGCGTCCGCGTCCGCGTCTGAGTCCGCGTGCGCGATGTGGGCGAGCTGGCGCCACAGCAGCACCAGGAACAGCGCCGACCCGGCGAAGCCGAACCAGAACGGCGCAGTCAGCCCGATGTGCTCGGCCAGCAACCCGCCGATCCCCGAGCCGATGACCAGCCCGCCGAAGGTGCCGACCGTGTTGACGCTGTTGACCCGTCCCTGCAGCCCGTGCGGGACGGCCCGCTGCCGGACCGTCGCCGACGTCGTGCTCCAGACGAAGGCGTGGGCGCCGAAGACGAAGAACGTCGGCAGCGCCACCGCGGGCGAGGTTGTCACGGCCAGCACGAGGTGCGTGAACGTCTCGATGACCAGGCCGATGCGCATGATCGCGCCCAGGCTCACATGCCGGACGAGGCGGCCGTACCCCGCCGTCCCCAGCAGCCCGCCGGCGGCCTCGACGGTCGTGATCAGCCCGAAACCGACGGCCCCCAGGCCCAGGCGGTCCCGCGAGTAGAGCACCAGTACCGACCAGGCGGCACCGAACGTCAGGTTGAAGACGAAGATCGTCAGCACCAGCGTGCGCACAGCCGCATGCCGGCGCACCCAGCCGAAACCGGCCCGGACGTCGGCCCGCACGGTCCGCGTCGACGGCGCCTGCAGCGGCGGCAGCACCAGGCGGGACACGAACAGCACCCCGGCGGCGACGAGCACCGCCTGACCGGCGAACGGCAGGACCATCCCGGCCGCGAACAGGGCGGCGCCGACGGGTGGACCGATGAGCCGGTTCACCGTGATGAAGCCGAACATCAACCGCGGCTGGGCGAGGACGAGGTCGTCGCGGCTGACGACCATGGGCAGCAGCGTGGCGGTGGTGTTGTCGCCGAAGACCTCGGCGACGCCGAGCGCGAACAGCAGCCCGAGCACCACGGCGATCGACACCGTGTGGGTGACGATCGACAGCGCGAGCAGGGCCAGGATGCCCACCCGGACCAGGTCGGCGCTGATGACGATGAGCCGGCGGTCGAGCCGGTCGGACAGCGCCCCGGCGGACAGGCCGAACAGCAGCGGCGCGAGCCACTGCAGCGAGGCGGCGCTGGCGATGAGGAACGCGTTGTGCGTCTGCGAGGCGACGAGCAGGGGTCCGGCGGCGACCGCGATGCCGTCACCGAGGTTGCTCGTCCACGACGACGCGAGCAACCGGCGGAAGTTGGCGCCGAACCGGCTGGGGGCGACGAGCTCGAACAGTGCTCCCGCGACGCCCACAAGACGTCGAGGCTAGCGCTTGAGGATGCCTCGTCGTCGGCCCTCGCCGGCCAGGGTGAACCCGAACAGCACCAGGGCGATGACGAACAGGAAGAACAGGCCCTTGATCAGGAAACCGACGATGCCCATCAGGACCCAGATCGCGAGCAGGGCCAGCAACACCTTGCCGACGTTCATCGCTCCTCCTGTCCGGGCCGGGGGCCCGTCACCGTGTTCAACCCCCGAGTCGCCCGCCGGGTTCCCGGGTGGTGCGTCGGCCGCCGACGCTAATCGCCGATGTCAGACGCCGGGCTCAGGCTCTGGGTCCGGACCGGCACCGGTCTCGCCGCGGTGATCGGCGTGCCGACCCGACGTCTCCGGGCCGCGGGCCATCCGGCTGAACCAGTCGACGACGCTCTCGGCCGCGGTGCCCACCGTCGCCCCGACCCCGCGCACCGCACCCACCAACGGGTCGGTCGACTCCTCGATGCGGGTGCGGTAGGCCCGCGCCGCCTCCTTCGCCGTCTCGCCGAAGGATGCCTCGCGGTCGTCGGATCGCAGCGGGTAGTCGCCGGCCACGATGCGCCCGAACTCCTCGGAGCTGGCCCACCGCTGGATCTCGGCGGCCCGCACGACGGAGAAGGGATGGCTGGTGCGTTCGGTGTTGAGCAGCTTCAGCACGCCGTCGCGCAGGTCGCCGGCGCTCTCGTACTCCTGCGCCTGGGCCAGGAACGCGTCGGCGTCGATGCGGTCGAGGTGCGCGCCGCCGGCCAGCTTCATCTGCAACCGCAGCGCCGCGTCGACGTCCTGGCTGGCGAGCAACCCGGCCCGGTCGCCGGACAGCTCGGCCTTGCGTTCCCACTCGCGCAGGGCCGCGATCAGCGCGCGCAGGCCGAGCCCGCCCGCGGGCACCCAGCCGAACGAGCCGGCCAGGTTGAGCAGATGCATGAGCAGCGACTGGTACAGCGCGTGCCCGGACATCGCGTGCCCGAGCTCGTGGCCGAGCACGACGCGCCGCTCCGCGTCGTCGGTGAGTTCGTAGAGCCCGCTGGTGACCGCGATGAACGGACGGTCGACGCCCAGCGTGACGGCGTTCGGCATCGGGTCGTTGACGACGTACAGCTCGGGACGCTCCGGTGCGTCGAGCACGCCGACGACCTCGGTGAGCAACGCGTCGAGGTCGGGGAACTGCCGCGGACCGACCCGGACCGACGAGGCCAGGTAGGCCAGCCGGTACTGCCGCTCGCGCAGCATGCCCGACGCCAGCCGGATCAGCTGGTCGAAGCCCGGTACGGAACGTAGCGCGGTGAGCGCGGCCCGGTCGGCGGGGTGTTCGAAGGCACGGGAACTGATACCGGTGAGGACGGCGCGGCCCGCGGCGTCGACCGAGGGTTCGCTCATACCGGCAACCTAGCGGACGGCACCGCACCGGCTCCCTCCGGTGATCAACTGCGGACACGGGTCGAATAGTCGCCGGGATCCGCAATCGATCACCTGAGTTTGGGGAGGGGGTGGGGG
>NZ_CAXUNP010000020.1:0-69493 GCF_964252635.1 uncultured Jatrophihabitans sp.
GTGCTGCCCGAGCCGTCCGAGCCGGCCGCGGCGACACCGCCCCCGCCCGACCTGGAGCCCGACGCACCCGCGTTCGTCCCCGCCCGGGCCGAGGACGCGCCGCCCCCGGTGGAGGTGCCCACCGACGCGCCGGCAGTCGAGCCGACCGGCGAGCAGGCGTCGGCACTCGAGCAGGCGTCGGCACCTGAGCAGGCGTCGGCACCCGAGCAGGCGTCGGCACCCGAGCAGGCGTCGGCACCCGAGCAGGCGTCGGCGCCGGACCAGCCCGTCGGGCCGCCGCAGATGGCGAGTGTCGCGGCGCCCGGCGTGTCCGTCGACCGGTCCCAGCCGTTCGCGTCGATCGCCCTGTTCGACCCGGGGACGTTCGCCCCCGAGGCGCCGCGCGCCCCGCTGCCGGTCGTCACCCGCCCCGAGGCGCCGCCGATCGCCGACGCGCCGATCCCGGCCAACCCGGTCGCCGACGACGCCGTCGAGATCATCGGCGTCTACTGCAAGAACGGGCACTTCGACGACCCGAGCGCGCGTTACTGCGCGGTCTGCGGTATCTCGATGGCCCAGCAGACCCTGATCCCGCGCCGGGGACCGCGTCCGCCGCTGGGTGTCCTCGTGCTCGACGACGGCAGCATCTTCACCCTCGACTCGGACTACGTCATCGGACGCGACCCCTCCCGCGACCCGGACGTGATCTCGGGGGCGGCCCGTCCATTGCGGATCGACGACCCGGAAGGCCTGCTGTCACGCGTGCACGCCCGCATCCACCTCGACGACTGGTCGGTGCAGGTCGTCGACCTCGGCTCCGCCAACGGCACCGGCATCTGGGGTCCGAGCGACACCGTCTGGCAGCGGGCGCCCGTCAACAACGCGCAGACGGTCCGGCCCGGCACCCAGGTCGGCGTCGGCCGTCGGCAGATGCGCTACGAGTCGCACCGCAACACGTGACCGCTGCCTGATTGATGTCCTCGCTCACCACGACGCGCCAGGCCCGGGGCCGGCGCACCCGATGTCCGGACAGGAGCCGCTGATGTCCACCCTCTCGCCCGTCCAGCAGTTCCTGCTCGACATCGCGATCATCCTGATCCTGGCCCGGCTGCTCGGCACCGTCGCGCGCAAGCTCGGCCAGCCACCGGTGATCGGCGAGATCCTGGCCGGTGTGGTGCTCGGCCCGACCCTGTTCAGCGGCAACATCACCAGCCATCTGTTCCTGGTCGAGAACCCGGTCGAGGGCAAGCCGCCCGTCGATCTCACCGGGTCGTGGCTGACGGCCATCGCGACGCTCGGCCTGGTGCTGTTCATGTTCATCGTCGGCTACGAGGTCGACCGCTCCCTGTTCAAGGGACGCGAGCAGGTGGCGGCCGCGGTGTCGCTCGGCTCGATCGCGGTGCCCATGGTGGGCGGCACGCTGCTGGGTCTGTGGTTGATCGACCGGCACAGCGACATCACCACCAAGCACCTGCCCTCGGCGCTGTTCGTCGGTGCCGCCATGTCGGTCACCGCGTTCCCGGTGCTGGCCCGGATCCTCACCGACCGTGGCCTGCACCGCACCCGGATCGGCGGACTGGCGATCGCGAGCGCGGCCGTCGACGACATCGCAGCGTGGTCGCTGCTGGCCGTCGTCGTGACGATCGTCGGGTCCGAGGGCACCGACGACACCTGGCACATCCTGCTAGCCCCGGCCTACCTGCTGGTGATGGCCTTCGTCGTGCGTCCCCTGATGCGCCGTGTCAACGAACGCTTCCTGGCGATCGGGCGCCTCACACCCGACATGCTCGCGATTGTCGTCGCCCTGCTCGCGCTGTCGGCGTTCTCGACCGAGTGGTTGAACGTCCATTACATCTTCGGCGCGTTCATCATGGGCGCCTGCATGCCGCGCGAAACCGGCGCAGCGCTGCGCGAGGCCATCCTGGAGCGGCTCGAGCAGCTCAGCGTGCTGGTGCTGCTGCCGGTGTTCTTCGTCGTGTCCGGCGTCAAGGTCGACCTGTCCAGCGTCGGCGCCTCCGGCGTGGGCGAGCTGCTCGCCATCCTGGGCGTGGCCATCGGCGGCAAGTTCCTGGGCGCCTACCTCGGGGCCAAGGCCTCCGGGGTCGGCGGACGGCAGGCCGGAGCGCTCGCGACACTGATGAACACCCGCGGTCTCACCGAGCTGGTCATCCTCAACGTCGGCCTGCAGCTCAAGGTGCTCGACACCAAGCTGTTCTCGCTCATGGTCGTCATGGCCCTGGTGACGACGGCGATGACCGGACCGATGCTGCGCTTCATCTACCCGAAGCGACTCATCGACCGCGATATCGCCGACGCCGACCGCGCCGCGTTGGCCAAAGGCATGGACTACCGGGTGCTGGCCATCCTCGATCCCGTCCCGGACGCCGCGGCCGACACCGCGCTGGCCCGGGCCGCCGTCGACCTCGCAGCGGTGCGCGCGCCGGCCCAGGTCGTGCTCGTCCGCCTGCTGCCGCAGCAGGACCCCGCCAAGCGGCTCGAGGTCGGCACCGGCCTCGGCGCCGAGCTGATGCTCATGACCCGAACCATGTCCGAACTGCACACGCTGGCCGCCGCGGTTGGCCGCGCCGGGGTGACGGTCACGGCGCAGGCGCAGTTCAGCGACGACATCGCAGCCGACCTGACCCGTTACGTCGTGACCGCCGAGCCCGACCTCGTCGTGCTCACCGGTTCGGTGGAGCTCGCGCCGCACGAGCTGATGCCGCGCATCCTGGTGCACGGCGTCGAGCCGGTCGCGCCGACGGCGGTCGCGGTACCGGCCACGCACGACGCCGGCGGTGACGCCGCGCTGCAGATCGCGGCGCAGCTGGCCGTGTCCCGGCAGCTGTCGCTCGTGCTCGTCGGCACCGGGCGGCGCGAGCGGGGCATCGCCGCCGACCTGGCCAGGCGCGGAATCGACGCGAGTGTCGGCGAGGTGCCCGAGGGCGCGCTCGTCGTCGGGCCCGTGGCCGTTCCCACCACGCACTTCGTGGCGCGTGCGCGTCCCGACGACGAGATCAACGACATCAACGACTGGGCCGGTCTGGTTGCGGCCGGTGTCACGGCAGGGAGGCACGCATGAACGGCATTGCCGATTACGAGTTCATCCGTTCGCTGGGCAAAGGGAACCACGGCGAGTTCTTCGTCGCGAACACGCCCGCCCGCTTGCCGGTCGACACCGAGTACGTCGCGGTCAAGGTGCTGTCCGGGACGACGTCGGAGGACGTGTTCCGGCGGGCGACGCGCGAGCTGTCGGCGTTCGCGTCCGTCCAGTCGCCGTACCTCGTCGCCCTTTACGACGCCGGCCAGCAGGGCAGCGCGTTCTACTACGCGATGGAGTACATGGCCGACGGTTCGCTGTCCGGGCAGGTCGACCGCTCGACCGCCATCACCGCGGTCGCCGACGCCGCCCGCGCCGCCCACGCGCTGCACGAGGCGGGCATCGTGCACCGCGACATCAAGCCGGAGAACATCCTGCTGTCCGGTGGCCACGGCAAGCTGGCCGACCTCGGTCTCAGCCAGGTGCTTGCGCCCGGCGTGACCGTCACCGGGATGGGGTCGGTCGGGGCCATCGAGTACAACGACCCGGCCCTGATCCAGGGCGCTGCGCCGTCGCGGGCCACCGACATCTTCTCCCTGGGCGCCACCTTGCACCGCGCGCTGTCGGGCACCGGGCTCTACGGCGAGCTGCCGGCCGGGGACGCGATGCTCGCGCTCCGCAAGATCTTCTCCCAGCAGCCGACGGTGTCGGCCGACATCGACGGGCCGGCCTCGGCGGCCGTCTCCTGGGCGATCGCGCCCAGCGCCTTCGACCGGCCGGCGACGGCGCTGGCCTTCGCCGAGCACCTGGACACGCTGGTCTGAGGGGCGTCCGAGGCGGGCCCGAGGTGGCCCGGAGGCCGGTCCTAGGGGGTTTTAGGCGGCCTTAGATGGTGCCGGCCACACCGGCCCGCCAGGAGTAGGCAAACTACCGATGCCCGGGCCGGGCCCTTACGACGACTGTTATCGGTGTCAGCAAACCCGCTGATCGCATTCTTCGGGGAGACACCATGTACACATCGATTGTCGAGGCCGCCGCCCACGACCTGCAGAACGAGCGCCTGGCGCGTGCCGAGCACAGCCGCCTGGCCCACAGCGCGAGCCACGCCGGCCGCCGGCAGCACCGCCGGATGGCCACGCCGCACCCGGTCCGCGGCTTCCAGCGCTGGCTCGCCGCCGGGCAGCTCTAGCCACCACCTCCCCGGCACGGGCACTAGCGTCGGGCCGGTGCCCGCCGGGAACCACGCCGTGACCGTGTTGGCCGGCGCCCGCGTCGTCACCGCCGACGGCGTGCTGGCCGACGGCTGGGTCGCCGTCGAGGACGGGCTGGTCACAGGCGTCGGATCGGGCGTGCCGCCCGGGCCGGCCGAGCGCGTCGCCGGGTGGCTCGTCCCCGGGTTCGTCGACCTGCACGTGCACGGCGGGGGTGGTCACGACCTCACCGCCTCGCCCGCCGACCTGGACGCCGCCGTCGCCTTCCACCGCACGCACGGCACGACCGCCCTGCTGGCCTCGCTCGTCACCGCCCCGGTCGAGCAGCTGTGCCGGCAGCTCTCCGAGGTCGCCGACCGGGCCGAGGACCCGTCCTCCGGCGTCCTCGGCGCGCACCTCGAGGGACCGTTCCTGTCACCCGCCCGCTGCGGCGCACACGACCCCGACCACCTGCTCCTCCCCTACCGGGACGTGCTGCGCCGGCTGATCGCCGCGGCGCGCGGGCAGCTGCGCGTGATGACCCTCGCGCCCGAGCTACCCGGAGCGCTCGACCTCGTCGCCGAGCTGCGGGCGGCCGGGGTCGTGGCCGCCGTCGGGCACACCGACGCCACCTACGAGCAGGCCCTCGCCGCGTTCGATCGGGGGGCGACGCTGGCCACCCACCTCTACAACGCAATGCGTCCCGTCCACCATCGCGACCCGGGCCCGGTGCTCGCCGCTCTCGACGCGGGCGTGGTCTGCGAGGTGATCAACGACGGCGTCCACGTGCATCCCGCCGTGGTGCGCGAGGTGCAGTCCCGTGGGCCGGGCCGGCTCGCGCTCGTCACCGACGCGATCTCCGCCGCCGGCGCGGGGGACGGCGACTACGACCTCGGCGGCCGGGCCGTCCGGGTCGACGGCGGGCACGCCCGGTTGGCCGACAGCGGCGCGGACCGAGGGTCTCTGGCCGGCTCGACGCTGACGATGGACGACGCGGTCGCCCGGGCCGTGACGGCCGGTCTCGATCCGGTCGACGCGGTCGCGGCCGCGACCTCCACCCCGGCCCGCGTCGTGGGCGAGGACGATCGCCACGGCGTGATCGCACCCGGCCGACGCGCCGATCTCGTCCTGCTCGACGAGCAGTTCGCCGTGGTGCGCGTCCTGCACGGTGGCCGGACGGTCATGCCGTCCGACTGACGGTGCGGGCTACCAGCGGTCCTGGACGAGCGGGCGGATCCGGCTCGCGTAGAGCTCGTCGACGGCCGTGGCGGTGGCCGCGTCGACGGGTCCGGCGTCGCCCGCAGCCGCGTTGCGCCGCGCCTGGTCGGGGCGGCTGGCGCCGGGGATGACGCTGGTGACACCGGGTTGGTCGATGATCCAGCGCAGCGCGAGACCGGTGGGGTCGTCGGTCAGCTCGGCGAACCGGGCCGCGGCGTCCACCCCGGTGTCGTAGTCGACGCCGGCGAAGGTCTCACCGACGTCGAAGGCCTCGCCGTGGCGGTTGAACGCGCGGTGGTCGCTCGCGGCGAACTGCGTGTCGTGGGTGAACCGTCCGGACAGCAGGCCCGACGCCAGCGGCACCCGGGCCAGGATGCCCACGCCGGCCTCGGCCGCGGCCGGCAGCACGCGCTCGAGCGGCTTCTGGCGGAACGCGTTGAGGATGATCTGCACCGATGCGACGTGGGGCCGCGCGATCGCCGTCAGCGCCTGGTCGACGGTCTCGACACTGACGCCGTAGTGCGCGATCCGGCCCTCCGCAACGAGGGTGTCGAGAGCGTCGAAGACGGCGTCGTCGGCGAACACCGCCGTCGGCGGGCAGTGCAGCTGGACGAGGTCGAGGGTGTCGACCCCCAGGTTGGTTCGCGAGCGGTCGGTCCACTGCCGGAAGTTGTCCAGGACGTAGTTCCCGGGCACCTGGTCCACGCGGCGACCCATCTTGGTTGCGACGAACACGTCCGCGTCCGGGTGCTCGCGCAGGAACCGTCCGATGGTCTGCTCGCTGCGCCCGTCGCCGTACACGTCGGCGGTGTCGAACAGCGTCACGCCGGACTCGAGCGCGGCGGTCAGGATCTCGACGGAGCGCGCGTCGTCGACCTCGCCCCAGTCGCCACCGAGCTGCCAGGTGCCGAGCCCGACGACGGATACCTCGCGGCCGGTACGGCCCAGTGTTCGCTTGTGCACCCGACGATTGTCGCTACCAGCGCAGGCTGTTGCTGCGGCGGGCCACCAGGTTGCCCGCACCGCCGCTGGCGATCGCGACCAGGATCGCCGCCACCGCGACCTCGCACAGGACGGTGAGGATCGACCCGACGTGGAAGACGTGCCGCCCGATGAGGCTGCCGACCAGCGAGCCGATCCAGCCGATGAGGATGGTGCTGAAGATGCCGATGTCCTGCCGCCCGGGCAGGACGAGACGCGCCAGGCCGCCGATGATCGCGCCGACGACGGCCGCACTGATGAACAGCCACAACGCCCAGCCGACGATGGGGACGATGACGACCAACACGAGCAGGACGACGATGAGCACCACCATGGGCTCCACGGTACCGAGGACGGACGGTCGGCCGGGCAGATACGCCGCCGACGCTTGGCGGTAGCACAGCCGCGACGGTGGCGCCGCGTTCCGTCCACACCCGCCCCTGCCGTCCACAGGCGCGCTCGATCCCCACCGCGCGATCGAATCGGCCGCGAAGCTCTCGGCATGACTCTCATTACGCAACGTGCGCGGCGCGTCCGCACGGTTCGAGCCCGGTTCCGTCACGCCGTCGACGCCGGTATGTCGACCGCCGAGTACGCGGTCGGGACGGTGGCCGCGGTGGCGTTCGCCGTCGTGCTGTTCAAGGTGGTGCGCAGCCCTGCCGTCTCGTCGGCGCTCACCGGCATCATCAACTCCGCGCTGCACTCGATCTGAGGCCCGGTCGTGCGCGCGCGTTCGCGGGACGAGCGGGGGATGGTCACCGCCGAGCTGGCGGCCTGCCTGCCGGCGCTGCTTCTCGTCCTCGCCGTGGCGCTCAGCGCGGTGTCGGTGGTGGCGGCCAAGGTCCGGGTGCAGGATGCCGCCCGCGAGGCCGCCCGTGCCGCGGCCCGGGGCGACGCCGCGACCGGTCGGCGGTTGGCGGCACAGGCGGCGCCGGGCGCATCCGTCGTCCTCAGCTCGGGCAGCGACGACGTGACGGCCGTGGTCAGCGTGCGGGTGCACCCGATGGGTCCGTGGCTGCCGACGTTCACGGTGACCGAGCGGGCGGTCGCGGCCCGCGAACCGGTCGGGGCAGGTGCCGGTGCCGGTGACATGACAGGCCCGGCGCCGTGACGCGCCGGCCCGGCCGCGGTGCCGACCGATCCGGCGCCGACGGCGGATCGGCGACGCTGTGGGTGGTGGCTTGCATCGCGCTGCTGCTCCTGGTCACCGAGGTCGCCGTGGTCCGGGCCGCGGCCGTGGTGGCGCGTCACCGTGCCGAGTCCGGAGCCGACCTCGCCGCGCTCGCCGCGGCCGGACGGATCGGGGTGGGCGGCGACGCATGTGCCGCCGCCGCCCGGGTCGCCGCGGCGAACGGCGTGCGGTTGCAGGCGTGCGCCGTCCGGCTGGCCGCCGACGGGCGCAGCGGGTCGGTCCGGACCCGCGTGACACTGCGCGTGCACCTGCCCGTGGTCGGAGCGCGGCAGGTCGTGGCCGGTGCGCGCGCCGGTCGCCTGCCCGCCTGAACTTCCGACCGCCTGAACTCTGACCGTCGGAACTCCCGACCGCTTGAACTCCCGCCGTCAGGGCAGTTCGGCGAGCACCAGGTCCAGCACGGTCAGCGCGCCGGGTTTGGACAGCGGCTCGTTGCCGTTGCCGCACTTGGGCGACTGCACGCACGACGGGCAGCCGTTGACGCACTCACAGGCCGCGATCGCCTCGCGGGTGGCGGTCAGCCAGCCCGCCAGCGTGGCGTGGCCGCGCTCGGCGAAACCGGCCCCGCCGGGGTGCCCGTCGTAGACGAAGACGGTCGGGCGGCCGGTGTCCGGGTGCAGTGCCGTCGACACGCCCCCGATGTCCCACCGGTCGCAGGTCGCGAACAGTGGCAGCAGCCCGATGGCCGCGTGCTCGGCGGCGTGCACCGCGCCGGGCACCAGCGTGACGTCGAGCCCCACACCGTCGAGCACGTCCTGCGGCAGCGAGTACCAGACGGCACTGGTGCGCAGCTGGCGCGCCGGCAGGTCCAGCGGCGTCTCGTCGATCAGCTCACCCGTGCCCAGCCGCCTCCGCAGGTAGCCGACCACCTGGTTGGTCACCTCGACGCTCCCGTACGCGACCTCGAGCGGGCCGTAACGACGGCTCGTCCGTGTGTGGACGATCGCGATGTCGGTGACGTCGCGGGCCGTGG
Source organism: uncultured Jatrophihabitans sp. (assembly GCF_964252635.1). GTDB lineage: Bacteria > Actinomycetota > Actinomycetes > Mycobacteriales > Jatrophihabitantaceae > Jatrophihabitans. Next base: position 8,571 of record NZ_CAXUNP010000020.1, read on the forward strand.
TCGTCCACGGCGGGTCGTCGGGACGCACCAGTGCCACCCGCTCGTCGAGGTCTAGATCCTCGACGACGTAGGGGCTTCCGCGGTGCAGGTACACCGCCCCCGGGTGGACGGTGGAGTCGGCCGCCCCGGCGTCCACGGTGCCGATCAGCGTGCCGGTACCGGCCTCGACGACGCTCACCGGTCGCCCGCCCGCACCGCGGATGTCGACGTCCGGGCGGTCGTGCTGGGTCCAGAACCACCCGGCGGGCCGGCGACGCAGCAATCCGCGCGCCACGAGGTCCTCGAGCACGGCAGTCACCGCCGCGACGCCTGCGTCGTCGCCCGACGCGGAGAACGCGGCGAGCTCGTCGGGGCGGATCGGCAGCTCGATGGCCGCGCAGCACAGCTGCGGAGCCAGGACGTAGGAGTTCTGCGGGTCGAACACGGTGGCCTCGACGGGCCGGCCGAACACCGCTGCCGGGTGGTGCACCAGGTAGGTGTCCAGCGGGTCGTCGCGCGCGACGAAGACGACCAGGGCGTTGGTGCCCGACCGCCCCGCACGGCCGGCCTGCTGCCACAGCGAGGCCAGGGTCCCGGGGTAACCGGCGAGCACCACCGCGTCCAGCCCGGAGATGTCGACGCCGAGTTCGAGGGCGTTCGTGGCGGCCACGCCGAGCAGCTCGCCGCTACCCAGCGCGGCCTCCAGCGCCCGCCGCTCCTCGGGCAGGTAGCCGGCCCGGTACGCCGCGACGCGGGGGACGAGCGCCGGCAGCGACGCCTCGGTGAGATGCCGCGCCGCGCCGAGGGCGGTGAGCTCCGCTCCGCGCCGCGACCGCACGAACGCGAGCGTCCGCGCGCCCTCCACCACCAGGTCGGCCAGGATGCGGGACGTCTCGACCCCGGCCGAGCGGCGGACGGGTGCGTCGTGCTCGCCGCGCAGCGCCGTGAGCGGTGGTTCCCACAGGGCGAAGGAGCGCGCGCCGTGGGGCGACGCGTCCTCGGTCACCTCCTCGACGGGCATCCCGACGAGCCGGGCCGCGGACCGGGCGGGCTCGGACACCGTGGCCGAGGCCAGCACGAAGGTCGGGGTCGACCCGTACTGCGCGCAGATCCGCCGCAGCCGCCGCAGCACCTGGGCGACGTGCGACCCGAAGAGCCCGCGGTAGGTGTGGCACTCGTCGACCACGACGAACGACAGCCGCCGCAGGAACGAGCTCCACCGCCCGTGCGCGGGCAGGATGCCGCGATGCAGCATGTCGGGGTTGGTCAGCACCCAGTTGGCGTGCCCCCGCACCCAGTCCCGCTCGGCCGTCGGGGTGTCGCCGTCGAAGGTCGCCGCCCGCAGGAACGGCAGTTGCAGCCGGGCCAGCGACCCGAGCTGGTCCTGCGCCAGCGCCTTGGTGGGGGCGAGGTAGAGCACCCGCCGCCGGTCGTCCTCGGCGAGCGCGGAGAGGGCCGGCAGCTGGTAGCCCAGGGACTTGCCCGACGCCGTACCCGTGGCCACCACGACCGACGCGCCGGAGCGTGCCGCCTGCGCCGCGGCCACCTGGTGGACCCACAGCTCGTCGACGCCCCGGGCGACGAACGGCTCCCGGACGGCCGCCGGCACCCAGTCGGGCCAGGGCGCGTTCACCGCAGGACGCGCTGGCATGGACTCGACGTGCGTCACCGGCGATTCGCCGGGTGTGACACCGAGCAGAACGCGGGCGAGCAGCGTGTCCGGGTCCATCACCCGGCCCTCGATCATCTATTCTCCTCCGCTGCGCGCCGCGCCCCTGCGCTATGGCATGCTTTGACGGTTGCTGTCCGCCGGTCCCCACGGGTCGACCGGTGCACGCACCAGATCATGCAGGTACGACGTAGGGAAAAGGTGTTTCGCGTGGAGCTGTCGGTCTCACGGCTTTCGGTCGGCGACGTCTCCGTCGTCGCGGTGAGCGGAGAAGTCGACGTCTACTCCGCCCCGTCGCTGAAGGAGAGCCTCGCCGAGCTGCTGCAGTCCGGCGTCACGACCGTGGTCGTTGACCTCTCCGGCGTGGGTTTCCTCGACTCCACCGGCCTCGGCGCGCTGGTCGAGGCCCGCTCGGCGACCACCGAGGCGGGCGGCGCGCTGCCCCTGGTGTGCGCCCACGAACGCATCCTCAAGCTGTTCACGATCACCGGCCTCGACGGTGTCTTCTCCATCCACCCGACGGTCGAGGCAGCCGTCGAGTCGGTCAGCGCCTGACCCCTCCCCGGGACCCCCGGCGAGGCGCGTGAACTAGCCCACCCTCGCCGATCCGCGGCCTGTGAGCCGGGCTACACTCCGCCGGTCAGCGCCGATCGTGAACAGGGCGATCCAGGCGCACGTATCCGTCACCGGCACCGCACGGGCAACCGTGCCGTGCGGGGCGTAGAGCGTTAGGGAGTTGCATGGCAACGCAGTTGTTGGCCGAACCCGGGATCAGCACGAACGAGCACTACGCCGTGGTCGTCATCCTCGTCATCGCGCTGGCCGCGCTGGTCTTCGCGTACTCGCTGGTCCGCGAGGTGCTCAAGGCCGACCAGGGCACCGAGAAGATGCAGGAGATCGGCCGGGCCGTCCAGGAGGGCGCGAAGGCCTACCTGAACCGGCAGTTCAAGACCCTCTCCATCTTCTCGGTGATCGTCTTCGTTCTGCTGCTCGTGCTGCCCGTCAACCACGGTGGGTTCACGGTTCAGCTCGGCCGGGCGCTGTTCTTCATCGTGGGCGCGGTGTTCTCCGCCGCCGTCGGCTACATCGGCATGTCGCTGGCCGCCCAGGCCAACGTGCGCGTCGCCGCCGCGGCTCGCGGTGGGGTGCGCGAGCGCGGGTTCCACGTCGCGTTCCGCACCGGGGGCATCGTCGGCATGCTCACCGTCGGCCTGGGCCTGCTCGGCGCCAGCGTCGTGCTGCTCATCTTCAACTCCAACGCCCCCACCGTGCTCGAGGGCTTCGGCTTCGGCGGCGCGCTGCTCGCCATGTTCATGCGCGTCGGCGGCGGCATCTTCACCAAGGCCGCCGACGTCGGCGCCGACCTCGTCGGCAAGGTCGAGGCCGGCATCCCCGAGGACGACCCCCGCAACGCGGCCACCATCGCCGACAACGTGGGCGACAACGTCGGCGACTGCGCGGGTATGGCCGCCGACCTGTTCGAGTCCTACGCCGTGACCCTGGTCGCCGCCCTGATCCTCGGGCAGACCGCGTTCGGCGCGAAGGGCCTGCTGCTCCCGCTGATCATCGGCGCCATCGGCATCATCAGCTCCGTCGTCGGTGTGCTCACCACCAAGCTGCGCGAGAGCGACCGCAACGGGCTCGTGCCCATCAACCGCGGCTTCTTCCTGACCGCCATCGTGTCGTTGGTGCTCGTCGCGATCGCGGCCTTCACCTTCCTGCCGTCGAAGTTCAGCAAGCTCGACAACAGCGTGGGCGGGGCCACCGGCAACCCGGCGGTCATCGCGTTCGTCGCCGTCCTGATCGGCATCGTGCTCGCGGTGCTCATCCAGCAGCTGACCGGTTACTTCACCGACACCGTCCGTCGTCCGGTCCGCGACGTCGCCGACACCTCGCTCACCGGCGCCGCCACCGTCATCCTATCCGGCATCTCCCTGGGCCTGGAGTCGGCCGTGTACTCCGCGGTCCTCATCGGCGCGGCCCTGTTCGGTGCGTTCCTGCTCGGCGGCGGCAGCACCTTCGTCGCGCTGTACGCCGTCGCGCTGGCCGGTTGCGGCCTGCTGACCACGGCCGGCGTCATCGTCGCCATGGACACCTTCGGCCCGGTCAGCGACAACGCGCAGGGCATCGCCGAGATGAGCGGCGACATCGACGAGGGCGGCGCGCGCGTGCTCACCGACCTCGACGCCGTCGGCAACACCACGAAGGCCATCACCAAGGGCATCGCGATCGCGACGGCCGTGCTCGCCGCCACCGCACTGTTCGGCTCGTTCGGCAAGTCCTTCACCGACGCGCTGAAGAGCACCAAGGGCTCGGGGCTGTCCGGCATCGACGGCCAGGTCACGAACTTCACCCAGGTGTTCAACGCCGTCCACGGCAGCAAGCTGACAAGGCTGTCGTTCAGCCTCGACCTGTCACAGCCGAACAACCTGTTCGGCGTGATCATCGGCGCTGCGGTCGTGTTCCTGTTCAGCGGGCTGGCCATCAGCGCCGTCGGCCGGGCGGCCGGCCGGGTCGTGTACGAGGTCCGCGCGCAGTTCCGCGACCACCCCGGGATCATGGACTTCAGCGAGAAGCCCGACTACGCCCGCGTCGTCGACATCTGCACCAAGGACTCGCTGCGCGAGCTCGCCACCCCGGGCCTGCTGGCCATCTTCGCGCCGATCTCGATCGGCTTCCTGCTGGGCATCGGCCCGCTGGCCGGCTACCTCGCCGGGGCGATCGGCGCCGGCGTGCTCATGGCGATCTTCCTCGCCAACTCCGGCGGCGCTTGGGACAACGCGAAGAAGATGGTCGAGGACGGTGTGCACGGCGGCAAGGGCACCGAGGCGCACGCGGCCACGGTCATCGGCGACACCGTCGGCGACCCGTTCAAGGACACCGCCGGCCCGTCCATCAACCCCTTGATCAAGGTGATGAACCTGGTCGCCGTCCTCGTGGCGCCGGCCGTGGTGAAGCTCAGCGTCGGCGAGCACTCCTCGACGCCGCTGCGCATCGTCATCGGGCTGGTGGCGCTGGCCATCATCGTCGCTGCCGTCGTGGTGTCCAAGCGCCGGCGCGTCTCGCTGGGCGACGACCAGCCGGCCGCCGAGACCACGCCGACGGCACAGGTCGGCTGACGCAGAACCGAGCGACGCAGCTCGACGGCCCCGCCCTTCGTGGCGGGGCCGTCGTGCGTTCGCGGCGGGTGTCCCGATTCGTCCGGCTGATCCCCGGTCCGAGGCGCTGCTTTGCCGCAGCGTTTCCTGCCTCGACGTGGCACACTGCTCGAACCTGATCAACTGCTGAGCCTGGATAAGCGGTCACCTCTCCGCCGCACAGGAGGGGCCGATCCGTCCGTCCCGTTTTCGTAAGGCTCGCCAGGGGCTCGTGCATGACACCATCGATCAACCGTCGCGACGTATCGGGCGACAGCAGCGAATTGGAGCGAGACCGATGACCGATTACCCCGGTGGCGGCTACGGCGGCCAGCCGAACTACGGTGACCAGCCCGGCTACGGGCAGCAGCCGGGTTACGGGCAGCAGCCCGGGTACGGCCAGCAACCCGGGTACGGCCAGCAGCCCGACTACGGCCAGCAGGGTGGGTACGGCCAGCAGCCCGGGTACGGCCAGCAGGGTGGCTACGGGCAAGAGGGTTACGGCCAGCAGGGCGGCTACGGGCAGCCCGACTACGGCCAGCAGTACGGCCAGCCCGCCTACGGCAACCCGGTGCCGCCGCCCGGCTACGGACCGCCGAAGAAGAAGAACACCAACGCGATCATCGCCGCCATCGTCGCCGTCGTCGTCGTGGCCGGCGGCATCGTGGCCGCGGTGCTGCTGACCGGTGGCGACGACAACAAGAAGAACAACGGCCAGGGCTCGGGGTCGCTCAGCGGCAGCGCCGGGCGCAGCGGGTTCCCGAGCAGCCGAGGCAGCGGCGGCGTCGCGGCCGGTGGCGGCAGCGCCAGCGAGAGCGACGGCGGTGACAGCGGCGGCGGCGGCAGTGTCGCCAGCCCGGTGGGGCCCTCGACGCCGGCCGGCGGAGGTGCCACCGGCGTCTACTACACCGTCGACCTCGTCGTCGATTCCTACTTCGACGACCTCGACGACAACGACCGCAGCGGCATCATGACGCTGACCTGCCAGGGCTACACGACGCGCCTGACCCAGACCGACGTCAACGAGGTCAGCAGCGCGTCGGAGAACGGGTCGGTCAACGACCCCGGCACCGGCAACAACACCACGACCGGTTCCGGTCGCGTCGTCCTCACCGACGGCAGCACCCGCACCCTGACCCTCACGCTGAGCCGGCAGTCCGACGACAAGTGGTGTGTCTCGGGCGAGAGCGCGATGCGCTGACGGCTTTGCCCGCGTGACGCAGTACTCCCTGTTCGGTGCCGAGGCCTCGGCACCGACGCTCCACGACCTCGACGGGCTGCTGCTCGCCGGCGGTCAGTGGGTGCGTTCGGCGGCCGGGGCCCGGCTGTCGGTGGTGGTGGCCGACGCCTGGCGTGCCGACGCCCTGGCCGCGACGTTCGGCGAGCTGGGTGTCGGGGGCGAGGACGCCGTCGTGTCGTCCACGACCGGGGTCGGCGTACGCACGGCGTTCAGCGCCGAGCTGGTTCCTCTGGCGGCGCGCTGGACCCGGGGCGCCAACCAGGGCCTGCCTGCGGCGTTCGAGCTCGGGCCCGGGGGCCTGCGGCTCTGGGCGATTGCGGCCGGGCGTCGCGACGAGGCGGGGTACCTGCTGGCCACGCCCGCGCCGTCGGCGTCGGGGTCCGACCGGATCCACTCGGCGGCCGGGGCGCAGCTGTCCCGGCTCGGCGTCGCGGCGATGGCGCTGTCGCAGCAACCGGGGCCGGGCTGGCGGGTCACGTCGGTGCGCCGGCTGCGCCGCCTCGTCGAGCTGCTCGGCGAGCCGCCGGACGGCGGGCGCGAGGCCTGGCCGGTGCCCGCCGTGGTGTCCCGGGCCGACGCGCCGCGCCTGTGACCGCGCTCCCCGGGTTGATCGCCGGGTTGCCGAGTTCCTGTACCGTCCGCGACTGCGGGGTCCCGAGACCCGGACAGACGCCCCGCGGTCTGGAGAAGCAGTGGCGAGCAAGGGCGGGACGGGCACCAAGCTGGTGATCGTCGAGTCGCCGGCGAAGGCGAAGACGATCGGCGGTTACCTCGGCGCCGACTACGTCGTCGAGGCCTCGATCGGCCACATCCGCGAGCTGCCGCCGAACGCGGCGTCCGTCCCGGCGCAGTACAAGGGCCTGCCGTGGGCCTCGCTCGGCGTCGACGTCGACAACGACTTCGAGGCGCTCTACGTCATCAGCGCCGACCGCAAGCAACAGGTGTCGAAGCTGCGCGCGCTGGTCAAGGACGCCGACGAGCTCTACCTCGCGACGGATGAGGACCGTGAGGGCGAGGCCATCGCCTGGCACCTCGTCGAGACGCTGAAGCCCAAGGTGCCTGTCCGCCGGATGGTGTTCCACGAGATCACCCCGTCGGCCATCGCCGGTGCCGTGGCGAACCCGCGCGAGATCGACAGCCAGCTCGTCGACGCGCAGCGCACCCGGCAGATCCTCGACCGTCTCGTCGGCTACGGCGTCAGCCCGGTGCTGTGGAAGAAGGTGCTGCCGGGGCTGTCCGCCGGGCGCGTGCAGTCCGTCGCCACCCGCATGGTCGTCGAGAAGGAACGCGAGCGGATGGCGTTCCACGCCGCGTCCTACTGGGACGTCGTGGGCACCTTCGCGCCGGCCGAGCCCAAGCCGAACGACCCTTCAGAGTTCACGGCCACCCTGGTGTCGGTCGACGACACCCGGCTGGCCACCGGCCGCGACTTCGACCCGGCCACCGGACGCGCGCCCTCCAACGTCCTGCACCTCGACGAGGCCGGTGCCCGCGGGCTCGCCGCGCGCCTCGACGGGCGGCCGTTCACGGTGCAGGGCGTCGACGAGAAGCCCTACCGCCGGCGCCCGTACGCCCCGTTCATGACCTCGACGCTGCAGCAGGAGGCGGGTCGCAAGTTCCGCTGGTCGGCGCAGCAGGTCATGCGCACCGCGCAGCGGCTGTACGAGAACGGCTTCATCACCTACATGCGTACGGACTCGACGAACCTGTCGACGACCGCGCTGGACGCTGCACGCACCCAGGCCCGCGAGCTGTACGGCGACGCGTACGTGCCGGCCGAGCCGCGCGTCTACACCCGCAAGTCCAAGAACGCGCAGGAGGCACACGAGGCGATCCGCCCCGCCGGTGACGCGTTCCGGACGCCCGGGCAGGTCGCGTCGGCGCTGTCGTCGGACGAGTTCCGGCTCTACGAACTGATCTGGCAGCGCACGCTGGCCTCCCAGATGGCCGACGCGGTCGGCACCACGGTGTCGATCCGGATGGGCGCCACGTCGGCGTCCGACGAGGCCGTCGTGTTCACCACGTCGGGCCGCACCATCACCTTCCCCGGCTTCCTGCGCGCCTACGTCGAAGACACCGATTCGGACGCCGACAAGGACGATGCCGAGAAGCGGCTGCCGCTGCTCACCCGCGGCGACGCGCTGCTCTCGCGCGCGTTCGACCCGACGGGCCACACCACGTCACCGCCGTCGCGCTACACCGAGCCGTCGCTGGTCAAGGCGATGGAGGAGCTCGGGATCGGTCGCCCGTCGACGTACGCGTCGATCATGCAGACCATCCAGGACCGCGGCTATGTCTGGAAGAAGGGGCCGGCGCTCATCCCGACGTGGACGGCGTTCGCGGTCATCGGGTTGCTCGAGGGGTACTTCGCCCGCCTCGTCGACTACGGCTTCACCGCGTCCGTCGAGAACGACCTGGACTCCATCGCCACCGGGGAGCGCTCGCGCGTCGGCTGGCTGCAGGGCTTCTACTTCGGCGACGACTCGCACACCGGCGACTCGGAGCGGATCTCGGCCCAGGGCGGCCTGAAGAAGCTGATCGCCGCTCGGCTGGAGGAGATCGACGCGCGCGGCATCAACTCGATCCCGCTCGGGTTCTCGTCCGACCCGGCGCAGGACGTCGTGGTGCGCGTCGGGCGCTACGGGCCGTACCTGCAGCAGGGCACGCCGGAGGACGGGCGCCGCGCGTCGCTGCCCGACGACCTCGCGCCGGACGAGCTGACGCCGGAGAAGGTCGAGGAGCTGCTGTCGGCGCCGTCGGGCGACCGCGAGCTCGGCGCGCTGCCGGACGGGCGTGAGGTCACGGCCAAGTCCGGGCGGTACGGGCCGTACGTGACCGACGGCGAGCGCACCGCGTCGCTGTTCAAGACCATGTCGCTCGACACCGTCACCCTGGACGAGGCGGTGCAGCTGCTGACGCTGCCGCGCGTGCTGGGGCAGCTCGACGGCGAGGACGTCACCGCCCAGAACGGTCGGTACGGCCCGTACATCAAGCGCGGCACCGATTCGCGGTCGATCGAGACCGAGGAGCAGCTGTTCACGATCACGATCGACGAGGCCGCGGCCATCCTGGCGCAGCCGAAGCAGCGGGGCCGTCGCGCGGCCGCGGCGCCGCCACTGCGCACGCTGGGCAACGACCCGGTGTCGGAGAAGCCGATGGTGATCAAGGACGGCCGGTTCGGGCCGTACGTCACCGACGGCGAGACGAACGCCTCCCTGCGCAAGGGCGACGAGATCGAGTCGATCACCGACGACCGTGCCTCGGAGCTGCTGGCCGACCGTCGCCTGCGTGGGCCTGCGAAGAAGAGCGCTCGCAAGGCCTCGAAGAAGACCGCTTCGAAGAAGACGGCGGCGAAGAAGAGCGCGTCCGCGAAGACCGCGGCCGGCAAGACGGCGGCGAAGAAGACCGCCACGAAGAAGACCGCGGCGAAGAAGGCCCCGGCCAAGTCCACGTCCTGACGTGATCGTGGTGCGTCGCCGCTGAAGCGGATCTTCCTGCGTCGGTGCCGTCATGGCGTTCAAGACGCAGGAAGATCGGTGGCGCTGGCGCGGACCTGTACGGATCTTCCTGCGTCGGTGCCGTGATCGCGTTCGTGGCGCAGGAAGATCGGTGATCAGGACGCGAGGGCCCGCCGCAGCTGGTCGACGACGACATGTTGCTCGGTGCGGACGACCACGGTGGGAAAGCGCAGGACCGCGTCGCCCGCGATGACCAGCTCGTTCTGGCGCAGCTGGTCGTCCCACCACCGGCCGGCGATCAGGTGCAGCGCGCCGTCGACCTCGGCGACGACGCGGCGGCCGTGCCGGCTCTGCCATTCTGCGTCGAGATACCGGCGTCGGCCCGACGGTTCGCGGCGGATCGCTTGCCGGGTCGGCTCGGGCAACCCGGCGCGTCGGCACAACTGGGCGAGGTCTATCTCGCTTAGGGCTTGCGCGCCCTGGGCGATGTCGTGGGCTGCGGCGAGCAGCGCCCGACGGTGACGGGTCCGACTGGCGGCAGCCACGGCGTCGGCCAGGTCGGCCGGGCGGATGAGGCGTTGCTGGACCGTGGCGGCCAGGACGCCGCAGGCCGGACGCGCGGCGCCGAAGCTGCTGGCCGCGAGCACCGCGCAATGTCCGACCCGATCGCGCCGCGCCGGGGTCGATCGTGGCCAGTCGTCGGTGTAGTGGATTCGCAGCGGCAGGTTTCGCGGCCGCCGGATCCGGGCACCCCGAGGCACCAGGACGTGCACCGGTGTGCGTTCCCACCCCGTCAGACCGGCTTCCTCCAGGCCCGTGAACGAGGTCAGCAGCGCCCGCGGGCCGAGCGTGATCAGCGCTGCAGAGCGGAGGTCGACGGGCGTCGGGGGACCGTTGTAACGCAGGATCGCGCGCCCGATGCGCTGCCAACGTCCGGCCTCGAGTTGCGCGCGCATGGCCGACCTGGTCCAGCCATCGTGGATCAGTGTCTCGACGCTAGTGACCTGTTCGAGCTCCGGACACCGGCTACGCGCGCGAAGTGCAGCGGCGGTCGGCATGCGATGCACGATGGCGGATCGGGAGGCTGCGCGGCCGTCATGGATGGCATCTGTGGACGGTCGCGGCGCCTGTGGACGGGGTCACGGGGTGAGCGATCTTCCTGCGCCAGCATCGCTATGACGCCGTGCGCGCAGGAAGATCGGCGCGGTGCAGGAAGATCGGCGCGGTGCAGGAAGATCGGTGCGGTACAGGAAGATCGGTGCGGCGGTCAGCGCTGCTGGAACTCGAGGCGGTTGCCGAAGGGGTCGGCGCAGTGGAAGCGGCGCACGCCGGCGATCTCACCGGACGCGTCGGTGCACGGGTGCCCGGCCGCCTCGAGCCGTGCCCGCAGCCCGTCCAGGTCGTCGACCAGGAACGCCGGGTGCGCCTTGCGGGCCGGCGCGAACGGCGTCTCGACGCCGAGGTGCAGCACCGCCGTCCCCGCCGCGAACCAGCAGCCGCCGCGTCCGGCCAGCGCCGCCGGCTTGGCCTGCTCGGTCATGCCGAGCAGAGCGCCGTAAAAGGCCCGCGCCGCGTCCTCGCCGCCCGCCGGGATGGCCACCTGGACGTGGTCGTAGCCGGTGATCACGGCTTGCTCGCGACGACGAAGAGGCGCCGGAACGGGAACATCGTGCCGTGCGGGCCCGGGGGGTATGCCTCGCGCAACCGCGCTGCCAGCTGCGCCGTGAACTCCTCGGCGTCGTCGGGCGGCAGCGCGGCGAGCACCGGCCGCAGCCCCGTACCGCGCAGCCACTCCACGACCGGGTCGGGGCCGGGCAGCACGTGCAGGTACGTCGTCTCCCACGCCTGCACCGACAGCCCCGAGTCGAGGAGCACCGATGCGTAGGACGCGGGTGAGCCGACCGTCTCCTCGCCTCGCAGCACACCGGACAGCGACGAGGCCCATCGCGGCGACGCCGCCAGCGCGCGCATCGTCACGTGCGAGGGCGCTCCGAAGTTGCCGGGTACCTGGAACGCCAGCCAGCCGCCGGAGGGCAGCTCGTCGGCCCAGCGTCGGAGCAGCTCGACGTGCGTCGGCACCCACTGCAGCAACGCGTTGCTGAACACGACGTCCGCATCCGCCGGCACCGACCACGACGCGACGTCGGCCACCGCGAAGGACAGGCGGGCGGTTGCGAGCGGAGCAGCCTTCGCGATCATCTCCGGCGACGAGTCGATCCCTTCGACGACGGCCCGCGGCCAGCGCTGCGCCAGCAGGGTCGTCAGCGTGCCGGGCCCACACCCGAGGTCGACGACGCGCCGGGGCTCCGTCGCCCCGACCTGGGCGAGGAGGTCGACGAAGGGCCGACCGCGCTCGTCGGCGTAACGGGCGTACTGGGCGGGATCCCACCGCATCGCAACTCCGATCTCTTGACGTCAAGATAAATCTCTTGACGTCAAGTTACGTGACGGGCGGCACGCGGACAAGCGCCTGTCCGACGCGGTTCCCTAGACTTCCGTCGTGTATCGCCGTCGGCTCGATCCGTACGAAGTCCGGCGATGACGGCCGCGCCGCGCCGCGAACGTCGCGAGAACGCCCTGCTCGTCCTGGCGCGCATCCCGATCGTGCGCCGCATGTGGGCGGCCATCACGTTCTCCAGCCTCGGCGACTGGCTGGGCCTGCTCGCCAACACCGCGCTGGCCCAGCAGCTGACCCAGGACAGCTCGAAGGCCACGCAGGGCGTCGCGTTCGCGGGCGTCTTCCTCGTCCGGCTGGCGCCCGACCTGTTCTTCGGTGCGTTCGCCGCGGCCATCGCCGACAAGATGGACCGCCGCAAGACGGTGATCATCGCCGACGTCACGGCCGGCGTGCTCTACGCGAGCATTGCCATCGGCTACAACCTCCTGTGGCTCTACATCGCGCAGTTCGTCATCGAGGCGGCCGGGCTGTTCAGCCAACCGGCCAAGCAGGTCATCCAGGTCTCGATCGTGCCCAAGAAGCTGCTGGCCACGGCGAACCAGATCTCGCTGTTCTCCGTCTACGGCACGGTGCCGATCGCCGCCGGGCTCTTCGCGCTGCTCTCGGCCGGCGACCGGCTGATCTCCGGACAGAACGCCGACATCGGCAACGACGTCAACTACGCGATCGTCATCGCGCTTGCCATCAACGCGGTCAGCTTCTTCGTCAGCTCGGCCACGGTGTTCTTCAGCCGTCGCGACATCCACGTCGTGCCCGCCGAGCGCGAGCAGCAACAGAGCATCCTCAGTCTGTTGCGCGAGGGCGTCGCCTACGTGGCCGGCGACTCGTTGATCCGCGGGCTCTACATCGGCATCATCGGCGCGTTCGCGGCCGGTGGGTTGACGATCGGCGTGGCGCGGCTCTGGGTCGAGACGCTGGACGCGGGCACAGCCGGTTTCGCGATCATGTTCGGCACGCTGTTCACGGGCCTGGCTATCGGCATGCTGCTCGGGCCGCGTGTCCTGCCCAGCTATCCGCGCAGCCGGGTGGTCGGCATGGCCATCGGAGGCGCGGGGGTCACGCTGCTCGTCATGTCGCTCATCCGCGACTTCATCCTCGCCGACGTGCTGGCCGCGTTGGTCGGACTGTGCGCGGGAGTCGCCTGGATCGTGGGCTACACCTTGATCGGCCTGGAGGTCGAGGACCGGCTTCGCGGACGGATCTTCGCCTTCGTGCTGTCCTCCGTCCGACTCATGTTGCTGCTCAGCATCGCCGTCGGGCCGGTCGTGGCCGGTTCCATCGGCTCGCACACCCTGAAGGTCGGTGACGACGCCCGGCTGACCTTCTCCGGCCCCGGGCTCACCTTGCTGCTGGGCGGCCTCGTGGCTCTGGGAGTCAGCCTCTACACGACCTCGCGAGCCGGTGGCCGGCCCGGCGGGTTCCGGGAGCTCATCCGCCGGCGCATCGTCGGCGCCGGCATGCGCCATCCCGACCACACCGGACTGTTCGTCACCGTCGACGGGCTGGACGCCGACGCCACCGCCGCGTACGCCGAGCTGGTGGCGCAGGCCATCCGTACCGACGGGTATGTCGTGGTCTCGACCGCCGAACCCACCCGGACGGCGACCGGTCGGCGCGTGTCCGAGCTGTTGCTAGCGTCGGCGCACACGGACGACGGCGCCGGTGTCGAGGCCGAGACCGCGGCGCTGCTGTCGGCCGCCGATCGTGCCGAGCACGTCGCGGCCGTCATCCGGCCCGCACTGGTCCGCGGCGAGATCGTGGTCTGCGACCACTTCACGCTCACCAGCCTGGCGCTGCACGGAGGAGGTCGCGGGGCCGACGTCGAGCGGATCCGCAGCGTCAACGCCTGGAGCACCGGTGACCTGAAGCCCGACCTCGTCGTCGTGGTCGACAGCGGTGACGGGGTGGACGGATCGGTCGGCGCGGCGCTCACCGGGGCGGTCGACGACCTGGACGCCGAGGCCGCCCGCCGGACCCTGCTCGACGAGGCGACTGCCGACCCGGCTCGCTACCTCGTCTGCCCCGCCGACCATTCCGGCGGACTTCCCGACGCCGTGGTGACGCGGCTCAACCGGTTGCTGCGCTCCCGGGCCTCCCTGGTCGCGCGGACCCCGTCCGCGCCTGCCGACTCGGCCGTCGGATGACCGGCGCCGGACTCTTCGTCGCCTTCGAAGGCGGGGAAGGGACGGGCAAGTCGACCCAGATCGCGCTCGCCGCGGCCTGGGCGCGCGAGCAGGGTCGGACGGTCGTCGAGACGCGCGAGCCGGGCGGCACCGCGCTCGGCGTCGAGCTGCGCGGGCTGGTCCTCGACCCCGACGGCCGCGTCACGCCGCGCGCAGAGGCTCTGCTCTACGCCGCCGACCGCGCGCAGCACGTCGACACCGTCATCGTCCCCGCGCTCGAACGTGGCGAGCTGGTGCTCACCGACCGCTACGTCGACTCGACGCTCGCCTACCAGGGCGCCGGGCGCGGCCTGGGCGACGACGCCCGCGTGCTCACGCGATGGGCCACCGCCGGCCTCGTCCCGGACCTGACCGTGCTGCTCGACCTCCCGCCCGCGGTGGGACTTGCCCGCGCCGGGCGGCGGGCCCGCCTCGACCGGCTCGAGTCCGCGTCCGCCGACTTCCACGCCGCGGTCCGCGAGCGCTTCCTGGAGCTGGCTGCCGCCGAGCCCGCCCGGTACCTCGTGCTCGACGCCCAGCGCCCCGAGGCGGAGCTCGCCGTCGACATCCACGCCGCGCTGGCCGCGTTGCTCGCGTGACCGACCACCCGAAGTTGTCCGCCCTGCGACAACCCAGGACGACGTGGGGCGCGGACAACTCCGGGTAGGTCGGCGTCGATATCTCGGCGTCGAGAGATGTGGCACAGTTGACGGCGTGACAGCTCGCCGCACGGGAGAGCCGGCCGACGGCGGGCAGCCCGACGGCGCGCAGCTCGACGAGGTCGACGAGATCGTCGCGGCCTGGCACCGCGAGCGTCCCGACCTGGACGTCGAGCCGCTGCAGGTGCTCTCGCGTCTCGACCGGTTGGCGGGTGCCCTGGGCGAACGTCGCGCGGCGATCTTCGCCGAGCACGGCCTGCGGCGCCACGAGTTCGACGTGCTCGTCGCGCTGCGCCGCTCCGGTGGGCGCTTCCAGCTGACGGCCGGCGAGCTGGCCCTGCGCACCTACGTCACGTCGGGCACCATGACCAGCCGGCTCGACGGGCTGACGGCGCGCGGCCTGGTCATGCGCACCCCCGACTCGCTCGACGGGCGGCTCGTGCGGGTCGCGCTCACCCCGGACGGACGGGAGATCGTGGACGGGGCGTTCGAGGCGCTCCTCGCCGCCGAGCGTGAGCTGCTGCGTCCGCTGCCGCCCGAGACCCTGGGCCCGCTGTCCGAGGCGTTGCGGGCCCTGCTCGCGAGCGCCACGTCGTCGCACCCGTCCGGCACACTGGAGCCGTGACCGACCGAAGCACCCTGACCGACCTACCGACCGTGGGCCGATGAGCGTCTGGGACGAGCTGATCGGGCAGACCGCCGCGGTCGACACCCTGCGGGCGGCTGCCGAGGCCGCACGGGCCATCTCCGAGGACCGGCCGGTCGCGCCGGGCCGGATGACCCACGCGTGGCTGTTCGTCGGGCCGGCCGGGTCCGGTCGCTCGGTGGCGGCACGCGCGTTCGCGGCGGCGCTGCAGTGCGAGCGCGACGAGGTCGGTTGCGGCGAGTGCGCCCAGTGCCGCACGGTCGCGTCCCGTACCCACCCCGACGTGCACCTCGTCGTACCCGAGGGGCTGTCGATCGGGGTCAGCGAGATGCGGTTGGTCGTGGGGCGGGCCGCGCGGCGACCGTCGCTCGGCCGGTGGCAGATGGTGCTCATCGAGGACGCCGACCGCCTCACCGAGCAGGCGTCGAACGCGCTGTTGAAGGCCATCGAGGAGCCGCCGCCGCGCACGGTCATCCTGCTGTGTGCGCCGTCCCTGCACCCGGACGACGTCATGGTGACGGTGCGCTCCCGGTGCCGGCTGGTGTCGCTGCGCACGCCGCCGGCCGACGCGGTGGCCGGCGTATTGCGCGCCGACGGGTACGACGCCGGCACCGCGGCCTGGGCGGCCGCGGCCGGGCAGGGGCACGTCGGCCGGTCACGCCGCCTGGCCCGAGACGCCGAGGCCCGTGACCACCGCACGGCGGTGCTCGCGATCCCGGCGTCGTTGACGTCGCTGCGGGCCTGTCTCGAGGCCGCCGATCACCTCGTGGGCGCGGCCGAGGCCGAGGCCGCCGCGCTCTCGGCCGACCTCGACGCCGGCGAGACCGAGTCGTTGCAGGTCGCCCTCGGTGCCGGCGCCACCGGCAGGGGCACCGCCACCGCGGTCCGCGGGTCAGCCGGGGTGCTGAAGGAGCTGGAGAAGCGGCAGAAGTCGCGCCAGACCCGCACCCAGCGCGACGCGCTCGACCGTGCGCTCGTGGACCTCGCCGCGTTCTACCGCGACGTCCTGCTGCACCACGCGCGCTCGCCGGTCGCGCCGGCCCACCCCGACTTCGCCGACGACGTGGTCGCCGTGGCGCTGCGCCTCGACCCGCCGGGGGCCCTGCGTTGCCTCGACGCGATCCTCGGTTGCCGTGAGGCGCTGGACCTCAACGTCAAGCCGCGGATCGCGGTCGAGGCCATGACCGCCGCCCTGCGGCTGCCCTGACTCGTCGCACGTGCCCTCGCGCCGTGCCTACCTCGGCTCGCGCGCGACTGACCGGCCGTTTCAGTCGTGGTACGGAGCGGCCCCGATCGGCGTGCCGGCCGCGGACAGCTCTAGCGTCTCGCCGCCGCGCACGTACAGCGTGTGGTTGGACGGCCGGTACACCGCGAGGTCGGCCTTGCCGTCGCCGTTGAAGTCGCCGGTCACCGGGATGTCGCCGGCCAGGCCCCAATGCACCGGGTCGTGGCCGCGGACGTAGAACTCGCGCGTAGACGGCCGGTAGACCGCGATGTCGGTGGTGCCGTTTCCGTCGTAGTCGGCGGGTGCCGGGATGTCCCCGCGCCGTCCGTAGGTGATCGTGGTGCCGCCGCGGACGTGCCACGTGCCGTCGGAGGGCCGGTAGACGGCGACGCCGTCCGCGGTCGAGCTCGTCCACCGCCCGGGCACCGGGACGTCTCCGCTGCGGCCGTACTGGGTGGAGGATTCGATGCCGCCCGCGGGCTTGGCGAAATACCAGACCCCGGTCGACGGGCGGTAGATCGCGATCTGCGTGGCCGAGGCGAGGCCTTTGTACTGCGCCTGGACCGGTTGATCGGTGGGCCGCCCGAAGGTCATGGTCGAGGTGGGCACCCCTGTGGGACCGCCGAAGTACCACACCCCGCTCGACGGACGGAAGTACCCGATGTGGGCGAACCCGTCGCCGGTGGTGTTCACGGCCGGGATGTCGCCGCTGCGTCCGAAGTCGAATGTGGTCGGGTAGCCGTCGTCGATCGTCCAGCGCCCGGAGGAGAAGACGGCCGGCGTGCTCTGGTGCAGGAACTGGAAGTCGTGCTGCGAGCGCAGCTGCGCCGTGGTCGTCAGCTGCAGGTCTGAGCCGTAGTAGAGCTGCAGGATGACGTTGTACTTGTTCCCCGTGTTGCCAGTGGCGCTGGTATCGGTGTCGACGCAGTTCTGGCTGCCGTACTGGCTCAGGACCTGATCGTTCGCCCCGGCGCCGCACGCCTCGGCGGTGTTGCCCGTGAGAGTTCGCTGGTACGAGGCCTGGAAGACGTCACCGTTCTTGCGCGCCACGACCGGCCAGGTCTGATCGATGATGGTGTTGGTGCGCGTGGTGGACGAGCCGGCCCGGTAGACCTGGAAGAGCTGGTCGTCGGTGACATCGAAGCACTGCTTGGGATCGCTGTGGAGATACCCACCGAAGTGATCCACCCAGTACCAGGCGTACGACTTGACCGCGACTGCTCCCGCCCTGACGGCGTCGCCGTCCCACGAGGCTGCCCACTCGTTCGGCAGGACGTTCTGAACGTAGGTCTTGAAGTCGACCGTCTCGATCGCGTAGCTGCGAGCCTTGGTCTTTGGGTCGACCGATTGGACCAAGACCCTGATTGAGGTCGGCGGTGTGCTCTGGGATGAGTATCCGGTGCACGAGGGGTCGGCGGACTGATCTTTGACGATGGTGCACACGCCGTCGTCCAGACAGGTCGGCTGGCTGTCGACGTCCGCCCGTAGACCGAGGGGCACGGGCCTCGGTGCAGGCGTGGTCCCCTGTGCCCCCGGCGCGGTTGCCAGAGTGGTCAGCGTGAATGCGGCCAGCACGACGGCCAGCAACTTCTTCGTCACGTTCGTCCTCTCTTCGGCGCAGAACGTAGCGCCTGCCAACGACAGGACGCGGCAGACCCTCAGCCGGTTGCCTGGAGGGCGTCTAGGGTGTCGGCGTGGTGATGATGTGCGCGGTGACCTTCCAGCCGCAGGGTCGCCTGTACTACGCCGACCCGGGCGAGCTGCGCCCGGCGGTGGGCGACCACGTTCTGTACCCGACGGCCGAGGGCGACGAGGTCGCGCAGGTCACCTGGGCCCCCGAGTGGGTCGACGACGACATCGGCGGCCTGCCCACCCTGTCCGGCCTGGCGGGTGCCGACGACGTGGCCGCCGCGACTGCCTCGCGCAAGCACCGCGCCGCGGCACGGGTCGCCGCGCGCAAGCTCATCCGCGAGCACGACCTGCCGATGAAGATCGCCGGGATCGACCACCAGCCGGCCACCGGGCACACCACGCTGTACTTCACCGCTCCGCACCGCGTCGACTTCCGCGGCCTGGTCCGTGACCTCGCCGCCACCCTCAAGGGTCGGGTCGAGTTGCGCCAGCTCGGCGCGCGCGACGAGGCCCGGCTCACCGGCGGGCTCGGCTCGTGCGGGCGCGAGCTGTGCTGCTCGACGTTCCTCGTCGACTTCGAACCGGTTAGCGTGCGGATGGCCCGCGACCAGGACCTGCCGGTCAACCCGATGCGCATCTCCGGCGCCTGCGGCAAGTTGATGTGCTGCCTGAAGTACGAGCACCCGCTGTACCAGGACTTCGCCGAGAAGGCGCCCGCGATGGGCAGCGACGTCGACACCGACGAGGGGCCGGGCACGGTCGTCGGCCACAACGTGCCGGGCGAGCAGGTCGTCGTCCGGATGGCCGCGGACGGGCGCAAGACGGCGTGCGCGCTCGCCTCGGTGTGCGGCAGTCGCAAGGCCTACGAGTCGCGGTAGCCGGCTGACACGAACGGCCGCCAGCCGAAGGCCGACGTACCTGGGTGGTCCGGTTGTGTCTCGCGGTGATACGGCGTCGTATCACGGTGTGACACACCCTTCGGCACGCGCACGCCACCCCAGTGGAGTGCGTGCGCGCCGACCTGCCGCGAGGGGCGTCATCGACCGGCGGGCGACCGGCTAGACTTTCGCGGGTTGCGGCCATGCCGCGACGCGCCGCCTTAGCTCAGTCGGTAGAGCACCTCACTCGTAATGAGGTTGTCCGGGGTTCGATTCCCCGAGGCGGCTCCACGCCGTGATCGTCGCTACCGTCCGCCCGGGCCGACGTCCGCCCCGCGCAGGAAGCGCTCCTCGGTGCTGGTCAGCGACGGGGTGAAGACCGTGGCCGTGTTCGGTTCCACGCTGATCAGCTGCCCGGGCTGCAGCCCGGCGACCACGTCCTGCGCCAGCCGGGGACGCAGGTTGAGCACCGACGGCGCCTGCTCGGGCCCGGTGATCAGGTACTGCGCCGACTGCCACCAGGCGCTGCCCTGCGGCATCTGGTTCGGAGCGTGCACCACCGCGCTCCAGGGCGAGCGCCCGAACCCCGGCGGCGGCGGCTGGTCGCTGTCCGCGATCAGCGCCCACGGTGCCGTCGAGCCGTCGGGCGGCCACTGCGACACCTGCGAGACGACCTCGAACGTCGCACCCTGGACGCGCCCGAGCAGCTCGCGCCACCGGTCGGGCTCGCCGGTCAGGACGGTGAGCCCGCACGAGGCGTCGAGCAACCGCAGGGCCAGCACCTGGGTGAGGTCGGCGAGGCCGACGATGCCGACCCGTGTCGGCTGGTTGGGCAGCAACAGCGGATGGTGCAGCCGCGAGCCGTCCGGGGTGACGCCCAGCTCGATCCCGTTGTCGCGTAACGACACGCGCAGCAGGGTGCCAGGGGCCCACCGGCGCGGTCGTGCCTCGACGAAGCGCGTGCCCGGCGCGCCGCCTCGTCCGTGCCGCGCGCCGCTCATGTCCGCTCCAGCGTCACGACCGCAGCGAGGTCCCCGGGGCCGCCGCCCAGCGGCAGCACCCGGGTGATGTCGCTCGGCGCCGCGACACCGACGACGGCATCGTCGGCACGCAGGGTCGCGGTCACCGCGTCGAGCGCCCGCTCGTCGTCGCCGGTGATCTGCACCGAGCCGGTGCTGCGCCACCGATCGGCGGCGGCGAACTCGACGCACAGTGACACCACCGAACGCTGCGGGCGGTGCAGGGCCACGACGTCCAGCAGCCGTTGGATGTCGCCGCCCTGCGCGAAGTCGACCGCGAACAGCCGGGTCGGCACGTCGGCCCGGGTGTCCTCGCCGAGCAACGTCTCGAGGGTGGCCGCATCGGCGACGCGGTTGACGATCCCGTCGCGTCGCAGTCGCAGGGCGGCGCGGTCGAGAGCGGCGACGAGGGCCGCGCGGCTGCCGCCACTGCCACCGCCACGGCTCTGCACCACGTCGCGTGCGCGGGCCGGCTCGAAGCGCAGCACGAGATGGGCGCGACGGTGGACGGGGACGTACTGGCCGCGCCGGCGACCGCCGAGCTGCTCGGGCTGCGTGCCGGACGGCGAGTAGGAGGTGATGCGCAACTGCACCGCGGAGAGCCGGGACGGGTCGTCGGCGAGGTCGGCCACGACGGCGCCCAGGTCGAGCGTCGCGTTGCGGGCCAACGAGACCTCGAGCGACGCGGCGTAGCCCTGCTCGTCGACGAGCACGCCGACCTCACCGCTCGAGCGGCTCGTCGCGGTCGTGACGCGCACCCGCGACACCGGCTCGCGCCGCACCTCGTCGGCGTGACGCCCGACGGCGCGGCTCGCGAGCAGCAGCACCGGCACGGCAAGGACGAACAACGCCGCCAGGGTCCAGCCGAACGCGTCGTGTCGGGCGACACCGATGACGACCGCGGCCGCCACCGCCTCGGCGGCGATGACCACCGCGACGACCCGTCGACGGAGGCCGCCCTCGCGGCCGGCGCCGTGGGGTTGCGAACGTGTCGCGCCGTGCGACGTCGTGCGCGTCGCGCCCTGGGCTGCCGTCACCGCACCCCGCTCGTCGTCTCCGCCATGATCGTGTCGGTCCGCGTGACTCTATACACTCGCCCCGGCCGCCGCGGGACCGAATCCGCATCGTCCGCACCGCTTCTCCCTCTCGACTCCGGGGACGTCCTTTGCCCACGACACGCGACCTGGTCGAGGCCTACGGCTTCGCCAGCCGTCGTCAGGTGCTGGCCCTGCTCAACGGCGACGACTCGGTCGCGATCGACGCCCGCCGGCGGCTGAACCGCTCGCTGCTGGGCGGGCTGCTGGTGTGCGTCGCGATCGTCGCCGCGGTGGGTGTCGCCGGCTTCCTGTCCGGTGGTTCCTCGACGTCGCTGCCCAATCAGGGCGTCATCGTCGACTCCTCGACGGGCGGCAACTACGTGCTCGTCGACAACGTCCTGCACCCCGCGCTGAACCTGGCGTCCGCGCGGCTCATCGCGGGCAGCCAGAGCACGACGGTGTCGTCGGGCACGCTGCGCAAGCTGCCCCGCGGCCTGCCCGTGGGCATCCCCGGCGCCCCCGACCAGCTGCCCCCCACGTCGTCCCTGGTGTCGGGGCCGTGGACGGTCTGCTCCACCGCGCCGCAGGCGAGTGCCGCCCGGCCGCGCATCACCGTCTCGGTCGGCGCGGCGATCCCGACGCCCGTGGCGACCGGCGGAAGCGTCGTGCTCAGCGGCCCGAACGGGCAGCTGTGGTTGCTCGCCGGCGGCCTGCGGTTCGCGGTCACCCAACCGGCCGCGACGCTGCTTCAGCTCGACCGTGCGGCCCCGGTGCCGGTGCTGGACCAGATCCTGTCGTTGGTTCCCCAGGGGCCGCCGCTGACCCTGCCGAGCGTGCCGGACGCGGGCCGGCAGCCGTCGGTACGGCTGCCCTTCACCGCGTCCGTGGGCGATGTCGTCCGGGCCACCCTCGCCGGCCGGACGCGCGCCTACTACGTCGTGCTCGACCGCGGCGTCGCCCCGATCGGCTCGTTCGCGGCGGCCCTGCTGGGCGGCACCTCCGCCGGCCAGCACACGGTGACCGTCTCCGCCGCCGACCTCGCGCGGACGCCGTCGGTGCGGGCCAGCTTCCTGCCCACCTCCTGGCCGAACGCGCTGCGCCCGGTGGCGCCGCCGCGCTCCGGGCAACCGCTGTGCCTGACCTACGCACGCAGCCTCCCGCTGACCGGCGGGGCGTGGCCGGTCAGCGTCAGCGAGCCCCGATCCGCACCGCTGCCGGCGCACGGTCGGGCCGTGGCCGCGAGCAGCGGCGGGCTGCCGACGGTCGCGACCGGCGTGGCCGTGCCACCCGGGCGCGGATCCCTCGTCAAGGCCACCGGCTCCGGCGGCGTCGACGGGTCGTACGAGTTCATCGCCGACAGCGGGCTGCGCTACCCGATCTCGTCGTCGACCAGCGTCACCCGCCTGGGCTACATGACGTCGGCAGCGGCCGTGACCCCGCTGCCGTTCGTGCAGCTGCTGCCCAGCGGCCCGGCCCTCGACCCGTCCCGCGCCGCGGTCGAGTACCCCGGCGGCGCAGGCAGTTCGGTCGCACCCACCGGCTCGGCGACGTCCACGCCCACAGCGGTGAGCACGCCCCGCTGACGCGTCCGCGTCATTCCAGTTGGGCCGGGTGCGGCTCGGGGGCCTGGCGGACGGTGTGCGCCGGCAGCCGGCCCGCGTGCCAGCCGCGCCGCCGGCCGACCCGCACCGTGATCGCACCGGCGGCCACCAGCAGCGCCAACGCCAGCAGGCCGACACCCACCGCGACGACGACCGGCCTGGTGCTGCTGGGCTTCGGCGTCGGCAGGGCCTGCACGGCCACCGAGCCCTGCGCCGAGCGCGCACCCGACGCCGGTCGCGACTCGGTCAGCGCGGCGAACGGGTCGACGGTCCCGTAGCCGACGGTGTTGTCCCGGGCGCCGTCGCCGGGCGTCACCGCGGTGCGTTCCAACTGCGCCTTGACCGCCGCCGGGGTCAGCGAGGTGTCGCGCGCGAGCATCAGGGCGACGGTGCCCGAGACGACGGCCGTCGCGAAGCTGGTGCCCGTGACCGTCACGTACCCGCGCCCGCCCCGCGGCTCGCTCGTCAACGACTCACCCGGTGCGGCGAGGGTGATCCACGAACCGGTCGACGCGCCCTCCTGCTCGCTGCCGTCGCTGTTGACGGCCGTGACGGCGATGACGCCGGGGTAGGCCGCGGGGTACCACTTCGCGCCCGCCTCGGCGGGCACCCCGCCGTCGTTCGCCGCCGCCGCGACGACGACGACCCCGCGGGCCAGGGCGTACTGCACCGCCGACCGGATGTCGACGCTGTCGGTGGTCTGGGCGAAGGACAGGTTGAGCACGCGCGCGTGCTGTGCCGCGTCGCGGATCGCCGCGCCGATGAGGGGGGCGGGCGCCTGGGCGATCTCGCCCTGGATGGCGACCGGGTAGATCCGCGCCGACGGGGCCACCCCCGAGACGCGGTCGTCACCGGCCGCCGAGCGACCGGCGATGATCCCGGCGACGGCGGTGCCGTGACCCTCGCAGTCGACCCGGCCGTCCGCCGCGTGCGTGTACACCGCCTTGGTGTCGGTGACGCGGTAGGTCTGCCCGAGGTCGACGGCGCCGGCGAGTTTCGGGCTGGCCGGGCTCACCCCGGAGTCGACGACGCCGACGGTGACGCCGCTGCCCGTGGTGAGCTGCCACGCCTGGTCGAGACCCAGCTCCGAGATGAGCGGGTCACGCGGCGCCAGCGACGGCAGGGACACGCCCGCAGCGGGCGCCCCGGGGCACGACACCGGAGCCGACAGGGCAGCCGACATCAGGGGCGTGGCGGCCGCGGCCACCGACCCGGGCGTGGCGAGCGCGCCGGCCAGGCACGAGGCGGCCACGACGGCGAGCACGGTCCGCGTGGGGCGGCGCACGTCAGTGACCCAGGTGGAAGATCTTGGTGTAGACGTCCCACACCGCCAGGACGAGCGGCGCCACCGCCACCAGCAACAGGGTCTCGAGCAGATCGAGCAGGCGACGCTGCCGCGGAGTGGCCTCCCAGCGTCCCGCCGTCGACCCGACGGCCAGCGCGACCAGACCGAGGCCGCCGGCCACGGCAGCGGTGACGGCGAGCGGCAGGGTGTCGTGCCGCAGCAATTCGATCGCCGCGTAACCCAGCAGCGCAGCGGCACCGGCGACGACCGAGACGAGCACGGGCAGACGGGCCGCGAACAGCCGCCCGCGCAGCATGATCAGCGCGATGAGCACGCCCGCGAGCACCTGCGGCGCCATGCTGCGGGACGTCGCCAGGACGAGGGTGGCCACGGTCGCGACGCCGAAGACGCCGGCCGACAGACCCGCCAGCAGCACACGCGCACTGGCGACCCGGACGGCGGTGCGCTGCTGGTCGATCTCACCCGGGAGCTCGGCGAGCTCGGCGGCCGTCGAGGCCAGGTCGGGACGGGGCAGGCGGGCCAGGCGCAACGACAGCGCCGGCAGCGTGGTGGTCAGGGCCAGCGCGAGCGGGGCGACGACGGCGGCGGCACGGGTGGCCGACACGTCGCCGGTGACCGTGATGATCGCGCCGATCGCCCCGAAGACCGCGAGCACCGCGAACCCGCCCGCCACTGCCTCGAAGCCGCCGACGACGGCCGGCAGCACGGCGGCCACCACGAGCAGCGCGCCACAGGCCAGCAGCAGCCGGTTGCGGTCCCAGGGTCCGGCGACGAACAGGGGCGCGCCGACCGCGGCGAACGGTCCGGCGAGGGCGGCGACCACGCCGCCGCCGGCAAGATCGCCGGCCGCGCGGGACACGGCGAGGCCGGCGAGCAGGAGCAGGACGGCCGCGGCGATGCAGATGCCTGCGACCAGCACACCGTGGCGCGGTGCGCGGGCCAGCGCCGCGAGCGCGACGAGGGCCCCGGCCACGCCGAGCACGCCGGCCGTGAGGCGGCGCTCGTGCAGCGACCACCGCTCGCGCACGGCGTCGCTGCTGATGACTTCGACGACGTCGTCGAACAGTGGTTCGTCGACGATGCTGTCGGCCGGCTGCAGGATGAGCAGGTCACCGTCGCGCACGTCGTTGGTGTCCATGCTGTGCGCGAGGTCGAGGGCGCGGCCGTCCAGCCGCAGCAGCTGCCAGCCGTTGCGCCCCGGCACGGTCACCGCGCTGTCCTGGCCGACGTGGCGCAGCAGCACGGGCAGGATCGCGGCGACCGGCACCGAGTTGGGGACGGCGACGTCGGCGCGGGTGGTGGGCGCCGAGAGCGTGATGCGCGAGAAGCCGGACAGCGGCGACGTGGCCGTCATGATCAGCGGGCTCCTCGGGTTCGGGCGGGCCGGACCGGGGTGCCGCGTGTGCGCCGATCCGTTCTGGCGTGCATTGTGCTACACGGATCTTCTCCACCCGCAGCCTTGAGCAGAAGGGCCGACGTTGACGACCACTGCGTTCCGCCGACCTCCCCGGGTCGCGCCGCCGAACGTCCCGAGCGGCGACGTGGTGCTGCAGCCGCCGCCCGACCTCGCGCGACCCGACACCGGCAACGCGATGCTGACCGCCCTGCCGGCCCTGTCCGGGCTCGGTTCGGTGGCCTACATGTTCGCCGGGCCGGCCAATCCGATCACCTACGTCGCCGGCTCGATGTTCCTGTTCAGCTCGCTGGCCATGGTCGGGGGCAGCGTGGTGCGCAGCCGGACCAGCAACAAGGGCAACGCCAACCAGTCGCGTCAGGACTACTTGCGCTACCTCAAGCGGATGCGCAGCGAGGTGCGGCAGGTGGCCGCGGCGCAGCGCGAGCAGGGGCTGTGGCGCGGGCCGGATCCCGAGCAGCTGTGGACCATCACGAACGGGCCGCGGCTGTGGGAGCGCCGCCCGCTCGATCCCGACTTCGGCCTGCTGCGCGTCGGCGTCGGCCCGCAGAGTCTCGCCGCACCGCTGGTCACGGGCGAGACCGGGCCCATCGACGAACTCGACCCGCTGAGCGCGACGGCGCTGCGCCGGTTCGTCGTGACCCACAGCGCGCTGCCCGACACCCCGATGCTGCTCGCGGCACGCCGGCTGGCGGCCGTGCGGGTCGGCGGCCCGCGCGACGACGCGCGCGCCCTCGTGCGGTCGATGGTGCTGCAGGCGGCGGCGTTCCACGCCCCGGACGACCTGCGGATCGCCATCTGCACCCGCGACCCCGACGACCCGCAGTGGTCGTGGGCCAAGTGGCTGCCGCACGCCCAGCTGGCCGAGGAGACCGACAACGTCGGCCCGGTGCGCATGATCGTGCCGTCGGTCTCCGCACTCGAGGCGCTGCTCGGCGCCGAGCTCACCGGCCGTCCCCGGTTCAACCGCAGCGCGACGCCCGAACCGGAACTCGCGCACCTGCTCGTCGTCGTCGACGGGGTGGGCAGCGACGGCGTGGAGCTGCTGCTCGGCGAGGACGGGCTGCAGGGGGTCACCGTGCTCGACCTCGACGGGGTGGCCGACGACCTCGCGTCGGCGCACGGCATGAGCCTGGTGCTCGACGACGGTCGCCTCGCGCAGCGCGTCGGCGACGACCTGGTGTGGCTCGGTGACGCCGACGGCGCGCCCGTGCCGCTCGCGGACACCGTCGCCCGTCGCCTGGCCGGTGTGCGGCTCGACAGCGCCACCCACACCGGCGACGACCTGGGCACGGCCGACACCACGCTGACCGGCCTGCTCGGCATCTCCGACCCGGGGCAGCTCGACCTCGACCGGCTGTGGCAACCGCGACCGCTGCGCGACCGGCTGCGCACCCCGATCGGGCCGTCGAGCGACGGCACCGTGCTCGAGCTGGACATCAAGGAGTCGGCGCAGGACGGCATGGGGCCGCACGGTCTGGTCATCGGCGCGACCGGGTCCGG
The DNA here is from genome assembly GCF_964252635.1 of uncultured Jatrophihabitans sp. Taxonomy (GTDB): domain Bacteria; phylum Actinomycetota; class Actinomycetes; order Mycobacteriales; family Jatrophihabitantaceae; genus Jatrophihabitans. The sequence goes on from NZ_CAXUNP010000020.1 coordinate 35,594, forward strand.
GAAGTCGGAGCTGCTGCGCACCCTGGTGGTGGGCATGGCGACCACGCACAGCTCCGACACCGTCAACCTGGTGCTCGTCGACTTCAAGGGCGGCGCGACCTTCGCCGGCATGGCCGACCTGCCGCACGTCGCCGCGGTGATCACCAACCTCGAGGACGACCTGACCATGGTCGACCGGATGCGCGAGGCGCTGTCCGGCGAGCTGAACCGCCGCCAGGAGGTGCTGCGTGCCGCGGGCAACCTCGTGTCGGTCCGCGACTACGAACGCGCCCGCAACCAAGGCGCCGCGCTCGCCCCGCTGCCCTCGCTGTGGATCGTCGTCGACGAGTTCAGCGAGCTGCTGACGCAGAAGCCGGACTTCTCGGAGCTGTTCGTGCAGATCGGCCGCCTCGGCCGCTCGCTCGGGGTGCACCTGCTGCTCGCCTCGCAACGCGTGGACGAGGGCCGCCTGCGGGGTCTGGAGTCGCACCTGTCCTACCGCATCGGGCTGCGCACCTTCTCCGAGAGCGAGTCGCGATCGGTGCTCGGCGTGCCCGACGCCTACACCCTGCCGTCTGCGCCGGGGCACGGTTACCTCAAGGCGGACACGTCCGGCCTGCGGCGGTTCCGCGGGGCCTACGTCTCGGGCGCGTACCGCCCCGCCGGGTCGGGGGAGCGCGTCGACCTGCTGCCCGGCCGCGAGGTCCGCGAGTTCACGGCCTCCTACCAGCCGGTCGTGGCGCCGCCCGACCTGTCCACGCTCGCCGAGGCCGAGGACGAGACCAGCGACGAGCCCGACCGCGACGAGGTGTCGGTCCTCGACGTCATGGTCGGTCAGCTCGTGGGCCACGGCACCCCCGCGCACCAGGTGTGGCTCCCGCCCCTGGACGAATCGGATCCGCTCGACCGGCTGCTCGGCGACCTGCAGGTGCGCGCCGGCCGCGGCTTCGGCACCGCGCCGGTCGGGCCGGTGCTGCGTGTACCGGTCGGCGTCGTCGACCGGCCGTTCCAGCAACGTCGCGACCCCTACGTCATTGACTGCGACGGCGCGGGCGGCAACATCGCGATCATCGGCGGGCCGCGTGCCGGCAAGTCGACCGTGCTGCGGACGCTGGTGTCCGCCCTGGCCCTGCGGCACACGCCGAGCGAGGTGCAGTTCTACGGCCTCGACTTCAGCGGCGGCGCCCTGTTCGGGCTGGCCGGGTTGCCGCACGTCGGCGGGGTGGCAGGGCGGCAGGACGGCGACGTCGCCCGCCGGATCGTGGCCGAGATGACGACCCTGGTCGAGACGCGGGAGGAGGCCTTCCGCGAGATCGGCGTCGACTCCATGAACGGGTACCGGCGGGCCCGGGCCGAGGGGCGTGTCGACGACCCGTTCGGCGACGTCTTCCTGCTCGTCGACGGCTGGGGCGTGCTCCGGCAGGACTACGAGGAGCTCGAGACCGACCTGGTCGCGCTCGCCGGGCGGGCCCTCACCTACGGCGTGCACCTCGTGCTGACCGCAGGCCGCTGGCTCGACCTGCGCTTCGGCCTGCGTGATCTCATCGGCGGCAAGATCGAGCTCAAGCTGACCGACCCGCTCGACTCCGAGATCGACCGCAAGGCCCAGCAGGCGACCCCCGGCAACCGGCCGGGCCGCGGCATCACCACCGAGCGCTACCAGTTCCTGACGGCGCTACCGCGCGTGGACGGCGGCCGGTCGGCCGCCGATCTCACCGACGGCGTCTCGGACATGGTCGCCCGGATCAGCGAGGCGTGGGATGGCCCGTCGGCGCCGCCCGTGCGGCTGCTGCCGCGGCGCATCCTGCTGGGCGACCTGGCTGCTGCGAGCGCGGACGGTGCGGAGGCCGCCGATCGGGTGTCGGGCCAGGTCGTCCTCGGCATGGAGGGTGGCCGGTTGCAGCCGGTGGTGCTCGACCCGCGTCAGGACCAGGGCCTGGTGGTGCTCGGCGACGCCGAGTCGGGCAAGACGTCGCTGCTGCGCTCGATCGCCCGGCAGGTGACCACGATCTGGACGCCGCCCGAGGCCAAGATCGTGCTGGTCGACTACCGCCGTTCCATGCTCGCCGAGTTCTCCGGCGACAGCGTGCTGGCCTACGCCGCCACCGCCCAGCAGACGGTCGACGCGGTGGCCGGGCTCGTCGAGGGCTTCACCAAGCGGCTGCCGGGCACCGACGTGACGCCGGAGCAGTTGCGGACGCGGTCCTGGTGGACCGGGCCGGAGATCTACATCCTGGTCGACGACTACGACCTGGTGGCCGGGTTCGACAACCCGCTGGCGCCGCTGTCGGACTTCCTCCCGCAGGCCCGTGACATCGGCCTGCACCTGGTCGTCGTGCGGCGGGCCGGCGGCTCGTCGCGCTCGTTGATGGACCCGATCGTGGGGCGTCTGCGCGAGTTGGGACAGCCGGCGATTCTGCTGAGTGCGCCCGCCGACGAAGGCATCCTGTTCGGCGTCCGGCCGGTACCTCTGCCGCCCGGCCGCGGCATGCTCGTCCACCGGCGCTACGGCACCGTGCCGGTCCAGCTGCTGGACTGCCCGCCCCCCGAGTGACCGATATGTCACCGGTTCGTCATGGCTGCCCCGGTTGCGCAGCCTTGCCCGATGCGGTCAGATTGATCCACGTCGTGAAGTTGCTGTGACTACCGGGAACAGTCTTGACGGCACATATCCGCAGACCGCAATGACCGAGAGGGGAGATCGGCATGGCTGGCAAGGACAACATGAAGATCTCGTTCGACCAGGTGCAGGCCGCGCAACGCGTGGTCGCCAACGGGATCGACGAGATGCAGCGGCTCGCACGGACCATCTTCGCGAGTTCGAACATCACGCTGACCGCGATGCAGGCGCCGGCCGGGCAGATCGCCGCGGGCACCTTCGACGAGCTCGGTGGCGCCGGACGCGCGCTGTACGAGGCACTGACGGACCTGCACAACGACCTGGGCCGCATGGCGGGCTCGGCGGCGCAGGGCTCGGACGAGATGACCGGCATCGCGCGCACCGCGGCCGGCACGAGTGGCCACCCCGTGGCCACCGGAATGTGAGGGGAAGACAGACATGAGTGCTGGCGACGGAACCATCCAGTTCGACACCGACCAGATCGCGACGCTGTCCTCGCAGACCATGTCCCACCAGAAGCAGTGGGACGACATCTGGAGCGGCGTCATGAAGCACCTGTCGCACGCCGCCGCAGAGGCGCTGTCGCAGTCGCCGGGCGGCTCGCTGTCCGAGCGCACCCAGGCCTACCACCGCAAGACTCAGGCGTACACCGCGAACGTGCAGCGCCAGGGGCAGGCGGTCGGCCGGGTCGGGGACACAGCCGTGCAGACCAACTCGCACATGACGAAGATCATCCGCGGCGCCTGACGGCACGCGAAGACACGCTCTGGGGGGAGGGACGACGCATGGTTTTCGACGTGTCGTCCCGCCACCCGGGTCGTGTCCGGTACGCCCTGACGCTGAGCGTGATCGCCGTTGCGCTGACCGCATGCGGGTCGTCGGGTCCACACGGCCATCGCTCTTCCGGCACGTCGTCGGCCGGTGACGTATCGACGCCTGCTCCAGCCGCGTCCAGCTCGACGTCAGTGGCGACGGTCAGCCCGACGTCCGCCGGACCGACGCCGATCTCGCTGCCGTCGCAGAAACCGGCGCCGGTGGTCAAGCGCAAAGTCAGCCGCCCTGCCGGTCTGGCCCCTATCAGCGGCAACCTGTGCGACGCGGCAGTGTTCGGGGGTGCGCCGGGCCTTCTGCACACCGCCATGACGCGGTATCGACAGCCCGACCAGCAGATCAACCAGGTCGGCGCAGCCGCCGGCGTGCTGGAGGTTTCGTTGCCGGGCGCGCAGAAGGCGCGGGCGGCGCTGGTCAAGGCTGGTTACCGCACCAGCTTCGCCGCGGTGCAGGATCTGACCGAGATGATCCCCATCGAGCAGGGCGTGATCAGCGCCTACCGCAGCCGCAACCTCGACCCGATCCCGGCGCTCTACCTGAAACTCATCACCGCCGGAAACCAATACGTCGCCGACAGCGACGCAGCCTACAAATCCGGACGTGACTTCTGCACCGACTGAACGCTGGTGCCGATGCGGCGTCCGTACCGGCCGACTCATCAGCACTGACCAGCACTGACCAGCACTGAGCAGCATTTGACACTGAGCAGCATCGACCAGGATCGCTTCGGCCCCTTGGCGACTCGACGGAAAGGACCTCTCGTGTCGGGACACAAAAAAGACGATCCGCGCGTGTACACGCCCAACGTCACCCCGCAGACCGCGGGCCACTCGGTAGTCATCGCTCCGCACAAGCTCGAAGCGGCGATCAAGAAGTTCCAGCAGGAAAGCGTCAATCAGTCCCCCCGCCATCTGAAAAGGACGCTGGAGTCGGCGATGCTCAGCGCCGGCGACTTCGGCTCGATCCCGAACGCGTCCGCGGTGTCCAAGGAGCTGATGGGGTTCGTCTCCGGGCACCTCGCCGCGATGAGCACGATGGGTGACGTGCTCGCGGACTTCGTGAGCCGGGTGCAGGCTGCGGCAGAGCTGGGCCGCCAGGCCGACACCGAGACCCGCAGCACGATGAAGCAAGCACGCGGACACGGCAACTGAGCGTCGAGGAACGGAGGAGTAGACATGGCAGACGAATGGGGCATGGACGAGGCCTACGACATGTTGATGTCGCCTCTTCCCTACATGCAGGCGTCCGCGGCGCAAATGATCCGGAACTTCGGAACCGCTGCCCAGCTGATGGCACAGTCGCTGCGCCAGAACGCAGCAGGCGGTGAGGGTGCGGGCGACGCAGGTGAGGCGATGCGGACGCAGAGCGAGTCGCACGCGGAGTGGTTCGACCAGGTGGCGGCCAATTCGGCCCACGCCGCGAGCAGGCTCGACACCCTGTCCGGAAACGGCCACCAGTACCAGGCCTCGGCCTCGACCGTCTATCACTCCTACAAGCAGTCGATCGCGCGTGACGCCAAGGACCCGTCGGGTGCCAGCGACGTGCACCAGATCCACATGGAGCAGGCCGGTAGCCGGCAGCTCTCGGGCACCGTGAACGACTGGAGCTCCGACTACTCGTCCTTCACCGCTCCGAAGCCGCCACCGGTCCCCACGGGCGACGGCGGCACCTACGGCAGCGGGGGATCGGGCGGGTCGGGCGGCGGCGGCGACACCGTCCCGGTGTCCGGCGGTGGAGCTCATCAGGCCCAGGCGTCCGGCACGGGCCGGCAGGCGGTGTTCGTGGCCCCGGCAGGCGTCGTAGGCACGGGCAAGCCGCGTCGGCCCGTGGACCGCGGCCCAGGCGTGACCGGAAGCGTCGAGGTCGGGCCCGACGGTGGCGAGTTCGCGGGTTGGTACAAGGACCCGCGCACCGGTTACTACATCGACCCGAAGACCGGTCGCGAGTACGACCCGGCCAGCCAGCGCTGGGTCGACCCCGTCACCGGTCAACCCTTCGGTGACGTGGCCAAGTACGCCACCGGCCTGCAGGGTCTCGGGACGGAGTCGACGACCGGCGGCCTGCTGTCCGACGTCGGGGGCGCCGGGGTGCTGGGCGGCGCGGCCGCGCCCGGCGGTGCTGGAGCGTTCGCCGGGCTCGTGGGTTCCGGCCTCGCCGGCGACCCGGCGGCCGTGGCAGTCGGGTACGGCGGTGTGTTGCCGCCGTCGCTGGCCAATGGCTCGGCGGCGTCGAGCGCATTGTGGAACCAGGCCGGCCGGTCGTTGGGCGTCAACCGCGCCGTGGCGTCGGAGATGCTGGGCCGCGAGCAGGCCGCCCGGTCCGGGCGCCCGTACATGCCCAGCACGCAGGCCCAGGCCGGCCAAGGCTTCGGCGGAGCTCGGAACCGGCCCGGATACGTCACCGCGGAGGACGAGGAGTCTGCGCTGTTCTCGAGCCCGGCGGCGCGCCGCACCGGCGCCGCCGCGGCGGCAGAGGAGGGGGAAGAGCTGGCGGCGGGTCGCATGGCTGCGGGTCGCGGCGGTGCGAACGGTCGCGGCGGCGCGGCCGCGGCCGAGGAGGAGCAGGCGGCGGCCTCGGCAGCGGGCCGACGGTCCTACCTGCCCCCGTCACAGGCCGGCAGCCGGTCCGACAAGGACGACAAGCGGCGCGATCGGCCGGACTGGCTGGTGGAGGACGCGTTCGGTGTCGACGACCAGCCGGCCGGCGCCGGCGTGCTCGGCGAATAGCTCAGGCGAGAAGGAGTTCAGCGATGCCCTCGATGCAGTACAACACCGGCAACCTGCGTACCGGCAGCCAGCACGCGACGTCGGCGTCGGCGTCGGCGAGCGAGGCGGCCGACGCGCTCAGCGGTGCCGGCGGGGGCTCGCCGTTCGGCGACGTCGACGGCGGAGACTCGTTGCACGGTGCCGTGGGCGTGGCCCGCAACCACCACCAGGTCGGCGCGCGCACGACGGCCGGCAACGCCAATGCTGCGGCCGCGCGCGCCTCGGGCGCAGCCCGGCTCGGCGACCACAACACCGACGAGACCACGCGCCTCGCGCCGCGTTCCGCTCCGGCGAGCGCGGTCCGCGAGGGCATGTAGGTCAGGCGGGGAGTCACGGATGACGGGGTACAGCTTCGACGAGGCAACCTTGTCCTCGAAGGCCAATGTGGATCCCTGGAAGATGCACCGGCAGCTGCACACGGGTGATCCGGCCGCGATCGAGTCGCTGGCAACGGCCTTCTTCAAGGCAAGCGGACACTCGTCCGAGGCGACGTCGTCGCTCAAGTTGTGGAAAACCTACGTCGGACAGGGCTACAAGACGCAGGGCTCCTCGCCGTTGGACGTGAACGCCGAGGCACACAAGATGGCCAAGAGCAGCGAGCTCGGTCATCGGCACACCTACCAGATCGCCAAGATCCTGCGCGGCGTCGGGAGCGACCTGGACACCGCGACGGTCCAGGCCGGCACCGAGGTGACGGCGCTGAACTCGCGGATCACCTCACTGGTCGCGCAGTACAACCAGCTGGTGACGCTGTACCACCACACCGGTGAGGACCGTGAGCCGAACAACGGCGAGGACGCCGCGCTGCTGGCCATCTTCAACCAGGCGGTGGCCGCCACCAGGTCGCACGGCGGGACGGTCAAGCACCTGCTGACCGGTTACGAGACCAGCCTGCACGGCGCACTGAAGTCGATGGCCGATCTCGGCTACGTGCCGCCGGACGGCCACGACGAGGGCCCGGGCGGGATCGACCTCAGCGCCGGGACCAAGGACGGCAAGACCACCGTGTCCGCCGCGAAGAGCGGCAACAAGGCGCAGCTGCAGCAGTCGACGTACGCACTGAGCATCATCAACGACGCCATCAAGCATCACGGGGGCCACGTCGGCGACGACGAGTACGCCTACCTGTACTCCTACTACGACCAGACCGCCGGGCACTCCGGCACCATCTGGCACGCCGTCAAGGGCGACGCCACGCTGAAGAACGGTGCCGGGCAGGCCTACGCGAACGGGCTGCTCAACCTCACCCGCGGCGCGGAACAGACCGACGACAACGGTGTCGGCCCGTACGTGCGCAACGAGCACGGCGTCGGCACCTTCGGCCGCGGCGGTGTCGACGGGCTTCCGGCGTCGGTGCAGGACGTGCTGAAATCGAATCTCGGGGTGGTCAAAGACGCCGGGTCGCAGCCGATGCGGCGCGCCGAGTACGTCGACGGCCACTGGGTCATCCCCAACCTGGGCAACGACCAGGGTTTCACCTCGCTGCTGAGCCTCGCGTCCAAGGACATGAACGGCGGCACCGAGTTCTCGCAGACCCTGGGCGAGGCGGGCCTGCGGTGGAAGCAGCAACTGAACACGATCGACCACAACACGTACAACTGGGTGAAGTCCCATGACAGCAACCCGACCCACAACGGCGCACCCGACGTCGATCCGAAGAAGCTGAAGCTTCCTGACGGCTTCACCGGGAAGTTCGACCACAACGGCAACCCGATCAACGACGACACGTTGTCCTCGCAGGCGCTGCAGACCATGTCGTCGAACCAGACGGCGGCCACCAACTTCCTGCTCGACGCCCACGACCGCCGCACGTTGCTGGGTGAGAACTGGAACCACGACACGGGTGCGGCCGCGACCCTGCTGACCGGGACGGCGCCCGACCCGTCCGGCAGGACCCTGCGCAACCAGGCCGCGCTCGACGTCATGCGCGACGCCGGCCACGACTACAAGCACCTCGACGCGCTCGCCTCGACCGACGTGAAGCGCGCCCTGACGCTGGTCGCCACGCAACACCTCGACACCTTCGCCCAGGACATCCCGCCCAACGCCCACCCCGGGGACGGGTTGATCCTGACGGGCATCGACGGCAAGCCCGAGCACGGGGTCTTCCTCAACATCGGCGATCAGGCGAACTACCTGAAGCTGGTGGCCGGGTTCGGCGGCAACGACTTCGGCCTGCTGCACGCCGCAGCCATGGAACGCGGGGCGCAGTACGTCGCCCACGGCATCCAGATCGGCGGCGAGCACGGCCAGGAGGCGCGCACCATGGCGTCCCTGCTCAACTCGCGGGTGAACAACGCCGCGGTGGCATCGGCCAACGACACCATCCGCGCGAATATCGATGGGCACGGCAAGCAGGACGCCGCCGCGTTCCTGGCCGAGCAGAAGGCCGCGACCCAGAGCTGGGTGAAGACGCTGACCACGGACGGCATCGGCGTCGTGCTCGGGGGCGCCAGCCTGGTGGCCCCGGAGGTCGCGTTGCCGGCGCTCGGTGCGCTCGACTACGTCAACTCGACGGCCAGCACGGTCGACGGCGACCTCGGCGGACCCAACGGTCCGGACCCCGCCGTCGTCGCGTCCATCCAGCACATCCAGTCGGACCTCAAGGACGTCAGCGCGATCCCGACGGCGACGGCGCAGTCGGCGCTCGACACCGACGCCGCTCAGCAATGGGTGGCGGTGCGCGCCCAGGACCTGCTGCCGCAGAGCTACCTGCACACCGCCGGCGCGAGCGAGCTGCAGGCCCACGCCGAGGCCATGGCCCTGTCGGCTGACGGCCGCCCCAAGTCCGACTTCGGCTATACCCCGGGCAGTGACGTCAGTGGCCAGCTGAACGACGTGATGCGCTCCACCTACGGACCGGACCGCGGATTGGTCGACGCCACGCACGGCTACGAGGAGGACATGTCCGCACCGAACGGCCAGGACGTCTCCTTCGGCGGCGGCAAGATCGACAACGATCAGCGCAACCTGTACGAGGACTCCGGCGCCTGGGGCAGCGGTGACACCCAGCACTCCATCGTCTACGGCGACGACTCGACCTACAAGTGGGTGGACGGCCCGCCGATGTCGCCCCGCGAGCCGCACTGGGCCACGTACCACTGGGTGCCCGAGGACAACAGCCCGAAATGATGAGGCGCGCCCTGTGCGTCGCGGTCCTGCTGATCGTCTCGACGGCGGCGGTGGCGTGCGACAGCTCGAAAGCCGGCACCGGACCCAGCTCCGGCGGGCGGACCGCGACGGCAGCCGGCTGCCCCGCGACGGCGCTCGCCGAACCGATCTACGGTGGCGCCTCCGGTGTGCTCGACGTGACGGTCGGCGCGACGGGCCTCGCTGGTTTCGCCCGGGTCGATGCGCGCACGGGACGGGTGCACGCGGTCTGCCAGGGAGCAACGCTGACGAGCAGCGTCTCGCCGGGAGGGCAGCTCGGCTTCAGCGGCAGCGTCAACGACGATTTCGCCCTGACGACCGAGTTCTCGGTCCTGTTCGGGCCGCACAACTATCTGCCCGCGCCCACGCGTGGGGATCCTGCGGTCGTGCGGACGGTGGTGGACGTTCGTAGCGGAGCACGCGCACAGCTGGGTTTCACCGGCTGGACGATCCTCGCGGTGACCCGCTCCGGGCTGCTGCTCGAGCGGGCGAACCTGGCCTCGACGCACGCGGTGACGGCCACCGACTTCTGCGTCCTCGCCAACGTCAAGGACGGGGTGTCGTCATGTCGCCCGGTGCCCGGCGCCCGTGGGCCCGGGTTGGCGCTGGCCGGTCAGGACGGCCGCATCAGCTGGGCGCCGACGCGGTTCGTGCCGGCGCGTTTCGGTCAGCTGCGCGGGTCCGCCATCGCCGCAGGGAGCGGCATCGTCGCCTTCACTCAGGCGGCGGCGCGCGGCACGGCCACGACGGGGTCGGGACAGTTCCAGACCTCCATCGACCGGCGAGTGGTGATGTATCGACACGCCACGGGTTCGGACCTGACCTGGTCCGTCGTGGGGACCGCCGGAAGCACCTCGGTGACCGGCGCGGAACGCGTTGCCGAGGCGCCGGCCATCGACGCGCCGGGCAGCGGTTTCCTCGCCAGCGCGGACGGAACCGGACTGATGTTCCTGCTCTCGGACGCGTCGGCCGGTGCGGGAGTGACCCTGACGTCCGTGCGCGCCGGATCCGCCCGAACGACCCGACTGGCGATCGGGCAACCCGCGGGTGGGCCGCGGCTGACCGGCGAATCGTCTCTCGTGTCCTGGCCGTCGATTGCTCGCGAGACGCCCTGATCCGGGCGATCTTGTCCGCCGTCGCGGGACGCGCCGGGTAGCGTGCCTGCGGTGACAGCCGTTCGGTGCCGCGCCGCGGTGGTGGCGCTCTTCGTCGCCGTCGTGGCCGTGGCGGGCTGCAGCTCGGGCAGCACGGCCCGTCACCGCGACAAGAGCACCTCGCCGGCCCCGTCGTCTGTCCCCGCCTCGTCGACCGCAGCGCCGAGCAGGAGCTCCTCTTCTGCGTCCGCGTCCTCGTCGGCGAGTCGGGCGCCCCGCCGCTCGACGGCGTCGACGTCGACGTCCGCCGCCGGGTCCGGGGCCGGAGGGTTGGGCAGCGCCGCCCGCGCAGCAGTGCGTTACGCCAACGCTCACGGCATGTACTCCGGCGTCGCCGTTCTTGACACGAAGACCGGTGCTTTGACCACCGCCGGCGTGGCCACGCAGAGCTTCGCCAGCGCGTCGGTGGCCAAGGTGCTCATCGCCGCGCGGCTGCTCGCCGAGCACCGAATGACCGGCACCACGGCCACCCGGGCGGCGTCGATGATCACCCGGTCCGACAACGACGCGGCGTGGGCGCTGTACCCGCAGGTCGGCAAGGACGGGCTGGAGCCCTGGGTCGAGAAGCACTTCGGTGTGCCCGGCCTGGGCGGCCCGCCCTCGATGCCGGGCATCTGGGGCAGCACGCAACTGACGGCCCGCGGCCTGGTGCAGCTCTACGCCAAGCTCAAGGCCGACCCGACGGTGTGGCCGTGGCTCTCGTCGCACCTGCACGCCTACCAACAGCGCTCGGCCGGCGGCGAGCCGAACGCGTTCGGGTTCGCGACGGCGCAGCCCTCGGCGGGGGTCAAGAACGGCTGGGACACCAACCGCGACCCCGCCCACCCGAGCAACGCGATCATCAACAGCACCGGCTTCGTGGGCCACGACCGGTACGCCGTCGCCGTGCTGTCCGAGGGCGGTCACGCGCTGTACTTCACCCGCGGCGAAGCGGTCGTCACCCAGCAGGCCCGGCTGATCACCGCGGCGACGACATCGGCCGCGACGGCGGGCCCGAGCAGCGCGTCGCCGCTGGTCGTCCTCGACCCGGGTCACAACGGCGGCAACGCCGCGCACCTGTCGACGATCAACCGTTCGGTGTACGCGGGATACGGCGAGCACAAGCCGTGCAACACGACCGGTACCGAGACGAACTCCGGCTACCCCGAGCACGCGTTCACCTGGGACGTCAGCAAGCACGTGCGGACGATCCTGCAGGCGCACGGTGTACGGGTGCGGATGACGCGCAGCAGCGACTCCGGCGTCGGGCCGTGCGTCGACGTCCGCGCCCGCCTCGAGAGCGCTCCCGGTGTCGCGTTGTCCGTGGCCATCCACGCCGACGGCGCGCCGTCGTCCGGGCACGGGTTCCACGTCAACGAGGACCGCCGACGTCCCGAGGGCGCGTCCGCCGCCACCGTCGCCCGCACCACCGCGCTGGGCAAGGACCTGCACCGTGCGCTCGTCGCGTCGTCCGGTCTCGTCCCGTCGACCTACATCGGCTCGGACGGTTACTACTACCGGACCGACCTGGCGGGGCTGAACCTGACCACCACGCCCACGTCGTTCCTCGAGCTGGGCAACATGCGCAATGCCCACGACGCCGCGCTGCAGCGGTCGGCGAGCGGCCGGGAGCGGATCGCCGCCGCGGTCGCCGCGGGCATCCTGGCCTACCTGGGGCGTTAGCGCCGCTGACCTTCGTCGTCGAGCAGCTCGAAGTCGGCGAAGTCGAAGCCGGGGGAGACCACGCAGGCGACGAGCGTCGTGGCGTCCCCGGCCGGGCGGGCGGTCTGCCACTCGTCCGCGTCGACGAGATGCTGGCCGCCCTCGTGCAGGACGTGGTCGGCGGTGTCACCGGGGTGGTCACGGGTGCCGCCGGTCGTCACGACCACCGGGCCGCCGCCCTGCCACAGCCACAGCTCCGGCGAACGGACGCGGTGCCACGCCGACACCTGGCCGGGCTCGAGCAGGAACGCGACGCAGGTGGCCACGGGCCGCTCACCGCGAGGCGTGGCGACGAGCTGCGGGTGCCGCCACGTCTCGCGGTACCACCCACCCTCCGGGTGCGGCGCCATGCCCAGCGCCACGGGATCCAGGGTCATGTCGTCACTCCGCCCGACGCATCGGGACGTGCGGGATCCCGTCCTCGACGAACTCCTCGCCGTCGCGGACGAACCCGAAGCGGGCGTACCACTGCTCGAGGTAGCTCTGCGCGTCGAGCAGGACGGCGCGCTCGCCGGCGAGCTCCAGCGCGCGCTGCATCAGCCGCGCGGCCAGGCCCTGGCCCCGGGCGCGCTTCGCGGTGGCGACGCGCCCGATCCGGGCGGTGCCGTCGGGGTCGTCGAGCAGGCGCAACGTGGCCAGCACGGCGCCGTCCCGTTCGAGCCAGAGCTGACGGGCGCCCGGCTCGAGATCGCGGCCGTCGAGGTCGGCGTACACGCAGTCCTGCTCGACGACGAACACGTCCGTCCGCAGCGCCAGGATCCGGTACAGCGTGGTCGGATCCAGCTCGACGAGCAGCGCGTCACGGACTTCTGCGGCGGCGTCCACGTCGGTCGACGCTAGCGCCGGGCCGTCCGTCGTGTTGGATGGGGCCATGGCCCTGAGCAAACCAGTCATCGAGTACCCGGGCGGCGAGCCCCCGACGGACCTCCAGATCGAGGACATCGTCGTGGGCGAGGGCGCCGAGGCCAAGCCCGGCGACACGGTCGAGGTGCACTACGTCGGCGTGGAGTTCCACTCGGGCGAGGAGTTCGACGCCTCGTGGAACCGCGGCGAGTCGATCGAGTTCCCGCTGCGCGGCCTCATCCAGGGCTGGCAGGAGGGCATCCCCGGCATGAAGGTCGGCGGCCGCCGCCAGCTGACCATCCCGCCGGAGAAGGCCTACGGCCCGGCCGGTGGCGGTCACCGCCTCTCGGGCGAGACGCTGGTGTTCGTCATCGACCTGCTCGACGTCAAGTAGTCACTGCCGGATAGTCACTGCCGGGTAGTCACTGCCGGGCAGTCATTGCGGGGCCGGCGCGAGGCGATGGCCGTCGACCATCGCCCCGGCCTGTTTCACGTGCCGCAGCACGGGCACGACCTCGAGGCTCTGCACTCCGGCGATCGCGCCCACCCGGGCGGTGACGAACGAGTAGAGATGTTCGACGTCGCGGCACACCACGGTGGCGGTCAGGTTCTGCGGCCCGGTGATCGCGCCTGCGAACGCCACCTCGGGCGTGAGGGCCAGGGCCTCGCCGGCGCGGTGGAGCTCGGCCGGTGTCACCGACAGCCACAGCGTCGCGGCGCACCGCATGCCCAGGTCGGCCACCGACACGTCGACGTCCAGGTAGAGCGCACCGCCCTCGACAAGCGCGCGGAGTCGCCGCGCCGCCCGGGCCTCGGTGACGCCCAGGCCCTGGGCCAGCCGGGCGTACGACGTGCGCCCGTCGGCGGTGAGCAGCTCGACCAGGGTCAGGTCGTCCGCGTCGACGGCGTACCGCGCGTCGGCAGCGGGCGGCTGCAGGTCCATCGTCTCCAGTACGGCGCGCGTCTCGTCGTCGTCCAGCAGGTCGGCCAGTCCGGCCCAGTCGTCGGTGGCGGTCCGCCCGGCGCCGATGAAGCGGTGCAGCAGCATGGCGGCCGAGATGTCGAGCACCGGGGCGGTGCGCGGCAGCCGCTGCATGAGCAGTTCCTCGCGCGCCTGCGTCGTCCGCGAGCGCAGCACGCAGAGGATCTCGGACCCGCCGGCGGCGAGCGTCACCCAGCTCAGGTCGTCGCGCTGGGCGAGGGCCTGGGCCAACGACACCGCCCCGCTCGGCTTGCACCGCACCCGTACGACCCAGTTGCTCTGGCGGAGCGCGGTGGGACTGAGCACCGCCGTCACCCGGACGATGCCCGCCTTCTGCATGCGCCGGTAGCGGCGGGCTGCGGTCTGCTCGGACACCCGCAGGATCTCGGCCAGGACGCGGAACGGGATGCGCGGGGACAGCTGCAGGCCACGAATGATCTTGGCGTCGAGCTCGTCCACGGTGGCGGTTTCCGACAGCACGACGTCGATTGTGGCGGATCCTGCCGACATCGTCGCTGCGAGCTGCTGCGCTGTCACCCCCGCGCGGGATCGTTTCGGGCATGGAAACCACGGGACTGAAGAAGTGGCTGCCGCTCGTCACGGTCTGCCTGGGCACGTTCATGCTCCTCATCGACGTCACGATCGTGAACGTGGCGCTGCCGGACATCGCCGGTGACCTCAAGACGTCGTTCGGCTCGCTGCAGTGGGTCGTCGACGCGTACGCGCTCTCGCTGGCCGCGCTCGTGCTGGGCACCGGCTCGATCGCCGACAAGGTGGGGCACCGCCGCGCCTACGTCGCCGGGCTCGCGCTGTTCGCGGCGGCGTCGATGGTGTGCGGCGTCTCGCCGAACGTCGGCGCGCTCATCGCCGCCCGCACGGTGCAGGGCGTCGGGGCCGCGGCCATGTTCGCGACCACGTTCGCGCTGCTGAACTCCAACTACTCCGGGCGCGACCGCGGCACCGCCTACGGCCTGTGGGGCGCGGTGTCCGGCGCGTCGGCCGCCGTCGGGCCCATCCTCGGCGGGGTCCTCACCGAGGGTGCGTCGTGGCGCTGGATCTTCTTCGTCAACGTGCCGGCCAGCGTGCTGGCCATCGTGCTGTGCGTGGTCGCCCTGAAGGACGCGAGCGCGACCGTCACGTCGCGGGTCGACGTCGCCGGCATGGCGCTGTTCACGGCGAGCGCGGCGTCGCTCACCTACGGCCTCATCCGATCGAACGAGGACGGCTGGGCCGAGGTCGGCAGCTGGGCGTGGCTCGTCGCGGCGCCGGTCTTCCTGCTCGCGTTCGTTCTGGTCGAGACCCGGGTGGCCGCGCCGATGCTCGACCTGGGGCTGCTGCGCAACCGCTCGTTCGTCGGTGTCCTGCTCGCCGGCCTGGTGCTGACCCTCGCTGCGTTCACGTCCTTCACCTACGTGTCCATCTGGCTGCAGTCGGTGCTGGGCCTGTCGCCCATCCAGGCTGGCCTCACCGGCCTGCCGCTGTCGATCGCCGCGTTCGCGGTGTCGGCCGGCATCGGGCGGTTCCTGCACGGCGGCCGCACCGGGCTGATCATCGGCGGCGGCCTGCTGCTCATCGGCGCCGGCGGGCTGGCCAACGCCGCGCTGGTGCACGGCTCGGCGTCGTGGCCGGAGCTCATTCCGGGCTTTGTGCTCGTCGGTTTCGGGGTCGGGCTGGCGACGCCGACGCTGGGTTCGGCCGCGATGAGCGCGGTCCCGGTCGAGCGCGGCGGCATGGCGGCCGGCGCGGTCAACACGGCACGCCAGCTCGGCTTCGCGCTCGGCATCGCCACCCTGGGCACGGTGTTCGCCGCGCGGGCGACGCACGTGCTGTCCGGGCGGGGCGTGCCGTCGTCGGGTGCGGTCGCCAAGGCGCTGTCGGGCGGCCAGGCCCGGGCGGTGCTGGGTCGCGCGCCGGTGTCGCGACGTGGGGCGCTGGACTCGGCCCTGCACGCGGCGGCCGTCGGCGGCGTGCAGTGGGCCTTCGTGATCAGCGGGATCGCGGCCCTCCTCGCCGGGGTGGCGGTGTTGGTGCTGATGCGCCCCGCGCGCGAGGCGGCACCCGCCGCGCCCGGCTCGCCGTCCGAGCCCGGCTCGCCGTCCGCGGCCGGTTCGCCGTCCGAGCCCGAAACCGCGTCGGCGGCGAGCGAACCCGCCCCGGCCTGACGCCGTCCCGTTATCCGCCTCTCTCACGCGGTGGTCGGTTTCCTGGTCGAAATCGCGCCACCGCGTGAGAGAAGCTCGCCGTCAGCGGCCGCGAGCTCGTCAACAGCGGCCGAGTGCCGCCCAGAGGTAGGCGCTGGTCGTGGCCCAGGTGTCCTCGACGTCGGCCTGGATGACCCGCTCGATACGGAACCCGAGGGGCCGGATGAGCGCCTCGCGCTGCTTCTCGCGCCAATTCGCGTCCCCGACGTACTTGGTCCGGCCGTCGGCCTCGAGGACGAGCCGGTGCTCGGGCCAACAGAAGTCGACACGCAGCGGCCACCGGCGTCCGGGCAGGAAGATCTCGTACTGCAGCTCGGGCGGCGGGAAGCCACTGTCGTGCAGGGCGAGCCGCACCACCGATTCCAACGGCGACTCGGCGCGCGGGTCGGCAAACCTGATGACTTCGCGCGCCTGCCGCACCCCGTACCACCCGCGGGCCCAGTCCAGCGCCGACTCGAGTTCCGCCCGCGTGGTCAGCTTTTGACGGAGCGCGGCGTCTGCAGCCATCAGGCCGGCACGACGGTCGTGGCGGGCGAGGTCCACGCACGTCCGCGCCGGTGTGGTGACGGCGGTGCCGAACCACTCGGTGACGTCGGCCGGTTCGAGGGCGGCGACCCGGGACCCGTGGCGCGCGTTGCCCCGACGTGCCGCCGTCAAGGACGCGGTGCCCGGCACCTGACGCGTCGGCAGCCCGTGCAGCACCGCCGCGCCCGGCCTGCTGACGGCATGCCCCGGGTTGGCCAACGCGGCCCCGGCACAGCGGATCGCGCACCGCCGACGGGCAAGCACCCAGCGGTCGTCGTCGGACGGATCGATCAGCGAGACGATGCCCGGTTGCGGCGCTGACCAAAGACCGTCACGAACCAGCCTGCGGACGACGTGACGGGCCACGCCGGCCTCGGCCAGCTGGCGTGAGGTCACGACCGTTCCCTGCTCGGCGGCGAGAGCGGCCGGCACCGGGTACTCGTGCGCCGCCCGGTCCAGCTGAGTCCGCCACCACCGCTGCCACGAATCGGTCTCGTGCACGACGATCCGGGCGTCGCTACCGGGCTGCGCGTGCACCAGGACGTTGTCCAGGTACCAGCCGGGGTCGGGCAGCTCGAACACCCGTCGATCGTGCCGCCGCAGACCGGTGCCGACGGCTTGTCCACAGGGCTGATCGACCTCTCTGACGCGGTGGCGCGCTCCGGGCCGGAAATCGCGCCAGCGTGTCGGAGAGGACGACGAGAGCGAGGGCGACGAGCCCTCAGGTCGAGGCATACACTCGGCTGAGAACGCTCGTGAAGGCGTTCACAAAGTCCGCGGACGGACCTCGCCGCCGCCCGGCACCGGACAGTCAGCACAGACCAGGAGCGCGCATGTCCACACCGGCCGTCGAGCAGGTCGCGGCGCAGCCGGCCACCGAACAGGCCGACGACGCGAACACCGCCGACGTCGTCGTGGTCGGGGCCGGCCCGGCCGGGTCCAGTGCTGCCTACTGGCTGGCCACCGCCGGGCTCGACGTCGCGCTGGTCGAGAAGACGACGTTCCCGCGCGAGAAGGTCTGCGGCGACGGCCTGACCCCGCGCGGCACCAAGGCCCTGGTCGACATGGGCATCGACGTCAGCGAGAGCAACGGCTGGCTGCACAACCGCGGCCTGCGCGTGGTCGGCGGCGGCCAGCGACTGCACCTGGACTGGCCCGAGCTCACGACGTTCCCGCCCTTCGGCCTCGTCCGCCCCCGCGCCGACCTCGACGCCATGCTGGCGCAGCAGGCCGTGAACGCCGGCGCCCGGCTCTACGACAACACCAGCGTCACCGACCCGGTCCTCGACGGCACCGGCCGCGTGGTCGGCGTCGCGGGCAAGGACAACCGCACCAAGCGCCCGGTCCGCTTCACCGCGCCGCTGGTGCTCACCTGCGAGGGCGTCAGCGGCAAGCTCGCCCAGCGTCTGGACGTCCACCGCAACGACAAGCGCCCGCTGGGCGTCGCCGTCCGCCGCTACTACACGAGCCCGAAGACGAACGACGACTACCTCGAGTCCTGGCTCGAGCTCTGGGACGGCAAGCCCAACGAGTCCGACCTGCTGCCCGGCTACGGCTGGATCTTCGGCATGGGCGACGGCACGGTCAACGCCGGGCTGGGCGTGCTCAACTCCAGCGCCGGTTTCGGCAAGACCGACTACCGCGCCATGCTGACCCGCTGGCTCGACAACACCCCGGAGGAGTGGGGCCTGCGCGAGGAGAACGCGGTCTGCCCGACCCGCGGCGCCGCGCTGCCCATGGGCTTCAACCGCACCCCGCACTACCTGCGTGGGCTGCTGCTCGTCGGCGACTCCGGCGGCAGCGTCAACCCGTTCAACGGCGAGGGCATCCCGTACGCGATGGAGTCCGGCCGCTTCGCCGCCGAGGCCGCCGTCGACGCACTCAAGCAGCCCGCCGGCGACGCCCGCGAGCGGGCCCTGCTGGCCTACCCGCAGCGGATGGCCGACGAGTGGGGCGCCTACTACCGCCTCGGCGGGATCTTCGTGAAGCTCATCGGCAACCCGAAGGTGATGCAGGCCTGCACCCGGCACGGGCTGCCGCACCCGGCCCTGATGCGCTTCGTGCTCAAACTGCTGGCCAACCTCAGCGACCCCGCCGGAGTCACCGAGCGCGATCTGTCGGATCGCGTCATCGGCGTGCTCACCAAGCTCACCCCCGCCGTCCGTTAGGCATGCCTTACCCCAGAACGCCCGGAAGCGCAGGTTTAGCCTGTGATTCGGTGCCGAAAACGCTGACGCCCGCGTCGGCGCGCTTGAAAACGAAGGGAGAACCGCGCTAAATGCTCGCGCCTTACATGCCGATCGTGCTGCTGTTCACGCTCGCGTTCCTGTTCGCCGGGTTCTCCGTCACGATCGCCCCGTTCACGGGCCCGAAGCGTTACAACAAGGCCAAGCTCGACTTCTACGAGTGCGGCATCGAACCAACCCCCGAAGCCGAGGGGCCCAAGCGCTTTCCGATCAAGTACTTCCTGACGGCGATGCTCTTCATCGTCTTCGACATCGAGATCATCTTCCTGTACCCGTACGCCGTGTCGAACAAGGCGCTCGGGCTCTTCGGGCTGGTCGAGATCATCCTCTTTATCGTCACCGTGTTCGTCGCCTACGCCTATGTCTGGCGCCGCGGCGGGCTGGATTGGGACTGAGTCCGCCATGGGTCTTGAAGAGAAGTTGCCGGACGGCGTGCTGCTCGCGTCCGTCGAGAAGCTGGTCAACTGGACGCGCAAGTCCTCGCTGTGGCCGGTGCAGTTCGGCCTCGCGTGCTGCGCCATCGAGATGATGAGCTTCGGCGGACCGCGCTTCGACTCCGCCCGCTTCGGCATGGAGGTCTTCCGCGCCTCGCCGCGCCAGGCCGACCTGATGATCGTCGCCGGCCGGGTGAGCCAGAAGATGGCCCCGGTGCTGCGCCAGATCTACGACCAGATGCCCGAGCCCAAGTGGGTGCTGTCGATGGGCGTCTGCGCCAGCTCCGGCGGCATGTTCAACAACTACGCGATCGTGCAGGGCGTCGACCACGTCGTGCCCGTCGACATGTACCTGCCCGGCTGCCCGCCGCGGCCGGAGATGCTCATCGACGCGATCCTCAAGCTGCACCACAAGATCATGAACGAGCCGCTCGGGCCGAAGCGCGCCAAGAAGCTCGCGGACCAGAAGGTCGAGCTGGTCCCGTCGTCCTACCGGTACGGGCGGTAGACGATGGGTGGTCCGGTAGAGCGCCCCGTGTCGTCCGACTCGGCGCCGGAGCAGTCCGCGGGCAGCGCATCGCCCGCCACGATCGGCACCGGGTCCGGTGGTGTCGGCCCGGCGCACGACGCCCCTTACAGCACGCAGAACCACGGCATGTTCGGCGTCTCGGGCAGCGGTGACACGTCCGGCTTCGGCGGCCTGGTCCGCGAGCCGTGGACGGCGCCCGCCACGGAGCGCCCGTACGGCAGCTACTTCGACGACATCGTGGACGCGCTGTACGACGCCTACCCGCAGGCCGCCGAGGCGATCGACCGGGTCGTCGTCGACCGCAACGAGCTGACCCTGCACCTCAAGCGCGAGCACCTGGTGGACGTCGCCCGCACGCTGCGCGACAACGAGAACCTGCGCTTCGAGCTGTGCTCGTCGGTGTCGGGAGTCGACTACCTCGGCTCGACCAAGCGCCTGCACTCCGTCACGCACCTGACGTCGATGACCTACCGCTACCGGCTGCGCCTCGAGGTGTCGGTCAGCGTCGAGGACCCGCACGTGCCGTCGCTGACCGGCGTCTACCCGACGACCGACTGGCAGGAGCGCGAGACGTTCGACATGTTCGGCATCGTCTACGACGGCCACCCCGCGCTCACCCGCATCCTCATGCCCGACGACTGGGACGGCCACCCGCAGCGCAAGGACTACCCGCTGGGAGGAATCCCCGTCCAGTACAAGGGCGCCGCGATCCCGCCGGCCGACGAGCGGAGGGCTTATAAATGACGAACGTGGAGAACCCGTACGCACCGTCCCGGACCACCACCGAGGGGCGCGTCTTCAACCTCACCGGTGGCGACTGGGACCAGGTCTTCGCGGGCGCCGACCCGATCCACGACGAGCGCCTCGTGCTCAACATGGGCCCGCAGCACCCTTCGACGCACGGCGTGCTGCGGCTGGTCGTCGAGCTCGAGGGCGAGACGGTCACCGACCTGCGCACCGTCATCGGCTATCTGCACACCGGGATCGAGAAGAACACCGAGTTCCGGACGTGGACGCAGGGTGTCACCTTCCTGACCCGCGCCGACTACCTCTCGCCGATCTTCAACGAGACCGTCTACTGCCTCGGTGTCGAGAAGCTGCTCGGCGTCGAGGTGCCCGAGCGTGCCCGGCTCATCCGGGTGCTGATGATGGAGCTCAACCGCGTCTCCTCGCACTGGGTGGCACTGGCCACCGGCGGTATGGAGATGGGTGCGCTGACGGCCATGACCAACGGCCTGCGTGCCCGCGAGCGCTGCCTCGACATGCTCGAGATGATCAGCGGCCTGCGCATGAACCACGCCTACGTGCGCCCCGGCGGCGTCGCGCAGGACCTGCCCGAGAACGCGGTCCCGCGCCTGCGCCAGTGGATCGAGGACATCAGCGGCGAGATCACCGGGCTGCGCGGTCTGCTCAGCGACCAGCCCATCTGGGTGAACCGGCTCAAGGGCGTCGGCTGGCTCGGTGTCGAGGGGTGCATGTCGCTCGGCATCACCGGGCCGATGCTGCGGGCCGCCGGCCTGCCCTGGGACCTGCGCAAGACGGAGCCGTACATGGGTTACGAGAACTTCGACTTCGACGTCCCGACGCAGGAGGGCGGCGACTGCTTCTCGCGCTTCCTGGTCCGCGTCGACGAGATGGCCGAGTCGGTCAAGATCATCGCCCAGGTGCTGGACCGGCTCGAGCCCGGCCCGGTGTGGGTCGACGACCCGAAGATCGCGTGGCCGGCCAAGCTGTCGATCGGCCCCGACGGCATGGGCAACTCCCTCGAGCACGTGCAGCGGATCATGACCTCGTCCATGGAGTCGCTGATCCACCACTTCAAGCTCGTCACCGAGGGCTTCCGGGTGCCGGCCGGCCAGGTGTACTCCGCCGTCGAGTCGCCGCGCGGCGAGCTCGGCGCGCACGTCGTCAGCGACGGCGGCACCCGCCCGTACCGCGTGCACCTGCGTGAGCCCTCCTTCGTGAACCTGCAGGCCACCGCGGCGCTGTCGGTCGGGGGCATGATCTCCGACGTCATCGCCGCGGTCGGCTCGATCGACCCCGTGATGGGGGGAGTGGATCGATGAGCACGTTCGGTACCGGCGGCGCGCTGCCGACCAACGCCGACGCCGGACGCAGCAGCTTCCGCACCAGCGTCATCAACCTCGATCGTCCGGGTGACCCGAACGTGTTCAGCGAGCAGGTCCGGCGTGACGCGGCGAACCTGATCGCGCGCTACCCCGAGGGCCAGGCCCGTTCGGCATTGCTGCCGATGCTGCACCTGGTGCAGTCCGAGCAGGGGTACGTGACATCCGACGGCATCGCCTTCTGCTCCGACGTCCTGGGGCTCACCAAGGCCCAGGTGTCGGCGGTCGTGACGTTCTACACGATGTACAAGCGCACGCCGACCGGTGAGTACCTGGTCAGCGTCTGCACCAACACCCTGTGCGCCCTGCTCGGCGGCGACGAGATCTTCGCCGCCGTCAGCGAGACGCTCGGCGTGGGCAACAACGAGACCACCGACGATGGCCGGTTCACGATCGAGCGCGCCGAGTGCATCGCGGCGTGCGACTACGCGCCGGTCGTCACCGTCAACTACGAGTTCTTCGACAACCAGACGGTCGAGTCGGTGAACCAGCTGCTGGACAGGCTGGCCGACGGCGAGCGCCCGCTGCCCACCCGCGGCGCGCCGCTGTGCTCGTTCAAGCAGGCCGAGCGCCAGATCGCCGGTTTCTTCGCACCCGAGGACTACGCGCTCGAAGCGGCCGCCACCGGTCCGTCCACCGAGGCCGGCGTCACGCTGGCCGTGCAGCGCGGCGACACCGCGCCGTCCTACGCGGTCGACGACAGCAGCGCGCGCACCGGCGAGGACGCCGAGACCGCCGCGCGCACCACCGCCGGGCAAGGCCCGAGCCAGAACGACGCCCCGATGGAAACGGCTGAATCCGACACGGCCAACACCACCGAACCCGGCGCTGAGAAGGAGGACTGATGTCCACCACCCTGACACCGGTTTTGACGAAGCGGTTCGGCACCGACCAGCCGTGGAAGATCGCCAACTACGAACGCCTCGACGGGTACGCCGGGCTGCGCAAGGCGCTCACCATGGCGCCCGACGACCTCATCGCCATGGTCAAGGACTCGAACCTGCGCGGCCGCGGCGGCGCGGGCTTCCCCACCGGCATGAAGTGGCAGTTCATCCCGCAGGCCAAGCCGGGCGAGGACCCCAAGCCGCACTACGTCGTCGTCAACGCCGACGAGAGCGAGCCGGGCACCTGCCGCGACGTGCCGCTGATGATGAACGACCCGCACAGCATGATCGAGGGCATCATCATCGCCTGCTACGCGGTGCGCGCCGAGCACGCCTTCATCTACATCCGCGGCGAGGCCATCCACGCCATCCGCCGCGTCACCGCCGCGGTCGCCGAGGCAGAGGCCGCCGGCTACATCGGCGAGAACATCCTGGGTTCGGGCTTCGGCTGCCGGGTCACCGTGCACGGCGGCGCCGGCGCCTACATCTGTGGCGAGGAGACGGCGCTGCTCGACTCGCTCGAGGGCCGTCGTGGGCAGCCGCGCCTCAAGCCGCCGTTCCCGGCCACGAACGGGCTCTACGACGCCCCGACGGTCGTCAACAACGCCGGCAGCCTGGCGAGCGTGCCCTACATCGTGCTGGGCGGCGCCGACTGGTTCAAGAAGATGGGCCCCGAGGGCTCGCCCGGGCCGTGCATCTACTCGCTGTCCGGCCGCGTCAAGAACCCCGGCCAGTACGAGGCACCGATGGGCACCACGCTGCGCGAGCTCATCGAGCTCGCCGGCGGCATGGCCCGCGGCAAGGAGGTCAAGTTCTGGACGCCCGGCGGCTCGTCGACGCCCATGCTGACCGCCGAGCACCTCGACGTCCCGCTGGACTTCGACGCCGCGGTCAAGGCGGGCTCGATGAACGGCACGTCGGCTCTGATGATCTTCGACGAGGACGACTGTGTCGTGCGCGCCACCTTGAAGTGGAGCGAGTTCTACGAGCACGAGTCCTGTGGCAAGTGCACGCCGTGCCGCGAGGGCACGTACTGGTACGTCGGCATCTACGAGCGACTCGAGCACGGCCACGGCACCGAGGAGGACCTGCAGACGCTGCTGGACCTCTCGGACAACATCCTCGGGCGCTCGTTCTGCGCGCTCGGCGACGGTGCCACCAGCCCGGTGTCGAGCTCGATCAAGTACTTCCGCGACGAGTACTTGGCCCACGTCGAGGGCCATGGCTGTCCCTTCTCCGGAGACATGGGCGACCGGAACCGCGAGCTGGCAGGGGCCACCGCATGACAACCGAGCGACGCTTGCGGAGCGAGAGATGACACAGGCACCGCCGAAGGAGGACCTCGTCACCGTCACCATCGACGGCATCGAGGCTTCCGTACCCAAGGGCACGTTGCTGATCCGCGTGGCCGAGCAGCTCGGCATCTCCATCCCGCGGTTCTGCGACCACCCGCTGCTCGACCCGGCCGGCGCCTGCCGCCAGTGCCTGGTCGAGGTGACCGACATGGGCAACGGCCGCGGCATGCCCAAGCCGGCGGCGAGCTGCACCACGACCGTCATGCCCGGCATGGTCGTCAAGACCCAGCTGACGTCGGTGGTGGCCGACAAGGCCCAGCAGGGCGTCATGGAGCTGCTGCTCATCAACCACCCGCTCGACTGCCCGATCTGCGACAAGGGCGGCGAGTGCCCGCTGCAGAACCAGGCCATGAGCAACGGCCGCGCCGAGTCGCGCTTCGTCGAGACCAAGCGCACCTTCCCCAAGCCGGTCGCGATCTCCAGCAACGTGCTGCTCGACCGTGAGCGTTGCGTGCTGTGCCAGCGCTGCACCCGCTTCTCGCTGCAGATCGCCGGTGACCCGTTCATCGAGCTGCTCGAGCGCGGTGCACAGCAGCAGATCGGCACCAGCGACGAGCAGCCGTTCCAGTCCTACTTCTCCGGCAACACCGTCCAGATCTGCCCCGTGGGTGCGCTGACCAGCGCGTCGTACAGGTTCCGCGCCCGCCCGTTCGACCTGCTGTCGACGGACTCGGTCTGCGAGCACTGCTCGTCGGGCTGCGCGCAGCGCACCGACTGGCGCCGCGGCAAGGTCACCCGCCGCCTCGCCGGCAGCGACCCGGACGTCAACGAGGAGTGGAACTGCGACAAGGGCCGGTGGGCGTTCCAGTACGCCGTCCAGCCCGACCGCCTCCTCACCCCGATGGTCCGCAACGCCGACGGCGCACTGGTCGAGGCCAGCTGGCCCGAGGCGCTCGAGCGCGCGGCCCAGGGCCTCGCCGAGGCCGTCGACCGCGGCGGGGTTGGGGTGCTGCCCGGCGGCCGCCTCACCGAGGAGGACGCCTACAGCTACGCCAAGTTCGCCCGCGTCGCGCTCGGTACCAACGACATCGACGCCCGCACCCGCCCGGTGTCGGACGAGGAGCTGGCGTTCCTGGCCTCGTCGGTCGCGGGCCGCGGCCCCGAGCACGTCTCCTACGCCTCCCTCGAGGCCGCCCCGGCCGTCCTGTTCGTCGGCTTTGAGCCCGAGGAGGAGTCGCCGATCGTCTTCCTGCGGCTGCGCAAGGCGACCCGGGTCGGCAAGACCAAGGTCTTCTCCGTCGCCGCCGTCGGCTCCCGCGGGCTGGCCAAGCTCGACGGGCAGTTGCTGCCCACCGTCCCCGGCGCGGAGGCTGCGACGCTCGACAGCCTGCCCGGTCCGGTGCTCGGTGCGCTGGGCGGCGAGGGTTCGCTCATCGTCGTCGGCGAGCGTCTGGCAACCTCGCCCGGCGCGTTGAGCGCTGCCGCGGCGCTGGCCGCCGAGACCGGCGCCCGGCTCGTGTGGATCCCGCGCCGTGCGGGTGAGCGCGGGGCGATCGACGCCGGTGCGCTGCCCACCCTGCTGCCCGGTGGCCGCCCGCTCGCCGACGTCACGGCGCGTGCCGAGGTCGAGGCCGTGTGGGGCGACATCCCGACCCACGCCGGCCGCGACGTCGACGCCATCCTGGCCGCGACCGCGGACGGCTCGCTGACCGCGCTCGTCGTCGGGGGAGTGGACCCCGACGACACCGCCGACCCGGCGCTGGCCCACCGCGCCCTCGAACGCGCCGGCTTCGTCGTCAGCCTTGAGGTGCGGCACAGTGCCGTCACCGAGCACGCCGACGTCGTGCTGCCCGTCGCGCCACA
Source organism: uncultured Jatrophihabitans sp. (assembly GCF_964252635.1). Lineage (GTDB taxonomy): Bacteria > Actinomycetota > Actinomycetes > Mycobacteriales > Jatrophihabitantaceae > Jatrophihabitans. Next base: position 61,722 of record NZ_CAXUNP010000020.1, read on the forward strand.
GCCCGAGAAGTCCGGGCGCTACGTCACCTGGGAGGGCCGTCGCCGGCCCTTCGAGCTGACCATCGCCGGCACCGGCGCGCTGTCCGACGGCCGGGTGCTCAACGCGCTCGCCGACGAGCTCGACGTCGACCTGCGCCTGAACTCGGTCCAGGCCGCTCGCGACGAGCTGCTGGGCCTGGGTGCCGCGGCCACGCGTCCCGTCGCCCCGTCCGTGGCCGGGCAGGCGCCGGAGCCCGGCACCTATCGGCTCTCGACGTGGGCCGAGGTCATCGACGCCGGTCGCATGCAGGACGGCGACGACTACCTCGCCGGCACGGCGAAGCCTGCGGTGGCGCGTATCAGCCCCGCGACTGCGCTCGAGCTCGGCGTCGTCGAGGGGGGCGCCGTCGCGGTGTCCACCGAGGCGGGCGCGCTCGTGCTGCCCGTCGAGATCGTGCCCATGGCCGACGGCACCGTGTGGGCCCCGACCAACCCGCACGGGCACCCGGTGCGGGCGACGCTCGGCGCCGCCTTCGGTGACGTGGTCACCCTGACCAACCCGGCCGCCCCGCCGGTCGTCGGCGACACCGAGGGGAACACGCTGTGAGCAGCACGTTGGCGGTGTCGCAGAACCTGCCCGGGTTCGGCGACAACCCGTTCTGGATCGACCTCATCAAGATGCTCGGCGTCTTCGTCTTCCTCGTCGTCATGACGCTGTTCTCGATCGTCTTCGAGCGCAAGGTCGTGGGCCGGATGCAGAACCGCATCGGCCCGAACCGCACCGGCCCGTGGGGCGTGCTGCAGTCGCTCGCCGACGGCGTCAAGCTGGCCTTCAAGGAAGAGATCATCCCGGTCCTGGTCGACAAGCCGGTGTACTTCCTGGCCCCGATCATCTCGGCGGTGCCCGCGTTCCTCGCGTTCTCGGTCATCCCGTTCGGGCCCGAGGTCAGCATGTTCGGCCACCACACGCCGCTGCAGCTCACCGACCTGCCGGTCGGCGTGCTCGTGGTCTTCGCCTGCTCCAGCCTCGGCGTCTACGGCGTCGTGCTCTCGGGATGGGCGTCGGGCTCGACCTACCCGCTGCTCGGCAGCCTCCGCTCGGCCGCGCAGATGGTGTCCTACGAGGTCGCCATGGGCCTGTCGATGGTCGCGGTGTTCCTGTTCTCCGGCACCATGTCGACCTCCGGCATCGTGGCCAAGCAGGACCACCTCTGGAACGTCATCCCGCTGATCGTCAGCTTCGTCATCTACTTCATCTCGGTGGTCGGCGAGACGAACCGCGCGCCGTTCGACCTGGCCGAGGCCGAGTCCGAGCTGGTGGGTGGCTTCCACACCGAGTACTCGTCGTTCAAGTTCGCGATGTTCTTCCTCGCCGAGTACATCAACATGGTCACCGTCTCGGCGCTGGCCACCACGCTGTTCCTCGGCGGCTGGCGGGCGCCGATCCCGCTCTCGTTGTGGCACGGAGCGAACCACGGCTGGTGGCCGATCCTGTGGTTCACGGCCAAGGTCGTCGCCGGCATCTTCGTCTTCGTGTGGCTCCGCGGCACCTTGCCCCGGCTGCGTTACGACCAGTTCATGGCGTTCGGCTGGAAGGTCCTCATCCCGGTCAACCTGGTGTGGATCCTGGCCGTCACCGCCATCCGCGTGCTCCGCGACCGCGGCGAGAACGCCTTCGTCGCCACGGGCATCCCGTTGGCGGTCGTGGTCCTCCTGGTCGTCGTGCCCGGACTCGTGGTGTGGGAGGGTGCTCGGGCCCGCCGGATCGCCGAGCTGGCCGAGGACGACGAGGACGAGGCGCAGCTGGAGCGCACCTACCCGGTGCCCCCGCTGGACCTGCACGTGCCCACGCCGCCGCGCCAGCTCGCCCACGCGGGTGCGCGCCGGCCACGGGGCGAACTGACGAACACGACGAAGGAGGATGCCGATGTCTGACCAGGAACCGGATGCCCAGGCGGCCTCCGAGATCGCGGCACGGGAGAACGCCGCCCCGGAGCCGACGAGTGCCGAGCTGGCGGGCGCGCAGTCGCCGGCCAACTCGCACATGACGGTCGAGCAGCAGCCGCAGGGCAGCGTGCTCGGCTTCGCGAAGGGCTTCGGCCTGACGTTCCGCACGATGTTCAAGCACGTCTACACCCAGCAGTACCCGTTCGACTTCCACCCGCCGGACGTCCGGTACCACGGCCGGCACGTGCTCAACCGGCACCCGGACGGGCTCGAGAAGTGCGTCGGATGCGAGCTGTGCGCCTGGGCCTGCCCGGCCGACGCGATCTACGTCGAGGGCGGCGACAACACCGACGAGGCACGCTTCTCCCCGGGTGAGCGGTACGGCGCGGTGTACCAGATCAACTACCTGCGCTGCATCTTCTGCGGGCTGTGCGTCGAGGCCTGCCCCACGCGGTCGCTGACGATGAGCAACGAGTACGAGCTGGCGCTGGACAACCGTCAGGAGCTCATCTACACCAAGGAGCAGCTCATGGCGCCGCTGCTTCCCGGCATGGAGGCCCCTCCGCACGCCATGCGTCTCGGCGAGGACTCCGACTACTACACGGTCGGCGTGCAGGCACCGCTGCAGCAGGGCGAGCCGCAGAGCACCGCCAACGTCGCGGGCAAGCCGATCACCGGCCGGGCCGTCGAGGTGGGCCGCCTTCATGGCTAGTGCGGACACCATCACGCTGGCCTCGGGCGCACTCATGCACGGCAACGTGCCGCTGGGCGAGGCGATTGCCTTCTGGATCCTCGGCCCGATCTCGCTGGCAGGCGCGATCGGCATGGTCGTCCTGCGCAACGCCGTGCACTCGGCGCTGTCGCTCGTCGCGACGATGATGTGCCTGGGCGCGTTCTACCTGATCGAGCAGGGGCCGTTCCTCGGTCTGGTGCAGATCATCGTCTACACCGGCGCGATCATGATCCTGTTCCTGTTCGTGCTCATGCTGGTCGGGCGCGATGCGTCGGACTCGCTGATCGAGACGCTACGCGGGCAACGCTGGGCCGCCCTGCTGTTCGGGCTCGGCTTCGCGTTGCTCGTCGCGCTGGTGATCGGCAAGTCGCTGCACGGGACGGAGCCGGTCAACCTCGACGGTCCGAACGCGAACGGCGCGAACGTCAACTCCATCGCGGAGCTGCTGTTCACCAAGTACCTCTTCGCGTTCGAGCTGACGTCGGCGCTGCTCATCGTGGCCGCCGTCGGGGCGATGGTGCTGGCCCACATCGAGCGTGAGGGCCGCAAGCCGTCGCAGAAGAACCTGGCCCGTGACCGCATCCGCTCCGGCCGGCCGCAGCCGCTGCCGGGCCCGGGCGTGCTCTCGACGGGCAACTCGGTCGGCACCCCGGCGCTGTTGCCGGACGGGTCGGTCGCGCACGAGTCGCTGATCGTGGGCACGGAGGAGTTCCCGAAGTACCCGGGCGACCGCGCGGCCCTCGAGGCAGGCGACTACGACGACAGCGAGGTCAGGCAGTGATGAGCGCCAGCGCGAAGACGGCGGCGCGAGCGGCTCGCGCGAAGGCGGTGGCATAGCGATGGACCCGTCCTACTACCTGGTGCTGTCGGCCATCCTGTTCACCATCGGGGCGGTCGGCGTGCTCGTGCGTCGCAACGCCATCGTCGTGTTCATGTGCGTCGAGCTGATGCTCAACGCCGTCAACCTCTCGCTGGTGACCTTCTCCCGCATCAACGGCGATCTGCAGGGCCAGATCATGGCCTTCTTCGTCATGGTCGTCGCCGCGGCCGAGGTCGTCGTCGGGCTGGCGATCATCATGTCCATCTTCCGAACCCGCCGGTCCGCGTCGGTCGACGACGCGAACCTCCTGAAGTACTGAGGGACGTTCAGAAATGATTTCGGCGTGAACCCTGCTACGGGAATCCAGGCGGTCGCCTGGTTGCTGATCGCGGTCCCCGCGGTGTCGGCGGCCTTGCTGCTGCTGGTCGGCAAGCGCGGCGACAAGTGGGCCCCCTACCTGGGTGCCCTGGTGCCGGTGGCCCTGTTCGTGTTCTCCGTGTTCCTGTTCTTCTCGGTCAAGGGCGAGAGCAACCGGCACGTCGAGAAGAACTACTTCAGCTGGGTGCCGGTGGGCGGGTTCCACGTCGAGTTCGGGTTGCTCACCGACCCGCTCGCGCTGGTGTTCGTCCTGCTCATCACCGGCGTCGGTTCGCTGATCCACATCTACGCGGTGGGCTACATGGCCCACGACCCGGGCCGTCGGCGGTTCTTCGGCTACTTCAACCTGTTCATCGCCGCGATGCTGCTGCTGGTGCTGTCCAACAGCTACCTGGCGCTCTACGTCGGGTGGGAGGGTGTCGGTGTCGCGTCCTACCTGCTGATCTCCTACTACTACACGCGGAGCACGGCGGCGACGGCCGGCAACAAGGCCTTCTTCGCCAACCGCGTCGGTGACGTCGGGCTGTCCATCGCGATCATGCTGATGTTCACCTACGTCGGCAGCACGTCGTTCGACGCGGTCCTGTCCGCGAACTACTCCAAGGGCGTGGCGACGGCCATCGCGCTGATGCTGCTGCTCGGTGCGTGCGGCAAGTCCGGCCAGTTCCCGCTGCAGACCTGGCTGCCCGACGCCATGGAGGGCCCGACCCCGGTGTCGGCGCTCATCCACGCCGCGACCATGGTCACCGCGGGCGTGTACCTGATCGCCCGCTCGGCCTCGATCTTCGACGCCGCCCCGGCGGCGCGCACCGTGGTCACCATCGTCGGTGCCATCACGCTGCTGTACGGCTGCATCGCCGGCTGCGGCCAGGACGACCTGAAGAAGGTGCTGGCCAACTCGACGATCAGCCAGATCGGCTACATGTTCCTGGCCGTCGGGCTGGGCAAGGGCGTGTACGCGATCGGCATCATCCACCTGGTCGGGCACGGCTTCTTCAAGGCGGCGCTGTTCCTGTCGGCCGGTTCGGTCATGCACGCCATGAACGACCGCATCGACATGCGCCGCTTCGGCGGGCTGGCCAAGGTCATGCCCATCACCTTCGGCGTGTTCCTCTGCGGCTACCTGGCCATCATCGGGTTCCCGTTCGCCACCGGCTTCTGGACCAAGGACAAGATCATCGAGTCGGCGTTCGACAAGGGCGGGACGTCGGGCTACGTGCTCGGCAGCATCGCCCTGCTCGGTGCCGGCCTCACCGCGTTCTACATGACGCGCGCGCTGGTCATGACCTTCTTCGGCAAGCGGCGCTGGGAGGACGACGTCCACCCGCACGAGGCCTCGCCGGTCATGTGGCTGCCGATGGCCGTGCTCGCCGTGCTGGCGCTCGCCGGCGGCTGGCTGCTCATCGCCGGCGGCCGGGTGCAGGAGTGGCTGACACCGTCGGTGGGCCCGTCCATCGAGGTCGGCGAGCACACCGTGTCCAAGCCGGTGCTCACCATCCTGACCCTCGTCGTCGTGGCCCTCGGTGTGGCCGGTGGGTTGGTGGCCTTCCGCCGCGTGCCCGCCACCCAGCCGGTCGGCGTCTCGCCGGTCACGACGTTCGCACGGCGCAACCTGTTCGCGGACGCCTTCAACGAGGCCGTGCTCGAACGTCCCGGCCAGTGGTTGACCCGCGCGCTCGTCTACTTCGACAACCGCGGCGTCGACGGGGTGGTCGGTGGCATGGCCGCCGGCCTCGGCGGCGGCTCGAGCCGGCTCCGCCGCATCCAGAGCGGCTTCGTGCGCAGCTACGCGTTGTCCATGCTCGGCGGCACCGTCGCCATCGTGGCCGTCCTGCTGGCGGTGAGGTTCCAGTGACCGACGCTCGCTGCGTCAATCGAGGAGATTCCTGCCGTGCATGACCCCACCCTGCTGATCCTGGTGCTGATCCCCCTGGTGGGATCCCTGGGGGTCTTCGCGCTGCCCGAGAGCTCGCCGGGCACGGCCAAGCTCGCCAAGCAGGTCAGCCTCGGCGTCTCGCTGATCGTCGCCGTCTACGCGGTGGTCGTGCTGTTCCGCTTCGACACCGGCCGCGGCGCCGACCGGTTCCAGTACATGTTCAGCGTCAACTGGATCAAGGCATTCGGCGCGCACATCGCGTTCGGCGCCGACGGCATCGCGCTCGTCCTGGTCACCATGGCCGTGCTGCTGGTGCCGGCCGTCATCCTGGCCAGCTGGAACAGCTTCGACAGCCGCTCCGGCGCCGAGGAGGAGGACCCTGCCGTCGAGCGCCAGTCGCGGGTGCGCGCGCGCAGCCGCGGGGCCACCCGGGCGGTCGCGCCCCGGCGCAAGCGCTCGGTGCGCAACTACTTCGGGCTGATCCTGCTGCTCGAGTTCTTCATGGTCGGCGTCTTCACGGCCACCGACGTCTTCCTGTTCTACGTGTTCTTCGAGGCCATGCTCATCCCGATGTACTTCATCATCGGCAGCTTCGGCGGCCCGCGCCGGCAGTACGCAGCGATGAAGTTCTTCCTGTACTCCCTCGCCGGCGGCCTGCTGATGCTCGCGTCGGTGATCGGGCTCTACATCACCAGCCCCACGAAGACGTTCTCGATCACCACCCTGATCGCGCACCCGCTGCCGAACGACACCACGCAGAAGTGGCTGTTCCTCGGCTTCTTCATTGCGTTCGCGATCAAGGCCCCGCTCATCCCGTTCCACACCTGGCTGCCGGACGCCGGCGCGGAGGCCCCGGCCGGCGGCGCGGCCCTGCTCGTCGGCGTGCTCGACAAGGTGGGCACGTTCGGGTTCCTGCGTTACTGCCTGCCGCTGTTCCCGGACGCCTCGCGCTACTTCGCGGTCCCGATCCTCGTGCTGTCGGTGATCGGCATCCTGTACGCCGCGTTCCTCGCGATCGGGCAGCGTGACATGAAGCGCCTCGTCGCGTACACGTCGGTGGCCCACTTCGGTTTCATCGGGCTGGGGATCTTCGCGTTCACCACGCAGGGCGGCACCGGTGCCGTGCTCTACATGGTCAACCACGGCTTCTCGACGGGTGCGCTGTTCATCGTCGTCGGCCTGCTCATCGCCCGCGGCAAGAGCCGCAACGTCGACGACTACGGCGGCGCCGCGAAGGTGACGCCGATCCTGGCCGGGCTGTTCCTGCTCACCGGGCTGTCCGCGCTGGCCCTGCCGGGCATGAGCACGTTCGTCAGCGAGTTCCTCGTGCTCGTGGGCACGTTCACCCGCTACAAGGGCTTCGCGATCGTGGCGACCACCGGCATCATCCTGGCCGCGATCTACGTGCTGTACCTGTACCAGCGCACGTTCCAGGGGCCGACGGCCGAGCGGGTGTCGAAGTTCCGTGACCTCAACGCGCGGGAGATCTTCTCCGTCGCCCCGTTGATCGCGATCATCATCTTCCTCGGCGTGTACCCGAAGCCGGTGATCGACGTGATCAACCCGGCGGTGCGGGCCACGCTGCACAACGTCCACAAGACCGACCCGGCGCCCAAGCTCGGCGAATCTGGATCCAAGACAGGGGCGAACGGGAAATGAGCACCACCTTGCTGGCCGCGCCGGTCGAGCACATCACCACGCCGTCGGTCGCCTACGGCGCGCTCTCGCCGATCTTCATCGTGCTGGGCGCCGCGCTGCTCGGCGTGCTCGCCGAGGTCGTCGTCCCGCGGGCCGAGCGGTTCGCCGTGCAGGTGGGCATCGCCATCGCCGGCCTGGTCGCCTCGGTGATCGCGGTCGCGCTGCTGCACGGCACGTCGATCACCACGCCGTCGCCGAAGGGCACGAACAGCTCCTTCGCCGGCGCGCTGGCCGTCGACCCGGCGGGGCTGTTCATCCAGGGCACGATCCTGGTGCTGGCCGTGATGGCCGTGCTGCTCATGGCCGAGCGCAGCGTCGACATCGGCAGCCCCATCGTGGCG